>CAJARJ010000014.1 GCA_903944345.1 Candidatus Omnitrophota bacterium
CGCCGAAATCCGGCTGCCTGACGTCAGATACGCCCCGTCTTGCCCTTGCACACGAACCATTCCGCCTGCCTGACCGGGCAGACCATCCGCCACAATCTCACCGCTGTTAACCGCGACCCCGCCGGAAACAGGCAGTCGAATAAACCCCTCTTCCACCAATGATCCTTCCTTGGCCAAACCTTCCGCATTAATCACATCCCTGAAAACAACAGGCACATCGCTTAAAGGCATGCTGACCGTAACATCATCATGACTAATATTCTGAGGAACAACAAAATTTACCAATCCCGCATCATCAATCGTTAATGTCCCCCATGAAGCCCCCGATAATTCAACTGTACCGGAAACAGCACTCAGAACCCCGCTGTTCACCACAAAAGGAGAGGCCAAAACCACGTAGCCGTTGGCCGCACTGATCCGACCGCGATTGATCAGATAGCCCGCATTCAAGGCATCTGCGCCGCCAAAAACATATTTCCCCTCCAGAAAATCCCGGTCAGCAATATCCAGAGTCGAGGCAAGAAAACTGCCCATATCCAAAACTGCCCCTTCGCCAAAAACAATACCATTGGGGTTGACCAAAAAAACCTGTCCATTAGAACGCATTGAACCAAGAATCGAAGACGGGTCTCCGCCAGTCACACGGTTAAGCGCGACTGAAGAGCCCGATGGCTGGTAAAACTGCACCAGCTCCGGCTGGGCAACATTGAAGGAATTGTAATTAATGATCACCTTGTCGGAAGTGGTGATCAGAAGGCTATCGGCAGAACTACGATCAAAAGTGGCACTACCCGCCACCACCTGCTCCCCCTGCGGCAAGGCATACGCCAGATAATCAAAACAGGGAAAGCCCGCCGTCAGCAGAGCACTCATCAGTAAAGCTAGGATCTTCCTGAATACAAGCATTTGTCCCGCTTCATGCTAAAACTTTTTGAAAACCTGGAAATAGGTTTCCGGCCCTCCCCCGGACTCCGTGTCTTTCCCTGCCACAGGGAAACCCACGTCGACCTTGGCATTAAAATCCTGTCCGAAATCAAACCGCAGCCCGACTCCGACTCCCGCAATTTCATAATCACTGTACTCACCTACCTGCGGATTGTTCAGATACGCCGTTCCGTAATCAACAAAACCGGCGATACGGATAACTTCATCCACATATTTTCTGGTAAAGGGAATCCTGATCTCTTCCGAGAAAGGTATCGGTGCCAACAGTTCGGAATTCAGCACCACACCATAATCACCTGTATGCCTGGACTGACTAAACCCTCTTACAGTATTGGCGCCACCAATAGAAAACTGCTCGACAGAAGGTAAAATATCTCCGGAAAACTGCGCCCGGGCTCTGGTTGTAATAATACTTCTGAAAGGAAGCTTCTGAAACCGGGCCAACTCAACATTAGTCTTGGCAAACTCCCCGCCCGCGCCCACTCTGGAAGCCAAATCGTCATTGGCTCCTGAACCGCCCAACATATCGGGAATGCCCTGGGAAACTTCCAAACTCAAAGTGTTCCTGCCATTGCGGGAAGCGTCCATTCTGTCCGCGTTCAATGCCATCCGGAGCACCCGCAAATTATCTTCACTGCTTAACTGTCCCAGCATGTGATTCTGGGATTTTTTAATATCAAAACCGAGCTGAACATCCGCTTTCTGATTCAGATCCCGGTAAACAGGATGCGTCAAAAAGAATGAAAGCGTTTCGGAAGCGCCTTTGGCGTCGATAGCCCGAAATTCTTTTTGCACCTCAAAGGCCGTTTTATCGTAAGAAACTCCGAAACGGGTCCCGGCTCTGTTGACTGCAAGAGAATAGTCAATTTTTCCATAAGCCAGCGTATTGACAGGAACACCCAGAACACCCTGAACCTGGACCTTGTCCCCGTCCACAAGAAGGTTGGAGCGATCCATTCCCATCCCGCCAAAATATTTGGTCACATTCCTCGAACCATAGTTATTGGCATCCACGAAGAAACGCGTCGGTGACTTGTCATTAACCTTAAGAACAATATCAGCCGTTCCTGGCAGCTGCCCCTTGCGCATAACGACCTTGACAAAAATATTAGGATATTCATTGAGCAATAACAGGGATCTGTACATCTCACGATAATTAATGACTCCCTTGATAGAACACGAGAAATGACTCTTGATAAAATCGGTTGTATAGTGCTTGTTTCCATCCACAACAACCTCACCCAAACGCCCCTCAACAACAACGACCTTCAACACCCAGTTACTGAAATCCTGTGCCGGAAGAATGGCCCGGGCGAGGAAGAAGCCCTTTTTCTTGTAGTGAGAGTTAATAACACCCAGAATTTCCTGAAGATCCTTGAAACGCAGCGGCTTGAGCAAGTACGGTTCAAGCAGAGCTGAAAGTTCGTGCCCCGTAAAAATAGTATTGCCGTCGAAGCTGAAACTGCCAACCTCGATCTTCTGCTCCTCTAACATTTTGAGTTCACTCTCGGGATAATCCAGTCGCCGGGATACATCGCCGGTCTGCCCGGAGGATTCTGTTTTTCCGGCAGTTACCACTCGGGAAGCATCGCCTTGCGGAACTCCACCTGCGGCAGCGACATCCTGAAAAGCCGAAGATGAGAAATAATCGCGGTCACACACTTCGAATCCCAGTTTTTTCTCAAGATCCAGCTTGTCAGCACCCACGACCAGATCTGCAAGTTCAAAAGTCTCTGCGTCCTTGCGGGGAGAAACATCAAGCAAAACATCAACAGCACCAGGTTGCGCCCCTGAACTCAGCACAGCCCGTACGACCGAAGCCTCACTTTTGTTAAGCGACTGAAGAGATGCGGCAAACTTGTTGTAATTGAGCACACCATTAACCGTGCATGAAAAATATTTTTTAATAGCTTCCTGATCTTGCCCGCCCTTGACCGATACTTCTCCGAGACGTCCTTCAACAATCACAATCTTGAGAATCCATTTGTTAAATTCCTGAACAGGGAAAACAGCACGAGCAAGAAAGAAGCCCTTTTTACGGTACTGGGCATTGATCACATCCAGCATTTCCTTTAACTCTTCGGAACGAAGTGGACGCAGAGCATACTGTTCCAGCATTCGAGAAAGCTCATGTGCGGTAAAAACCGTGTTGCCGGAAAAATCAAAACTTCCGACAATAATTTCGCGATCTCTCTCTACAGCCGGATCTTCTGATGGCTGGAGTGCCTGCGGGTTTAAATCATTAGTCCACCCCATAGCCCCTCCGGCACGGGAAGACAATATCCCCTTTTCGACCACACCGGACATCGCATCAAGAGGGACCTGCTGAGACCAGGCAACAGAAGATGAAGAAAGGAAAGCAAATACCAGAAACAAGTTAAAAAGACGCAGGAATAGCATAATGCAGTCTCCCGGTTTATATAACCACTTATAAGTATATATTATTATTCAGAATAAAGATAATGACAGCAAAGATTTACTTTTTTATCTCGCCTTGCAACCTGACACAATCCAAATAAAGAAGGCTTTACCGACTCCCCGCACACAAGCTTCCCTCTTGTGGCATTTTCCCCGCACTCTTCTTGCAAGAACCAGAAGAAAACAGATTCTTGCGAGAAATAAGTGGATAAAAGCGACACGCACTAACTCTGTTACCCCAATCAATGTTTACAGAAATCTGCGAAACAACGCTGAAAAGAACCATCATTTTCAACACTTTAATAACCGGAAATCTGACTTGAATTCATCCGTATCTTTTTTGTACGAATACTTTCGTCGACATCAAAAGCCTGGAGTTCAATCCGGGTTTATTATTCCAAATAAAAAATTGTATTAAACGAAATTCATCTTATATTAGTAATGATTCAAAAAAATCCGGCATTAACAAAATCATTGTTCTGTGCTAACCCGGAAATCTGAAAAAAAATCAACTCCCGGTATATGGCTTACCCGAAACCCTTAATCTCTGCAGTTGCCCTCATAGGCTGTTTAAGCGTGTCTTTGACTGCCTCGGGGGCTACTCCATCAATGGACCCTCTGGTTCTGCAGGATGAGCTTTTCTTCTGCCAGCAGGAAACTGTAAAAATCAGGGAAGATCTTGCCTTCAAGGAAAAGGAAATCCTCAAACTGCTCAGCGAAAGAGACATGTTCAGCCTGCGCGCCAACACCCTTCTGAAAAAAGATGCCGTCTCCAGTCTTTTTCTCAACGAATACGCCTCGAACATCAAGGCTCTTTCCTCCGAAAAAGAAACTGTCAAATCTCAACTTGCCAGGATCATTCGTGAAAAAGATGACCAAAATATTGAAATACGCCGCCTTAAACAAAAGCTTGCCCAAGTCAAACCTGCAGCACTCAAGGCAGCCTCGACCGTAGCTCAGGCCAAGATCGAACGAGTCCGCTTCGGTGCCGCCAGAACAATCGAGTCCCTGCGTTTTGAAGCTGAAAAATCTCATCTGACAGTTCTCGACGAAATGGACGAACTCAAAGAAGCTATCGACAAAAAAGACCTGATCATTAACAAAAAAGAACAGGCCATTTCAAAGATATCATCAGAAGCAGTTGCAAAAACCGAAATTGAACGCATTCGTTACGGTGCGGCCAAAACAATCGAAGCTGTCCGCTTTGACGCTGAGAAAGCCCGCCAGGCGCTGGTCAATGAAATAGACCGGCTGAAGCGCTCTCTGGACGAGAAAAATCTGGAGTTCACCAGAATGGCCAGCGAATGCGAAACCCGGTCAACCACACTGCAGAAAGAACTTGCCACACGAAAGATGCCTGCAACAGAAAGAAGCAATGCCCTTACCCAACAAATAGCCGAACTCAACAGCGCCCTTTTAAAAACCCAGGAAGAACTCAAAAACAAAACAAATCTGGCCGCCACAGCTGCTCGCGAACAGGAACGGCTTGTGTCCCTCCTTAATGAAGAGAAGAACTCCAAACAATCCGTAGAGAAAACAATTCTCCAACTGCAAAAACAAGCCGGCGACTCGGACGCTCTTTTTCAGCAGAAACTGAAAACAGCAACAGACCCCCTGACGAAGAAACTTGAGACGGCAGAAAAAGAACTTAAAAAATCAAAAGAAGAAAACCTGAAATTATCAGCCGCCAAAGCTGACTCGGTGGTGGAATTTTCCAAACAGCTCGCCGAACTCAAACAAGACCTGTCCGAACAAAAATCAGCCACCAAGGAGCAACTAAAGCTTATTGACACTCTGAAACAGGAAGCCGCCAAGGCAGGGACACAACATAAAACTCTTCTGGAAGAAAAAGCAGCACTGGAAAAAACAATCACCCGCTTGACGGCTGAACTAAAAAGCAAAAATACACCCGCAAAAACAGACGCACCATCCGGCAAATAACTTACCTGTAGACCATCAATAGCGGCCAGACTTTTCTATTCATAACGTAAAGCTTCGACCGGATTTAATCCGGCAGCCTGCATGGCGGGTCGCAGCCCGAATACAATACCAACAAGTACCGAAAAAGACGTAGCCATTACCACAGACACCCAGGAAACTTTGGTCGTCCAACCGGCCAAAACAGACAACAAAAATGCCGCTGAAACCCCCAGCAGCACTCCGGCCAGACCACCAGCGACTGTCATCAGTATGGATTCGATCAAAAATTGCGCTGTAATATCTGAACGCCGAGCCCCTATAGCTTTTCTCAGTCCGATCTCCCTGGTTCTTTCCGTCACGGAAACCAGCATAATATTCATGATTCCGATCCCGCCGACCAAAAGAGAAATGGCCGCAATCGATCCCAATAAAACTGTCATCGTCTGGGTCGTGGCCTCAAGTGTCTGACGAAGTTCAGCCATATTCCTGATCTGAAAAGCTTCTTCATTCCCGCTACTCAAGTTCTGACGCCTGATGATCAGCGATTTCAAGTCCTGCTGAACCTGCTCCATAAAAACCGGATCCGTCACCTCAACATCAATCGAGTCAACATACTGCTTGCCCAACAACCGGTTCATAGCCGTCGAAATCGGGACCAGAACCGTATCATCCTCATCCCGGAAACCTGAAGCTCCCTTCTCTGGCAATACTCCAATAACCCGAAATCCTGTCCGGTTTATCCTGATGGATCGCCCGACAGGATCCTCATTGATAAACAGGGCGCTGGCTACAGTCTGTCCGATGACAGCCACCCGTTCGCGCTGCAGAAGCTCTTTTTCATCAAAAAAACGCCCCAAAACAGGAACCGCCGAACGCATCAAGGGATACTCAACTCCAACGCCCTGCACCTCGGAATTCCAATTTTTATCACCATACACCAGTTGCACCCGTCCTCTGACTGAAGGAGAAACCCGGCTGACATTATTTACAATTTTCATGGCTGCACTGTCTTGCAAGGTAAATCGGGTAACCGTCCCTGCCTCAAGTGCCACGCCGTGCATCTGCGAAGACCCGGGGCGCACCATCAAAAGATTGGATCCCAAAGAAGAAAGCCGCTGCTCAATCGAGTCCCGGGCTCCCTGCCCCAGAGCCAGCATGGCAATAACAGCAGCCACTCCAATCAATATCCCTAACATGGACAACAAAGAACGTAAACGGTTGGCCAATATCGCATCCAGCGATTGACGAACATGATCCGAAAACTCGGCGCGGCCAAAAACTGACCCGGTGCGAGTCAAAACCTGGGAAATACTCCTGTTCTCACGAAGAACGACCGGCTTGAAATCCTTTTTTCGCTCATCCGAAATGATACGACCATCCCGCATCGTAATAATCCGGCCGGCATGCTCTGCAACCTCAAGCTCATGCGTGACCATAACAATGGTCTTGCCCTGTTGATTAAGCTGACGCAAAATCGCCATAATTTCCGCTTCACTTCTGGTGTCCAGATTTCCGGTAGGTTCATCTGCAAAAATAATCAAAGGCTCGTTGACCAGCGAACGGGCAATAGCAACCCGCTGGCGTTCCCCTCCGGACAGTTCTCCAGGAAGATGCCGGGCACGAGCCGCAAGTCCGACTGCGGACAATTTCTCCGCCGCCAGTCGTCTGTCAGCCTGCGGTCCGGCATACGTCAAGGGCAAAGCAACATTGGCCAAAGCGCTGATACGGGGTAAAAGATGAAACTGCTGAAAAACAAAACCGGCAATCTGATTACGTAAAACCGCCATCTGATCGTCGTCCAAACCGCTTATATCTGTACCATTGAGCAAATATGCCCCTGTATCAGGACGGTCAAAAAAACCAAGAATATGCAGCATCGTGGATTTACCGGAACCGGATGCCCCCATGACCGCCACAAATTCTCCGGCTTCGATCCGCAAAGAAACATTATCCAGCGCCCGCACTTCCTCGCTCCCCATCCGATATGCCCTTGAAACATTTCTTAACTCAATCATGGCATCCTTATCTGGCCGCACGCGGTCTGGATGGAACAAATGGACTGCTTGTGCCCTTCACTTTTCTGGAGGCCAACGACAAACTTTTTCTGATGACAACATCCCCGGCCTCAAGTCCGCCCAAAACTTCGGTATTCTCCTCGTCTGAAATTCCGGTCAAGATCTCCTGTTTTTGCGGTTTTGTTTCTCCTGCACGAAAAACTGTCACAAAAGAACTCCCGTCCTGTCGGTCGATATACTCCGAAGGAACCAACAAGACATTCTCTCTCAGATCAGAAATAATCCGGACATCAGCACTCATGCCGGAACGAAACACCTGCGGGATCTCGTCAGGGATAAGGTCAACGTAGTAGACAGTAACATTACTGACAACCTTTGATTCGTAATAGACATGCTCGACCGTTGCCCGCACAACCGTCTCTGGATACGCATCCAGCGTGATGCTAGCTCTTTGCCCGGTCTGCACCCTGCCGATATCTGTTTCATCCACCTGAGCCTGGACAATCAAGCGATCGGAAAGGACAACAACAGCATCAGCCGCCGTGACAACCTGTCCCGGATTTACCGCCTTGACAATGACATCCCCGTCAATAGGCGCCAACAAGGGAATCGGCTTGTATGCATCTTCCCATTTACGCCGGGAATCTTCCCCCTGAAGGTAAGCTGCATCCAGTAACGCTGCCCGGTCAGTCGAACTCATAAACGCCAGAACGTCTCCGGTTTTTACCACCGCCCCTTCTTGAACAAGAATTTGTTCAATACGACCGCTAATCGGAGGCTTGACCTCAAGACGATTTCTGGGTTTGACCGTACCCGTGGCTGTTATGGCTGACTCCAGCCTCCCCAGCGACAAACGCGTTCTTTTCTCGGCAGGATCCGGAGCAGTGTTGCGACGAAAGACCAAAAACAAAACACACAAGAGAGCCACCGGCACTATGACGAAAACAATGATCTTCTTAATCATGCAAAGTCTCTCCTTTCGCCTGTTGCCAGGCAGCCTGCGCAATCAGGGCATTCATCCTGGCCTGCAAAAGCGTTTTCTGATCACGAACCAGATCATCCTCAATAATCGACCACTCGTTGAAAGATGCCTGTCCTGCCGTATACTGTGCTCCAACAATGCTGGAACGCTGGGTGGATGCCTCCAAAAACTTGATCTGAACATCCACCAGATCAAGACTATCCTGCCAACTGGTCCAAGCCTGGGCAAGTGTCAATAAAAGCCCGTTTTTTTCAACACGATACTCTGCTTCGGCCTGCTGTAATCCTGCCTTGGCCCGATCCAAAGCCGCTTTCCGAGCCCCACCCTGAAATAAAGGGAACGAGAGTGTCAACCCGGAAGACCAGTCACTTGTATCAGCTGGCCAATCCGCACCTGTTTTCCCTGCGCCGGCATCAAAAAAAATCTGCGGCCAGAAGTTCGAACGCGCAGACTTAAGCGCATATCTTGCCGATTCTCTTTTCGCCAAAGAATATTTCAATACTGGCGTACTATCAATCAATAGCTCAAAATCAGGCCGCTGCCGGTCAGCCGATCCGCTGTCCAGTTGGCCCTGCGCTCTTATCGATTTGAACTGATCCCGGCCCAAAGCCCGGGATAAACGAATCTGCGCCAACTCAACATTACGCAAAGCCTGTTCATACTCGCAAGCAGCTCTGGCCGTATTAGCACGAGCCGTCAGCAGGGAGCCTTTGTGCTCTCTTCCAACCTGGTATTGCAGATTAACGATATCCTCATTCTGCTGTCGTCTGGCAAGAATACCATCTGTCACTCCCAAAAACTCCTGTGCGTTCAAAAGCTCCACAAAGGCCGTCCGCAAATTAAGCCGGACATTGGCGGAAACAACCAGATAATGATATTCCGCCGCAGATATTTCTTTTCGCTGCGCTGCAGCGTCATTGGCTGTCTTAAACCCGTCAAACAACAGCTGTCTGGCAGATAACCGGTAAGAATGTTCTTCATTACGGGATCGTCCGGACACTTTACCGATAGATGACCCCGCAGAGGCGCTCAACTGGGGAAGCCGGGTTGAGTTAACCTCTTTCAACCCGGACTTTATTCCATCGAGAACTGCCTGCGCAGCAACAAGATCTGGATGGTTCTTCCGGGCCTCCGCAAGACAACTCTCCCAGCTCAACTCACCCTCGGCCCGGGCCAGTCCTGTACAAATCAACAAACCAAGAACCGGCAAGCCCCACCATGATATTCTGATCAAACGGCTCATTCCATATCCTCAGGAGGCATATCTCCGGAAAACTTTCCGTGTTTTTTGCCTTTTAGACCATTTTTACGCATCTGATCATGTTTCTGACGAAAATGCCGGCCTTTTTCATCAAATTTCATAAATTGTTCGACTGTCAGCACCTTGCGAATTTCAAGAATAAAGGCCAATCGTTGATCTTCCTGCTGATTTTTCAGCCCCTTAAGTTCATTATGAATACGCGTCACTTCCTGCTCATTGAGAGTTGCTGACTGCAGGGCGGCTGTCAACTGCTGCCGTTTTTCATCCATAAGCGTCTTTAGATTCTCCCTGGCTTTTTCACTATTCTGGCGGATCTCCTTCAACTGGGTCTTTTGTTCTTCCGACAACCCCAACTCTTCAAAAATCTTCTCCGGACCTTGCCCTCGCTGATGCCACTGGCGAGCCTCTCTGCCTTCGGACACTTCCTGGGCCGCAACCAAACTTGAACCACTCAAAAGAAAAACTAATCCCGTAATGATCATAAGAAATTTTGTCTTCATTTTCCTGCCTCCATAGTTTTATAAAAAGTACTGCTCAATAAGTGTCCCGTAATCCGTTGCCCCGTTATCCCCCTCAATCAGCTCTGCCAGTACAAGAACAGATTGATCCTTATTCTCCTGCTCAACCAAAACCTGCGGCCCCGTAGTAACATGAAGCAGCGAAAACACACCCAAAAGAACCACCAGCGACCACGCCAAGGCAGGCGCCGGAACCAAAAAACATTTCCGGATACCCATCAAGAAATCGCCTGCAATTTCCGCCAGGTCAGGAACCTGCCGTTTTTCTGTTTTCTCACGTATTCGCTGCCAGACAGATGGATCCACCGACTCGACTGGAGCTCCGACAAAAGGAGAAACAGTACGACTTTGAATCATCTCAAGAAGCTGACGGCATTCGGGACAAATCTTGAGATGCCCATCAACCAACGCCAGTCGTTCTGGTTCACAGCAGCCGTCGATATAGTCCGTCAACAAAATATCTCTTATTGTCTTACAATTCATCGGCCATCACCTCCTCTTTGATCCCCAGCAGTTTCTCGCGTCCGCGCTTGAGCCTCGAACGCACAACATTAATATTCACATTCAACGCCGCAGCAATCTGCTCATAAGTCAGACCTTCGATAGCGCGCAGGATCATGCAAACCCGCTGCTCGGGTGAAAGCGCGTCCAGCAATCGCCGGATCAGTCCTTCCTTATATTCTTTCTCTGCCGCCTGCGTTACTTCCGGCAAGGCCGCTCCGCTAAAAGCATCATCATATTCAACCGTCCGGAATCTTTCCTTGCCTCTTTTACGGTAATAATTGATAGAAGTATTCACCGTAATCCGGTACAACCAGGTGCTTAAGGAAGACTCCGCACGAAACTCTTTAAGTCTGCTATGCATGGTCACAAAAACCTCCTGCACAATCTCACCGGCATCCTCACGGTTGCGCAAAATCCGCAAACTGATGTTATACAGCTGATCCGCATACGTTCGGTAAATCTCTTCAAACGCTCCCACATCACCAGCCGCCGCCCGCTGAATCACTTCGCTGGATACATCCTTCATTCAAACTCCTTACACCCAACCGGTTTAGGCTTGCCCGTTGAAAGACACTGGCATGCCTTTCAATTATTTAGACAAATCCTGGCAGAAAAAAGTTACGGTAAAATGGAAATTTATCCTGCCACTGATACTAGCAAATATCCCCCCCGCCACCCAACACCTTCCTCTATTGTTTTCTCAGCCGGTTTCCGGCTATACTTGCTTATGTTTCCCGGCACCTTACACACATTAATACGTCTTTTTCTCTGCTTTTGCCTCGTGGCGGTTTACCACCCATTCCCTGCGAGCTCCCAGTCTCAGTCTGTTGTCATAAAACATGATCCACAAACTTTAAGCGCGGATTTCTATCCTGAACAATTAAAAGCCATAACCGTATCGCTCCAAGATCCGCTGCATTTCGACTTTTATATCGACTCAAGGAATGAAAATTCTTCTGCCTCCGATGAGCAACGGCGTTACCTAGTCCTTATAAAAGATTTCTTTACCGCACTGACTATTCCTGAGACAGACATCTGGGTTAATCTTTCCCCTTTGGAACAAAATCGTATTATTGAAGAACGATTTGGTCTGACCGATACAGGAAGAGATCTTCTGGCACAGGATTTGCTGCTCAAACAAATCGCCTCTGCCCTGCTTTATCCGGAAGACGCCTCCGGCCGCCATTTCTGGGATGAAGTCTACCGCAGAATATGGGAAGAATACGGAACAACCGATATTCCTGTTGATATTTTTAACCGGGTCTGGATCGTTCCTGAGCAGGCTGAAGTCTATCAGGAAGGCTCCTCGGCCATAATCCTTGAAGGACATATGAAAGTCATGCTTGAAAAAGACTATCTGGCCTCGGATCTGTCTGCCGGAATTCGTTCCCATATGCCCCGTGCGCCCGATGAAAACAGCCAGACTATCCCTGCAGAGGCTCTGCGTGAAATCATCATTCCTCTTCTGGAGAAAGAAGTCAATGAAGGCAAGACTTTCTTCCGTCTGCGGCAAATTTACCAGGCGCTGATCCTTTCCACCTGGTACAAAAAAACAATGCGCGAATCCTTTCTTGGTAAAACCTATGCTGACCGTTCCAAAACCGGAGGTATCCGGCAAACCGATCCGGAAGACAACCAGCGCATTTACAACCGCTATGTTGAAACATACCGCAAGGGGGCCTTTAACTTCATCCGTGAAGAAATTGACAGAAACAGCGGAGAACCAATACAACGAAAATACTTTTCCGGCGGTTTTAGTGCTGAAAATTTTTCCCAAAAAGTCATTATCCGAAAGGAGTCAGATTTCGACGCCTCCCAGCCCCCCAAGCCTGGCCCGACCAAGCGAATAAAGAAAGTCTCGACTTCACTAAGACCATCTTCTGCCGATAATCCTTATCCATTTGATGAGGAAGTCCAAAGACTATCCAACACACTAAGAAACTTGCACCAACAAATTAAAAACGAGGATCTTGTAGCCAGTGCACAAGTTCTGGGCCCCGACCAGACAACTCTCAACGCTGTTCTGACCCAGATCAAACAGAACGCCTCTAACGCGATAGACATTGTATTATCAAATGAGGAACAAAAAAACCTGGTCATGAGTGAATTAGCCGAAAAAATAGTTAACGGTGAGAAAACAACCCTGCAATCCCTGCTTTTTGATGGCACTCATACAACAGAAGTTCTCCGGCATCTTCTGGCGGTTACCATGCTCGCCCGCCAGGATGCTCCCGTGCCTACCGAAGAAATTCTAAAACTCATGGGGTTACGTGCCGGATCAGTCGCAGCAACCGCTGGTGTCATTGAAAATTCTCAGGATATCTACGAACTGGAAGATCTCGAAAACGGATTATTCGGTCTTCTTAAAACAAGACCTTCGGGGCTTAAAGAACCCGGTATCGACCACACCGCCACCCTCCATCGTTTGCGAGCAGAAGAAGGTGTTTTCCGGTCTCATTTCGATCGCCCGACCCAGAGGCCGCCCTATTTCAAAAAAATCATCCAGGATGCCCAGCGACTGCTACCGCGTGCCCAGAAAATCGTCGACGTACTGACACATTTCGCGCGCGCTGTAGATCTGCGCGTAAAAACCGGATCGAGCGCCAGCAGAAAATCCAACCTCAAGCCTCTGATGGAAATATCTGACTTTATCGGAGGACGCGCCATTTACAAAGACCTCAGCGACATGGAAACACAGATTCAGCGGCTGCTTAACAGAACCTCCAATGACAAAGTCGATATTCTGGATGAGTGGATAGATCGCGTTAAAGAAGAACAAGATGCTCTGGAGAAAAGATTAAGCCGGTTTAAAAAGACCTCTGCCCAATACCAGGCACTCCAGCAGGAACTGGCAGATCACAATAACAGAAGACGCAACCTGATGAACTCAAAACCGCTTATGATCGAGTTTGATAACAAGTTCATGAGCAACCGCGACTCCTACTACAGAGCCATGCAGTTTCTTTTCGCGGTGGGAACCGGAACATGGACTTTTGAACTGCAAATGAAGACATTGCCAGCGGCAATAACACAGGACATGGAACACACATTTTACAAAAACAAAAAGAAAAACTCTCCACTACTGTCCGCGATCAGACGACACAACCGCTTGGTCAATATCATTGAACTCATCAACTACCTTTACAGCCGTCAGGATATCAACCCAAACTGGATTCTTTTTGAAATCAACAAACACCTGCCGCCACAAGGCGAAAAAACTTCCTCCGTCGACCCGGCAGCGGTTAGCGTAGCCAGTCCCACCGGAGGTATCGATGCCCGGCATATTGAAAACAAGGTGTTTCTCAGCGGTAGCAACGATATGCCAGCGCTAATTCAGGAGTTTCAGAATACAGACTATCCGGACGGCTTTGAAGCGGAAATCCTTTCCATCCACCCGGCGGATGATCTTTCATCCGTTTTTCCTGCACAATATCCACTCGCCAAATGAAGGCTATTCCGGCCACAGACCAAGAATCCTTTCAACACGAAACATGCGCACCGCCTGGCGCAGCTCGCAGCGTGCCAGCATACCGCAAAAAGAAGTGTCTTTGTAACTCTGATCTCCTACCCTTTGCGGCCAGACCCTGCGCCGGGAAACTTCACCGTTATTGCTGAGATACTCAATCTCCAGAGAACTTCCCCGGGCGACGGCGTCCTCGATGATCCGGACTTTCTGCTCCCGGGATAATCGCAAAGAAACCTCTGGTTGCCTGAAAGAAAGCATAAAATCCACCACCCTCCAGTCTGTAAAAACATGCGCCCTGCGAATGGGGGTTTTTAACGCTATTCCCTCCAGGGTTCTTGCCCGGCTGAGCGCCACATACGTCTGCCCGTAAGCGAATGCGCCCCGCCCCATATCAATAATCACCCGGTCAAAGGTCTTGCCCTGACTCTTGTGAATCGTCACCGCCCAGGCCAGTTTAAGCGGATATTGACGGAATGTTCCGGCAACTTCAGCATCTATCTTGCGGGCCTCCGCATCCCAGGTATAGTCAAACATATCCCAGATATTAGGCGAAACTTCCACTTCCTCACCATTCTCCAGGCGAACTATAACCAAAGGCTCAAGCCCCGATTTCTCAATAGCCGTCACCACTCCCATACTTCCATTAACCCAGCGCCCCTGGGAGTCGTTATTAAGCAACATCACCTGCGCGCCCTGCCTGAGCATGACCTCTTCATCCGCAGGGAAAGATGACGTTTTGAACGCACCTTCAATCTCGGCCCGCAAGCTGACCGTGCGTCCGCCAAGGCCGGACAAATAACGATGATTAATCTCCAAAGCCTGGGCATTGGCCGGAACCAGAGTCACCGTAAAACCGGCCCCCTCACCCCTGAAATCGGCCCCCAAACGGGAATTTAATATCGCCAGTTGCTCCTGGCTGACTTCATTGCTGCGGATGGCATTCAACACGGCAATAAAAGAGGCATCCTTTTGCCGATAAATCTTTTCCAGTTCAACCAGCGTCAGTTGTGTCCCGGAATGCTCCAGCCCCGGTGTCATGGCTTCAGCGCTGAAGAAATACGGACTGGCATAGCGCCCCCTGAAAAGGTCTTTCTCATGGGGCAAAACTACCGGTGGAAGCTGATACAAATCGCCGATCAAAATTAGCTTGATACCACCAAATGGGACTTTCTTGTCCCGCCCATTTTTGCGCAAGGACCGGTCGATGCAGTCCATAAGATCCGCGCGAACCATGGACACCTCATCGATCACGATCGCATCCAGCTCCCTCACCAGTTCTCTGCGGTCAGCGGGTAACCTGCGTACTTTTTCCGGAGTTATATCCGGCTTAAACTGGAAGAACGAATGAATCGTCTGTCCGCCTACATTAACCGCAGCCACACCGGTCGGGGCGAGCACAATGATGCGTCGGGAGGTATGCTCACGAAAATACTGAAGTAATGTCGATTTTCCTGTACCAGCCTTGCCTGTAATAAAAACATGCCGACCGGGAGTTTCCATAAGATCCAGGGCTTGTTTAAAACGGTCATTAATCTCGATCTGGCTCATGAACGTCCCGGTTCCTTTATAATATCAGCATCGCATCGCCGTAACTGTAGAAACGGTATTTGTTCCTGACAGCTTCCTCGTAGGCATGGCGAATCAATTCAAGACCGCCCAGCGCACAAACCAGCATAAAAAGCGTGCTGCGCGGCAAATGGAAATTGGTTATCAATCCGTTTACAATATGAAAACGCTCCCCGGGATACAAAAAAAGACGTGTATCTCCGCGCACAGATGCATAGCGTGCATAGGACTCCAGCACCCGGCAACTGGTTGTACCGACCGCTATGACCGGACGGGAAGAATCGGATGCCTGGCGAATAAGTTTAAGTGCCGCCGGGCGAATATGATAATCCTCGCTATGCATTGGATGGGACACAACGTCCTGCGCTTCTACGGGTTTAAACGTACCGTAATTCACATGCAGCGTAACTTCAGCAAACGTATGTCCCGCCCGTTTGAGTTCGCTGATCAATGGACGGGTAAAATGTAAACCGGCCGTAGGGGCCGCTACTGATCCGTTATGTTTCGCATAAACCGTCTGATAGTCTTTCCGGTCGGCCTCGTCATCCTCACGCGCAATATATGGTGGAAGAGGAATATGTCCGGTTTTCTCCAGGAATGCCGCCACATCATCCCGGTCAAACTCTACCAAGCGACGGGAACGATCAATCAGTCGGGCTTTGAGCCCTCCGGGAAAAACCAGAGGCTCCTCATCCCTGATCCGTCGTAATGGCCTGAGCATGGCCTCATAAACCCTGCCTTGGTGATGCCGCAGCAAAAACAGTTCGACCTCGCCTCCGGAACGCTCTTTAATCCCCAAAAGACGAGCCGGAATAACCCGGCTGTTATTAACAACCATAAGCGCGGCCTCGGGCAGATATCTCACAATATTGCGAAAAACATCGTGGTGCAATGTGCCGGTTGCGCGGTTAACCACCAGAAGTCGGGATGAATCTCTGGGATTAACCGGACGCTGGGCAATCAACTCCCGGGGAAGGTCATAGTCAAAATCAGATATGTTCATAATAACTGGCAGAAAAGACTCCGAAGAAAACTCAATCAAGCTTTTCCTTGAAAGCCGAAAAGATCAGGACTATATTCAAAGAAAGTTGCAACGCCTCAAACATCTGTCAAAACATTAAAGGACTTTTCAGAAATGAACTACGACAAAATCATGAATACGATCAAGCAGTGGGATAACCGCAGCAGTCAATGGTTCTTTCGTCATTTCTATCTCATGTTCTTTCAAATTATTCTGGTCGGAATTTTTGTAGTCTTTTTTATCTCGACCATCAACACCATTAACCTGGCTTCGGAAGTCAACAATGACTCCCTGATCGAACGTCTGCTTCTCTCACAAAATACAGTTCAGCTCATGATGATATTTTTGATGATCCTTAATTCTTTCTGGATGCTTATATTGCTGGCCAGCGTTTTTCGTGTCCGGTCTTTACTTAAAAACATCGATTTCAGCCTGTCACGCCGCTCGAACAACACACAAAAAGGGCGCGAGGACTGACCCCCTGGTATCAAAAATATTCGTTGCAAATCTCGTCCAGTCTTGTTCGAAACGCCTGCCACCAGTCCTCCGGCTTGCGAGAGTCAAAAATGTATCGTTTACTTCCTTTATAAGCCGTCTCGGCGACACTGGTACAGGCACAAAATGCAGCCGCATTGTTCAAGCCATTGATCGGCCGCCCCAGCCTGACCGAAAGACCGCAGGCTGATTCAACTCTCTCGGCCAGACCGGGTAAAAGACACCCTCCTCCGGTCATCACCATGCCCCCTTTGAACGCAGATGAAGTGCCCGCATCCCGGAGAGCTCCATTGATCAGGTCGACCAGCCTTACAACCTCTGTTTCAATTGTGTTGTTAAGCAAAAGCCTCTTGACCGGAACAAACGACTGCTCTTTTTTGATCAAAATCTCTTCATCCTCGAAAGAACTTTTTGCCTCGGAAACCCGCGCGTAGGAACGCTTGATATCTTCAGCCAGATCTCTCGCGACACCAAGGGTCTGGGCAATACGCAAGGTCATATCTTCGCCGCCAAAGTCCGACCGCACATAATTCTTGAGCAGACCATCCTTATAAACCAGAACCTGTGTGCTGCGGGCACCAAGATCAACCAGAACCGCCCCGTCCAGCCGCTGACGCTTGTCCAGCAAAGCCTCCGAAAGAACATGCGCACCAAAAAAAATCTTGTTAACCTCGAACCCGGCCTGTTTGACTGCCTTGGAAATGTTACGCATGCGCGTAACATTGGTTACCGCCAAAAGAGACTCGACCTCAAGTTTGCGTCCGTAAAGTCCCAGTGGATTAAGCGCTATATTGACATCATCAACCCGGAACTGCTGGACAAAATCATGCAGCACATCATCGTCCAGGCGAACCCCAAGTATCCTCGCCTGGGAACGTACCCGGTCGATATCGTGCAGGGTGATAACCTTGTTGCCTCTTTCAGCCAAAGGAATAACCGCCCGGCTCGGACGCGTTTCGACAAGATCCCCTCCTACGGAAAGATACACATCCCGAAAACGAATCTGGGTCTTTTTGACCAGAATATCCACAGTGCTGCCTATGGCTGAAGAAAACTCGCTGATGTCGTTAACCGAAGTATCCTGAAAGCCCTTTGTATCCAATTCGCTTACGGCCAGAAGATCAAGATCCTGAGGATTGCGCACATAAAAAAGACAAGCTTTAATCTTGCGCGAGCCTATATCCAGTCCGCAGAAATAGGAATCATTAAAGAATTGCCCAATAACATTCCTGAAGTTCATGTTTTTCGCGCCTTCTTTTTGCCAATAACGGGTTCCCGAAAACGCAGGTCTATATAATTGATTTGGGAGAAATCAATCTCCTGATGAGACAACAGCATTTGCAAAATATTCAGCTGGGAAGAATATTTATCCAGATCAAGGTAAACATCCAGTTCCCCTTTCTGCGAATCAATCGAAGCGACAATACGAGTTTTATCCGCAACATTCAGGCTGGAAAGAGCGCTATCGAGCAGCACCGGGTTCTTTTTAAACTCCCCGATAATGGCTACCGCAGACTGGAAAACCGAATCCACAATCCGCTCCCCCGCGGCGGGACGTTGATCCTTTATGCCTTTAACCAGAACCAAGTCTTCCGTAGCCTTGTCTGCTGGTCTGATAAGCCAGCCGTCACGATCCGCCAAAAATGTCTTGCCGGCCAACGTAACCTTGACAAAAGGATCTCTTCTGACAGCCATCACCACAATCTGGTCAGGAAACCGGCGCAGAACCCTGATTTCGGCGAGCGACGAATGTTTTTCCCGCAGCCGGGACTCGATCTTGCGAATATCAACAGCGAAAATCCGCTGCCCCTTGATCTTTTGCAGCTCGGAGAGATCCATCTTCTGCAATTCTTCAGTCAGTACAATATCTTTAACCGCGAACACCGGAGAATTGCGCAGATAACCGGACACTCCCCAAACCAGAAAAATCCCGGTCGAAAGAATGATCAGCATTATAGCGCCGATGCGAACTCCCTCAACGGAGGGCTGCCGCCGATCTTTCTTTCTTTTTACCATAAGCCATTTCAACCAGTGTCAAACAAAGCTTTTGAAAGTCCATCCCCGCTGCCATCGCCGCTTTGGGCAGAAGGCTGCTTGAAGTAAAACCGGGAATGGTATTGATCTCAAGAACATACCCGCGATAATCACTGCCCAGCAAAACATCCACCCGGCCAAAACCTTCACAGCCAAGAGCCTTGTACGCCGCCAACGCTTCTGACTGAACCTTGAGCGCGACATCTTCCGGGATCTGGGCCGGGACAATATACCGGGTTTCCTGAGACTGATACTTGGCCTTAAAGTCATAGAAATTCTCCCCCGAGCGGATCTCAACCACCGGCAAAGGATTATTTCCGATAATGCCTACCGTCAATTCCCGTCCGCGGACAAAAGTCTGGATCAAAACTTCCGCTCCGAATTCAAAAGCCTTGCGAACACCTGAAATCAGACTTTCCCGCCCAAGAACAAGACTCACTCCGATACTGGAACCTTCACAGGCAGGCTTGACAACAAAAGGATATTCACCAAGCGCCTGCTCGACTGCCTCGTAATCAAACGCATCCGGAGCGGGAAGAATCAAAGTCCCGGGGGTTCTGATTCCGGCAGATTCAAACAGCCGCTGGGCAACACATTTGTTAAAAGCGGCATAACTGGACGATGGCCCGCATCCATTGTAGGGGATGTCCATTTCATCCAGAATCGATTGTATTCCGCCGTCCTCTCCAAACCTCCCGTGCAAAGCAATAAAAGCGACGTCCAGTCCTTCTCTCTTGATCCATTCTTTAACCTGATGCCGGTCTTCGGTCAATAAATCCATAGGCACAACCCGGCAACCCGCTTCGGTCAAAGCCTTGATCACCGCAGCCCCGGAACGCAGGGAAACCTCCCGTTCGGAAGATTTCCCCCCCATGATAACTCCGATCTTCCCCAACTGAGCTGCGGAAAAAGATAATGCCGTGGTTCGAGACTCGGCGGCCAGCCGTCCGAGCAACTCGTCGGAAACATGAGTAATATCTCCCGCGCCCAGAGTCAATACAAGATCCCCGGGTCTGACCTCTGCTGCCAGCCGATCGACCAGCTGCTCTTTTTTTAAATAAGAAATATCCCGTACGCCATTATTTTTCATAAGGGTAAACAGCTTCTCTGCCGAAACATCCTCAATCGGCTTTTCCCCTGCGGGATAAATATCGGTCAAAAAGACCTTGTCTGCCAGACTAAAGGAAGCCGCAAATTCCTGCATCAGAAACTTTGTCCGGCTGTAGCGATGCGGCTGAAAAGCAACCAGCAGTCGTTTGCGATCAAGAGTTTTGGCTGTCTGCAGTGTTGCGGCAATCTCCGTGGGATGATGCCCGTAATCATCCACGACCAGAACTCCCGCAGCTTCACCTTTACGCTGGAAGCGACGCTGGACGCCGCAGAAATCAGCCAGGGCTTCGGCAATCACCCCGGGCTGAATCTTCAGCTCATTACCGAGCGCAACAACTGCCAGAGAATTCAAAACATTGTGCTTTCCGGGAATCCTGAGTGAAAAACGGGAAAAAAACCTGCCCCGATGGTAACAGTCATAGGAGGATCCGGAAGCGTCACACTGGATATTACCGGCTGTCCAGTCATGCCCTTCGCCAAAACCGTAAGACACCACCCGGCGTCCGCTGGCAGTGACAATCCTGGATAAATTCAGATCATCGCCACAAGCAATAATAACCCCTCCGGGAACTGTTCTTGCGGCGAAAACGGCATACGCCTCTTTAACCCCGTCAAAAGTGTGATAATGATCCAGGTGCTCCGCATCAACATTCGTGATAATCGAAAAATGCGGCGAAAAATACAAAAAAGATCCGTCACTTTCGTCAACCTCAGCCACAATATGTCGCCCCATACCAAGACTGGCATTATAATTTCCCTGGTTGACAATGCCCCCCACAAACGTGGTTGGCTTCAGTCCGGCCTTGATCAGAAGTAATGAGGCCAATGACGAGGTTGTGGTCTTGCCGTGTGCCCCGGCCACCGTGATCCCCACCTCCTTGTTGACCAAATGCGCCAATAGCTCGGCCCGGCGCAAAACAGGAACATGCTGGCTGTGCGCATGAAACATTTCGGGATTATCCATCTTGACTGCCGAGGAATACACAACGCAATCGGCCGATCCGATATTGCGGATATCATGGCCGATATGCACCCGCGCTCCTTTTTCAGTCAACTGCCGGGTCAGGTCACTTTCTTTCAAATCCGAGCCACTGACCTGATAACCTTTGGCCAGCATTAACAAGGCAAGGTTCCCCATCCCCATCCCGCCGATACCAATAAAGTGATAATGTTTGTGGGCTTTTTTAGGCTCGCTGCGACCTTCACTCATTTTCATGACAACTTTTCTCCATAGACATAATCATTTCCAAATGCTTCCTTGCGGATCATTCCGGCACAGCTTGTCCTGCCCGGGCGCACGAAAGTATCTCATCCGCCAGTTTTTGCCCCGGATCAGGATAAAATTCATCGATAACACTGTTTTGAAGAATTTGGCTGGAATGCGTCAGCGCCAGTACCTTGAAAATCTTATCTCCAAGGATAGCCGAACTCAAGAACTTTTCCTCAATTATTGCAGTTGCCTGCCTGCGCTCAAGAACACAGGCATTCATCCACTGATGATGGCCGGCACCAGGAAACGGAACAAGAACCGCAGGCACCCCCAGAACGCCCAGCTCGGTCACAGTTCCCGCACCGGCGCGGGTAACGGCGCAATCACAGGCCGCATAAGCCTCGTCAATATTGGCGATAAAAGGCCGTACGCAAGAAGGCTTTCCCAGATCATGATACTTCTTTTGATAAAAAGAATATTCCGTCTGTCCGCAAGATAAAATCACCTGAAAAGATTTCTCCGGGGGCAAGGAAGAGTACATCTCAAAAAAACACTCGTTGATACGCCGACTGCCCTGGCTGCCGCCAAAGACCAGAACCACTTTCTGCGCAGGATCAAGATTGAAACGGCGCACCGCATCCGCCCGGCTTAAAGATGTGTCGAACGAACGTACCGGAGTACCGGTCCAGACTGTTTTTGCGCGAGGGAAATATTCAAGTCCGGCACGAAACCCTACGCATACTTTGCTGACAAATCCGGCCAACAGCCTGTTCGCTGATCCGGGAACAACATTCTGCTCATGGATTATCGTCGGAACAAAATGCAGGAGTCCGGCCAGAACCGCCGGGAATGAACTGTAGCCGCCAAAACCAATCACCACATCCGGCCTGAAACGCCCGATCACCCGCGCCGACCTAAGAACGCCCCTTACCATCATTCCGACAGACAAAAACTTGTCAGTGACCTTTTTGGCAACAAATCCCCTGGCAGGAACAATTTCAAACAAAAAACCGCGCTGACGCAAAACAGCTTCTGCCGAACCAAGCGCCCCAACGAAAAAGACATCAACGCCGCGACGACGCAACTCTTCGGCAACAAAAACAGCGGGATAAATATGCCCGCCTGTCCCTCCGGTGGCAATCAAAACTCTGGCCATAAACTTAACCCCCCAGATCCTGCGCTCGGGAAACATTCAAGACAAGACCAACAATCGTCATATTAAATATCAGGGCCGATCCGCCATAACTGATGAAAGGCAACGGCAGTCCTTTAGTCGGTAAAGCACCTATGCTGACCCCGAAGTTAACCAGAACCTGGATAGAGATCATAATCATGATCCCCAGACAAAGATAATACCCGAAAGGCTCATGGGTATTGCGAATAATTCTTGTTCCATACCAGATAAAAAGCGTAAAAAGAATAATGACTGTCATAACTCCTAGGAATCCCAGTTCCTCGCCGATAATCGCAAAAATGAAATCCGTGTGCGCCGCAGGAAGATAAAACAACTTTTGTACACTTTTGCCAAGGCCGACACCCCAGAGTCCCCCGGATCCAAGAGCGATCTGGGACTGTGATAACTGAAAGCCTGCCCCCAAAGGATCACTCCAGGGATCAAGAAAAGCCACCACCCGCCGCAAACGGTACGGTGCCGAAATAATCAAGGCGGCCGCAACCGGCAACGCCATCAGAAAAATCCCCAGCAAGTGGGCTTTCTTTCCTCCAGCCAGACAAAGCATCATAAGCGCAATTGTAAACACCAAAACAGTATTGCCCATATCCGGCTGCTTGATGATCAAGCCACAGAGCAGTCCGGTCACAATCATAACCGGAAGAAAGCCTTTTTTGAAACTGCGCAGGCATTCCTGTCTTCTGGTAAGAAAGTCCGCCATATAAAGAATCAGGGCAATTTTGGCAAACTCTGAAGGCTGGAAATTAATCGGCCCGAGACTAAACCAGCGTCGGGCTCCGGAAGAAATTCTTCCTATACCAGGCACCAGCACCAGAACAAGCAGCCCAATAGCAACCAGCAGAATCAATCTTGAATGCTTCTGCAGATCCCGATAATCCACAATCATCGCAATCCACATCATGACACTCCCGATCAGCATAAACATCAAATGCCGGGTCAGAAAATGCGAAGAATTTTTCATGACCTCCTGAGCGTAAATCGCGCTGGAACTGTAAATCATAACCGTTCCCAGCGCGAGCAAAACGCAAAAAACCATGAAAAAACGGATACGAATATCCCGCATAAGTCCTCTCTACAAACTATTAACAACATCCTTGAACACTCGTCCACGCTGTTCAAAATTGTCAAACATATCGTAACTGGCAAACATCGGACTGAGCAATACCTTCTGCCCGGCTGCGGCATGCCGTCGGGCAGCCAAAACAGCAGCGGACATGTCCGTATATTCTTCCAGCGGCACCACCCCTTCGAAGGCCTCGCGCAAAGTTTTGCGCACCGCATCTTCCCTGGTCAGAACGATCATCACTTTGACCGTCGCCCGCACCAGCTCTCGTAATCCGCGATAATCCATACCCTTGTCATGCCCGCCGCAAATAAGAACCAGTGGCCCGGGAGTGTTCGCCAGCGCCCAGCGCCCCGATTCAACGGTGGTGGACTTTGAATCATTGATATACTCAACGCCGTCCAACAACCTGACTTTTTCCAAGCGGTGTTCAACGCCCGCAAAGGAATCAAAAACACCACGGGCGACCTCGGCAGTCACTCCAAAAATTCTGCCTACAGCCGCGGCAGCCGTCTGGTTGGGATTCCCCTTTTCTTCAGGAGCATTAAAATACCGGATTCCGGCCTTTAGACCTTCCGGCAAACCGCGGGACCATTCATCCTGAGCATTGATCAAGGCATAATCAGAAGACTCCTGGTTACGAAAAATCTTCTTCTTGGCCTCGAAATAATCCTGCATGTCCGGATGCCGGTCAAGATGGTTCTGGCTGAAATTGGTGATCAAGGCCACATACGGACGAAAAGTTTCTGTCAATTCCAGCTGAAAAGAGCTGATCTCGACCACAAACACATCAAACTGATCACCGGAAACATACTGCGAGAACGGCTGGCCAATATTCCCGCACAAACAAACTTTTTTCCCCCCGGCCTCAAGTACCCTGGCAATCAGGGTCACTGTCGTGGTTTTCCCGTTGCTTCCGGTAACCGCAACCACCGGTTTACGGCAAAAACGCCAGGCAAATTCAATCTCCCCGATCACGGGAATGCTTTGGGCACGCGCCCACTGCAGCGCGAGCGCGTCACGCCAGACTCCCGGACTGGCCACAACATAATCACTGGCCTGAATAAAAGCCGGAGTGTGCCCCCCGCTTTCAATCTGAACCCGGCTGCGATCCCTCAGCCCTTTTAAAGCCGCTTCCAGTTCACTTAACGGTCTAGTATCCGTTATACGCACATCCGCCCCGGACGCAAGGGCAAGGTTGGCGGCAGCAATTCCGCTACGCGCGGCTCCCACAATAGTTACAATCCTGTTGTGCAAATCCATAAAACCTTCCCGCCTGATTTTGCCTGGACTTCTACTAACGTATCTTCAGGGTTGTCAACGTCAGTAAAACCAGAATAATACCCACTATCCAAAAACGTATTACGATTTTCGATTCCTTCCAGTTCAGCTTTTGTAAATGATGATGAAAAGGAGAGCACAAAAAAATACGCTTGCCTGTCAGCTTGAAGGATGTGACCTGCATAATAACCGACAAAGCCTCCCAGACGAAAACACCGCCCAAAATCCCCAGAAGCATTTCTTTCTTGATAAAAACAGCAATAATTCCCAGAGTGCCCCCCAGAGAGAGCGCTCCAACATCCCCCATAAAAACCGATGCGGGATGACAATTAAACCACAGAAAACCCAGACTGGCACCGATAATTGCAGTACAAAACACCGTCAGCTCACCCGCATTGGGAATATAGGGAATAAAAAGATACTGACTAAAAGCAATATGTCCTGTTATATAAGCCAAAATGCTCAGTGCTATCGCCACCATCAGTGTGCATCCAATGGCCAACCCGTCCAGGCCATCCGTCAGATTAACAGCATTGGACGTTCCAACAACAATCAGCATAACGAGAATAATATAGCCCGCCCCCAAATCAACCACCATCTTCTTCATGAAAGGGATATCGAGGGTTGTATCAACATGCAACTGGGTATACAAATACAAACTTACAATCGCCGCCAAAAGAACCTGCCAGATAATCTTGGTACGGGAACTCATCCCGTTCTTGTTGATGCCGGAAATTTTCAGATAATCATCAAAGAAGCCCACCACCGCCAGCCAGATCATGGTCACCAGCGTCAAAAGAATGTATGGATTGGATAAGTCTGCCCATAGAAGAACCGACACGGCAATACTACCGATAATCAGTATCCCTCCCATCGTGGGTGTCCCCTGCTTGGACTGATAATGTGCCGCGCCCAACGCAGCCTCACGTCCCCCGCCAGTCACCGGCTTTTCGCCTAAATTCCATTCCTTAAGCTTACGGATAAACCACGGACCGATTACAACACACAGAAGAAATGTAGTCACCGCAGCCATGCCGGCACGAAATGTAATATACTTGAAAATATTCAAAGGAAAAAACTCAAAGCGAAACTGCGAAAGCCAATAAAGCATACGCTATCCTTTCAGGAACAAAAGCAGATCCTTAACCACATTCTCCATCTTCATCCCGCGCGAACCTTTAACCAGAACCGCATCCCCCGAACGGACATTCTCGCGTAAAAATGACAAAACCTCCTGCTGATCAGAACAGGAAACAACCCGGGTCTGTCCAGCGCCCTGCACAGCCCCTTGGGCGATATGTCGGGCCAGATTCCCGCAAGTCAAAAGAATATCAATCTTCCTGTCGGTCACGAATTCTCCGGCCTGTCGATGCAGATCTTGCGCTCCAGATCCCAATTCCAGCATATCAGCCGCCACCAGAATCGAGCGCGCGGGTCTTAGCATCTGCAGTGTACACACAGCATTCCTGAAAGAAACCGGATTGGCGTTATAGGCATCATCGATAACCGTCACACGCCCGGCACGGTGAAAGCACTGCCGCCCCGCCGGAGCACGGAAACGCAGCAACCCGCGGCGTATCTCGGAAAAAGGAATCTTCATCTCCCGGGCACAGGCGATCGCCGCCAAGGCATTATACAGGTTTCCGGGAACAGGGTCCTTCAGACGAAAAGCCTCTTTCCCCACACAAAAAGCCAGACCTTTGCGGCTGATTTCAACCTTTGTCGCCCGGATATCAGAAGGCTTGTCCACCGAGAACGTCACAGTTCTTAACGATGAAAACATCCCGGGCAGCCGAAATAAGCGGGCATCATCATTATTGACCACTAATAATCCTCCGGCGCGCACATACGCGGCCAGAGCCGCTTTCTCCTGAAAAACCCCGTCAGGAGAACCCAACCCTTCCAGATGCGATGGCCCGACATTGGTAAAAACCGCCACATCCGGCTCGACAATAGCCGCCAGACGGGCAATCTCGCCATGATGATTGGTTCCGGCCTCGATTACAGCCGCCTGATGCAAGGACTTCATTTTAAGCAGGGTTGCAGGCACCCCTATATGATTATTTTCTGTCCCTTTGTTAAACAGAACGCGAAAGCGCGTCCCAAGAACAGCAGCGATCATTTCTTTGGTGGTGGTCTTTCCTGCACTTCCTGTCACCGCACAAATCCGGACACGGGAAAAGCTCTTCCGGTAAAACCGTGCCAGATCCCCGTAAGCCAGTACAGTATCCTTGACCGCAATCGCTACAACTCCAGCAGGAACAGGACAATTCCGGTCACTGATCAGCAGCGCCACCGCCCCGCCGGCAACAGCCTGGGCAAGGAAACAATGAGCATCAAAATGTTCGCCTTTAATCGCAACAAAAAGATCTCCTTTGCGGATATCGCGCGTATCTGTTGCTATCCGCCTGATCCGGATATCCGCCCCCCCCTGCAACAACTCTCCTGCAGTCGCCTGAAGGACTTCGCCTGCCGTCAGCATAAAACCTTTCCGTCCTGCCGCAAGCGCTTGCCGAGGAAACAGGACACAACAGAACTTTCCACAAAATCCAGCGTTTTATCTTTGAAAATCTGATAAGTTTCATGCCCTTTCCCGGCGAGCAGGACAATATCGTTCCTGCCGGCCATGGCCAGTGCCCGCTCAATGGCCTGCTGACGGTCTGGCTCAACTTCGTAATTCTCCCGGCTGAAACCAGGCAGGATTTCCTCAATAATAGCCAGCGGATCCTCGTTACGGGGATTATCCGAAGTAATGATGCAATAATCCGCCATCTCACCGGCCACACGCCCCATACGCGGACGTTTGGTCCGATCCCGGTCACCTCCGCAACCAAAAACAAGAATGAGACGATTATGCGCAACCCCCTTAAGACATTGCAAAACGTTACGCAGACCATCATCCGTATGCGCGTAATCAATGTAAACACCAAAATCCTGTCCACAGTCAACCGGTTCCAGTCGTCCGGGAACATGTGCCAGCATATTGATGCCCCGGCAAAGAACATCCAGCGAAAAACCTTCCGCCAGGCCGGCAGAGAATGCGGCCAGAATATTATAGATATTATGCTGACCTATAAAGGTGGTTTTGACCTCGCATTCCCGGCCAAAAGCTTTGACCAGCAGACGGGTTCCCTTGAGACCAATCTCGCGCACCTCGGCGGTAATGTCCGCGGCAGAATGCAGGGCATAAGAAATAACCCTCGCCCGGGTCAAGTTGCAAAGGCGGATTGCATAAGGATCATCATTATTGATCACCGCATAAGCATCCTCACTCAAAGACCGGAACAAAAGACTTTTGGCTGTAAAATATTCTTCCATTGTTCCGTGATAATCCAGATGGTCTCCGGTAAGATTGGTAAAAATGGCACCACAAAAATCAATCATATCCACCCGTCCCTGAGCCAGGGCATGGGATGAAACTTCCATAACAGAATAAAGGATATTCTGAGTCGAAAGTGTGTGCAGAAACATCTGATTGTCCAGCATCCCGGGAGTGGTATTCTTCGCGGGCGAAACTTTTCCGCCTATACGGCAATTGACCGTTCCCGTAACGCCACAGGAGTGTCCTGCGGCGTTTAAAATCGACTCCAGCAGATAGGTAACAGTTGTCTTGCCATTAGTTCCCGTAACGCCAAGCACCCTGACCTGTCCGGAAGGCCTTGCGTAAAAACGCAATAATATCTGCTTAAACGCTTCGCGAGGATCTTCGACCGGAACCAACAGTGCCTGCGGATAGCTTTCCGAAAGAGAACGTGCCGTACGGCTATCAGCCAGCAAAACCGCTGCGCCTCGCTCCAGACCCTGACCGGCAAAATGTTCCGCACCCCGCATCAAAACCAGCAGGGATCCAGACATGACCCTCCGGGAATCATCCCACACGGAAGGAACGCTGAGCGCTGGCAATCCGGCAATGACAGCCGGATCGGCCAGGCCAGACAAAAGTTCCCGCAAATTCATTCTTTACTCCTTGTTTCGGCCGAAAGATATTTCAGGGAATCCTCCACAATTTCCTTGAAAACAGGACCGGCCACCACTCCACCATAATAGGCAGGATGCGGCTCATCAATAGTGACAATAATTGCAAACTTCGGATCTTCCACCGGGGCAAATCCGATAAATGAAGCCACGAACTTGCTGTGAGAATACGTCCCGCCAACGACTTTCTGCGCCGTACCCGTCTTGCCCCCTGCCGAAACATCCTTCATCTTGACCGCGCGTCCTGTCCCGTTATCAATAACCCCCTGCAAAATCAATTTAAGCCTCTGGGCGGTTTTCTCGTGCATAACACGTGACACCATCTTGGGCCGGAATGAATGAACCACTCCCCCGTCCTGATGACGCACCATTTTTACATAATGCGGCTTCATATAAATTCCGTCATTGGCCACCGCCGCAATCATGCCCGCCAATTGAACGGCTGTTACAGTAACTTCCTGCCCCATGGGGATAGCCCCGATTGATGTTTTTGACCAGGAAGAGACGGGTTTAAACATTCCGTTAACCTCGCCAATCATACCGATATCTGTCCTCATCCCGAAACGAAAACGCCGGCCGTATTCATAAACCTTGTCGGCTCCCAGTTTCTGGGCAATTTTGGCAAAGCCAATGTTACTGGACATCTCAACCACCCCCTGGAATGTCAGATTGCCATGCGGGTGCGCATCTTTGAGGATATGATTCGCTATCCGGTATTTTCCGTTCTCGCAAAAAATAACATCTTCCTCGTTAAATGCGCCCTCTTCCAGAGCCGCGGCCGCCGTAACGATCTTGAAAACCGATCCCGGCTCAAAAACAAAAGCCACCGCCCGATTAGTCCGGCTTTCCACACCGGTTGCGTCCGGCGCGTCCGGACGAAAAGTCGGACGATTGGCAAAAGCCAGAATTTCTCCGGTTCGAGGATCCATGACAATAACCGTTCCGGCGCGGGCATTATGTTTTGTTACCGCCTTGTCCAATGCCCTTTCAGCAATAAACTGTATTGTTTCATCAATAGTCAGAACAACATCATCCCCGTCTTTAGCCGGTAAATATTCTTTTTCGATCAGAAGATCACGTTGTCTGGCATCGCGCAAAACCTGCGCCATTCCTTTCTCACCCCGCAAATAACGGTCATACTCGTATTCGACGCCCTGCAGTCCGATATTGTCAATATTGGCAAAACCGATCACATGCGCCGCCATATTCCCGTTGGGATAAAAACGACGACTCTCTTTTACAAAAGCCGTGCCCGGCAGTTTGAGAGCCTTGATCTTCTCATAAACGTCCGCAGACAACTTTCTGGCCAGCCAAACAAAATACTTGGACTTACCCAGCTTTTCAAAAACAACAGACCGATTGAAGCCAAGAACCTTTGAAAGTTTTTCTGCCACAAGAGCCTTGTCGGCGTCACTCATGGCACGGGGATTGGCATAGAGCGAATAAACCATGACATTCAGGGCCAGCGCCCGTCCGTTACGATCCAGAATACCGCCCCGTCTTGGCTCAAGCTCAACTGTATGATTCTGCTGCCTTTCTGCCTTGTCCGAAAGGTATCCTGACCTGAAAATCTGAATGGACGAAAGCTTGATTGTAAACAGAATCAGAAAGAAGAATATGACAGAAAAAAACAGACCGACTCGCAAGGGATGTTTGGTAAGAAACACAGCTGAAGTTCTCTAAATTAATTTTCGAAGTGGATATCCCGGCCCCTGGCTGAAAGGACAGAACGATTTTATTACAAACCCGCAGCTTTAGAAACACTTTTTACTGGCAAAAAAAACAACTAGCCCCCCCCCCTTGAACGCGATTAACGCGCGGCAAAAGCCAGGGCCATTTTTGAAAAGAAGCCTTCGGTCTTCTGTGCTCCGGTTTCCATCATCCTGGCAAGAGAAGAGGTTGAATCGGACGCCACTTCGACAATATTCTTGCTGCTGACAAACTGATATTGACCGTTTTTATCCAGCAATTCCCGGCCAATATGATCCGAGGATCGCAAACGAATAATATCATTTCTGACCCGGCCATTAATTTCCGCCAGCTGCTGGATATCCTGCTGCTTAACCTTACCTCGGTAAGCAAAAGAATAAATTTTGACCTGCAGATTAATATACAAAACCGACATAACCGTAACCAAAACTACAATCCTCAAAAAATCGGACACTTTCATACTACCCTTTCCAAACACCTTACCCGTGCACTTCTAGCCCTGGAATTTTCCACCGCTTCCTGACGCCCCGGCATCAACGGCTTTTTGGTAACCAGCCGCCCCTGATTGGTTCGCGCCAAAAGACGAAACATCTCTTTAACAATCCGGTCTTCCAAAGAATGAAAGGCAATCACACAAAGACGCCCTCCCGGATTCAAAACTGAAAAAGCCTTCTCGATCCCTTCGCTCAAAGAATCCAGCTCCCGGTTCACCGCAATGCGCAAAGCCTGGAAGGTTCTCGTCGCCGGATGCAATGCTCCGCGCTGATAGCCTTTGGGCAGAGACCGTAAAATCAACGCGGCAAGCTCGGTTGTTGTTCGCAGTGGCGCTGACGCACGTGTCCGGATAATGGCTGCCGCGATTCTTCTGGAAAAACGCTCTTCTCCATAACGAAAAATAATATCAGCCAGCTCCCGCTCGGACATGGTATTGACCAGATCGCAGGCTGTTAACCCCTCGCCCTGGTTCATCCGCATGTCCAAAGGAGCCTCAACCCGAAAACTGAAACCGCGCTCCCCATCGTCCAACTGAAGGCTCGAAACCCCCAGATCAAACAAAACTGTATCCACCCGCGCAACCCCAAGTCCATCCAGAACCTGGGTCATCTGACAAAAATTGGCCTGGACAATGTCCAGCCGACAGGAAACCTGCGCCAGCCGCTCTCTGGCCCTGACAATGGCCTGGGCATCCTGATCGATGCCAATCAGTCGACCGGTCGAACCCAGCGCCTGCGCGGCCAATAATGCATGCCCGCCCAGACCAAGAGTCCCGTCCACATGCACGGTGCCAGGGCGTATGCTTAAAAGAGTCTCGACCTCAACCGGCATGACCGGAATATGCCCTGCTTCAACTGCCATAAAAATCGCCCTTCAATCAGACTCCGGCGAAAGACATTGCTGATGCCACAAAACTTGGAATTTTACGCTCGAGAATGGCTTGCTCAAACCCTTCCCATACCGATTCGTATTCTTCGGGATCAAGAACTTCTTCCCAATTACCTCTAATACCGCAACGCATATAAATCTTGCGCCGATCGCGAAAAACAAGAAAAAGCCGGATCCGTCCACTTTCTTCTTCCTGGGTGGAACAAAAAACACATTCGCAATGCGGCAACTCGACCATATGCCTGAAAACAAACTTGTGATGAATACAATTCACCATAAAGACCTCCCCGGGCAGAAAGGTTGACACACACAGCTCAACTCTGAATATCAAAAAGCGTTTCCGCTGTCTGTTCAAAGACCGACGCTGACTTGGTAAAGAACTCCTGCCACACGGCCCGATCCCAGATTTCGATCCGGCTGGACACCCCGATAATGACCGACTCTTCCTTGATGCCGGCAAAATCTTTTAGATACTGAGGAATAATAAAGCGTCCCTGCTTGTCGGGAATAACATCCACCGCTCCGGAGAAAAACATCCGGTTAAAAGTACGCGAGCTTTCTTTGGTAAACGAAAGTGTTTTGAGTTTCTGCTCTATTGCGCGCCACTCCGGCTCGCTAAACATGAACACGCAACGCTCTAAACCTCTAGTAACGAAGAACTTATTAATTGACTGATCTCTGGCTGTTTCACGAAAACGCGCAGGCAGAATTAATCTGCCCTTACTGTCAAGCGCGTGCGTGTATTCGCCGTAAAACATGAGCAACTCCTCCAGCCAGGATGCCAGTAAACCACTTTGTGGCACTTCCCTCCACCATCTGCCACAAGTATATCCCTCCCCCAAGGGCTTGTCAATACTGAAAGCCACAAAACAACGTAAAAATACCGCTTTAAAAACAAAGACTCTTGCCGTCGGGATAAATAAGAAATAACATTCCTAGTGGAGTGAAATACCAGAGAAAATGGGGAAAATTAAACGGAAATCGCGCCCCGGAACTCAATAACGACGAGTCCGTATGCAGGCAGGATATATGCCATCAAGCGAGCTTGCGAGCTGCAGAAACCGAAAAATCTAATGGGGATTTCGGGCAAACCAGGCCCGAGCCGAAGATTCATCCTGACGAATCTGGGAAACCAGATCCTCTGAACTGGAAAAACAACGATCCTCACGGATTCGGGCCAATATTTCAATATCCAGCTGACAGCCATAAATGCGGCTGGAAAAATCCAGAATATTGACCTCGACCACCACCCGCGCGGACAGACTTTTAAACGAAGGACGCCGTCCGACGTAAATCATGGACTGGTAGCGCTTGCCCCGCAGAATGACACATCCAAGATATATACCCTGCGGCGGAATGACCACATCCCCGTGCGCGATATTAGCCGTCGGGTATCCCAGCAAACGTCCCCGTCCATCCCCCTTAACAACCCGTCCGCGCAAGGTGTAAGGACGCCCCAAGAGGACACCCACTCGCGACAAATCTCCCTGCACAATACATTCGCGAATAAGGGAACTTTTAATGCCAACATCTCCTTTTAGAAGCAACTGCTCAGGGGCAACTTCAAATCCATGCAACCTGCCCAGCGCTTCAAGCTGAAGAATCGACCCTTCGCGGTCATGGCCAAAATGAAAATCCTGACCCACTACAACCTTGAAAACGCCCAATCCGGCGCACAAATAACGCCTGACAAAATCTTCGGGAGCCATCTGGGCAAAACGACGGGTAAAGCGCACAACCAGACAAGCCGAAACACCCAGAGCAGAAAAAAGCTCCAGCCTCTGCGGTAAATCCGTTATATAGGAATGAAAATGCCCTGGATAAAGAACACGAACAGGGTGCGGATGAAAAGTCACCACGACACTCTTGCCGCCGGCTCTTCGGGCGTCCTCTACAGCATGCGCAATGACCCGCTGATGCCCGCAATGAACCCCGTCAAAAACACCGATGGCTGCCACGGTTTTTTTGAAAGAATTACGCAGCTGGCCAATGCCGCAAATGACCTGCATTAAGATCCTCCAGAGATACCGCCTGATCAATCGTGAATGTCCCCACCCGGGTTCTGCGAATCGCCGTAATACAAGCTCCACAACCCAGCAACTCCCCGACATCCTCGGCGATCTGCCGGACATACGTTCCCTTGGAGCAATCAAGAAAAAAACTGGCATAAGGACTGTCAAAAGAAACCAGCTCCAGGCGGTTGACCTGAACTTTACGTGGCGTACGCTCAACAACCACACCCTTGCGGGCCAACCGGTAAAGCCGTTCACCATTATGCTTGACGGCCGAAACCATGGGAGGCAATTGCTCAATAGCGCCGGTAAATTTCTTGAAAGCATCAACAAGCCCCTCACGTGTCACATGCCCGAAAGGCCGGTTCTCAAGAACATCCCCCTTGATATCCGCGCTCAACGTTTTAAGGCCCAGCTGTAAAGTCGCCTCATAGGCCTTGTCGAATCCCACAAACTTGTCAAACAGCTTGGTGGCCGGACCAACCAGTATGACCAGTACGCCTGTCGCCAGCGGATCCAGCGTTCCCGCATGCCCCACCCGCTTTGTACGAAGAATCCGGCGCACCCGGGCAACCACATCATGGGAGGTAATCCCGGATGGTTTATCAACAACAATAATCCCCTCGGTCATATCAGTTTTCCTATCGTCTTTAGTATAATTTCCCTCGAACGGGAAAGGTTTTCATCCAGATAGCCGCCACTGGCTTTCTTGTGCCCGCCGCCATTGAAACCGGAGGCCAGGCGGGCTACATCGATATCGCCGCGGCTGCGAAAATTCAGCCGGGTCCGGACTTTCCCAGCCTCTTTGGGATCCTGTTCCGTCAAAATGACAATAACCTCAAGACCATTCACAGAGCGCAGAAAATTGAAGATCTTGTCTTTCAAATCAAAAGAGCCGGAGAAACCGGCGACCTGCCTTCTGCTCAGGGACAAACAAGCCACCCGGTCATCACAAAAAAGTTCCAGCCGGCTCATAAGTTTTAAAAATGTTTTCAAATCCTGCCGGGGCAAAGTTTCGTAGACCCGACGATACAGATCACTGACCGAAAAGTCAAATTTTAAAAGATCCGCAATTATGGCATGCGTATGCGAACGGGTGGAATCAAAACCAAAAGAGCCGGTATCCGTAAGAATGCCCAAATACAACAAAATGGCCATATCTCTTGAAAGATCAGACCCCGCTTCCTTGAAGAGCTGGCAAAGAATTTCTGACGTGGACGAATAGTCCTCCAGAACATGGTTGTAATCACCAAAAAGAGTATTGGTCACATGATGATCAATATTAATAACCTTGGCCCCATTTTCGGCAAACCTGGCAACCCGTCCGATCCGGCTGAGCTCCCCGCAATCAAGCACCACCAGGGCTTCAGGCTTGAAAGACAAATGCTTGCTCTCGTCAAACTGCTCGTAAAGCGACGCGCGTGGAACAAATTCCAGCCATTGCGGACAAACGTCACTGTTAAAGACCCTGACTTTCTTACCGCGGGCTTTAAGAAAAAGCGCCATGGAAAGCGCGGAAGCCACCGCGTCCGGATCAGGGTGAACATGCATGGTTACGACAAAACGGGAATAGCGTTCAAAAGCCGAAAGCACCGACCGCAGCGAATTCTTCATAAATCATCCTTCTTTGGATCCTGATCATCGCTCGGCTGCACGGCTTCCGGCCCCAACCGGGACTCCCTCTCGGAGCGAATATCTTCCAGTTTAACCGACATACGGAAGTTTTCCAAGACAGAACTGTCATATACAAACTTCAGCTGCGGCATATAACGAACCTCCACCCTGTCAGCAAGCAAACAACGCATACGCCCGCTGGCAGAGGAAAGGCCATTTAACGCAGCCTGAATCGCAGAAGGTCCGTCATTAAGAACGCTAAATCCTACATGGGCCCAGCTTAAATCCTTGCTGACATCCACATAAGTAATCGTGACCGATGATACGCGCGGATCGGTGATCTCCCCCATAAGAATAAGGCGACTGATTTCGCGTTTAAAAACCTGATTTATACGGTCCATTCGACTCATAATCCTGCTCCTTGAATTCGGGCGCATCTTTTTGTAGCCCGTGTACGATACCCTTATGCCCTGGGATGAAAATCCTTGTGCACCCCCCGCAAGCGCTCACGGTCCACATGCGTATAAATCTGCGTTGTCGATATATCCGAATGGCCCAGCATTTCCTGAACACTGCGCAAATCCGCTCCGTGCGACAACAGATGCGTTGCAAAGGTATGCCGCAACGTATGTGGTTTGATGCCCGCCTTTAGTCCGGCTTTGCGAACATAAAACTTGATGATCTTCCAGACACCCTGACGCGTCATTCCCTTGCCCAATCGGCTGACAAAAACATGCGAAGACATTCTTCCTCTTAAAATTTTCGTCCTGGCGTCATTCATATAATCCAGCATTGCCTGGCGGGCTTTGCTGCCAAAAGGCACCAGACGCTCCTTGCTGCCCTTGCCCAGGCAACGAACTACCCCGACTTCAAAATTAACCCTGTCCACTGTCAAATCTGTCAATTCGGAAACGCGCAGCCCGCTGGCATAGAACAGCTCCAATATCGCCCGGTCCCGGGCATCAATATTCTCCACTCCGGCTGCCGCAGCTATGAGGCTGGTCACATCTTGCTGGGACATGACATCCGGTATCTTTTTCCATGCCTTGGGCGTCTCGATCAATTCGCTGGGGTCCGACCCGGACAAATTCTCCCGAACCAGAAAACGATGAAACATACGCACAGCCGAAAGTTGACGACAAATTGACGCTGTGGCATTCCCCGCTTTTTTGCGATCCTGCATAAACTCTGCAATCATATCCCTGGTTACACCCTCGGGAGCACCGACACCTTTCTTGTCCGCCAAAAACAAAACATAGGCCTCCAAGTCTCGCGCATAAGAAACAAGGGTATTCTTCGACAGTCCTCTCTCGACGGAAAGATGCCCGATGAACTCCTTGGCAAGGCTCTTCATATCAGTCCTGCAAGGCCTCTTGCAGCATTCTTGGACGAAAAGACGTACGGATCGCGCGCTCCAGCTTGCCCAAATCCTGACGGATACGGTCATAACGCCGCCTGGCACTGGTCTGCTGCAAATCTTTCTCCATCTGGGCCAACTGTCCGGACATCTCCTTGAGCTGCTGCCTGAGAGCTTCATCATCCAGCTCCTGGGCCATCAAGTCCAGACGGACCGTCATTTCAGCCAGCAAATAACGCTCACGCTTATCGTTTTCTCCCCGGCCTATAATCTGCAGCAGATCAGAAAAATATGCCTGCAGCATTGTGTAATGCATCTGATAAACTTCCCGGGAAGATCTGGTTACGGGAGCATACTCGACAGGCTCCAGCAAAGGAACAATCTCCTCCGATTTCTGCGGCCCCTTGGGCTTGCGAATAAACTTTTTGCGCAGACCTGTACAGCCCGACAAAGACACCGTCAAAAATACAAATACTGCCAGCGTAAACAGAAAATATTTTGAATTACGTGTCATTTTTTGTCATCTCCTCGAACTGTTGCTCGTTGACAATCCTGAGCCCAAGCCGGCGAGCTTTCTCCAGCTTTGCTCCGGCCTGATCCCCCGCCACCACATAAGTCACGGAAGCACTGACCGTATCCGAAATGTCTGCTCCCAACGAACGAACCAATGCCTGGGCCTGTACGCGAGTCATCCCCAGCATTGTACCCGTAAAAACAAATACCTGACCGGAAAATTTTCCTGTTATATCCTGATCCGGTTCGGACAAGTTCAACTCCGCCAAAGCAAGCTGCCGCAAAAGCTCACAAGTTTCCTCCTGAAGAAAAAAACGCCTGAGAGCATCCGCACAAACCGGACCGATCTCCGGCAGTGCCGTCAATTCTTCCAGAGAAGCCCGGGAGAGTTCCGCCATGGTTCTGAAACGACGCGCCAGTGTCCAGGCCGCTTTAGCGCCAATATTCACAATACCCAGCGCAAACAGAAGCCTGGATAAGGGCCGGTCCTTGCTACGTTCAATGGCTCCCAGCAAATTATCTGCTTTCTTGTCAGAGAAAAGACGCAATGACAAAAGACCGCTCCTGGTCAAAGAATAAATCCCTGCCACAGAACGTACCAAACCCGCCTCGACCAGCTGGGAGGCCACCGACTCGCCAAGACCATCAATATCCATCCCCCCACGGGAGGAAAAATGCACCAGCCGCCTTTGCAACTGACGGGGACAGGAAGGATTCATGCAGCGATACGCCACTTCATCCTCGTCTCGACAGATAAAATCCGGACGGCAGTCCGGACAATCCGAGGGAACCGGAGAAATTACGGGACGCTCCAGAGCCGGACGCTCAAGCACCTTCACTACACGGGGAATAACATCTCCCGCCCGTTCTATCAGCACCAGATCACCAGGCGCAATATCCAGTCGTTTGACCTCATCAAAATTATGCAAAGTGGAACGAGAAATGGTAACTCCGCCGCAAGCCACCGGTTCAAGCTCGGCCACAGGGGTCAGGACACCGCTGCGGCCAACCTGAACACTGAGGGCGCGCACCCGGGTTACGGCCTGACTCGCAGAAAACTTGAATGCTACCGCCCAGCGGGGACTCTTCATGGTCTCCCCCAGCTCCACCTGCAGGGCCATATCATTGACCTTGATCACCACTCCATCAACATCATAAGGCAAAGATGAACGCAGTCCTTCCAGCCGTGTACATTCCTGTGGCAAATGCCGGGCATCTGGACATAAAACGCTGTTGGGCTCAACGGGCAGTCCCCATTCCCGGGCCGCCTCAAGAAAATCGTGATGCGAACCGATCCGTCCCTGCCACCCCGTAACACGCCCGAAAGAATGAGCAAAGAAACGAAGTTTCCGACGGGAAGACTCTCGAGGATCCATCAACTTCAAAGACCCGCTGGCCGCATTACGCGGATTAACAAACGGTTCTTCTTTCAATCTTTCACGTTCCTGATTCAGGCATGAAAGATCCTCCCGATTCATATAAACCTCACCCCGAATCTCCAAAAATTCCGGAACAGGAATCCGGCGGGAAACAAGCTGCAGAGGCACCGACGCAATAGCCCTGATATTATGCGTTACATCTTCACCGACCTGGCCATCACCCCGCGTGGCCCCCATAACCAGAATACCGCGCTCATAAATCAGGGACGCACTGACACCATCAATCTTGAACTCGACCGCCAGCGCAGGCTCCACCCCATCAAGCGACTTGACAACTCGCTCATGCCATCGCAAAACTTCTTCTATTGAATACGTGTTATCCAGAGACAACATCTTGAACTCATGCCGCACGGTTCTGGCGCCGGAAGGAACCTTGGCGCCAATGCGTTGTGAAGGAGAGTGTGCAACGCGATGCTCGGGAAAACGCTCCTCAAGACCAATCAGGACTCGCAACAAGCGATCATATTCCTCGTCAGAAACAACCGGCTTGTCGAGCACATAATAGCAATAATTGTGCTCCTGAATCTGCTCAACAAGACGAACAATCTCTTCCCGGGCCTGATCACTATCCATATAAAATCAATCCTTGATCGTGAAATCCTGAAAAGCGGCGGAAGCGGGCAGCGATTGCAGATGAATATCCCGAATAAAACCCTGGAAATGATGACTCACACGGCTGATCATCTGCTGAAGTACAGCCTCTTCGGCCTCAGCCTTCATTTCAACTGAACGATCCGGCAGGTTCCTCACCCATCCTGTAACCCCCAGATCCCGGGCAGCCAAAAGTACAAAAAACCGAAATCCCACCCCCTGGACTTTGCCCGAAAAAAGAACATGATAACAGATCATGTCTGGCGGTCCCGACGAGAGAGATTATCAAACAGGCTCATAAAGGCACAAAGCACAATAAAAACACTGGCTCCGGCTTTAAGCACGCCGGGAAGCGGCACTTTTGAAGTTTCTATATAAACCTGGGCAGGATCATTATCAGAATAGCGGACAGCCACCTGCTTATGGGCAGGATAACGATCCACCACCGCTTCAGCTTCAACCCTTAATGGATAGATTTTATCGATTAACGTCAGCGATTTGGAAACAAATCTATCCGGGCCCAACGCATAAGAAAACCAGACTCTGGGCACATATCCTTTTATATTGCCGGACCCAAAGCCACCATTTCTCTCCTCGATGTGAGAAGAAATCACCTGCCCCTCCACCGAAGGCCACTTCGGAGCCGAAATCAAAAGAAACATGACTCGAAACGGTTCGAATCCCAGATAAATTCCGGAGAACAATAGCAGAACGCTTATAAGGGGCGCGAAGAAAAAAAAGGGAGTGGAAGGTCGGGACATAGGTTCTATTCTGAAAAGATAAGCTCAGGCTCTGCCTGTTGAATCAAAATGGTCGGGAGAGGGGGATTTGAACCCCCGACCTCAACGTCCCGAACGTTGCGCGCTAGCCACCTGCGCTATCTCCCGAAAAAAAGATGCGATATAGTAACACCGAACTGCTGCTTAGTCAAACTCTCTTCACTCCAAACCCTATTTCGGCTGACACCGCCAGCTCGTCACCAACATAAGCCTTGCAATCCAGAAAGCCCGCCATAGCCAGTAATTTAACCGTTCTGACCTCGATACGCAGCTGATCTCCCGGCACAACCACACGATGGAACTTGGCCGAAGTTTTAGCCAGATAATAAATCAGCCGGGAGCCTTCCATATTCTTGGAATAATAGAAATAAATACAGCCTGCCTGGGCCATGGCCTCGATCATCAAGACTCCGGGCATCACTTTTTCATCGGGAAAATGTCCCTGAAACTGCGCTTCATTGACTGAAACATTCTTGATTGCCACCAGGCGCTCATTGGGGACACATTCAATAACCCGGTCAATCATCAAAAAAGGAAACCGATGCGGAATGATCTTCTGAATCTCCTGGATATTCAGCTCCATAAAACAACTCCTTTACATGTCATTGACTTGAACAGATTCTAATACAACTTCGGCTGTCCGCATAAAACTTTTCAGAACTGCACACCCAGCCTGGCTCCTATCGCCAGAGAAGTATTTGCAGGCTCATACCCTTCTATCGTCCCGAACTGATTGGACGCTGTCTGAACTTTGGACTGACTGATGTTCCAGTAACGCACATAAGGAGAAACAAGATAATTGATTTTATCTCCTTTTTTAATTAAATCAACTGACCCGCGCAAACCATACCCGCGGGTCTGATCGTTATTCAGATCCGGGTAGATCTCGCCGGGCGTCCCTGTCGGCACCTGATGAAGGTAAGATGTCTGCCAGCCGTGAAGAAACAAATCATACTCACCATTCAGTTTCAGTTCCCAGCCGTATGCCGGAACCAAAGCCCACTCAATACCTACGGGGATATAAAGATACTGTGACCGTCGGTCATAACCATAATGACCTGTTGAGGTAATCTTCCCGCCAAAATTGTCCATCAAATAACGATAACCAAGCCCTACATACGGCGTGAAGCGACTGTCCTGAGCCAGAATGAAATCTTTACCAACCCAAATACGCGGCTCAATGATGACATCAACGATATCATCAACTTGTCCCGAACCGGTGTACTCCATCTGACCGAAATCAAAACTCAGATCAAAATGATAGACGTTCAAAATCCTGGCGGCAAAATACTCACCGGGCATCCGGTAATTATAAACACCAAAAAGACCATACGCCATCCCCTTCGAGCTCATTCCCTCACCCGGCTCACGATAAGTGATCTGGGATATTTGTGTGCCGGCTTCAAGCTGATGTCCATTGTCATCAGCAGAGTCATTAATCCGGCTGCCTTTTTCCGTCATCAGACGCTCGAATGTTTCCTCATCTTCCTCGTTCAGATAAGAATTATCTGCCCTGGCCGCATCCGCCGCCAGTGCCGCGCAGGCCAGAAAGAAAGAAACAATCATCCATCTCAGGTACAACATAACTCCCGCCTTTCTCAAACTTCAGATATAAAGTACATCCTAACCGTCAATCGCCTTTTGATTTCTTAAGCAAATACTTGGCCAAAAGATCCGTCTCGATATTGACCAGGTCTCCGGCTTTCTTGCGGCCAATGGTCGTGACCGCCAGAGTATGCGGAATAAAGTACACCGCAAACCATTGCGGAGCTACCTTTCCCACCGTAAGACTTATCCCGTCAATTGTTACCGATCCTTTGGGCACCACATAGCGCATCAGCGGTCTGGGAATGCTCAACCTGTATTCCACATAATTAGGCAGAACCCGGATCGCCTTGATTGTACCGGTCGCATCCACATGCCCGGTCACAAAGTGCCCGCCAATACGCGCCTGAGCCTGCATGGCTCTTTCCAGATTAACTTCACTGCCACACACCAGCCGACCCAAAGTCGTGGCTTCAAGCGTTTCTTTCATTAGATCGAAGTAAAGGCAGCCCTTTTTTATTGCCGTAACCGTCAGGCATACCCCGTCATTGGACACGCTGTCGCCGACACGAACATCCGTAAAGATCCCGGGCTTTTTGAGCACCAACGTATAAAGATTTTCTTTCTTACTTAACTCAACCACCTTGCCGAGCGTTTCAACAATTCCGGTGAACATGCAACACCTCCGCTTCAATAAAAAGATCCCCAAAACTTTGTTCGACCCCCAGAAATCTTAAAGGAAAGGCTCTGGAAATCTTTGCAGGCATCAACCCGCTGACGCTCCCCCGGGCCTGGTCATCGCCCAGAAGCTTGGGCGCCACATAAAGATGCAGCCGGTCCACCAGCCCCTTTTTAAGAGCACTGCCTATGACCTTGGGGCCGCCTTCAACAAGAATATTGATGAGTCCGCGCTTGCCCAACAGGCACAAAAGCCAACCAAGATCCACTCCCGAATCTGTCCGGGGACATACAATCACATCCACCCGTCGCTGCCTAAAGCTGGTGATCAGAGCAGCCGGAGCCTTCCTGGTGGTTGCCAGAATAACCTGGCCGTCCGCTGTGGCGTCAAACAGCCTGGCTTTAAGCGGAATTCTCAGGGAAGAATCCAGAACAACTTTGACCAAAGGCTTGCCGTTAACGTCAAGCCGGGGGTTATCCATCAGGACTGTATTAACCCCTGTCACAATAGCGTCAAAGAGAAACCGCTTGCCCCGCGACTTTTCTCTTGTTTGATCTGAAGTGATCCATTTTGAATCCCCGCCCCGGCAGGCAACCCTGCCATCAAGCGTCTGGGCAATTTTTGCCGTAACAAAAGGCAATCCGGTTGTCATGTATTTGATAAAAGCCGCATTCAGCTGCAGGAGTTCGTCTTCACAAACGCCACAGCAGACCTCAACGCCTGCCCGGCGCAATTTACGCAAGGATTTTCCAGCCGTCAGCGGATTAGGATCAACCATGCCAATCACTACCCTGCGGACACCAGCCTTGATCACGGCATCCACACACGGCGGAGTACGTCCATAATGAAAACACGGCTCAAGAGTTACATACATCTCCGCGCCCCGGGAGGCTGTCCCGGCTTTTTTCAGCGCATCAATTTCGGCGTGATCCTGCCCGCAAGCCCGATGCCAACCCCGTGCAATAACCCGTCCAGCCTTGACCAGTACACACCCGACCATCGGGTTGGGCGATGTCCTGCCCCGCCCCTTCTGTGCCAGGGCTATGGCCTGACGCATAAAAGCAATATCTTTATCAGTCTTCGACATATCTATGAATATTTCAGGACGCAGCAAGACGCTGTTTCATTCTTTCTACAACAGAAAAGTCCACGTAGGCCTTTGAAATCCAGGTACTGGTTTTACCCCGGCCATGTGCATCTGACCCCCCGGTTGCCAACAAACCATACTTGGTAGTCAGGTTTAGATAAAAATCAGTCACCGCTGGCGAACAATTCGGATAATAGCACTCAATACCATCAAGGCCTGCAGACACCATTCCGCGAATCAGCTCGTCTTTACGGGTCAACATAGGATGAGCAAGAACCGCAAGCCCACCGGAATCCTTGATCAAGCGTATTGCTTCATAAGGGGTTTGCTGATATTTAGGAAAATAAGCCTGCGCCCCCTCCCCAAGATAACGGGTAAAGGCCATGTCCAGCGATGCCACATGCCCCTTCTGCACCAGCAACTTGGCCAGATGCAGCCGGCCGACAGCATCCGAGCGCACCTGTCCGGACACTTCATCGAAGGCGATATCATTAATCCCGAGGCTGATTAATTTATCGATCATCTTTCTCATCCGCTCCACCCGTCCGGACTGAATCAGAGAAAGTTTCTCAAGCAGAGGATTGTCGGAAAGTCCGAATAAATAACCCAGAATATGAATATCTTTTCCGGAAAAATCAGAAGAAAGCTCAACACCGGTAATAACCTCGACTCCCAAAGACTGCCCGACAGCAACAGCCTCGGAGACACCGTCCAGCGTATCATGATCGGTTATAGCGATTGCCGCAAGACCGCAGGCTGCGGCCTCAGACACAACCTCGGCAGGAGACTGTGTGCCATCAGAATAATAGGTATGAATATGAAGGTCGGCGCGCCGCTCGCTCATGCTCCGGAGACGACTTCCTGCTTGTGAATACGATCCAGAATACCGTTAACAAACTTTCCCGATTCCATGTCGCCATACTTCTTGGCCAGTTCGACCGCCTCGTTTATTGCCACCTTGGGAGGAATCCCCTGGGTGTATTTCAGCTCATACAATCCCATCCGTAAAACATTACGGTCAATAACAGCCATCCGGTTAAGCTGCCAATTGGTTGCATAACTTGAAACTTTTTCATCTATCGCTGAAAGGTTGGTCCAAATCCCCTTCACCATATCCGAGGCGAACTGCCGGACTTCCTGGTCATGCTCCGACTCCTGCTCCCAGAAAAGTTCCAGACTTTTGCCAACGTCCGTATGAGTCATCTCAAGCTGATAAAGGACTTTCAGCGCACATTCCCGCGCCTGACTGCGTTTTCGCATGCCTACAAACCTTTCAAAAGCGGTCCCATTTCAAAAGCCGTGCGTGCCGCACAGGCTCCTTTGTTATCCCGATCCCCTTTTCTGGCTCTGGCCACACACAGCTCAATTGTGTCGGCCACCAGCACTTCGAAAACCACAGGCTTGCCGGTTGACAGGGCAACAGACTGCAATCCACGAGCGGTTTCCGCTGCCACCAGTTCATAATGGGCCGTTTGCCCTTTAATAATGGCACCAAGACAAATCACCGCTTCAATATTCTTTTTTCTGGCCAAATAAAGAGCTGTTACCGGCAACTCGAAAGCCCCGGGGACATTGACCACCTCAAGAGCATCCCGACTTATACCAAGACGGGCAAACTCGCCAAGGCAAGCCTCAAGCAGATTGTTGGTAATAAAATCATTAAAACGGGAAACGACAACCGCAAAGCGAATCCTGGAAGGAGAACGCCGGGAGGCGGATAAACGTCTAGCCATATCCAAACCTTGTTAAAACACGCTAAGAAAATTACGACAACAAATGCCCTAACTTGACTTTTTTGGTCTCGAGGTATTTCTTGTTCTTTTCCGTGTGAGCAATTTGCAACGGCACCCGCTCGATCACGGTCAGGCCATATCCTTCAAGTCCAACAATCTTGCGGGGATTATTGGTTAGCAGCCGTATTTGTCTGACACCCAAATCAACCAGAATCTGGGCGCCTATGCCATAATCGCGCAAATCAGCGGCGAACCCCAAAGCCTCGTTGGCCTCGACAGTATCCATGCCCTTGTCCTGCAAGGCATACGCTTTTAATTTATTGACCAAGCCAATCCCCCGGCCCTCCTGGCGCATATACAAAAGAACCCCTGAACCATCTTTGCTGATTTGTTTCATGGCCTCTTCAAGCTGACCATTACAGTCGCAGCGCAAGGAACCAAAAACATCTCCTGTAAGACACTCGGATTGTACTCTGACCAGAACAGGGGTATCCTTCTCAGGTTTTCCTTTAATCAAGGCCACATGCTGAAAATCATCAATTTTTGAAGAATACACCACCATATGAAAATTGCCATATTTAGTGGGAAGATCAACCTCCGCCTGACGGGTGATAAAACGTTCGTTCTTGCGACGATATTCAATAAGACTGTCAATGGTGCATATCTTGAGCCCATGCCGACGGGAAAATTCTTTAAGATCCTGTGTTCTGGCCATGGTACCATCTTCGTTCATGATCTCGCAAATGACACCTGCCGGATAAAGACCAGCCATCTTGGTCAGATCAACCGAAGCCTCGGTATGCCCGGCGCGAACCAATACTCCGCCCTTCTTGGCACGAAGAGGAAACAAATGACCAGGAGTCACAAAATCTTTGGGACCTGATTTCTGGTCGATCAGAAGTTTTACAGTATACGCACGGTCTGCCGCGGAAATCCCGGTCGTAATGCCATGAGCCGCATCCACCGAAATCGCCCAGCCAGTATTACATGGCTGATGAATATCACTGGCAGCATCTTTCATGGGATGCAATCCGAGCGCGTCCAGCCTTTTAGCTTCCATCGGAACACATACCAGCCCACGGGCATGGCGAGCCATAAAATTAATCGCATCAGGGGTAACAAACTCGGCAGCCATCAGAACATCACCTTCGTTCTCCCGCCCTTCATCGTCCATAACGATCACCATGCGTCCGGCTTTTAGCTCGGCTATGATCTCTGGAATAGAATGGAACATATCAACCCCTTAGCAGTGCTGGTCCCCATTAATTTGATTTAAACTATCTGGTCATGATACGGGAGAGGCAAATGCTTGTCAAGGTCTTTGTCCTCCCCCTGCAGAAACAAATTCTTTTTTCTTGTGATTGTTCTTTTATGATATATTTTCTTTCATGAAATGCCTGTCCGACATGGCCTCAAACCTTATTTGCGCCCTATCCCGCTGTAAACAAACGCCAACCATACGCTTGCTACTCCCTTTTCTTATCTGGCTGTACCTGTTCAAAGATTTCGTCAACGGAACAATTCCGGTATCCGTAGACAGCATGTTTGAATATTTTTCCGTCAAATTCTTCCTGAACAACCTCCTTAACGGAGTTTTTCCTTTATGGGATCCTTTCGTTTTTCAGGGCCGTCCTTTTATTTCGCTTATATCTGACAGCCTTTTTAATCCTTTAATCATTCTTCCCGCCATCCTGGTGTCTTGCGGAATCAATTACTACCACGCTTTTCTGGTCTTTATTGTCGTCTACTTCTTTATTGGTATGCTAGGGTTCTATCTCCTGTCCAGACAACTGCTGAAAAACGAACTTTTTGCTTTTATTGCTTACACCCTTCTGCTTTTTTCGGGATTAGGGGCGATGGTCTTTAATCAGTTTCTGGCCATTCTTTTATTCTGCCCTACTGTATGGTTCTTTTTCTTTCTGCTGCGCTTTGGCGAATCACCAAAAAAAAAATACGTTCTCGGACTGACGTTTGCGCTCATAACAATGGCGGGGTCTTACTACCCTTTCTATTTTATGACTCTGCTACTGATTCTGGTTGGCTACCTTACCCTTTTCAGTCACCAGACTTTATTTCTTCTCTTGCGCCAAAGCGTTACCTTTATCAGCAATCATCGTCGCACCAGCCTGATCTGTCTTGTCGCCCTGATATTGGGATTACAGCCGCTCGTTTTCTACTGGCTCCGGGATCGGGCTCCCGAAATTGTATCTCCGGCCAGACACCAGATTTCCTGTATCCAGTCCGTTGACAAGTGTTTTCAGGGATCAAAGCTGGATCTTATTGATGCCACTATCCCTGCCAGTCTGGCTGAACGATTTAACATTAACCGTCCTTTTTCCAACCTCGCCGAACAGGACTTTTATTCCGATGACATGTTTTATCTGCCCTTCCTGACGTATTTACTGATTGCTTTATCTATATTTACCCCTATTAGCCGCCACGGACTCATTCTGCTCTTTTCGTGTACAACTCTTTTTCTGATCTCGCTGGGCTATGCCACACCTGTGCATCCTTTTCTGTTTAAACACATCCCGTTTTTTGCCTACTTCCGCAACCTGTTTATTTTCAGCGCCTTCCTGCTTCCAATGCTGGTTCTTTTCTCTGTCTTTCAGCTAAAAACATGGTACGAGCAAAACCATCTGTCACTTTCCCGGTTCAAAAAATTACTCCTTTTTTCAATACCAGTTCTCCTGTTTTTCAAACTCCGATCTGATGGCAACATTCTGCCTTCAACCTATATAACGCTCTGGACTGGTACCCTGCTGTTTATTCCGGCAATTTCCGCAAAAGCCAACAGCAAAAAACTGTTTCTAACCGGCATCATGACCCTGCTATTGCTGGAACCTGTCGCGGTCTTTTCCCATTACAGAGACAACCTCCCGGCAAAAAACCTGTGTCGCTACCCTGACGACCACGCAATCCCCGTTTTTTCTTTCACCAGGCCGCTCCGCTATGACGGACAGAGCTGTCGATCATCGGAAAGATACCCTGAACTGGTGCCCAGCATGAGCCTGAAAGATTCCAACGGTCACCTGAACATCCTGCCAGACACAGTGTCCTACTGGCAATACCTCCTTTACCTGACTGTAGGCGAATCCACCCTGAATCAGTACATTCAAAACAAGCTGATCCTTTACCGGCACACCCAAAATATCGAATCTTTACCGCAAGACCAACGGACAGAGATTGTTGCTCGCCGGCTGCAATACACTCTCGAACCAGCACTGATCTGTGACCTGCCTCAAGAATCTTCAACACACCAGGAAGAAGCCACCGAAAGCCCTGCAGAAATCATCAAAGAAGCAAACCCTCAAATCAAAATCCTGCATTTTGACGTCAATTCATTACTATTATCTATCCATCTGAACGAAGAAAAATTCCTGGTCTACACCGGAGCATTCCACAGTGCCTGGAAAGTCCTTCTGGACGGGAAGCCTGCTCCTCTTTACCGCACCAATATTGCTTTTATAGGCCTCCGGATTCCTGCGGGAACCAGTATCATTGAACTAAGATTCGCGCCACTGGGGGGCATATGGATATACTGGATACCGGGCATTTTTTCCTGGTTTATCTTTTTATGGCTGGCATTATGCTGTCTTAAACCGGATTCGTGCGACAAACGCGCCACCAAGGACAACCACCTTTAGAAGCCCGTTCTGAAATGGTGAGAGAAAATGATAAAGAATAAAACAAAAAAAACTGACCTTCAATGCAAAGAAACCTTGATAAACACATCTTTGTTCTGGATCTTTCTTGCAATCAGCGCGATCTGCCTTTTAACCAACTTCAATCTCGCTTTCCAATACTATCTCAATTATAATTGCGGCAAGCATAAACTATTTCCCGACCAAAAAGATTACAAAATTATCTGCTCCGAGAACAAGCTCTGGGCTTATCGAACCGGGAACCAGAAAATCATCACCTTCCTCCGCTCTAACCTGGAAAAGAAATAATAAATCAACTTCTTGCTTGACCTATGACTTTAGCCCTAAACACAGCACAACACCTGATGCAGCTCAAACTTTCCCTGACGACAGCCGAATCCTGCACCGGCGGATTGCTGGCCAACACCCTGACCAACATTCCTGGTGCATCCTCGTTCTTCCATACGGGCTTTATTACTTATGCCAACGAATCAAAAACACGTCAACTGGGAGTTTCTCCTGAAGTTATCCGGCGTTTCGGAGCCGTCAGCGCCCAGGTCGCGCTGGCCATGGCTAAAGGCGCCCGCAAACAGGCCAAAACAAGCCTGGCCATTGCCCTGACCGGTATAGCCGGACCGGGCGGGGCTACTGAAAAAAAACCTGTCGGCCTCGTTTTTATTGCTCTGGTGTCTTCCGAAGAAAATTCGGTTCAACGTTGCCTTTTTAAAGGCACACGACTGCAGATAAAAAAACAGGCGGTTGATACCGCCTTGACAATGCTAGGCCAAGTCTGAGCCCTACCCGCCTGACTCACCAGAGACTTCCCTGTCCAGATCAGACAGGTTGAACTCTATGCCGGCAGCAGTGACTGCGGAAGCTGTTGCATTCTCTACCGGAAAAATCACCAGGCGGACAAGATAATTACGGCGAGAACCATAATAGACATGAAAAACAGAATCCGGGGAGAAAACCGGATCTTTAAGCGCTTTTTGCAAACGCGGAAAAAGTCTTTGCAGCAGATATTTCACCCGATCCATTCGAATGATCTCGCCAATATCCATCTCATCGACAAGAGTCTCTTCGCCCTGCCATCCCCGGGAAAACTCCGCTCCGCTCTGCAGAACTACCCGAACGTGAAGTGAGGCGGTATCTTCCCCTTTGTCCAAAACCTGCTCAATCAGCCTTGCGAAAAGTTCGCTGATCCGCCCCCAGGCTGCAACAATACTTGTAAACTCGCCTGCCGAAAGATTAAGACCAGCCCCCTCCAAAGGAGGAAACCACACGGTCCAGACGGCGTGCACTTTCTGCCAGATATCTGAAAGAGAAGAATCCACCTCCACTGCACGGCGCATAATATTGCTCGCCTCAATGCGTGCATCGTAGGGAATATCCCGGATAAATTTGGCTTCAAGAGGCGTGCTGGGATCCTGCGGATCACGGTGTGTGATATACAGCATCGTGCCATCACTCCTGATCACCATGCCACCGGAACTTCCAGCAGACTGCTGGGGAATCACCAGACCATCCTCAATCACAACATCCAAGGGATCAAGCCCCCTCTCTGCAGCTGATGGCAACGTCAGAGTAATCGTGTGCCGATCCAAATATTGCGGAAACTTGTCCGGACCTTCAAACCCGAATTCATGCAGACGACTGATGGGTATCATATTCTGTCTTCCAAAACCGTACACTGGCGCGTGTGTAAAAAAAGCCCGGAGTTCCTCCGGGCTTTAAAGGGACCAATCTGACCCGTTATTAATCTCGACTTCTCAGCTTCGATAAAAGTTTCAAAATTTCCATATACAGCCAGATAAGCGTGACCATAAGACCAAAAGCGCTATACCACTCCATGTACTTGGGAGCACCAGCCTCTTCCCCGCGCTCGATAAAGTCAAAGTCCAGAACCAGATTCAACGCGGCAATCCCCACAACAAAAAGACTGAAACCAATTCCTATAATCCCACCTTCATGAATATAAGGAACACGGATATTAAAAAATCCCAAAACAATCGTCACAAGATAAATCAAGGCTATAGCACCTGTGGCGACCAGCATTCCGGTCCTGAACTTCTCCGTAACCCGGATCAAACCAGCCTTGTAAGCCATCAACAGACAAAACAACGTTCCAATCGTCAAAGCCACCGCCTGCATGACAATGCCTGGATACATCCGCTCAAAAAAAGCCGAGATACCTCCCAAAACAAAACCTTCACAAAGCGCATAGAGCGGAGCCGTCACCATGGACCACTCTTTTTTGAAGACCGTAACCAAAGCCAGAATAAACCCCAAAATTCCGCCTCCAATAATAAAAGGCATCCACATCCCGCTGGAAACCGGTGCAGCAGAAGCCTCATAACCCAGCATAACATCTGAAGCCGGACGCAATATCTGGCTCCAGATCCATGCCGCAGGCAGCAATACCAGCGCCAACAAAATTAAAGTCTTGTTAACCGCACCCTGAACAGTCATAACCTGACCACCCGCAGCAGAGTGTGAAAAAACATTCTCTCCTAAAACCGGATTTGATGAACGCATACAACAACCTCCTGTTTAAAAAGTGTAGACTCCGCTAAAGCGGATCGCAACATGCAGAATCAGATTAGTATACAGCCCCGCCACAATATCGTCCAGCATGATACCTTTGGCTCCCCCTAAAGTCTCCATACTGTCAGCTGGCGGAATCTTGAACATATCAAAAGCACGGAAAAGAAAAAATCCAATAATCATAACAGGGCCATACATGGGCAACATAAAAAAAGAAATCATGACGCCGGCAACTTCATCGATCACAATACAACCCGGATCCTTGCGGCCATAAGACTTTTCCGCAACTCCGGAAGCAACAAAGCCCAGAACGATAACCGCCGCCATAACCAACAAATAAGCCCAAAAGTTCCAGCGCAGAAACCACGCCAAAGCAAGCCCCGCAGCCGTTGCCAGCGTTCCGGGAGCCACCGGGAACTTCCCGCAATAAAAAAATGTTGCAATCATTCTTGCTATTTGTACGTTAATCATGGCTGAGCCTTACAGAAACCGAATTAAGCCTGCGAAAATACTCTATGCCGGAAACAATAGTCAAGGCAACCACAATAATCATAAGCATATTAAGCACAAAAATCCAGAGAAACCCGAAATTCCCTGTTGATCCCGTCGCCCGCTGCGCAAAAAGGCGGATCAAAAGAGCCAGAATGATGGTAACCATCTGAATGACTGTCTTTAACTTCCCCAACGTTTCTGCAGGAATAACCTGCCCCTTGGTCACCCGGAAAATTCTGGACAATGTAACCATAAGCTCTCTGACCGCCACCAGAACAACCAGCATGAAAGGAAAGAATCCTTCTGACGCAAGTGCAAAGAAAGCGGATAACGTCATAACCTTGTCCGCCACCGGGTCCATAATCTTGCCAAAAACCGTAATCAGACCATAACGGCGGGCCAGATACCCGTCCGCCCAGTCCGTCACAGCAGCCAGCACAAACAGAAACAAGGCAGCGGCGGCAGCAGCCAATCCGGAAGAATAAAACGCCATGACAAAAAAAATACTCAAAATCAGACGTAACACGGTCAATTGATTGGGAAGGTTCATGCCACCTCCCCGTTCAGATCATAATCGGTAGCTCCGGAAATCCTGACCTCGACAAATGTGCCTGGCTTCAAAACAGTTTGGGAACGGACATAAACAACACCGTCAACATCCGGGGCATCATACTGGGATCGTCCAACATAACAGTCAGGGGAATCCTCCTGACGTCCATCCAGAAGCACCCGCAATGTTCTGCCAATCATTTTTTCCTGGAACTCTCGCGAAATCGCTTGTTGTAATTCCATAAGTTGATCCCGTCGCCGGCCGGCTTCTGCTGATGGAATCTGACTTTTAAGGTCGTAAGCCGGCGTATTTTTCTCGCGGGAAAAAGTAAAAACTCCCACCCGTTCAAAAGGATAATCCCGGACAAAGCTCAACAATTCTGCAAACTCTTTGCGGGTCTCCCCGGGAAAGCCGGTAATATAGGTCGTCCGTAAAAAAACTCCGGGAATCTTCCGGCGCAGCTTTTCGATCAAGGCGATAGTTTGAGCTTTATTGATCCCCCGGTTCATTGCCTTCAGGATGCGGTCATTGACGTGCTGCAGCGGAACATCGATATATTTGCAAATCCGGGGTTCTGCCGCTATCAGGTCAATCAACCGATCAGTAACATGCGCAGGATAGGCATACAAAAGGCGTAACCAGCCAATACCCTTGGCTTTGGCCAATATACCGGAAAGCAGCACATCCAGACTGTGCGTGCGATAAAGATCCATCCCATAAGCGGTAATATCCTGTCCGACGATATTCAGTTCCTGCACGCCGCGTTGCTCAAAGCGGAGCGCATCCTGCTCGATGGTTTCCCTTGTTCGTGAAACAAAGCGCCCCTTAAGAGAAGGAATGGCGCAAAAACTGCAATGGTTATAACAGCTTTCGCAAATTTTAAGATAAGCGTAATGCGGCGGCGTCAGCAGGGAAAGAGACTGGGACTGTCCGGAACGCAAGGCCTGCACCCCGACAAAAGCATCCACTTCGGGCAGTTCCTTGACCAACCGGGAGCCATACATCTGGGCCAGGCAGCCGGCGACAATAATTCTTTTGATCTTGCCCTGCTTCTTCAGATCTGCCAGAGACAAGATCATGTCAACTGATTCCTGCCTGGCCGCTTCAATAAAAGAACAAGTATTAACAATCACCGTCAAGGCACGATCAGGTGACAAAATATGATGCCCCTTGTGCTCGAGTCGACCGATTATGTTTTGAGAGTCCACCGTATTACGGGCGCAGCCAAGATTGATAACGGCCACCGAACCAGGACGGCTGTCAGAGAGTGCTTCGGGACTATAGTCTGGACGCAGGCTCATTTCTCGACAGAAAGCCCCTGGGAGGTCACCCGAATTTTTTTGCCCTTTACATCCCGGCGGCTGAGTCGACCGACAGTCTTGCCGTTGACCTCGAACTCCAGCAAGTCCATATCATTCCCCGAAATTTCAATGACCTTACGGGCTGTCCAGGTTTCGGAATTACCTTTTTTAAGGACTCCCTGAAAATTGACATTTCCATCCAGGCGCACCACCAGCCATGAATTGCTTTTGGCTCGAACAGTAACCACAACACTATCCGTCATTTTGGGTGCAACAGCGACTGGAGCAGCCTTGGCTGGTGGCGGAACTTCAACCTTGACTGCAGACGGGACTTCCACCTTAACGGGGATCGGCTTGACAACAGGTTTTATTTCCTGCACCACAGGCTTGGTTACCGGCTTTACCGGCAGTCTGGCAGCAGGAACAGCTTTGGCAGAAGTGACTGTTTTGACCGTTGCCTCCCTGGCTTTAGTCTGCCCGTTGAAGAAACGCTTAATCATTATTCCGACCCCAAAACAGGCGCCAACCAGAAATAAGAACACAAAAATCAGGGCAAGAACCCCTGCAACCTGCCTGGAAAAAAGAATGCCCACAAGCGCGGCGGGAGCAGTTTTAGCCGCAGGCCTTCCTGCGCTTTTTCTCGCTGATTTAGCCAGAGATCCACTCGCTTTGGGATTAACCACTTCATTGACAACAGTCTTCTCTGAAGGAATCAGGGCAACCAGTTTCTGCGCGTCCATCCCGAGATACTGGGCATAAAGACGGACAAAATTCTTGTAATAGAACGAGGAAAGCATGCGCACCTTATACCCTTCCTCGATTGCTTTCAGCGAATCAATAGGGATTTTGGTGGCTTCATGCACCATTTCCAGCGTTTCCGATTTGCGCTGACGCTCCAGTTTTAACAAACGGCCGACATCATTGATTTCTTCAGGCATTCTTCACGGTCCCTTCCGGTTGCGTCCCGTCGACCGGTTGCGCATGCTCTGCCAGCCACTGCTCCCGGTCAATCATAATTGATCGCGACTTACTGCCTGCGTTAGGGCCAACCAGCCCTGCGCGCTCCATCTGATCAATAATCCGTCCAGCCCTCGAGAAGCCAAGACCAAGCCGGCGCTGCAGCATTGATGCCGAAGCCTGACCGGTCTCCATCACCACCCTGACCGCTTCGTCAAAAATTTCATCCTTATCGTCTGCCGAGCCTCCGGCAACCGCGACCGGACGCGCCGTCACGGTATCATCATATTTGGGTTTCTCCTGCTGTTTGATGAAATCGACCACCCGGTGAATTTCATCATCCGAAAGATAGCTGCATTGACCGCGGGTAGGCTTGGGATCCCCGGGGCGTAAAAACAACATGTCGCCGCGCCCTAAAAGATCGTCCGCGCCCTTCTCATCCAGAATGGTACGGGAATCTACCAACGCATTGACGCGAAACGCTATTCTCGCCGGAAGATTGGCTTTGATAACACCCGTAATCACATTAACCGATGGACGCTGTGTCGCCAGAATAAGATGTATGCCGACTGCGCGGGCCAACTGGGCCAACCGGACAACCGCACTTTCAATCACCTTCCCGGATGTCTGCATAAGATCGGCGAACTCGTCGATCACCACCACAATATAGGGCATTTCAAAACCCTTGGCATGATAAGCGGCAATATTTCGAACCTGGTTCTTGGCCAGCAACTTGTACCGGGACTCCATTTCGGAAACAACCCAACCAAGCGCCGCAACCACTTTTTTATGATCCGTGATAGCCGGACACAACATATGCGGCAGATCGTTATACTGGTTTAATTCCACCATTTTAGGATCAACCATAATGAATTTAACTTCATTGGGAGTCGCGTTAAAAAGAATCGACATGATAATCGCGTTAAGACATACCGACTTGCCCGAACCGGTAGACCCTGCCACCAGCAAATGCGGCATTGCTGCCAGGTCAGCCAGCATCGGTTTTCCGGAAATATCCTTGCCCAAAGCCAGCGTCAATTTGGACTTGCTGCGAATATCCCCGTTTTGTAAAACATCCTTGAGTACCACCGAAGCAGAGGATCCGTTAGGGACTTCAATCCCCACACGATTCTTTCCCGGGATCGGAGCCTGTATCCGAACCGAATGCGCCTGCATGGCCAGCGCGATATCATTGGAAAGAGCATTAATGCTCTGCACCCTGACGCCGGGAGCTGGCTCAATTTCATAACGGGTGATCACCGGGCCGCGCTCGATATCGGCCACACGAGCAGCGACCCCGAAACTCAGCAGGGTTTGTTCCAGAGTTTTCGCTCCGGAAACAAGCAAACCCTGAACATTTTCCTGTGTGGCTTTCGGAGGATCCTGCAACAAATCGAAGGAAGGCAAACGATAAGCCCCCGCCACCAGAGGCTTGTCTTCCCGGTCTTTGGGCTGCACTACAACTTTTGGCTGCAATATACGAATATTGGGAACTGCCGCAACCGGCTTGACCGGCACAACCGCAGGAGCATCCGTCTTACGATTATTCTTGCCCGCGGGCCCTTCCTGCCGGGAAGGCTTGCCTTTATCTTTTATCTCCGCCGCATCCTGGGCGTCATCCTCGACTTCATCTTCATCCCAGGCATTGTCCCTGGCTTTCTTTCTTGCAGGAGCGGCCTCCTTGCGAAACGATAGCATTAACGCCGACAACCATTCCCGGAATTTCTGCTCCCGCAAACCACGAGCCAACTCGATAAAACCCCGAGTCAGACGGACAAGAAGAGGAGAAACCAGAAAGTCCCCGGCTATCACCAGGCAAAGACAAGTCAGCGTCAAAGAAATAATATAGGCCCCGGCCATCCCGAAATAATTGACCAGAGCATCAGCAAACAATAATCCCCCCAGACCCCCTCTCTGAAAACGGTCAGCTGTAACCGCAGAGCCGCTCAGACTAAAAAGACCGCTGATCACCACAAGCAGTACAATCAAACTGCTCAATCGCCCAAAAGTAAACAACATCTGTCTTGAGGTAAAAATATTCCAGCTCCAGAAGAAAAGAAAGACCACCAGCAGGTAGGAACTATACCCCAGAACAGAAAAAAGAATCCCGGCGCCATAAGCTCCGGCATGACTAATAAAGTTTTTAACCGGAATATTGGGATGCGTAGTAAACCAGACCAGATCTTCCGGCACATAGGAAACAAGACTGGCTAGAATAATCAGCGCGAATGAAAGTAGAAGAATCCCTTTAATCTCATTGAGATGTTCAGGTCGCATAACAGATGGGGATGCTGTTTTTGGGAAAGGCCTGTCCGGTCTAAAAAAATCCCGGCATGAAGCAAACCTTCATGCCGGGATAAATACTACGAATTCTTTTCAGCGGCCGCGATGGCTTTCTTGCGGCTCAGATTATAACGACCTTTCTCATCGACTTCGACAAGAACGACCTGAAATTCGTCTCCGACTTTAATAATTTCGTTCGGATCCTTGACATATTTAACCGCCAGCTCGGAAACATGAACCAAACCTTCCTTGCCGGGCATAAACTCACAAAAAGCTCCAAAATTCATGATACGCACAACACGGGCATCATAAATCGTTCCAACTTCCGGCTCCTGCAACATCGAAGAAAGGAACTTCATGACTTTATCCAGTGCAGCCTGATCCGGAGCGGAAACAAGAGCCTTACCGTCATCGTCAATATCAATCGCCGAAGCTCCGGTCGTTTCGATAATCATACGAATTGTCTTGCCGCCAGGACCAATAACTTCCCCGATCCTGTCCTGGGGAATCTGGATGCTGGCAATACGCGGTGCATAAGCCGACGTTTGGGGACGCGCAGCCGGAATTGTCCGGTTCATCAACGCCAAAATCTGCTCACGCCCTTCTCTGGCCTGATCAATCGCTTTGCCAAGAAGCTCAAGCGAAATATGACGAATCTTGAGATCCAGCTGAATAGCCGTAATCCCTGTTGTTGTTCCAGCCACCTTGAAATCCATATCCCCAAAGTGATCTTCCAACCCCTGAATGTCTGTTATCAGAACCGCCCGTTTAGCATCGGAAATAAGTCCGACTGAAATACCAGCGACCGGAGCCTTGATCGGAACACCCGCATCCATAAGAGCCAGCGAACCGGCACATACAGTTGCCATACTGGACGAGCCATTGGACTCAAGAATTTCAGATACAACCCTGATTGTATAAGGAAACACTTCCTGATCCGGAACAACAGCTTCAAGAGCACGATGAGCCAAAGCACCATGCCCTATCTCGCGCCGGCCGGGGCCGCGCATCGGCTTGGTTTCTCCGACAGAAAATGACGGAAAATTATAATGCAACATAAATTTACGGTAACTTGTACCGGTAATAGACTCCATTAACTGCTCATCAACCTTGGTGCCCAAAGTAATAATAGCCAGACTTTGAGTCTGCCCGCGGGTAAAAAGACCAGTTCCATGAGTTCTGGGCAACAAACCGACCTCAGCTGCCAGGGAACGAACATCTTTAAGACCTCGCCCGTCAGCTCTCAATCCACGTTCAAAAATATTCTTTCGCATAACATCATACTGCATCAGCTCAAAAACACTCCTGACGTCATTTTCGCAGACTTCATATTCGGCAGTATTAAATTCGGCGTAAATCGCAAGATCCGCCGTCAGGGAAGCATAAAGTTCATTGGTTTTATTCTCGCGATCTTTTTTGTCCGCGATCCCCTCGAGAATCTGCTCAAGCCTGGACATACCCAAAGCCCGAACCTTGGCAGAAAACGCCGCAGGCAAAGTTCTGGTCTTAATAACCTGCTTTTCCTTGCCAGCCTGCTTGCGCAGTTCATTCTGAATTTCACGGGAAGCCTGAAAAGAACTGTGGGCAAAGGCCAACATTTCCTTGATTTTGGCATCCGGAACTTGTTTGCCCTCTCCCTCGATCATAACAATACCATCAGCATCACCGGCTACAATATAATCCAGTTCGCTAAGACTTCTTTGCTCATATGAAGGATTGGCAATAAAATTTCCATCGACCAGAGAAACCCGTACCGCGCTGATCGGCGCTTCAAAAGGAATGTCAGAAACCATCAGGGCAGCCGAAGCTCCAATGATGGAAAGAATATCCGGATCAACAGTATCGTCAGCAGAAAGAACCGTGGCCACAATCTGGACTTCGTTTAACAGCCCCTCGGGAAACAAGGGACGAATCGGCCGGTCAATAAGACGGGAGGTCAGGACTTCCTTTTCGGTCGGCTTGCCTTCCCGCTTGAAAAATCCGCCAGGGATACGTCCGCTGGCATACGTTTTTTCCTGATACTCAACGGTAAGAGGAAAGAAATCTATTCCCGCTCTCGGCTGCTTGGCAATACAGGCAGTCACCAGAACAATTGTCCCTTGACAGGAAACAACAACCGCACCGTTAGCCTGTTTTGCATATTTGCCCGTCTCAATAACAAGAGTATGGGCGCCGTACGGAACTTCTACACGTGCAATAGCCATCAATCACATCCCTTTATTTGCGTAAGCCCAGCTTGTTAATGGTCTCTTCGTACTTAACAGCATCTGTCTTTTTAAGATACGAAAGCAAGCGGCGGCGGCGACCGATCATCAGCAAAAGACCACGACGCGAATGGTAATCTTTTTTGTGGGTCTTGAAATGCTCGTTCAGATGATTGATCTTTTCCGTAATAAGCGCAGCCTGGACAGACGCCGAACCTGTATCTTTGGCATGCAGCTTGAAATCACGGACAACTTGTGTCTTTTTTTCCTTAACGGGACTCAACGGTACTCCTCCTGATAACAAATATTAATTTTTTCTTTTTCCGATTGGCGGCCATTATACATATAGGGCCGAAGATAGTCAAGGACTGTTCTTGACCACCAGAGACTCTCTTTCAACCGGCTGAAATTCGTCGCTGCCAAAATGTTCAGGATACTCCCGCCATGGCCCCTCGCAAATATGATCGTGAATACAACGGCGGCACTGGGGGAATTTCATTTTCGCTTCATTCTTTCGAACAATTTCGAACTGCTCAATCCGCCACCCCTTATCCCAAAGATCAACGGGAGGAATGTACAGCTCGGAAACGGAATCTTCATATCCTTGCAAAAGACAGAAGGGCACTGCCTCCACCATGACCCTGATCCCTTTTTGTTTGCCGATCCTGATCCCTTCCCTGATATACGGGATAGCGTCCGTCTTCCTGGGCACGATTTCATCAAAAGACGAGCTGGCATGCCCCATGGCATGCACAAAAGCAAACTGCATGACGGACACGCGCAGACTGGCCAGAAGCTCGGCCAAAGCCGGTAAATGAGGATAATTGATTTTGGTCACCACACTATTGGTGAGAATCGGCACACGCCCACGGGCGATCTTGCGGATATTATGAATCCCCAAAACGGTCTGACGAAAACTTCCCGGGGCTCTGGTCAGCCGGTCATGAATTTCTGCGGTTGGCCCGTGCAAGGCCGGATTAAAGATCGTCATCCCGGCCAAAAGAATTTTTTCACAAAATGCCATGGACGAAAACATGCGCCCGTTAGTTTGCAGGTATACCTGCTCAAAACCCATTTTTCTGGCATGCGCCACCAACTCAAAGATGTCCTCTCGGACAGAACATTCCCCTCCGGTAAACAAAACCTCCCGGGCACCATCCTTCCAGGAGTCGCCCATCTCCCGCATAATATCTTCTGTTGACTTGTCACCAAGGGTACGCTTGTCGGCGGCCACACAAAAATGACAGTCATTGATACATTTAAAACCGACAACAATCACAGCCCGCTTCTTGCGGCAACCGCAATGCTGCAAATTCTTTTTTACGGGCATGGTACCTTCTTTCTCCCCTACTCCCCTTGTAAAAGAGGATCCGGCTCCATCTGCAGCTGGTTGCTGTTCTGAGTCTTGCGGGTCAATTCAAGAACCTTGACATTACCACCTTCGGCCAGAATCAGCAAAGGAGCCGATGTCTTGCTTGCCTCGGCGGCAAGGCCTGCGTTCATCTCCTGGATCGATGCCACTTTGCGGACAGGCTTACCGCCAGACGTCCGTGCTTCGAAAGAATCGATCCCGGCGACAAAACGCTCCACAAACTCGGCCGGCGGCTCAGCGCTTTTTTGATCAACAACTACCGTGCGCCAGCCATTCTCGTCAATAAACGGTTTTTCCGGGCTGGCCGCGGTCAACGGCTGATCAGACAGAACAACAGGCTTCAAATTTTCCTTTCGCCTGGCACGAAGATATTCTTCGACAGAGGCATATTTCTTTCCGGTAGCAAAAATTTCAATCTCCTGCTCCGGAAGCTGTTGCGCAAGGGATGCCGAACAGACAATAACCAGAACGGAAACGAAAAAAGAAATAAAGAAACTAACTGTTTGCGAAATCGATTGCATAGAAATAATGAAAAATACCCCAAAGAGCCTTCAGTTGAGATCACCTGCGGTCTGCTGCCTGATCATCCCGGCCGGACTAGCTGCTACATCATTAACCAGTCGATGAAAAACCCCGTTCTGCGCCGCAAAATAAATGACGACTACAATAACCGCAGCAACAAGTATGATGTATTCCAACATCTGCTGGCCACAACGATTTGACCGGGAAAAATAAGAAAATTTTATGCACATAAAATCCTTATCTGCCTTAACCTACCAGTCCATCATCAGAAAAAGGACTGTAGTCCGGCTTTTACAACAAATATAACACGGTCAGAACCGAAACTCCAGCAAACAGTTAGCGGTTCTCCACAGCATTGAACAGACGATCATAGACTTTACGCAAATAATATTCCGTCCTGGGTCTGTAGTCCCGGTTCACCGGAAGTTTCCCGAACTTCTCCCGGATATAAGCCTGATCGCCAACAAGATTGCCCGCCGAATCCCCCTCCTGAATCTGCTCAAAACGCCGTATCTCGTTCTGGACATCATCCGGATACATCGCTAAAAGACTTTCTTTAAGCGTCACATCCAAACGCAGCGGAGAAACCGAAGCCAGACAAAAACTGCCATACAAACGGACAAATGGAAAAACCTCATGCAGGGTTCTGGGAATAATCTGGTACTCATTTGACCAGATCAATAAAACCCCTTCCGGAGCCAGATGCTGCCTGATCAATTCAAAGAACTCTGCCGAATGCAAATTGTTGCTATACACTGTCGTGGCATGCAAAGGATCCATTAATACCAGATCATATCGCTCTTTACTGCCCAGTAAAAAGCGGCGGGCATCATCTATAACCAGCTTTAATCTGGGATTGGTCAGCATCTCGCGAAAGAAATCAATCTTGGTAATATTTTTCATCAACGTACGATTGATCTCGACTAAAGTGATATTCCTCACCGACGGCATGTCGAGCAAAACCTCCGGTGTGGTTCCTGTGCCGTAACCGATCACCAGAACTTTTTCCTGCTGACGGGTATGACTGACGGCCTCGATAGTTTTATGATAAAAATGCAGAGCCGGACGCCAGCCATGACCTACCCCGTCAATAAAGTTAATCAGCCTCCAGGCCGAACCCTGCGCGTAAACAACTCCCTCCACACCTTCTTCGAAAAACTCCTCTTCCTGGCGAATGTCTCCGGTGATCATGCTGGTGCCCACCCGGAACACTTGCCTGTAAAGATCTCCACGTGCAGGAAAAAACAGAAACATACAAAACAGGACTCCCGCAATCAACGCCCCTTTGGGCATCAGCCCCAGGCGCAAGGATCGAGGCAACAAAGACCACCCGCCAAGAAGCATCCCTGCCGCAATAAAAAGCGCAAGCGTACGCTCTGTTCCCAGAAAAGGTAAGAAAACAAAGCCGGTCACAATTCCACCCAGCACGTTCCCGAGAATATTAAAAAAATACACCCTGGCCACAACACTGGCCTCGTGACCCGGTTTCCCGGAACAGAGAAAGGCTATAAGAGGAAAACTGGCTCCGATAAAAAGAGCGGGAACGAAAATAAAATACATCGGCCAAAGAATAAAATCTCCGACATAAAAACCATTAACCAGTGTTCTGGACAGCCAGGATAAAGAAGAAGTGTCCAGCGGCAGCAAGTCCAAAGGCGGATGCAGATTGGAGGTAAAAGATATCTCCGTAAGAATTCTCAAAGGTGTCTGCAGTGTTAAATAAAAAACAAAAACACTGGCCCAGACACTTAACGCAACTGCCGCCTGAATACCAAAAAAAAGGTGCCGACGATTAAGCGCGGGCCGCTTGTCCAGATAAAACTTCATCCCGTAACTGCCCAGAGCGATCCCGGCCAGATAAACTCCCAGCGAAGAAGAAAAATTATACGCCGAAGCTTTGGTTAAAATACTCATCAGCCGAAACCAGATAATTTCATAACCTATCGCCAGAAAACCGGAGACAAAAACCAGGAACAAGCCCGCTCGCCCCAGAAACTCCTCCGCACCCGGAATGTTATGCCCGGAAACATCAGGGGGCTGCTCTTGCCGTGCGGCCTGGGGCCTGGCGGAAAGTGCAGCAATCATGAGGGCCAGAACACAATTTATTGCAGCCGCAATATAAACCGCCCGATCCAGGCCAAACAATGTGATAAAAACAAAACTTGCCGTCAGACAGCCGGCCGCAGCTCCTATGGTATTAATAAAATAAAGATAACTGATCACATGAATAAAATCGCGCCTGATCCCGGTAAAAATCTTGATCAAGACCGGGAGAGTGATCCCCATCAACATGGTAGGTACACACAAGAAAAGAAAAATGACCAGAAAAGACAGCCAGGTACCGGCGCCTGCCGTCTGGGCGGCCAATAACTGCAAAAAAGGCAAGCTGATAACACCGAAAAGACCAATCGCCAGCTCAATATAGAAATAAAAACGAATTCTGTTACTGAACTTCTCGGCACACAAACCGCCGATCAACGCTCCAGCGCCCAGGCCGAGCATATAAACACTGACAATGATAGTCGTGGAAACAGAACCTACCCCCCAATACAGCGTTAGCAGCCGCTGCCAGGCCACCTGGTAGACCAAAGACGCGAATCCCGAAAAGAAAAACACCAGCAGCAGAACATTTCTTTCCATGATCACCTCGGAAATATTGGAACGCAAATAAAGCAGAACAGAATCAAACCCGAATGGCTGGCTAAAGAACGATGCGCTCGGACAAGGCAGATATGAAGGGTAATAAGACCTGCCGGCCTTTAAGAGCCATCAGCATGCCCCAAAAGGCCAACAAAAAACATGCAAACCAAAGCGGACGGGCAAGCCAGGGAATCAGAATTGTTAAAAGAAGCACCGCAACTTCACAAAGAAAAAGCGCCAGCCCCTGACGTGCGTGAGACTGGACAAATTGATCATCTTTACGATAAATCAGGGGAATTACGCAGAGAAAAAAAATGTACGAGAGAAAAGCGTAAACACGATTCTCATCTATCTTCTGAAAAAAAGGCACCGCAGACTTAGGCATTCAGTCCGACCTCAATCAGGGAATTCATATCACCAAAACCGTTGCTGACACGACGCTCATTGGCGGGATCCGATACCCAGCGGCCATCAACAACAAACTGGTACTGATATGATCCCGGCGGCAGAGACATGCGCAAAGACCATTTACCATCGGCCCCCTTCTCCATACGACACTCATCATTGAGCGACCAGTCATTGAAAGATCCGGACAAATAAACCGACTGGGCTTCCGGAGCGACCAGTGCGAAAGTGGCCTGGGAAAGAACCTCCATCTCGCGGGAAACGATTTGCTGCATCTTCGGCGAAAACTCGGCAGACGAAGACTCCTGACGGGTGCGGCCTTCTTCGATGGCGATCAACTCCTTGGCCAGGCTGAGATAATCCTTGGAACCACGGCAGTACTTGTCATAATGAATAACGGGCTTGCCGTCAACCGCAGCTTCCTTGAGCTTGACATTGACATGCACAATAGTTCCCAGAAGCATTTCGCCAAACTGGGAACGAATCTGATCGAGCATCACAAAAGAATGACGCAAACGGGAATCAAACATGGTCACCAGAACACGGGCCACCACCGGATGATTCAGCCGGTCACGGATAAGCCGGACAATGTCCATCAAATGATCCACCCCCTGAACCGAAAAACGGCTCATTTCGACGGGAATCATAACCTCGTGACTGGCACGAATCGAATTGACAGTAAGAAATCCTAGGCTGGGAGGACAATCGATAACAATATAATCATAACTGTTCTTGATGCCTTCAAGAATATCAAACAGCTTGGTCTCGCGGCCAATCTCGTCGGCCAGCTCCTGCTCGAGAGTTCCAACCAGGACATTGGAGGGGACAATATCAAAATTGGCTTCGACTTTCTGAATAATATCACGAATGGCCAGCTTGCGCGGAGTCAGACGGGAAATAACATTATAAATACTGTTCTTGTCGTCGCGGTTGAGGCCAAGCGTCGCATGAGCCTGGGGATCGAGATCAATCAGCAGAGTACGCTTGCCGTTCGACGCCAGCGATGACACGAGGTTAATTGCCGTCGTTGTCTTGCCGCAACCGCCTTTTTGGTTCGCCACTGTTATGATCTTCATTAGTCCAGTCCCCCTGCTAGTTTGAAAAACTTATATTGTCTATTAGAACCGTGCCTGTTGCACGTTGGGCATTCCAGGCCTCAATCACAAAAGAAATTTCTTTTAAACTGCTCCAGTCCGTAATATCCAGCTTGTCGAACGGAACCGAAAAATTCTGCCAGCGGGTCGTAATGCCCTGAAAGTAATATGAGGCCCGCTCGTTACGGGCATTAACCAGAACCAGCTTGACCACTCCCGGATTGCCCCCCTCTGAAGCCTTGAGGGCCACATTCAGACGACGAAAACCGGACACGTCAATATCGGAAATCGGAAAACTCAAATCCTTGATCTGCGGATTTCCGTCGGCCTGCATATAATTCAGGCGTACCGGAGAGTTACTCAAAGAATAAATAACCCGGCTGCGTAAATCATCGTGCCGACGAGCAAGAAAAGCCGTTAAACCGTAAACCACGCTGACTAAAATAAAGGCCGTGATCACCACATTGATCACATTAGCCACGCGCGGCCGTTTGACCGGAATTTCTTTTACATCGACTACGCTTTCGCGCTTATCCAGATAAACTCTGGCCAAATGGTCATAAATCTCGTCACGAGTCATACTGCCTGCTACTGCCGTGCTTTTCTCCCGACGGAGAATGTTTTTATGAAGGAGGATTTCTTTTGTTGTTTTTATATTAACAAATTAATATTAATTTCAAAACAATAAATAATAAATTTTAGCCTCTTTTTGTGCTGAAAAATCTCCGACGGAGAAAAAAGAAAAACCCCCGGGGTTTTATTCCCGGGGGCTTTTTAACAACGCCTGCGTGCCTTTTTATTAGAAAAGAACGCTGACGCTGGTGAGCAACTGACTGGCATCTTTGTTGTCAGGTGTCACGTAGTTCTTGCCTCTGACGAAATAGCCGGCGCTCATGCCAAGCTTGACATCTTCGGTATAAGCATACGTTACATCCAGATCCACTTCGGTGCCCATGTACTTGCTGGAATTGCGAACGTTCGGAGCGACGCCCTGGAACGCTAACTTTTCGGCTAACCAGAGACCGTTGACAGAGAACTTGGTCACGACATCCTGAACCGGGGTCAGCTCGAAGCTGGCCTGAGCCACCTGCGCATTACTAACACCAAGACCTTCGGAGTAGAAAATACGACCGGCGTTCTGATCGCCAAACATGGCATCCCAACCGCGACGATTCTTCACGTTGTCATCAAGAGTCGCCGAAGGATTAGAATCAGGATTACCGGAAAGATACGTATAAGCAAGACCCAGAGAAGGCTTCATGTCATCCATCATCGGAAGAGCATAGTCCACCTTGGCTTGCAGAGCATAAGCACCCTTAAGTGACTGTGAGGAATTCGAGTTCGTATCGTTGTATTGACCAATCTGATACGCACCCTCGATCTGAGCATGAACACCCTCGATCGGATTGCTGCTCAAACGCAGACCAGGAACATAAACAGTTTCGGTCTTGCCCTTGGGATCAGCGCCTGCACCACGGTCATCGGTACCGTTGTCAATTTTGACAAAAGTATAAGCCTCAACAACAGAATCCTTGCTGTCGCCGACCTTGTAGTTGGCATTGACACCATACAGATTCACGTTGTCGCGAGTAGCCGTTACAGACTCGCCGGTTGTGTTATTGGTAACGCGGGACGCAATCATATCGATGGTCAAAGCATCATAGCTGAGTACAGCCTTGATCGCATCGAAATTGACGCCACCGGTCAGGTCACTGACAGAAGCTACAGCTGCATCGCCGTAACCATCTCCGTCAGCAATGATCAGACCATTACCATAATACAAAGGCTGACGACCAACCGTCACGGTCAAAGGAGCATAAAGCATTTCCTTCATGGTGACATAGGCCGCATCCAGGTTGAAGTCCGTATTGGAAGCATCGTTGTCTCCCCAGATTCTCTCGTTAGCAAGAGAAATATAGGTGGACACATTGTCGGTCAAATCAGCGCCGACGTTCAAATTGACCTGGGACAGAATTTCGTTCAGGCTGCCGCGCTGGGCATTCTCGTTGAAGTTTGAACGAATAACTGAAGTGGTCTTGAGTCCGCCGCCAACCTTGACGTTCTGGACTGCAGCGAATGACGGGGTCGCAACCAGTGCGAGCGCCGCCACGGCTAACATCATTTTCTTGATCATGTGATCTCCTTTAAACATATTAGCTATCTAGTTTGACTAGTTATTTACAAGTGATCCCTATAAACGATGCCCCCTGATCGTGCAATGCAAAAATGCCGGAATGGATTCTCCCCTCCTTTCTTGACCAGACTAGGAACATCACAGGGTTAAGGTTGAGGTTATTTTGTCACCAGGATTTTACACTGTCAAAGGAAAACTGAAAAAAATTAACAGCAGAAAAAAGAAACGCCCCCGGGCCGACTCGAACGGCCACAACAGCCTTAGGAGAGCCGTGCTCTATCCTGTTGAGCTACGGGGGCATTGAAATTAACGACTGGCTTGATGCAAGGACTGCAGATACTCCGCCGGAGGGTTATACCCCAGTTTCCGGGCTTTATCAAGATAAAATTCCGCATCCGCAATTTGCCCGCTCTGAAAAGAAAGGATGGAAAGATTGACAAAAGCGTCCTGATGAGACGGATTAACCGCAACCGCTTTACGATAATACTCGATGGCCCGCTCCTGATTTCCCAAACGGGCAAAAACATTACCGGTATTATAAAAAAGTTCTGCGCTGTCCACGCCCCGCTCCTCGGCCTGGAGATACCATTCCAGCGCATCCTGGAACTTAAGAGCGCTTTCCTTGATATAGCCGACATGAAAATAAATTTCTGGATTCTGGAAACGAAGCTCAACCGCTTTTAGATAATACTCTTCGGATCTGGAAGGAAGATTCAGCTTGAAATACAAAGCCCCTAAATGGAAATAGGGTTCCGGACGAGCCGGCCAGCGCGCAATGACCGCCTCGAAGGCCGCAACCGCTTCGGGATACCGCTCCCTGGCCTTGAAATCCCCCGCTTCGCTGAGCATCCGGTTGAACTCGGCCTCGTCCGCCTGGGCGGAGTCTTTTTTGCCAAAAACTTTCTGCCCCACACCAGCCGCACAGCCGCGACCGCCCAGATTCAGAGCAAACAGAGCTCCTGCAATCGAAACTGCGGCCCACACAAAGACCGTTTTACGGGAGAGGTTTAATGACATACCGGATGACACCAGGATCAATACTTAATAGCAGAATAAACAGGATACCCTTTGAGCTTTTTTCTTCCCTCAAGAAAGGCCAGTTCAATAATAAAACCGATCCCCGCAATCCGGGCGCTTTGTCCACGAACAAGACGAATGACAGCCTCAACCGTTCCTCCGGTGGCCAAAAGATCGTCCACAATCAGAACCCGGTCACCTTTTTTAAAAGCATCCACATGAATTTCAAGTGTATCCGCACCATATTCAAGATCGTAAGTTACTGAATCTGTTTTATAAGGAAGCTTGCCTTTCTTGCGCACCGGAACAAAGCCCGCACCCAGGCAACAGGCCAAAGCAGAGGCAAAAATAAACCCGCGCGATTCCACCGCAACCACGTATTTGATCTTCTCTTTCCGGAAGGCTTTAGCCAAAAGAGCCACGGATGCTTTAAGAGCGGCAGGATCCTTGAGTAAAGGAGTAATATCTTTAAAGATAATACCCGGTTTTGGGAAATCGGGGATATCGCGAACAAATTTTTTAAGATCGATGGCCGCCATCCTTGCCTCCAGCACTATTTAATAGAAGAAGCCGTACGCCCTTTGACCAGTTTGGCCTGCATCACGGTTTTGACCGGAAGCTTGGCTAATCCCAGGCTGATCTGATACAGATTTTCCAGGCCCAAACGCGCCATATCCATAAGCGGCTGTTCCACCGTGGTCAGATGGACAGGCGAATGCATGGTGGTCAAATTATTATCAAAACCGACGACCGAAAGATTTCCGGGAACAGAAAATCCCAGTTCACCGGCACAGGCCACCACTTCCAGAGCCATCAGGTCACTGGCAGCAAAAACCGCAGTAGGACGATCCTGCATCTTGAGCAAAGACATAGCCGCGGTTCTGGCCGGAGTGCGCAGAAAACCACCCTTCTTGACCAGGTGCTTGTCCCGGTCTATTCCGGCAGCAGCCAGCCCCTCGTAATACCCCTCGAGACGGTCAAAGCCGGCCTGGGTTTCAAGGTTGCCGGCAATATGCGCTATGCGACGATGACCCAGTCCGCACAGATATTTAACCACATCCCGCGCGGCCGAACGATTGTCAATAGAAATACAATTATAAGGTTCGGGGGTGGCATTATTCAAAACAATAGCAGGAATGGCATTGCTGATCGCCTGACGGACAACACCCCAGTCGCGGTCAATATCGGCAAAAATGATACCGTCGACAAAATAAGGATCCAGCAAGGTGGGCATAAGCCACTGCGAATGATCCTTGCGGTCGCAGAAAGTCACCAAAATGTCGACTCCCAGCCGGTTGGCGGCAAGGTTTATCCCTTTGGTGATTTCTCCGGCGAAAAGCGAATTGCCAAAGTCCTCGAAACGCGGGATCATCAAAACAAAAAGCGGTTTTCTATTTTTCGCTGAGGGTCTTTTTTTCCGGATCTGAACCATTAGGCCGTCCTTTATCCTGTTCATCCGCGATCTGGCGCATTTTTATCAAAATAGAACCTTCAAGCTGGCGAACCCGTTCCCGGGAGATGCCCATAACGTCCGCAATCTGTGCCAGTGTTTTGGGGTCCCCGTCTCCCAACCCGAAACGCATCTGCATGATCTGACGCTCGCGTTCAGGCAATTTTTCCAGAATGTATTCAGCCCGCTCCTTGTTAAGGAACGTTTCCAGCTGCTCGTCGGGCGAAGCCAGGCTTTCATCCTCGATAATATCCTTGACCTGACCGTCGCCGTCTTCTCCGATAGGTGCATCCAAACTCGCCATCTTGGTGATGGCCTGATCCAGTTCGCGCACCTTGTCGATGGTCGTTTGCAAACGCTTGGCCACTTCCCCGTACTGCGGCTTTCGCCCAAGCTTTTGTGTCAGCATTTCAACAGCTTTGCGATACTTGACAATTTCCTCATTCATGTAAACCGGAACACGAATCATCTTACCCTGATCAATAATGGAACGGGAAATGCCCTGCTTGATCCACCAGGCCGAATAGGTCGAAAAACGATACCCCTTTTCCGGATCAAACTTATCGACCGAACGCATTAACCCGATATTCCCTTCCTCAATAAGATCGCTGAGAGGAATGCCGAGATTGGTATACCGCTTGGCGATGGAAATCACCAGTCGCAAGTTGGCCCGAATCATATGATCCCGGGCTTCCCGGTCGCCTTTCTGCACCCGGCGAGCCAGCGTAACCTCTTCTTCGGCAGTTAACAACGCGATCGGACGAACGTCTTTAAGATAGGCTTTTATTGGGTCCATAATTCCAGTTCGGCTAAAAGGATACGGGCGCGCGCGAAAGACATCTTTCACGCACGCCCGTATTGTAACTCATTTTTTACTTTTTACCCGTTTTTTTACCCGTTTTTTTAACAGGACCCGCTGCCTTGATCTCAACCGCAGCCTGGGCCGCAGCAAGACGGGCAATCGGAACGCGGTACGGAGAGCATGACACATAATTCATGCCGGCTCTCACGCAGAACTTGACACTGGCCGCTTCACCACCGTGCTCGCCGCAGATACCGACCTTGAGGTCCTTGCGGGTGGCGCGCCCGCGCTCAATACCATACTTGACCAGAAGTCCGACACCACTCTGGTCGAGGCTCTGGAAGGGATCATCCTTGAAGATCGCCTTGCCGCCGTCTTTCTCGGAAGCAACATAAACCGGAAGAAAACGTCCGGCATCATCGCGGGAAAGACCGAGTGTCATCTGGGTCAGGTCATTGGTTCCGAACGAGAAGAACTCGGCCACTTCAGCCAGCTCATTGGCGAGCAAAGCCGCGCGCGGAATCTCGATCATGGTTCCGACCATGTACTTGACCTTGGACTTAGACTCCCGGATCAGGCGATCCGCGATCTCTCGGGTCTGAACTTCAAGCAGCTTGAGCTCTTTCTTGTCGATGGTCAGAGGATGCATGATCTCGGGCAGAACCTTGACACCTTCCTTTGATGCCTTGATAGCCGCTTCGATGATCGCGGTCACCTGCATTTCAAGAATCTCGGGATAAGTGATGCACAAACGGCAACCGCGATGACCGAGCATCGGATTGGACTCGTGCAGCTGTTCACAACGATGACGAATCTGGTCAGCGCTGAGCCCCGTGATCCGGGAAAGCTTTTCGACTCCGGCATCATCTTTGGGAGTAAATTCGTGCAACGGCGGATCAATAAGACGGATCGTGACCGGCTTGCCATCCATGGCCTTGAAAATGCCATAGAAGTCTTCACGCTGGATCGGCAGGAGTTTGCCCAATGCCTTTTTGCGCGTTTCGAGAGTTTCGGCAACAATCATTTCCTGGATCGCCAGACGGCGCTCTTCGGTATCGAAGAACATGTGCTCGGTACGGCAAAGACCGATACCTTCAGCTCCCATCTCCAGCGCTTTTTTTGCGTCGTAAGGAGTGTCGGCATTTGTACGCACATTGATCGTGCGAATCTGGTCGGCCCACTTGAGAATGGTGCTGTAAGCTTCCGGCAGTTCCGGATCCTTGAGCGGCAGATCACCGATATAAACTTCACCGGCAGATCCGTCGAGAGTAAGATAATCCCCCTGCTTGATGGTCTTTCCGCCAACAACCATCTGCTTGGTTTCATAGTTGATATTAAGCGCTTCACAACCGACAACGCAGCACTTGCCCCAGCCGCGCGCCACAACCGCCGCGTGAGAAGTTTTCCCGCCCGTCGCAGTAAGAATACCCTTGGCCGCGTGCATACCGCCTACATCCTCGGGGCTTGTTTCCTTGCGAACCAGAATAACTTTCTCACCCTTGGCAGCCATTTCTTCGGCTTCCGCCGCAGTAAACACAACTTTTCCAGCCGCCGCTCCGGGAACCGCATTGATACCCGAAGCAATCCTGGCATCTTTAAGCTGCTGGACAGAAACCTTCTTGCCGTCAATAACCGGATAGAAAAGACGTTCGATATCATCGGAACTCAGACGGCAGACCGCCTCTTCCTTGGTGATAACCGATTTAACCGCCATATCAGCATACTTCTTGGGCAAATACCCCTTCTTGACCAGATCCGCAGCCTGGGCCTTGCTCAAAAGCGGCTTGGTGGCATGATCCAGTGCAATCTGGAACGCTGCCGCCGGAGAACGTTTTCCGGTACGGCACTGCAACATATAAAGCTGCTCGTCCTCGATAGTAAATTCGAGATCCTGCATTTCCTTATAGTAGGACTCCAGAATGGCGCGCACAGCCAGAAGCTGGTCATAAACCTTGGGCATCTGCTGCTTGAGCGTCTCGAGCTTGAGCGGTGTGCGAATACCCGCCACAACGTCCTCACCCTGCGCATTGATCAGGTAATCTCCGTAAAACACATTCTCCCCGGTATTCGGGTCGCGGGTAAAACAGACACCGGTTCCGGAATTATCGCCCTTGTTGCCAAACACCATCTGCACGACGTTGACCGCGGTCCCCTTGAGGTCGCTGATCTTTTCGACGCGGCGATAAGTGACGGCTTTCTCGGCTTCCCAGCTGTTAAAAACCGCCATGATGGCGCCCCACAACTGTTTGTAGGGATCCTGGGGAAACTCCTCGCCCTTGTTCTTCTTGTAAAAATCCTTGAACTGCTGACAAAGCTCCTTGAGCTTCTCGGCAGGAATCTCGGGGTCATTCTTGATACCGAGATCATGTTTCATCTGGTGCAAGAGATCTTCCATCGGCTGTTTGGAAAGGCCCATCGCCGTGGCAGAAAACATCTGGATAAAGCGGCGGTAGGAATCGTAGGCAAAACGCGGATTACCGGTCTTGGCCGCCAAACCCTCGACACTCTTGTCGTTAAGACCAAGATTAAGAATCGTTTCGAGCATACCCGGCATCGAACGGGCTGCGCCGGAACGGACAGACACCAGAAGAGGATCCTTGGAATCGCCCAGTTTCTTTCCGGTGTTCTTTTCGAGTTTCTTGACCGCATCCAGAACTTCCTTCTCGAGAGACTTGGGCAGTTTACGTCCAAGCTTGTAATACTCTTCACAGGTCTGGATGGTGACCGTAAAACCTGCCGGAACCGGGATGCCGATGGACGTCATTTCCATAAGGCCGATACCCTTGCCGCCAAGCACGCTCTTGCTCAGCTCCGCGCCCTTGGCTTCTGCCTTGCCGGCGCCGTACGAGTAAACATGTTTTGTTGCCATACTACTGCTCTCCTTTTTTTTAGGCCTGGCCGGGCGGTTCAAGCGCCCAACCTTACATTCCCTGCGAACAGAAAAGATACCTGATCTTCTCTGTCACAATAAACCGGAATGAGCGCCCGGACATCAGTCCAGGCGTTCACGCAAATATTCTTTGACCTGGTCGAGCGAAACACGTTCCTGCGCCATCGTATCGCGCGAACGCACCGTGACCTGCTGATCCTCGAGTGACTGAACATCAACCGTAATACAAAATGGCGTTCCGATCTCGTCCTGGCGGCGATACAGTTTACCGATGGCCCCAGTGTCGTCGTAAACACAATTCCATTGTTTCTGCAATCCGGTCTTGAGTTCTTTGGCAATCCGGACCAACTCGGAGTTTTTCTTGAGCAAAGGAAACACGGCCACCTTGACGGGAGCCAGTCTGGGATGAAACTTGAGAACCACCCGCACATCGTCCTTGACCTGTTCCTCGTTATACGCATCAACCAGAAAGGCCAGTGTCCCGCGGTCACAGCCGCCGGAAGGCTCAATCACATAAGGATAAAACTTTTCGTTGGTGACCGGATCCCGGTACATAAGATCTTTGCCCGAGAACTGCGCATGCTGCTTGAGATCGTAATCGGTACGGTTGGCAATGCCTTCAAGTTCCGACCAGCCAAACGGGAACAGATACTCGATATCGGTACAGCCTGCGGCATAATGTGCCAGCTCGTCATGGGCATGAGGGCGAAGACGCAACTTGTCTTTGGTCATCCCCAAACTGAGATACCATTGCAGACGGGTTTCGATCCAATGCTCGTAGCGTTCTCCGGCCTGTTCGGGACGGCAAAAATATTCGATCTCCATCTGCTCAAATTCGCGGGTCCGGAAAGTAAAGTTTCCCGGAGTGATTTCGTTACGAAAAGATTTACCGATCTGGCCGATACCAAAAGGCAGCTTGCGATGGGACGAATCCATGACATTGGCAAAGTTGACAAAAATACCCTGAGCGGTTTCAGGGCGCATGTAGACCGTGGAACTGGAGTCTTCCATGGCTCCGAGAGCTGTCCGGAGCATAAGATTGAAAGCTCGCGCTTCGGTAAAAGAAGTGCCGCCGCACCCCGGGCATTTGCCGTTCTCGATATGATCCGCACGCAAACGGCGGCCACATTTTGTATTCTTGCAATCCACCAGCATATCGGCAAAATTGGCGGTGTGGCCCGAGGCCTCCCAGGTTTTGGGATGCATCAGAATAGAAGCGTCCAGGCCGACCATGTCGTCACGATCCTGAACCATGGCCTTCCACCAGGCCGACTTGATATTGCGTTTGAGTTCCGAACCGACCGGACCATAGTCCCAGGCGCCGTTAAGGCCGCCATAAATCTCGGAGGAAGGGAAAATAAAACCACGCCGTTTACAGAGAGAAACAACTTTATCCATCAGTTCGGGAGTTTTCATAATTCCGGGTATTGTAACAAAGGTTGTTGTTTTTTCAAGAGGGATGTCGAAATATCTCACAAAACAGGTCTTACCGGTAGGTCTGCTCCGGCCCCGGAAAAACGGCACTGTGAACATCTTTTGTGTAAGCCTGCACTGCGGCAACCGTCGCCTCTCCGAGCGCGGCATACGGCTTGACGAAACGCGGAAGTTTTCCGGCATTCAGGCCCAGCATGTCATTGGTCACCAGAACCTGCCCGTCGCAAAAACGCCCCGCGCCGATCCCGATAGACGGTATTCGCAAAACAGCTGTAATGCGTTGCGCCAGTGATTCGGGCACACACTCCAGCACCACAGCAAAGCAACCGGACTGCTCCAGCTCAAGTGACTGCCGGACAATCCCCTCGGCTTCCTGCTGCGTCCGCCCCCGGACATTAAAATTCTGCGCGGTCTGGGGCGTCAGGCCCACATGCCCCATCACCTTAATCCCGCCATCACACAAAAGACGCACGACCTGAGGACAACGGGAAAACCATTCGACCTTGACCGCAGCACACCCAAGGTCGATAAACTTCCGGGCATTGAGCAAAGCATCCGAGCCTTCAGGCTGGTAGGCGTCAAAAGGCATGTCAACAATAACCGGAGTATCCTTTGCTCCCCGCAAAACGGCCGCGGCATGATGCAGCATGATATCCATCCCCACCTGGGTGGTTGAAGCAAGCCCCAGCTCGACGTTGGCCAGCGAATCTCCGACAAGAATAAGATCCACTCCGGCACGGCTGAGCCACACCGCTGTGGGATAATCGGCGGCGGTCAGCATGGCAAAGGGCGGACTGAGCTGTCGCTCGAGAAAAATGCTTTTATCAGACAACGGATGATTGGACAACACCGGAACTACTCCTCCCAGGCGATATTTTCCGGACTGGCAACCTCGGCCCCCGAGGAAGCCGCAGGCTCGTCATTCGATCTTTGATAATTGCCCCCCGCGTCTTCAGCGCGTTTGGGCATAAAATGAACGTTATTGGCCACAATACGAACTTTGCTCTGAGTCTTACCGTCTTTCTCCCAGCGGTCCTGACGCAAGCGTCCTTCGACGATAATCCCGCTGCCTTTTTTAAGATATTTGGCACAATTTTCCGCAACCGCCCCCCAGACCTCGACATCAAAGTAGGAAACCTCGGAAGCCCGCTCGCCATTCTTTGTAAAAATACGGTTACTGGCAATTGACAAAGAGCAAACACCCTTGCCGGACTGGGCGTAACGTAACTCGGGATCACGGGTAAGATTGCCCATGATATTGACACTGTTAAGACTCATGATCGATTCCTTTCATTTTGTATTGAACATAAAAGCCATGAGGGCGGACACAAGATCCGCCCTGACGACTGTCTAAAAGCTTCTGCAGGCAGGACGGCTGCCAGTCGCTCAAACAGAGCTCGCGCGCTTCGCGGCTCGCAAACTCGCTTGGTGGCAGCTGCCCTGCCTGCATACGATCAAACCTTACCGACGCAGCAATCGCACCGGAGCGGACGGCGTCACACGAACAACATTGGACCAGGGTCCGGCTCCCTGCACACTCATCGCCCGCACCCGGAACTGATAAGCCTTGCCCGGCATAAGCCCCGCAATAACCGTTCCCGGACGGGCATCGTCCAGCCACAACTGATCCCATGTATTCCCTTGCACTGCGCCAAACTGCACCTGGTAAGCTGTGAATACAGATACACTGTCCGGAGCCGACCAGCTCAGGGCCACCGCGCCAGGCCTGGCGCTCGCGCTCAAATTATGAATATACCCCGGACGTTCGGCTTCCTTTTTGAGCAGAGACTGCAAGGCCTGATATGGCTTGTGATAAATGTCAGTTGCATAGCGTGATGCCTTGCGCAAGAGAGTCTCCAGCGTATCCGCACCAGGATCCGGTTCGGTGTCATCATACAAGGAGTGTGCGAAAAGCCCCCACTCTGAGGATGAGTCATGCACCTTGTGCGACCATACCGCCCAGTGCCAGCCCCGGGCATTGAACGTGTTCACCAGGAGATTCCAAATCCTGGCCTCGCCAAAACCGTTAAACTCGCCAATCAAGACCGGCACATTGTAACTGGCCTGACGGGAATTTCGCACCTTGTCATTCAGATACTCCTGATGCTGCTCATATGTCATTGTTCCGTTAATATTCCCGCTATCATCATAAGTAAAACCGTAATAATGATGCTGATACATAACATTCTGCCAGCCGAAAGCCGCAGGAGAAGGAAGAGTTTCCCAATCCCGAGGGGAAGGAATGCCTTCCAGAACAATCAGATGCTGAGTGTCCCCGGCCCCGCCGGAAGACTGGGCAGAACGGATGGCTTTGTAAAGACGATCATACAAGGACCACAAAGCCCGATAGCCATCCTCTTTAACCGGATAATATTCCGGCGTCACCGCTCCAAAAGGCTCGTTGATCAGATCGTAACCGAGCACAGTGGTATTACTCCGGTAACGACGCGCCAGAGCTGTCCACAACTCGACAGTCCTTTGACGGAAAATATCATTAGCGGGATCAAACAAACGATTCACATCCTTGCGTCCGGAATGAAACTCGCGGCTCTGGTATCCCGGCGCGCCGTGAAGATCCAGCAGAACATAAAGTCCACGATCGGCGCAGAACTTGATCACGCGATCAATATACTCGAAACGGAAAGAGGATGTTGTCCATTTGCCATTATCATCCAGCGGACGAATATCCTGGACATTAATCGGCAAACGCACCAGATTAAATCCGTTGCGCATAAAAGAATCAAAGTCCGATTCCTGCACATAAGCAGCCCGGTAGGTCTTCAGAAATGAATCCAGTCCTGACTGGCCAAACCGAGTTTTGATACTGCCGCGAATGGAATAATCATCAGGATAACTGGTGGTCAAGGGACTGTTGCTGCCAAACAGCATCCAGGGCTCCATAAGCAGATAATTGCCCAGGTTGACTCCACGCAGTTTCAGCAAACGGCCGCTCCCCTTTTTCTGGCGCAGGGCAGTTCCCTCCGCCGTCACAAAAGCGGAACGATCATATAACAAGGCCGGACTCCAATCGCCATAAGCCGTTGGCGCTCCAGTATTATTCTTCTGCAGCCCGCGCACCTGATACCAGTACCCGGGACGAGCGGACAGCGGAGTCACCTGAAAAGGCCCCTCGTAAATCGTTGTCCACGGACCAAACCGGTCCGGAGCAGACTGCACCTGGTAAAAAGGCGCCTGGGCAATAAAGCTCCATTCCACACTGCCGGCATCCAGACGATCTTTGGCAATCAGCACAGGACGGGGAAAATAACGTACCGCTTCGCTCCAGTCCGAAACATAAGCCACAGTCCCTCGCTGAGAATTCGCATCCGATTCCCAGCGCACACGAAACCAGGCCGGAGACAGGCTATCTGTCTGAAAAAGACTTTCGGAACCGTTATAAACCTGGAGCCAGGGGCCGCGGGCACTCTTGTCACTGCGTTCAACCACGTACCGCACTGCTCCAGGAACTTCATTCCAGGTTACCATCCCGCTGGAAAGATAACCCTCGTCTATCCGTAACGCGGAATACTTGACCACCCGGATATCGTCAAAAAAATAGGTTCCCGGCCAGTAAAGACCAAATTCGATCTTGTCCAGATCCTGAAAATTGAAAGCCGTCGGCAAAAGATTTAAAGAAATCCCGAAACGTGTCCATTCGTTGTACGCACCACGCCGGTTCGTCCACAGCTCGCAACCTGACCCTGCCGAACAGCTGTCATGATCAAAAAAGACCGCCTGGATATTATTATCCAGACCGTTTTGCCCCAGCTGTTTGACACTCAAAGCCAGTGTTGCATAAAGTGAAGAATGCATCCCGCGGGGCAATAGCGCCACATTCCAGATGTCCTGCACCTGTCCGGCATCGGTGAAATTCTTGCCCTGGTACTTGATCCCGGTGCCAGCCCAGTTCGGCAGGACATTGCTGGCCTTTAACTGCCAGGACAATGCGCCTTGAACAGGCAGCGAGCCGGTCAGAGCTGCAGAACCATTCCAGGCCCAGCCGTATTCGGCAGGGTCGGGAACCGCTATCCCGGCACGTTTTTCGAAAGTCTGATAAACCCGGTCAGCGCTGGTTATCACAATATCATCAAAATAAAACGTTCCCGCTCCCTGGACGTATATTTCAATCTTGTCGATATCATCCAGATCAAATCCTTCCGGCAGCTGGGTAAAAAGCACATCCATAACACTCCAGGCGCCGGCAGCAGCCTGATTAAGAACGGTGACGGTCGCCCCGTCACGACCGGAGGCCGGATCCCAGACATAATTGCCATGGTCGAAGAACTTCACTTTGACTGTCTGGGGAGAACTGATCTGCGGACGTGCCAGCAGGCGAAATGAGAGCCGGTCATGCCGGTGCGCTTCAGCCTTCAGATGCCACTGCTCGACACGCGCCTTGACCGCTGTCCCTCCGGCCCAGGGAGCCAAAGAAGACGGAACCGTCATTTTCCAGGAATAAACTCCGGCAGATTTGCGTTCGGTTGTCCTGGACACCGTGACACCCTGCGAAGCATTGATCGCCCAACCGTATTCGTCTCCGGTTCCGTTATTATCTTCGAAGTCCTGATAAATCTTGCCATGAGTCAGGCTGTCTACCATGGCCCGAACCTCGGCTGCAGACAAAGCCCGGTTATAAACACGCACCTCATCCAGACGCCCGGCAAAACTTCCCCCTCCAAACAGAGAACGACCAATCGTCAGCGTCCCTGCTGTAGCGGGCGTAAAAGCTCCGGTGTTTTCTTCCAGAATCGGTGTCCCGTCCAGATACAACACCGCACGTCCACTACTGCGGCTGTAGGTTGCGGCCAGATGATGCCATTGATTCAGCGCGGGATTAGCCACAGAAAGCACATGAGTACCCGAAGCTCCGGCAATATCTACAAGATTAATCCCCGTACCCAAAGAGTTCCACTGGCTGCCCGCAGCGTACGTACGCATATGCACTCCGGAGACAGACACATTGCCCCACTCCAGCAAAGACCCTTCATCAGCCCTTTCCGACAAAAACCAGAGCGCGACAGTCAGATCCCCGTCAACATTTAAAGACGGATCGTTTCTGACCAAAAGATAATCGTCAAAGCCGTCAAAACGAAAACCCGCACCGACCCGTCCATCCGCAGTAGGGGCGGCACCATTTTTGACGCTGGCATCGTTACCCAGTCCGCTCTGATCTTTAACCACCTCTGCATCATTACTATCGAAAGAATAATGCAGAACAAGTCCGTCACCACGCCCCTGATGAAGCCGCTTGACCTCAGCCGGAGACAAGGGCCGATTATAAACGCGCACCTCGTCGATCAGTCCGCGCCAGAAACGATTCGGTTCCGTGGAATAACCATTGCCGATAGCCACATTGGCCAAAGCAAGCGTGGTCTGTTTGTACTCCCCGGCGGTCAGGGGCAGATCGGGATGGACTTTTGAAGAAGGATCGGGGTGAGGGTTGCGAAACCGCAATTTTCCGTCGAGATAACCATAAACATATTTGTCGTCCCAGATATAAACCACATGATACCAGCGCGAAGGCTCCATGGTTTTCATGAGCATATCGCCGCGCCCCAGACCGTGACCGCCTCCGGAGAATTCACCCGAAGCCGAAGATTCAAAACGGATATTATCGTCCCAGCTGGCAAAATCGGTGGAGAAAGGATTCCGGTAGTTTTCAAGCGCCGCGGCGTTCATCCAGAAAGAGATGGTGCCTGCGGACTGATAACCAAGGTTCCCGGCAAGAATATAATCGTCCTGGCCGTCAAAAGAATACGCCCCTGCGAATTTCCCGGCTGAACTGAAAACCGCTCCATTAACCTGGCCGTCATGCCCCGCCCCGCTCAGGTCTGGAATAGTTGATCCGGTATTAGTGTCAAACGAGTACTGAAGAATAAGCCCGTCACGCAGGCTGTCCGCCAATGACACGGATACGGCCAGAAAAGAAAAAAGCACGACCAGAAAAAGGTTTTTGAACAACATAAGGCACCCCCGGATGGATATTTTCCTTATTATAGGGTTGATAGAAAAACAAGGCAAGAACTAAAAAGAAGGCTCTGGACGCGCTGGAAACCTGCCCAGGAAGTTTCAGACCTCCAGAAATTTCCCGATTTCAGCAGAAGCGTTTCTGGCTGAATTTATTACAGTAGCGATATCTGCCGCAGGCGCAAGCAAATGTCCGCAGGCAAAAATACCGTTAACAGCTGTCTCGCACAACGAGCCTGGACGAAGACGAAGAACGCCTTCAATATCCATTTCCAGTCCGGGGATGTCGCGTAGAAACATGGTATCCGGATTCCCCCCGAAACAGGTAATAAAAGTATCCAACTCGAGCGAAAAGCGGGCATCCCCCGCCGCCGCGACCATATTCAGCCTGCCCTGGGGATCAATCTTGTAATCCATACGTTCACACTCCAGAAAACGGATGCAACCGGCGTGATCCTTAACGGCCGATACGGGGCGGACAAAAGTCTGAATTTTTATCCCCTCTTCGGAGGCTTCGCGCAAAGTAGCGGCATCAACTCCGGCATGGGTCTCTGACCCGTTGATGAGAACCGTCACACTACGCCCGAGCCGGACCAGAATGCGGGCGGCATCAAACATCTTTTCTCCCTGTCCGGCCAGCACAACCGAACCTCCGACTGCCAACGGTGTCCGATAACGCTCATCACCGGCTTTCATCCAGTGCCGGAAGCGCAAAAATTCCTCAACCGGAATAATCCCGGCGGCATCCGCACCCTGAGCGAAAAAAGGAACAGAAAATCCGGCACCACAAGCCAATAAAAGGGCAGCATAGCCTTTATCCCACAATTCATCCGCGAGCAGTCCGCGACCAAACAAAACGTTGCACTGCAAATCTATTCCTTCGTCTTTCAGAAATAAAAAGATCCTGTTTAATACCTGCGCCGGCAAACGAAAAGGCGCATACGCATAACCGAGTGATCCTCCCGGCACATGAGAAGCCTCAAACACCGTGACACGAAAACCCTGACGACGAAGGTAAAACGCCGCCGTCAGTCCTGCCGGACCGGATCCGATCACGGCCACCTTCTGACGCTGACGTACCGCAGGCGCACGCGGCGCACGCGCGTGATCGCCAATAAAACGCTCAATGGCACGCCAGCTGACGCACTCCGACTTGCGATTGAAAACCTGGGTTTCAACAAACACTTCCGGACATAAACGACCCGTTACAGCAGGAAGCGGATTGGTTGCCAGCAAAAGTCCGCAGGCAGAAGAAAAATCTCCGGCAGCGACATGACGCAAAACAGCAAAAATGTCCGTACCCAGAGGACACGGATCTCCCTTCTGAGAGCCAGATCGCTCAAGCAATATTCTGGCATTCTCGCGGGCATCCACCCGGGTTAACCCCAGACGAACTTCTTCAAACGAGCGAATACGCCTGGCTGGTGCCAGGATGCGGCATCTTTCCTGCGGCATTCGGAATACTCCCTTGCGCCCGCCAAGAAATCGGCGAGCTGTTTGACATCAATCCGGTCCGCGCGGACCACCAGTCCACTGACCGCCGGATAATACTTCTGTTTCCCTGTAACCAGCGGCACTGTCGGCGAAAAAGATGCCGCGATATCCAGCCACGGCATAAGATGGATATAAAGAGAAGCCTTGTTCGCCAGGCAAACCTGGCGCACATCTTCAAGCATCCCGGCGCCAACACAGGCATAAACCGTAACACCCGCCTCGGAAGACAAAACCTTGTTTAATGGAGCCAGGACATCTCCGCGACGCTCGTGCGTGCCATCTTTGTACATCACAAAAAATTTTGAACAATTCAGCCGGATCTGACTTTCCAGCAAAGCATTGTTGCGCTCTTCAAAACCAACAACACCAATAACCTTGTTGCCTGCCTGCTTGAGCAGACGGCACATCCCTGCCAGCGGCACCAGCCCCAAATCTTCACCCACACATACCACTGTGCCAGTCTTTTCAGCCAGAAAAGGTGTACCAAATGGTCCCTGCAACAGGAAAACCGGATCCCCGATCTTCATTGCAGCCAGCAAAGAAGTTTCACTGTCCGCCTCACGAAAAATCAGGGCCAGACTTTTCCGCCGCCAGTCCACTTCGTATACCACAAGCGGAACCAGCCGGGAGAAACGGTCGGGCATAACTGCCACGAAATGACCAGGCCTGACTTTGGAGGCAAGGCTGTCAGCCTGGATATCCACCCGGCGAATAACCCGATTCACGTTTTGTTTAGCAATCACCTTGAACATATGCCCTTATTATTACGGAAAGCCGGGGAAAACACAACAGGAAGTTACGGGGAAATACCAAAAAAGTTACGGGCGTTCTGATTGACAACGGCAAGAACTTCAGCTTGCTCACGTTCCAGTAAAAGCGCCAAGGCCGTAAGCGTACGCCGAATATCCACAGGCGTTGAAGGAACTCTGCGGCCCTGTGCTGACGGATACGCCACCGGCGTGTCCGTCTCAAGTAAAATCCGCTCCAGCGGCGCGATCCGGGCGGCCAGACGACATTCCGCACTGAATTCCAGCGCTGGAGAAAAAGACACCAAAAAACCGGCCGATAAAATGTCTTCAAGAACATCCTGTGGCCCGCTAAACCAGTGGAATACAGCCCGGCTGACTCCTGCCGCCAGCGTCAGCTGCAAACAATCCCGCCAGGCTCCCCTGCTATGAATAATAACCGGCAACCCCGCGTCTGCCGCAAGCAGCAGCTGGGAAGAAAAAACCTCCCGCTGCAGCACTTGCAGTCCGGGATCACGACGAATGGCAGGATAGGTGTAGTCCAATCCGATCTCGCCAATGGCAATGGCGCGGGCAAGGTTGTCCCGAATGTGCCCCAAACAATCCTCCGTCTCCTGCGCAGTCGTAATATTTCCGGGATGCAAACCAAGAGCCGGATGCAGCCGGGGCCACGGTTTCCCGACAGATGCGCAACAAAGTTCCAGATGCGTTTTATTGGAAGACCTATCAACCCCGGGCAGGATCAGATCCGAAAGCCCCTGTGCCGCGCAAAACCGCAAGACAGTATCCGGATCATTGACAACGTATAAATGAGCATGAGTATCAATAATATCGTGCACAACGCTCCACTATGAAGAAAGGATAATCGTAACCGGACCGTCATTGACCAGAGAAACTTCCATTATCGCCCGAAAACGGCCTGTGCGAACCCGGCAAGGCCCCTTCTTGATGCTTTCAACAAAAGCGTTATAAAGCTGCTCGGCCTCGGCAGGCGGTGCCGCGTTGTCGAATGAAGGACGATTCCCCCTGGAAAGATCCGCAGCAAGAGTAAACTGCGAAACGATCAGAAACTCCCCGTCAACTTCAAAACAGGCCAGATCCATATTCGCCCCTTCAGGCGAAGGGAAAAGCCTCAACTGCAGAATTTTCCGGCTCATGGCTTCGACCTGATCCGGAGTATCCCCTTTCTCAATCGCGACCAGAACAACCAGCCCCTTGGCAATCGCTCCGATTGTTTCCCCGGCCACCACAACTTTGGCCTGCTTGACTCGCTGAAGAACGCATTTCATAAGCACCTCCCTGCGGACACAAGATTGCATTCGGGCGGACACGATGTCCGCCCCTACGGGAATAATTTGGCCAGAAGAGTGACGATCGCGGTGTCCACCCTGAGAATACGCTCGCCAAGACCGGCGATACAGCAGCCGGCCAAGCGAAATTGCTCCAGCTCCCAGGGAATAAAGCCGCCCTCAGGACCAACCAGCAACACGACTCCGCCGGTCACCCTCTCTTTGAAGAATGCAGAATCCCCGGAAGGATCAGCCACAACCCCCCGGCGACCCTGCAACAGCCCGGGCAAAACATCTTCAACAAAAGGCCGGAAACGCTCTTGCCGGGTCACAACAGGAAAAATCGTATCTCTGGACTGCTCAAGCCCAAGCTGCAACTGCTCCTGAAGCTCTTCTTCCCGCAAGACACTGCTTTGCCAGAAACTTTTCTCAACACGGCTTGAATTCATCAGAATGATTTCGGAGACTCCCAGCGAGGCCGCGGTAAGAAGCACCCGCTTGAGCACCAGCGGGCGCATAAGAGCCGCGCATAAAATGACAGGCAACTTCTTCGGCGGAGAATCCGTCAGTGAAACATCCAGAACAGCTTCATTATCCGAAACTTCCCGAACAATGCCGCGCCCCATGCTTCCTCCGGCCAGCCCGGTACAAAGAATGTCCCCGGGCTTGACCGCAAGAATCTGCTGCAAATGAACAAATCTCCGGCCGGTCAACCGAACCCGGCCGGGAGCAGTAAAATCCGAAGGAAACAACAAAAGAAGATTCATGCCGGTCCAGGTTCAGGCCTCGGTCTTGAGCGCCTTGCGCAGTTTGGCCGGAGTCATTTTCTCCTTGCTATGCGCCTTGATCATCTTTCTCTGCCGGTCCACAATAGTCTCAACCTGACGACGAGTGGCAATAAAAGCTTCCCTTACAACCGTGGCCAGATTCTCGTGTGAATTCCGCCCGGAATCACGCTTGACGACAATTTCATGATGAGGAGGAACGCGCACATCAATCCGGACATGATAGGAAAACTTTGCCTGCTGATGGGTCGGATTCTGTTCGACGTAAACATGACAGCTGATAATATGATCACACACCTGCTCCAGCTTGGAAATCTTCTCGGCAATCACATCTTCGACTTCATGCTTGTGAATAACATTTTTCAGAACAACTTCCAATGGGACTTCCATATATAACCTCCGTTTAAAAAGGCTCCCTGACCGGCTTCCCGAAGCCGGCCATCTGCCTGTTATTGCAACATGTCTTCACCATTGTCTTCAGATTCCGGGCTTTGTCAATCCAGGAATACACGACAAAGCAGGGAATCCATTGACTCCCCCGAATAAAGCAAATAGAATGCACAGAAAATCAGACTCAAACAATTAAAGATACCATGCTATTTAAAGAGATGCTTGTAAAATATTCCTTTCCCGGAGCCTATATCGAAGCTCTGACCGCCGGAGGAATCACGACCCTGCACCCGCCACAGGCCCAGGCCATCGAAGCCGGGGCGCTGGATCGCCAAAGCCTGGTGCTGGCTGTCCCTACCGCATCGGGCAAAACCCTGATCGCGGAACTGGCCATTCTCAAAGCTATCGCTGAACGCAAAAACCCTTCTGCGCAGGCCTCTTCCGGCACCGGAAAATGTCTTTACATCTCTCCGCTCAAGGCTCTGGCCAGCGAAAAATACCGCGACTTCACCCGGAAATACGCCGGACTTGGCATCCGGGTCGGCATCGCTATCGGAGATCTGGATTCGCCTTCGGCGCATCTTAAAAGTTACGATATTATCATTGCCACCGCCGAAAAAGTTGATTCCCTGCTGCGCGCCCGCAGTGAATGGCTCTGTGGCAATCTGGATGTCATTGTCCTGGACGAAGTGCATGTTCTGGGGGATCCGGGGCGGGGCCCGACTCTGGAAATCCTTATTACCCGCCTCAGGCAACTTAACCCGCAAGCCCAGATCCTGGCTCTTTCTGCCACGGTTCCCAACGCCCAGGAAATGGCCGACTGGCTGGAAGCAAAACTGGTAGCCTCCTCATGGCGGCCCATCCCGCTGCATGAAGGTGTTTTTTACAATAATCGCCTGACATATAAAGAAGGGCATATTCGACTGATCAAGGAAGAAGCTCCGGAAGATCTGCAGAAACTGGTCGTTGATACCCTGCGCAGCCGCTCGGGAACTCCCCCCCGCGGAGGACAGGCCCTGGTTTTTGTCAATTCCCGCCGCTCCACACAGGCTTCCGCCCGGGAGCTCTGTCCCTGGGTGGCCCCACTCCTGACACCGGAAGAACGTAAAGCCCTTGCCCTGCTGGCCGACGAACTGGCCCCTTCCGTTGACTCAACAAAAATTTGCCAGAAGCTGGCCGACTGTGTGCGTAACGGCGCAGCCTTCCATCATGCCGGCCTCAAACCTTTCCAGCGGGAAGCCATCGAGGAAAATTTCAAAAAGAATCTGATCAAAGTCATCTGCTCGACACCAACTCTGGCGGCCGGAGTCAACCTTCCGGCCAGACGCGCAATTATCCGCGACGCCAAACGCTACGCGTCCGGAGTTGGATCGGTCTTTATCCCGGCCAGCGAATACAAGCAATGTGCCGGCCGGGCCGGCCGACCGCAATACGACGAATACGGTGAGGCTGTGCTGATCGCCAAGTCCCTCTCGGATCAGAATGCCCTGTTTGAACGTTTTATCCTGTCCCCCCCGGAACCAGTCGATTCAAGGCTGGCGGATGAAGCCGAACTGCGAAAACACATTCTGGCCGCTATCGCTTCCGGATATGTCACCGATATCAACGGCATGCTGGAATTCCTGCAGTCGACCTTTCTTTCTCACCAGCGAAAAGGAATCAACCTGCTGGACATCATCGGCCGGATTTTCGAGTTTCTTAACGCCGAGCAGTTCATAAAAAAAAGCGGCTTTCGCTATTTTGCCACTCCTTTTGGAGCCCGGGTCAGCCGGCTTTATATCGATCCTGTTTCGGGGCTGATCATCAAAAAAGGCCTGGCCAAAGCTGCCGCCGGACACTCCTTCTCGGGGATCGGATTGCTGCACCTTGTAGCCTCAACCCCGGACAGCGAAATGCTTTCAGTCGGCAAAAAGAACGCCGAAGACCTGGAGGATTTCGGTAACCGGGTCGCCGACGAATTGCTCCTGACCAGAGATGATATAGAATCGCTGGGCGACTACTATACAGCTCTTGCCGTCCTAAAAACAGTCTGGATGCTGGTGCGCTGGATGGATGAGGAACGTGAAGAGGATCTCTGTGAAAGATTTGACATCGGCCCGGGAGATGTTTTCCGCCATACCGAATCAGCTCAATGGCTGTTGTACAGCGCGCAATCGATCGCTGAAGTTTTTCATTTCACAAAACTGACTTTCTTTCTGGAAGGCCTGCGGAATCGGGTTCGTTACGGCATCAAGGAAGAACTTCTGGAGCTGGCCGCTCTCAAAGGCATTGGACGGGTACGAGCGCGCATACTGTTTGCTCACGGCATTCAGACCAATGCAGGCATTCGCCAGGCCGGAGAAAAGCTCCTGGCGGGAATGAAAGGCATCGGCCCGGCCCTGGCCCGGGATTTGCTCCGGCAAGCCAACAGCGAATAACTCCGCGTCAGTAAACAAATCAAATAAGATTCTCGGAACGAAGCCGCTCAAGGATTTCGCGCACACCTGTCACCGCATTGGCGCTGGATCCTCCATGTTCCAGAAAAAAGCAGTAGGCAAAACGCCCGGACGAGGAACGCGTCACACCGGCAAACCAGGCATGGTCTTCACGCCCGGCTCCGGTCTGCGCTGTTCCGGTCTTGCCATAAGTTGTCAAGCCATCCATCTTCAACTGGTTTGCAGTTCCGGAGGGCATGTCCACAACCAGAGAAAGACCTTTTAACACTATGTCCCACACCTCGTCACGGAAAACCAGCTGACGTGCACTCTGGGGTGCCCCCGCACAAAGATCTCCCCGGGATCCGACAGCGGAAACCAGACATGGGGTTTGCAGTCTGCCCCGGGTCTCCAGAGCCGCCATCATGCGGGCCAACTGCAAAGGAGTAGACAAAACATCGCCCTGACCGATCGACATATTAGCCGTATCCCCCTGGTACCAGTTACGATAAGAGGAACGGACCGGAATATTTCCTTTGCTCTCGTACGGCACAGAAATACCCGTACGTTCTCCAAGACCAAATTTTCTGGCGTATTCAGCCAATTTTTCCGCTCCGAGGAGAAACCCTGTATGAAAAAAATATTCGTTGGCGGAATGCCCCAACGCCCGAACCAGATCCTGTCGTCCAAACGCATGCGGAAACTGATAACGGCGGTTACCCAAAACAAAGAAACCCGGACAGTCAAATTCGGTGCCCGCTGTAATCTTTCGCTCCTGCAATCCGCCAAAAGAAACGGGAATCTTGAAAACCGATCCTGGCTGGAAAGCCGCAGCATAAGCACGATTAATCATGGGCGAACGCGTATCCTTAAGATAGGCAGACACATCGTCAACGCCTTCACCGGAAGAAAAAGCATTCGGATCAAAAGAAGGCGCACTGAGCATGGCCACAACCTGGGCCGAGGAAATATCAATCATCACAAAAGCCCCCCTGCGTCCGCCAAGCACATCATAGGCAATCTGCTGGATACGCTGATCAATGGTCAGAACGATATCGGCACCAGGAGCCGGATCGCGCAACGTCAGAACCCTCACTTCTCGACCACGACTGTTGACCTCAACTTCACGCCCCCCGGGAATGCCGCGCAAATCCTCGTCAAACCCTTCCTCAACCCCCGTATAACCGACAAGACCGGGAACAGGATCTCCGTTATTAATCAGATCCTTCATTCTGCGGGCATCGACAGCGGCAGCGTAACCAAGCAAATGGGAGCCGACAGCCCGACGAGGATACCGACGTTTATAATCTTCCAGAATAACCAGACCGGGATGAAGAAAAGCCCCTTCCGTAACCCGAATCGCCTGTTCGCGGTCAAGTCCGGTGACCACCGGCACCGGAGTATATGGCGAAGCACGTCCACGGATATAACGACGTTCCAGAACCCCGGATTCGATACCCAGCGCTCCGGAGAGAAACATAAAAATTGCCTGCCGCCCCTTGGCTGTGCTGTCCTGGGGAATAATCGCGGCATCAAAGGTCTTGAGGCTTTCGGCTAAAACAATACCGTTGCGGTCAAGAATATTCCCGCGCGGCCCGTCGAAAGAAATAACCCGGCGGGAATTATTACGACTTTGACGGGCGAAATAACTTCCCCGGATGACCTGCAAATAAAAAAGATCCAGCACCAGAAGCAGAAAAAGAAAAGTAAAAACATAACGGATCACATTCAATCGCATAAATCAAAACCTCAAGACCCGTGCCAGAAACAAAAGACGACCGAACAAAGACAAGGCCACGACCAATGTGGTAACAACCTCGGGCAGCCATATCCCCAGAAAAACCTCGCCCCAGGCAACCTCCTCGAAAACCATCTGATGCAAAAAACCAAGAACCAGCACATTCGCCGTCACAACAGCAAAGATCATAAAAAGCTTGGAAAGGTCATTGCCACGTTCATAAAACGTATGCCGGATAAAAACCGAGAAATAGACACAAACCACATAGGCCAGAATATGCGTGCCAAAAGGCATGGTGCTAAAACAGTCCTTGAACATTCCCGCCCAGAAAGCAGACCACAGACTAAAACGAACACCGGAATAAAGATTGAAAAACAGCACCACCAGCAAAAGCAGCTGAGGATCTCCCCAGCGGCCAAAAAGATTAAACAGGCAAAACTCCGCCAGCAACGCAAAAAAACAGATCAACGGAATATAAACAACCTGTTTCATAGAAAATTCCGATAACAAACACAATCGGCCCCGCCTTCTCCTGAAAAACCGGATACGGGCCATCGTTATTTAAGGACTAGCACCTCTTCAAGCGTGGAAACATCGACCGCAGGATGAATATCCACCTGCCTGCGCGCTCCTGAGGCAAACTCCGTGATACGCACCACATGCCCGATAAGCAAACCGGGAGGAAAATCAGAACTCAGAGCCGACGTTATCACTTCATCTTCCAGCTCCAGATCAGGATTTTCCGGAAGATAAAGCATCCGGCAACTGCCGGACAATGTTCCGCTGACCAGAGCACTCTCGCGCGAACGCCTGTTGATCGCCGCCACACTGAAACCCGGATCCCCAATCAGGACAACCTTGGCGGCCCGGTCAGAAACCTCGGCGACTTTCCCTACGACACCATCGACATTGATGACAGCCATTCCGGGACGCAGTCCGTCTCTTTTCCCGCGGTTGATCATGATCGAGGAATTCCAGTTAGCCGGATCCCGGGCAATGACAGCGGCCATGACAGCATCAAAACTTTTGCTGTCACGAAACTGATACAGCCGGCCAAAACGATTGGTTTCACGGACAATTTCTTCCAGCTGCACGATTCTGGACTTCAGCGAACCTGACTCTCTTTTCAAACGCTGATTTTCCTGCCATATGCGCCGGTAAGAAAGCAGCCGAACGGCTTCATTCAGCGGCCAGCGAACCGTAGCCACCGATGCGGTCATTACTCCCATCGCCTTCATTTTCAGGCCATGCCAGGAAGTAGAATTAAAGAATATCAGCCAGAAAGGAACCAGCAGAAAAAGAAAATAGATAATTTGTTTGGGAAACCTGAAGAACATGCAAGACCGTCAATGCCGCCGGATGAACAGCGGACACCCCCTCTTTCTATTGCTAGAAATCGAGTTTTGAATTGGACATAAGACGCCGCTGAAGATTGCGCGACATATTGAGCGTTTCGCCGGTTCCGCGAACAACCGCCGTGGTTGGATCGTCCGCCACCAGGACAGGCAGTCCGGTTTCTTCCGCAATTCGTTTATCGAGCCCTCTGAGCAGAGAACCGCCTCCAGCCATCACAATGCCGCGGTCAATCAAATCCGCAGCCAGCTCCGGAGGCGTATGTTCCAGGGTTGACTTGGAAGCATCCACAATCGACTGCACAGTATCGGCCAGGGCTTCACGGATCTCCACAGAGGTTACCGCGATAGTCTTCGGCAATCCGGCAATCAGATCCCGTCCGCGAACATCCATGGTCATTTCTTCTTCCAACGGATACGCTGAACCAATACGAATCTTGATCTCTTCCGCAGTCCGCTCCCCGATCATCAGATTGTAGGTCTTACGCAGATACTCTGTGATATCCTCGTCCATCTCATCGCCTGCAATCTTGATGGATTTGGAATAAACCAGACCCCCCAAAGAAATAACAGCGTAATCGGTGGTCCCGCCTCCGATATCGATCACCATATTGCCGCCCGGCTCCTGAACCGGAAGACCAACACCGATAGCCGCAGCCTTGGGTTGTTCGACCAAAATAACACTGCGGGCACCGGCATGCTCGGCCGCGTCAATGACCGCGCGTCGCTCAACCTGCGAAATCTCCGGCGGAATGGCCACAACAACTGATGGCCTTGTAAGAAAACCTCTGGGCTGAACCTTCTTGATAAAATATTTGAGCATGGCCTCGGTAACTTCCGGATCGGAAATAACCCCGTCTTTCATGGGCCGGATCGCCACAATGCTGTCGGGCGTGCGACCCAGCATTTTCTTGGCCTCTTCACCAACCGCAACAACCCGATTGGTTGCTTTCTCAATAGCTACGACCGAAGGCTCGCTAAGTACAACCCCTTCCCCCCGCACAAAAACATGCGTGCTGGCGGTTCCCAGATCAATGCCCAGATCGTTGGAAAAAAGCCCCAACACGCTGTCGATCAGTCCTTTTATAAAACGGAAAAGTTTCTGGATCATGTCGGGCCTCTGATTAAGAAAGGTTATAAAAAATCTGTTGTATAGTATACGAAAAAGCGGAGCAAGTCAACTCGTCAGGAATTCCCGGCCTGCCGCACGATGAGCGAACGAAAATGCCGGACAAAAGCCGGATAGGATTTGGCACAACATTCCATATCCCGGACAGTGACACCAATCCTGGTTCCCAAAACAGCGAACGCCATAGCCAGCCGATGATCGCGATGAGGATCAAGTTCAACATTGCCTTTATATTGAGCACAGGGACGAATAACCAGTTCATCCTTTGTTTCAGTAATATCCGCCCCCGTCTTGAGCAGTTCAGTACGCAGATCACTGATCCGGTCAGACTCCTTGACTCTTGCGTGAGCAATATCAGTTAAACGGGTTTCCCCCTGTGCAAACATGGCGATCACTGCCATAACCGGAACCAGATCAGGAGCATTCGCCAGGGAAAAAGTTCCACCTTTAATACGGCAAGGCCCCTTGATGCGCAACATCTTTTTGCTCCGCTGAACAGCAACTCCCATTTTGTCCAGAAATTCAAGAATAGCCCCATCCGACTGCACAAGGCGGTCGTCAAAATGCCCCTTGAGCCTGACATCGGAGGAACCGAGAGCCGCGGCCGCCAGAAGAAACGCCGCCAGACCATAATCAGATGGCACCGTAAACGATTTAAGTCCATGAAATTGCTGTCCTCCGGGGATAGAAAATTCCCGGTCAGAAACCCTGCCGACGCTTACCCCGGCCCGCTCAAGAATCTGTTCGGTCATGGTCACATAATCGCGGGAGACCAGCTTGCGCCCTGTCATCAAAAGACGGGTATCCCGCGGTGCTTGCGGCAAAGCAATCATAAGCGCCGATATAAACTGCGAACTAAGCGACCCGTCAATTGACACTCGCCCGCCGGAGAAGCTTCCCCCCTGAAAACTGATCGGGACAGAACCGTTGGAATCCTCTGCAGTAAACGTCAGACCGCAGGCGGTGAGCGTTTCAAGTAAATGCCGGTTAGGGCGGCCGATCAAAGTTCCCCTGCCATTGACCAGAGCCGAATCGGTGTAAAAAGGAAGCAGCGGCAGAATAAAACGCAGGGATGTTCCGGACTCACGCACATCAATCCTCAATTGTTTCCTGCTTTTAGCCGATGACGCAGCCTCCACCAGAAAACCACCCGGAATGGCTTTAAGGGATGCCCCCAAAGCACGAGCGACACCCAAAGCAGCCTTGGCATCATCACAATCCGAAAGCCCGGTCAGACGGGATACGCCGCCGCAGGCGGCTATAAAGATAGCCCGGATCGAATACGACTTTGAGGCCGGAAGATCAACTGCACCGGCCATCCTGGCCACCGGAGAAATCCTGAATTTCATCTTTTAGCAGACACCAGATCGTTCTTGCGAACCTTGCGGCTTGATAAAGGCGGAACAAAGTCGGCTGCCGACATTTCATCCTGAACCCGGGTGACTCGAACGTCTCCCTGATAAGCACTGCCGCGATAAACCGACATCACAGCCCCCTCACTCACCCCGTCTTTGGCTCCGAGGTCAAAAATAAGAAACTCGGCTTCAGTATCAATATTAAGCACCTTGCCATTTCTGGAAAGTTCCTGGGCCACGATAATCCGATCCAGCTGAACAGGATCTTCCGCGGCCGCTGCGGGAGAAAGATCATTGTTCTCGCCAGACAACTCCGGAGCCTTGCCCGCCTTGAAATCATTAACCTGCTTTTCCAGATCCTCGCTCTTTTTCTGAAAATCGGCCAGGCTTTGCCTCAACTGCAAAACATCCTGCTTGTGCTGAACAGCCGCCGATTCAAACGTCTTCAATTTACTCTGCAAATCTTCCAACTCCTGGGAGAGTTTATTGCGTATTTCAAGCTTGGCCTTTGCTTCCTGATCCAGGTTATCACGCAAAGCAAGATTTTCTTTCTTGATCTCGTCTCTCAGCCCCTTTTCAATTTCCAGATCATCCAGCAAGGCATTAATTCTTTCATCCGCATCCTTGTTCTTGCCTTCAAGCACAAGAATCTGACCCTGAGCGTCATTGAGAGTCGCCTCGACTTTGGCGTTCTTGAGCGTCAGCTCTGCCAGTGAAGCTTCTACCGCACGACGATTGGCCGTTTCCTTCTGCAGCATATAAATACTGATCGCAACCGCAGAAACAAGAATGATAATCGTCAGAAAAAGAAAAACAAAAGCTGTGCGTCCCGAATTTTTCATAAGGTTGTCCCATCCTCTTCTGTTATAAGCCTATTATAAAAAGGCACTTCAGGATGTAAAGAGGAAATTCAAGAAATATTGTCCAAAAGCACTGCCACAAGAGAGATTACAACCCTGTTTATCAAACATAGTCCATGAAATCTTCCGGCAGCGGAACGGACAATTCGAGTCTGTGCCCGCTGCGAGGATGATCAAAAGCTATCGCCTGGGCATGCAGGGCCATACGAGGGAAATTTCCTTTATTGCCATATTTTTCGTCTCCCATAATCGGATGACCGCTATGACGCATATGCAACCTGAGCTGATGGGTTCGCCCGGTACTTGGATAGAGCGCCACTGCAGTCAGCCGCTGGCAACGCCTGATAACAGAATAAAAAGTTTCTGCTGTCTTGGCCGGCTCGCCTTCTCTGGCAATGCGCCGCATATCATGATGTTTCGGATGCCGGGCAATGGCGGCGGTGATCCGCCCCTCATCGAACTGCACAACACCTTCAACCAGAGCAACATACTTTTTTTCTATCGAATGCTCCTCAAACTGGGCAGCCAACCGGGCATGAGCGAAATTATTGCGCGCCACAAGAATAATCCCGGACGTTTCCTTGTCGAGACGATGCACGATCCCGGGACGCTTGCCCCCATTGATATCGGAGAGTTCATCAAAATGATAAACCAGAGCATTCACCAGAGTCCCGCTATAATTCCCGGCAGCCGGATGAACCGATATCCCGACCGGCTTGTTCAGTGCAATGACATCGCCGTCTTCCCAGACAATATCCAGCTGTGCCGGCTCCGGCTTAAGGCGTTCGTCCGGATAATCCTCATCCCTGACATCCAGGTCAATCCGGTCACCGGGCTGAACATGATAACAGGCACGTGCCACAGCGCCATTCACCAGCAGTCGACCATCATCTATCAAACGTTTTACAAACATGCGCGAAGGAATAACGTCCGGCAGACTACGGGCCACATAAATATCTACCCGGATATCCTTGTCCTGTTCGGTAATTGTCAACGTGTGCGTTGTCATGATCGAGTCCGGTTCAGACGAATTTGTGCATAAAAAGCAAACATAAAAACCACCAGACATACATACTGGAAAATACTCAGTCCGGCGTATAAAAGATGATCCGCCCTGAAAAACTCGATGAAAAAACGGTCAATCGAGGATAACAACAAATACCAGACAAAAATCTGGCCGTCACGAAAATTCCGGGAAGCAGCGATCCTTAATAAAACAAAAATCACCAGCTGGGTCAAAGACATATAAACCTGGGTCGGATGGACGGCAACGTCAAAGGAAGGAAAAACAAGCCCCCACGCCACTGGCTTGCCGTAACAACAGCCGTTGAGCAGGCAACCGACCCTGCCGATAGCATGCCCCAAAGCCACATAGGGAGCCGCCAGATCGAGAAAGCGCCACACCGGAATATTCTTCTTGCGCAAATAAACGACAAAAGCGGCCAGACCGCCAAAGAAACTGCCCTGCCAGGCCAATCCGCCATTCCAGAGCATTACAATCTCGAGCGGCGAAGAAATAAAATACTTCAGGTTCAGAAAAACATAAAAAAGACGCGCCCCGGCTATACCCGAAAGCACAACCCAGAAAACAAGATCATAAACAACATCCCGCGCGATTCCCATGCGCTTGCCCGCTTCCCGCGCAAGCAACCCTCCCGAGAGCAGCACGGCCAGAGCCAGCATCAATCCATAACTGTAAAGTGTAAAAGGGCCAAACGAAAAAAGCTTTGGATACATAGTCTAAGTCCGTTATGAAAGTCTATGGTTTCTTCGGAGCAACCTGCCAGGGCCAGGAAAAACATTTCCCCATAATAATGACGGCCCCGACACTGATCGCACTGTCGGCCACATTAAAAACGGGCCAGATCCGGAAGTCAATAAAATCGATCACATAACCCAATAAAATCCGGTCAGTAAGATTGCCGATTGCTCCGCCCAGAATCAGGGAAAAGGCAACAACATACCAACGATCAAGCTCCGAGCATTTATGGTAATAATAGATATTGTAGAGCAACAGGGCAACCGCGATCAAAGGGATGACCAGATAAACAAACCCGTTGTCCTTGAAGAGACCAAAAGCGATCCCGGTGTTATGCACCAGGGTAAAATGAAAGAAACGATAAATGATGGGTAAAGATTCTCCGATCCGCAAAAGATCGGAAAAAAAGATTTTGGTCAAGCGGTCAACCAGAACCACAACAACGACTGTACTGAGGCACAGGGCAATATCCGTAAAAGAATTGTTGTGTTTACGCATAAAACGCCTTGGTCCGGATCAAGGAACTATCAGAAAAAATTATTGTGTGCGAGCGGGAATCATTTCCCCAGCTTGCGATCCATTTCTTCCTGGACTTCAAGGCAGTACTCTGCGTAAGGAATCGCCTTCAAACGCTGATCAGGAATACGCTTTCCTGACTTGAGACAAAAGCCATACACGCCCTTATCGATCCGGGCAAGAGCATCATCAATACGCGAAATAACCTCCCGGTCATTGGACGCCAGCGAAAGATTGAACTCCCGGTCATACATATCGGTGGCCACATCCGCCATATGCAAAGCATGACCGGATACATCCCCCTTGTCTCCCTGCTCACCCTCATTTTCATCAGACATGCTGCGGATATCGCCTTGGATCTGCCCTTTGATCTTGAGTAACAGCTTCTTATAAAAATCCAGCTTCTTTTCGTCCATTTTATCGGGCATTTCGAAACATCCTTCTTGTGATTGACGGTTAATCCTCACCTTTCACCGCTGCAGCACATCGCGGGCATACTCCGGGATGATCTGGATCAAGACCAAGATCCTGCCGGTAATTCCAGCAACGCGGACATTTGTCTCCTTGCGCACGGGCAATAACAATTTCTGTGGCCGGAAAAACTCCACCGACAGCAGACACTACCGCCGTAACCCGCTCAATCGAAACCGCGGAAACAATAAAAAGCATCGGCAATGTGTCGAGCAACGCTTCAAAATATTCGGCGTCACGCTGACTTGCCGTACGAATAATGACCCGGGCTTCCAGCGAAGCCCCGATAGCCCCCTCAGCGCGCCTAGCCTCCAGGGCCTTGAGAATATACGGCCGCAGCTGTGTCAGGAGAGCATAGCGTTCTTCCAAAGCTGAATCGTGCCAGGACGAATCGACGCAAGGCCACGAAGCCAGATGAACGCTGTTATCCGGAACGGCACCAGGAAGAAAGGTAAACATTTCTTCGGATGTGAACGCCAGAACCGGCGCAAGCATCCGGACGACTCCGTCGGCAATATAATAAAGAACAGTTTGTGCCGAGCGCCTTTTCAAGGATCGCGAGCCGGAAGTATATATTCGATCCTTGAGGATGTCAAGATAAAAGCCGGAGAGATCCTCGTTACAAAAAAGATATATCTCCCGAATGACTGATGAAAAATCATAACGTTCATACGCCGCAGTCACCCGATTGACCAGTCCCGCGTAACGGCTCAAGGCCAGACGATCCACTTCCAGCAGCTGAGCGGACTCGACCTTGTGCTCCGCAGGAATAAACCCGTCCAGATTGGCCAACAGATACCGCACCGTATTACGAATCTTGCGATAGGCATCCACCAGCCGGTCCATGATCTCTTTGGAAAGCCGGATATCATCATTATAATTGGAAGAAGCCACCCACAGTCGCAGGATGTCAACACCGTTATTCTTGATCACATCGTCAGGAGCTATGACATTGCCCAGTGACTTGGACATCTTGCGCCCGTCACCGTCAACCACAAACCCGTGAGTAAGAACCTGCCGGTACGGAGCCCGGCCATCCAGGGCAACCGAAGGAATAATCGAAGACTGAAACCAGCCGCGGTGCTGATCAGAGCCTTCCAGATAAAGATCGGCCGGCAGGGGCAGTTTGAGCATTCCGTTAAAAACAGCCCGGTGACTGACCCCGGAATCAAACCAGACATCCAGAATGTCGTGTGTCTTTTCGAAATCTTCAACTTTCCCCTGGGCGGGTTCAAACCCCTTGGGCCACAAAGCCGCCAGGTCCCGCTCAAACCAGACATTGGAACCATGCTCTGCCGCCAGACGGGCAACATGGTCAACGAGTTCGGGAAAAAGATACTGTTCATCTGTGCCCTTACGTCTGACTGCAGGGATGGGAACTCCCCAGTTGCGTTGACGGGAAAGGCACCAGTCCGGCCGGGTCTCGACCATGGCCCGGATACGCTCCTGCCCCGCCGCCGGAAACCACTGGACATCCGAATGAATGGCCTCTTTAACCCTGGCACGCAATCCCTCATGATCAATCTTCAGGAACCACTGCCAGGTCGCCCGGAAAATAATCGGTTTCTTGCAACGCCAGCAATGTGGATAGGAATGCCGGATATCCTCGGAATAAAACAACAACCCCCGCGCATCCAGCTCGGCGATCACCTCAGGATTGACTTTGGAAACGTGCTTCCCGGCAAAAATACCGGCTTCGTCCGTAAAAACACCCCGATCATTGACCGGCATCAGAATATCAAGTTTATAACGCAGGCCGGTCTGGTAGTCGTCCTGACCGTGTCCCGGAGCTGTGTGTACAAGACCCGTACCGTCTTCCCTGGTCACGTAATCCGCCGCAACCACCCGTCCGGACTTCTGCGGAGCAAACGGCCGAGCATATTCGAGCACTGTCAGCGCGCTGCCCTTGAACTCCCGCAAGACTTTCCAGTCCAGCCCGTTTTTTGCGGACGCACCTTTATCCAGAACACCCGCAGAAAGATTTTTTTCCACAATCAGCTGTCCGCGAGTTGTTTCTACCAATACATAATCAAAATCCGGATGCACCGCAACCGCCACGTTTGCCGGCAATGTCCAGGGCGTTGTGGTCCAGATCAGAAGGAAAAGCTCGGCCTTGTCGGCAAGCCCCAAAACCACCGGATTGGTAACCCTGAGCTTGACAAAGACTGCCGAAGAGGTGTGATCTTCGTACTCGACTTCCGCTTCGGCCAGTGCAGTTTCGCAATCACAACACCAGTTCACCGGCTTACGATTACGATACACATAACCCTTACGGGTCAACTCGGCCAAGGTTTCCAGAATACAGGCTTCATACCAGGGTGCCAGTGTCAGGTAGGGTTTGTCCCAATCCCCCATAACTCCCAACCGCTTGAACTGTTCCTTTTGCAAACCAACATGCTTCATGGCGTAATCATGCGCCTTGCGGCGTAATTCAAGGCAATCAATGTCGGACTTTCTGGCTTTGAGTTCCTTGAGCAAGGCATGCTCGATAGGCAGCCCATGACAATCCCACCCTGGAATATACCGGCTGTCAAAACCCTGCATGGTTTTGTACTTAACCACAACATCTTTAAGAATCTTGTTAAGCGCATGGCCAATATGGATATTACCGTTGGCATAAGGAGGCCCGTCGTGCAGAATAAACGGCTTGCGCCCCCTGGCTTGCTCCCGAATACGGGTATACAAACCGGACTTCTCCCAGGCGGCCAGCATTTGCGGCTCTTTCTGGGCAAGCCCCGCCTTCATGGGGAAATCTGTTTTCGGAAGGTTGAGTGTTTTTTGATAATCCATATAATCCTTCTGGGGTTTGCCCTTTATGCGGCGCTCGGACATCTGCCAGTCGCTCGGACAGTTTTCACACACTTCGTTTCTTTTCGGAAGCAAAAAATTAATGCCGATACAATTTATATCAAACGAAACGTTTGTCAAGACTATCCGCGGGGACGCCTTCCCGGGCTGCAAACGCCTGTGGGCCAATCCGGGTTTATTTCATATATTTGCCAATTATAATCTCCAGATCCCGCTTTTTCTGCTCCGGAACAAGATCCGGACGGGTCACAATAGCCCCTTCAAGCGCGGAAGACGCGGAAAATTTCTTGATGCGGCCAATTCTGGGAATCGCAAGTTTCAGAATCTTTTCGGCATTTTTGATATTTTTAGACAGACATTCAATAATCATCTCGACAGTAACCGTCCCGTGCGAATGATGCCAGCAGTCATAGTCTGTCACCGCAGCCAGTGTTGCATAAGATATCTCGGCCTCCCGAGCCAGCCGGGCCTCGGGCAGATTGGTCATTCCAATAATGTCACACCCCCAGGAACGATACAGTGCCGACTCGGCCTTGGTCGAAAATTGCGGCCCCTCCATATTCAGATAAGTTCCATTCTTGTGCGCATCAACTCCTGCTTTTTCACAAGACTGGTAAACGATATCCGCAACTTCATCAGACACAGGCTCGGCCATGCTGATATGGGCGGTAATCCCCCCCGAAAAGAATGTGCTGTGGCCGCGGGTTGTCATCCGGTCAATAAACTGATCCGGAACCACAAAATCCAGGGGCTTGATCTCGAGCTTCAGACTGCCGACCGCTGACACGGAAACAATCGCGTCAACTCCAAGTTTCTTCATGCCCCAGATGTTCGCCCGACAATTGATCTCGGACGGGGAAATGCGATGTCCGCGCCCGTGACGAGGAAGAAAAACAACCGGAGTCCCTTCCAGTGTGCCCGTTACAAAAACATCCGACGGGTCACCAAAAGGCGTTTCCAGCGACACCTCCCGCGCATCCTGCAAACCGTCAATCTGATATAAACCGCTCCCGCCAATGACCCCGACTGTTGCCATAGACCGACTCCTTTAGCGTATCTCTTTATTTTAGAAACTACCGTGCCAGCTCTTTAGCCCTGTCCCTCGCGGCGGTCATCGCCGAAACAAAAAGAGCGGGCATTCCCCCGGCCATAAAAACATCCATCGCCGCCTGGGTTGTGCCGCCCTTGGAGGTAACCATTGATCTTAACCCGGCGGCAGAATCCTTTGAGCCCGCCAGCAAACGCGAAGATCCCAGCAACGTTCCCTGAACCAGCGTCCGTGCTTCCTTTTCGGTAAACCCCAGATCGCGTGCGGCAGTCATCATGCACTCCGCAACCAGAAAAATATACCCCGGCCCACTGCCGGAAACCGCCGTAACAGCGTCCATCTGGGATTCCTTGAGAACCAGGCTGTCCCCCACCCCGGAAAAAATGTCCTGCACCAGTGCCAGATCTTTGGCACTCGCACTGCGTCCACGGCAGACCGCGCTGACACCCTCACCAATCATGGCCGGAAGATTGGGCATCACACGAACAACCCGTGCGGATCGCAAGGATTGTTCCAGAAATGCCGTACGAATGCCGGCAGCTATCGACACAAAAAGTTTTCCCTTAAGCGGCTGGCCGGCAATATCGGCTAATAATGCCGGGAAATCCTGTGGTTTAACCGCGAGCAAAATAACATCGCAGGCCGTCAGCAATTCCGCAAGCGAACAGGAAGACACCTTAAACTTCTTTTTCAGATACGCCCTGCGTTCTGCTCTTGGCTCACACACCAGGCATGAATGTTTCTTGTAATTGCCGGCAAGTATGGCTTCTCCCATATTACCACAACCAATAAACCCGATCTTCATCTCAAACCTCCCGATGGGAACTCTCTCCGAATACTGCCGAACCAATCCTGACCATATTGGCCCCCTCTTCAATCGCTATAGTATAGTCTCCACTCATCCCCATGGACAGATATTTCATTTGGCCACCGCCAGGTAACGGCCGGGCAGCCAACTGCTGAAAAAGACCGTAACAATCCCTGAAAACTCCACGGATTCTTTCAGCATCCTGACAAAGAGGAGCCATAGTCATCAATCCCTGCAGACGAACATGCGCCAGCGCGGATAGTCCGTCCAGCATTTGATCAATCTCTCCGGGAGAAAGGCCGAACTTCTGCTCCTCCCGGGCGATATCCATCTGAAGAAGAATGTTCTGAATTTTGCCGCAGGCTTGCGCCCGCTTATTGATCTCAAGAGCAAGCTTCAGACTGTCAACCGACTGGATCAAATCAAAAAGACGCACAGCATCCCGAACCTTGTTGGTCTGCAGATGCCCAATCAGATGAGTGGTCAAAAGCCGTCCACCGGCATCCAGCAATGGAAACTTTTCGTCAGCCAGCTGAACACGATTTTCGGCAATATGCGACAGTCCTGCCCGAAGGGCCTCATTAACGGCCTGGACACTGGCGAATTTGGTAACCCCTACAAGAATAATATTATCGCCGGAACGACCGGAGCGTTTGGCCGCCGCGCGAATATTGTCTGTGAGATGTTGCAGATTGTTACTGATCATAAGACAGCCCTGCTGTCAATCCGGGGCGGACGTCTTTTCCGGGGCGGCAGGAATAAAAAGATTCCTTGAAGTCTTTTCAGCCAAGATCTCCATGATTCTGGATAAAAGATCCTGAAAACGAACCGGCTTGACCAAATAGGCACTGATCCCGTGCCGGCAGAAGATCGGCTCCATGGAGTCGTAGGCCGTAAGCACAATAATCGGGATATTTTCCGCGCCGGGGATTTTCTTGCGCTCGTACAAAAAGGCATAGCCGTTCATCTGGGGCATTTCAATATCAAGGACAATAAGGTCAACCGGGCCTTCGCGTAAAACCTTGATGGCCTGCTCGCCGTCATTGACTCCGATAACGGAAATCCCCTGCTGCAGAAGCTTCTTTTTTGTGACGTCGACAACCAGCTCTTCGTCATCAACTAACAGGACTGTTCCTACCATATGAGTGGAATTATATCTGCAAAAAGTGGCAGAACAATCATTAATATGATTTTTTTAACATTACCCCTGCAAGATGCGGGCCAGCTCATGATCCTCAAAAGGCAAATCCGGATCCATAATCTGTGACATCAGATAATCAATTGCCTCCAGATACGGAGCCAGAAAGATCTCGGGCCGGGGTGGAATTCTGCCCTCAAAGACAGAATCCAGCCTGACTTCCCGCAAACGATAAAGCCCCGCATCGAGGATTTGCCCCGGATAAAGCCTGGATCCCAAATAAAGATAAAGCGGAAGCTGAAAAGACCCGGCTTTTCTGTAAATCTCCTCCCGTCCCATCCCCCGGGTAAAAACAAAATCATCCGGAGGTATCCGGTCAGCGCTGCCGGTCTTGTAATCCAGTATCAGCAACCGCCCGTCTTTCATCCTGTCCAGACGGTCGATTCTTGATTTGAAACGAAAACGCCCGCAAGGAAGCTCCATCCACTCGTCACAGGCTTTTTCGACAGACACAACCTCCGCGATGTCCGCCTGCCTCTCGAGCGTATCCTCCAGAATGGAACGAAACTTGTGCTCCGCGACAGCCCGCACCAGAAAAGAATCCGAACGCATCCTGCGCGAAAAATGCTCGTCGAAGAAACGCTCGAACAAATGCCAGCCCCGCGCGGAATCTGCGGAGGAAAAGGCAAACGGCCGTCCGGCCAGCGGCCGAAAAAGTTCCTCCAGCAGACGATGCCAGAAATTTCCGACCATCAGCGCGTCCGGCTCATCGAGCAAATTCTCCGGCTCCCTCAGGCCCAGTACAAAAGTCCGGTAGAAACGAAAAGGATTCTCCAGATACATATTAATGCTTGTCGCCGAGAAAGAAAAACCGCGCAAAAATTCCATCGTCAACGGTGTTTTGCGTGCCTGCCGGCTAACCGAAGACAGCCGCAGGGCAAAACCCGCCCGCTCGGTCGGGAACGGAATCACATCTCCCCGTTTTTTCTGTTCCTCCCAGACAAGTTCCTCCACAAAACGACTGGGAGCCTTTTCTTTTGTATCCTGATAAACCAGGTGTACCCGTTTGGCGGATGAAATAATACGCATAAACTGATAACGCTGGATATCCTCCTCTTCCTCGATACGCTCCAGACCAAGCATGGAAAGAATCTCGCGCGGGATAAGCGAGGAACGCACCTCAACACCCGGCAGAACCCCTTCGTTCACATCCAGAATGATGACATTATCAAAGTCCAGCGAGCGTGTCTCAAAAAGCCCCAGAATCTGTAATCCCTTGAGTGGCGCCCCGGAGAAACTGACCACCTCGCTATCGACCCGGCTCATAAAAATCCGTACCAGATCGTCCATAGACATCACTTCCGAAGCGAAAGAAGCTTTTGCAAGTTCGTCTTTGAGTGAATACAGACGTTCGGCAATATTGACATTTAAAGGATAATGTCCCCAGGAAGCTCCCTGCGTCAGAACATCCAGAAAATGACCGACCGCGTCCGCGAAAGCGCCCAGGGTATTGACGTTCTCCCAGGCCTCGAAACACAAATAATGGATCCGCTCCAACCCCTCGCGCAATCGGGCAGCAGAGACTTCTGTTGCAGCCTGCGACATTTCAAGGACCAGGCCGTCAAAAACAGCCTTGTCATCCAGAACCTCGGCCAAAGAAAAAAACAATGTGCCCGATAATGCCGTCAGAGAACGCCCACTTAGCGCCGCTTCCAGGCGGCGGACAAGCGCGCTCATCAGCCCCGGGGCCGCAAACAGGTCGGAATTCCGAATAAAGGGATGCCGGACAAGCTTCAGATAATCCCGGGAGTAATACCGGCCATTGCGGCGGGAAGCCTGAGCTGCAAACACAAAACGCAACAGAACCACCACACTCCCGCGATTAAGCGGATACCCCATGGAAACATTAAATTGCCGGACAGCCTGCGGCAAAGACGAGATGAGCGGAACCAGTGCCCCTGTGTCGGGCAAAACCACCACCGTGCGCTCGAGCGCGTCAACCCCGGACAGAATGTCCCGGGCGATCGCGGCCTGGGAATGCATATCATACGCCGCATGAACCTTGAGTTCATTTCTGACCGGAACAGGCTCAGAACCCTCCGTGATATCACAGCCCAGCCTCCCGGAAAGACGTTCCAGCACGCTCCACTTGCGCCGGTCTCCCTGGAAAAAGAATGTTGCCTGCCCCCGCTCATAAAAAGAGCGAACCAGAGTTTCCTCAGTGCTGTGAAAATGAAAAAAGTTGGCGAAAATAATCTCGTCGAAAGGCAACAGTGGCTGCTGCCGGGAATTGGCGGCCGCCCGCATGTACTGCATGCCGCGTGAAGCTTTCCCCCGGGCCAGCAGATTGCCATGAAACGCCTCGCGCAATACAGAAACCCGGGACAAAAGCCGGTTAACTGACTCGGGGACCGGAAAACCGATACGGGCGCTTTCTTCGACATTAAGAAGCTTCCGGGAAGAAATATCCTCAAGATCCGCCTGTTCAATAAAACGCCGCAATTCCCTGGCCCAGGGCAAAAAACGCGCAAAGTCCTCACGCCCTCCCAGCAGTTCAGGAGTCAATTCGCGCACCAGCCGGTAAATTTCATAACAATCATCCAGTTCTCCGGAGGAAGGCGCCAGAAAACCGGACTGATTGGCCGCAAGATTGACCAGATCATCAATAGCAAAGAAAGCCGGCAATTCCAGCACTTGCCTGTGCCTGCGGGCCAGTTCCCTTTTAAGAAAAAGAACCGGACGTTTTCCGCCGAAAACAACAGCCAGACGGGACATGGGCCTGCGCACGGCAATATATTCACGGCTGATATATCCGGCCAGTTCGGCAATAAAACTTTTTGTAAAATCAACCGTTACCACTCGCCCCTTCATAACCCGACCTCCTCCACCGCAACAGGATTGATGGTCACCAGAAAACCCCGCACCCTGTGTGGAGCATAGACATCCGCCAGCAAGCGCAAATACTCCCGCAACTGATCCCTTCCGGCATCCGTTGCCGAAGCAAGCTTGAAATCCACCACCTGGACCTCGTCCTTGAAGACGAGAATGCGGTCTGGCCTGCGTTCCTTGCCATCAGGAAGAAGAAAGGCTTTCTCACAAAAGACTTGAGCACAAGTAAAGAAAAAATGGCGGGTGGCCCGGGCTGTAAGCAGCGCCTCAAGTTCCTGCAAAAGAGATTCCTCGGCCGGCACACCGCAAAGGCGGGCAGCTGTCACCAGCGCCTCCCGGGCATCCGTCCCCGGCGGCAATCCAGGAATTCCGGCCAGGATCGCGTGACGCAAGACCCCCTCCTGACGTTCACGACGGAACGCCAGCGTTTCCCGGGGAACGAATTCATCGGCAAGATACTCCATCCAGTCCCGGCATGCCGAAGGCTGCAGGGCACGGATCTCTCCATCCTCCCGGCGTTCTTTCCTTGCCACCGGACCGGTAGTCCCGATGGCATAACAATCCGCAGGAATCAAGGCCAACGCAGGATTAACAGCCCGCCCGGCCCGGGAAGGAATAAAAACATACAGCTCCTCCGCAGCCCGGGTCAGAGCAACATAGGTCATATTCAGTTCCCCCATCAGAGAGCGAATATACTCCCGCGCGTAACCCTCATCAGCCGTATCGGAATACTTTCTGTAATCCTGGGTCAAACGCAAAAGCCGGACCTCGTCTCCGTCAACAACAGGAGTGTAATTGTGCGCGCGCCCGTCACCCGATCCTGACACCTTGGGCTTTATCGTCAACAAAGGAATAATCGTAACCGGAAACTCCAGACCTTTGGCCTTGTGCACCGTCAAAAGTTTAACAGCATCTCCACCCGGCCCTCGCACAAAAAGCACTTCGCCCGCAAGAAGGGCGTAATGTTCCAGAAAACCGGAGAGATCCGGATAATCCTTTTCCTTCTCCTTGACCAATTCGAGAAAACGCATCAGGAACGCCTGCCCTTCGACACAATGGACAAGAGCATTCGTCCGGCGATAGAAACTCACGATCAGCTCGTACAGAGGATACGTCCCGAAATTACAAAAGAAATCATCGAGCAGTTCATTCCAGAGTCCGGAATATTGCTGCTGAAAAAACACATACAACGATTCCGGAAAACCGGCCTGAGATCGCCCTATGCGCCAGCGCAAGATCATATCCTCCAGCTGGTCACGCTGGAGGCCGGAGGCGCGGGTAAAAATATCGCCCAGAATAAACCCGGCGAAAGCCTGGCTGTCCTGCGGTTCTGCCAGAAAACCCAGGAAAGAAACCACTTCCTCGACCAAAGGGTGTTCACGGATACTCGAAAGGCGTTCCGAGTGCACCGGGATTCCTTCTTCCAGCAGCCAGCGGGCCGTTTCCTCCACCTCGCTGTTGGAACGTAAAAGCAGCGCAACCGAGCTCCAGTCATAGCCGCGCTCTTTAAGGGAACGCAGCAGGGAAATAATCCTGACTCTGACCAGCTCGAGCGTTTCTTCTTTCAGCGCAGCGCACTCCACCTGCTCGACCCGAACAACTCCACCGCCGTCCGTTCTGGCGGAAGACTGCCGCGAAGAATGAAAAACTTCCCCCAACCGACGAATATCATCCGTGCTAAACCCGATAGCCGTGTCTTTTCTCACACCTTTACTGTCCAGCCCGAAACCGGCAGCAAAACGTTCGAGCGAAGCCAGATCAAAAACACGATTGTTGAACTCGACCACGGCGGGCAGGCTGCGCCAATTAACCGCAAGAGAAACTTCCTGCACATTGTACGAACGGTAAGCCTCCTTGAGCTCGTCAAAAAGACCCGCCTCACCCCCGCGAAATCCATAAATCGCCTGCTTCTTGTCGCCAACATAAAACAGCGTCCCCCCGGATGAAATGGCGTCCTCCGGCAAAAGGCGCAGGTTCTCCCACTGCAAAAGACTGGTATCCTGAAACTCGTCCACCAGATAATGCCGGTAACGCACGGCCAGACGGTAGAAAATATCCGGAACAGCCAGCCCACCCTCAAAAAGAACCTTGGCCCGGGAATTAAGCTCTTCAAGAAAAAGGACATCCTCCCGGGAACAGTCCCCGGAGAGAAAAGCACGCATCAGATAATAAATCGCGACATACGGATCATACAGATGCCTGACTTCCAGATCCGCCGCCCGCAAGAACCCCTGATGGATTTTCTGCCACAAATCAGCCTGCTGGCCGGTGACCAGCGCCCCTTTGTTGACAGGAATATCCTGGCGGGCAAAATACGCTGACAAATCATTGAAACGAAAAGAACGGCGCCCGGTATCAAGAAACTTGTCCAGGCTTTTGACAAACGTCCCGTTGGCTCCATCGGGTAAGATCTGCCGGAAAGACTGCAAGTCACAAACAATCTGCTTCTTGAGCGCAAGAATCTCTTCCGGAGAAACCTGACCGCGGGCAATCGGAAGGGCAAAGGTATTCTCGATCGAAAAAAGCCCTCTCAGGGCTTCCAATACAGCCTCTTTGGGCATCCAGCTGGTACGAGCCTCGACATGTAAATAATTAAAAATAAAATCCTCGAACAAGCGGCGCACATGCTTGTCAGAAGCAGCTGTGTCCACCAGTGCGTCCAATGCGCGAGCTATATACTCACCGGAATCTGTCCTGATAGAAAACGCCGATGTCAACCCTGCCTGCGCCCCGCAACTGACCAGCAGGGTGTTGATGAAGCGATCAATGGTTTCAACCTGAAAAAAATTGTAATGACCGATAATTTCCGCCATCAAGCCCCGGGCCAGTTCAACGGCACGCGGCCGGGACAATCCAAGCGGAGACAGAACTGACTGCTCCAGGGCGGTGTCGATTCTGTCAAGCGCGATCCGCTTGATAAAATCGAGTATACGCCGCTTCATTTCAATAGCGGCTTTATTGGTGAAAGTCAGCGCCAGAATGGAGCGTAGCGGAAGCTCAAGGCCGGCATCCGTCATTTTCAGGGCAAGAATCACATAGCGTGCAGCCAAGGCATAGGTTTTGCCCGATCCGGCAGAGGCCTCCACCACACGAACTTCAGGAAATGTTATGGGAATATGCGAGGGTATTTCTTTCACGGACGACTCAAATACAACGGATCTTCCAGGGACTCCCGGATAACTGCCGCACTCGCCTCGACCGTCGACTGTCCGGGTTTCATGCCCCAATCCATATTAATACCCGGAACCGTGGCCAGCGCGGCAGACAAGCGGTCTCTCTCGGCCGGAGTAAAATCCAGCACCCTGCAGGTCTCATCTTCGCAATGAGCAGAACTCAACATGACCCTGGTGGCCAGAACACTGGCCCGCAAAACATCCTTGGCCACCTCTTTTTTCTGCTGGGCCAAAAGAACCTGCTGTCGGCTGAATTCTTTCTCGTCAAAATTTTCAGGCTGCCCATCGGTTATGTAGCGCAAGAAACCTGACCAAAGCGTACGCTCCCGGGCACTCATCGTCAAAAGACGCTGATAAGCATCAACGGCCGTCAGCGCCGTCTTGCGGACAAAAGGGCTGGCCGATGAACAATAACGCTTCAGATAATTGCGGGCTATGCGCAGTTCCGTATTATCCAGTGTACGGTTGGCGATCAATTGCCGAACCACGGCTTGCTGCTCCAGAGAGGCCGCCGCGGTTTCACCTTCCAGCTGAAGTCTTTGCGCAACCCGGGCGTAATAAGAGAGAGCAAAAATATAATCTTTAACAAAAGCGTACTTTCCCGCGTCCGGATTGAGTTCCCTGAACGAAAGCTCCGAGGCATACACTGGCGGAAGAAAAGCAAAAAGACAACAAAAAACAATACACAGTCTGAGCATACCTCGACCTTTCAGTCTCTGAGCGCAGGTAAAGCCCCTAATTGGCGTTACCCGCTCCCAGGACTTTCTGAACCTTGGCGATCAGCTCGGAGGACGAACAGGATTTGTGCAGATATTCAATACCCATAAGAACCCCCAGCCGACCATCAAGCTCCTGATCCCTGCAAGTCAGCAAGATCACGGGGATTGGCTTCAACTCCGGATCAAACTTCATTTTGAAACATACATCATAACCATTAAGCTCGGGCATCATGACATCAAGCAACAACAGATCAGGCTTGTCCTGCTTCAAACGCGCCAAAGCCTCAACACCGTCAGCGGCAAGAATAACCTCGAAGCCAAAACGCTGCAAAGCTTCTGAAATGATTCGCCTTATTGTCGGATCATCATCCGCGCACAGTATCTTTTTCATAACCCGCTTTTCCCTTTTAGTAAAATAATCTTACTCAAACCCACTCTCTATCTCTAGTTATATAAGGAAATACCGTTCACGTCAATTGCCCGGAATCTTTCTTTGCATCCAGCCGGTGACATCATCCAGCAAAAACAGAAAAGTTCCTCTGCAAAATGGTATCAAGGGGGGTGTGCGCAGAGTAGCGGCTAAAATACCATTTCTGGCTGAAAACAGCCCGCTCCCCCGGAAGAAGGGATTGGACAGGAGAGTGTATCTCCAGCTCTCCATAAGGAGCTGAGGCCGAGTTAAAAACTTCGACCACAGAGGAGTGGGCGTATGACCTGGAGATATCTACCGGGAAAGACTTGAGAAAACTGATCATCCCCTGCGCCGACTTCTTCAGCAAAAGAACCGCTCCCGGAGAATACCAGGCGCCGAACTTGAAGCATACCCCCGAATGAACCGGCAAGTGCGACCATGCCCCACAGGTTTCGGCCTGCTGTCCGGGATCGGGCAGAGTGCTGTCATGCGTATGATAGGATCGGATACACTGCGTGGAACAGGGAAAATACACATCAAATGGCCGCGGAACCTGGGTGACTGTCCACAAACCTTTATTAACCGGAACATTGCCGGCATTCTCGAAGATTTCAGTCACTCCAAGCCGGTTGTATTCCAGAAAACTTATACGACGGGTCACGCGCAAACCTGTTTCACGACAAACCGGACTGGTCAAGACAACACTCTCGGCGTCTTCAACAACAGAAAAAGGCGCCCGGTCAAGATCGACCGGAGGCATGCCTTCCCACCACTCCTTCTCCGGAGCCGGCCAGACCTTGCTGCCTCCGGGAAGAAGAAAACCGGTTCGGCGCTTGAAAGAACGCAGATCGGCATTCGCGCAAGGAACTTCCAGAGGAAATGCCGGGGGAGAAAACAACAATTCAAGACCGGCGAAAACCAGGGACATGATCCGTCCACCGGCAGAAGGCACAATACCAACAGAAAGGTCGCCGCAAGAACGACGGATTGCAGGCCACCCGCAAACCCGGGTATCCTCAACCTTTACGTCCAAGCGCCCCCCTGATCCTTTCTTTGGCCTGTAGAGACAACCGGTCTTGTTCAAGGGGAGGGACATTGTCCAGAAGTTCTTCATGACGGATAAACACTTTTCTTAATACAGAAATCTGTGCCCGGTAGAAAGAACAGGTTTTGCACAAACACAAGTGCAGCCGCATGACAATAAATTCGCGCAAAGACAGCCGACGCTCGAACGAAAGGGATACCAGAAGAGCGGCCTGCTTGCAGGAAACAAGCCAACCGGTACGCGTTTCTTTTTCCAGATTTATAGGTGTCATTTTTTCAGATCAAACCAGTTACGTTCCAGACATTCGCGCAGCTGAAGCCTTGCCCGATGCAGCATCACCCACAGATTGGTAGGCGTAATCCCCAGCTCCTTACATATTTCCCCGGTATCTTTATCATCCAATTCACGCATGGCAAAAGCATGCGCGGTATTTTGCGGCAATTTCCCCATGCAATGTTGCAGTGTCTCCCAGAATTCCTTGTTATGCAAAAGGGCTTCCGGCTCGGGCATCCAGTCTTTGGGAAACTTGCGCGGATCTCCGGCTGCATCGTAAAAACTGTCGATAGTCTGCTCTTCATCATTTTGCTGGCCCTGTAAGTCCGTAACCGTCTTCTCACGAAAATCCCGGCGATAATGATCAATAATCTTATGTTTGAGAATACCCACCATCCAGGTCCGCTCGGTCGACCTGCCGCTGAAACTGTTCTTGCCCGTAATGGCTGCCAGAAAAGTTTCCTGAACCATGTTTTCGGCCAAATCCTTGTTGCGCAAACGCATCATCGCATAACGAAACAGATAATCGCCGTGCTGGTCAACCCATGTCGCTGGATCGGAAAGGCTTGCCTTGAGTGGCTTGGGGGCTAATGGTGACTGCATACTTTAAAAACACCCTTCTTGTGAAACCAAAGAAAAACTCGCCTATCCTCAAACAGGACGTGAGCATAGTAACAAAAAAGAAACCGCATTTCAACCGGCAGGACAAAGACTCGAAGGGAAGGAATTAACAGCAAGAAGAAACACCTGGCAACTGCAGGCAAACCTTGGTCCACTGGCCATACTCGGATGTCAGGGCAATCTCGCCCCCTTGTCCTTTAACCAGGTTCTGCATCGCATAAAGGCCAAGTCCGGTGCCATTCTCCGTGCCCTTGGTGGTAAACAAAGGAATAAAAACTTTCTCCATATTCTCCGGCCTGATGCCAATTCCATTATCCTCCAGCTCAATCCAGACCCGATCGGACCGGACCTCGGCCCGAACGATAATCCGCCCCATATATCCGGCAACCTGTTCCCCGGATTTTCTGCGAGCCCTTATAGCGTCCAGGCTGTTGTCAAAAGCATTGGCAAAAACATCCTGGATAACGGCATCGTTAACCCAGAGTTGTATATCTTCGCCGTAATCCTCGAGAAATTCGATCTTGACCCCCGGATGCTTAACTTCAGCCAAGGCTCGCCCCCCCTGAATGAGATCCCTGAGCCTGACAACACGCGGTTCGGCACCTTTCTTGCTGGAACGCTTGAGAGCGTCGGCAATCGAACGGGAACTCAGAGCGTCGCGGATGATCAGCGGATAATTCCGGAAACACTCCCTTATTTTGCTAACCAGCTCATCACGGGAATTGTTCTGCAGAGCATTCTCATCGAGCAAGTCCTGGGCAATCCACAACTCGGCTGTGATCCGGTTCAGGCGATTAGCCATCTGATGAGCCACGGCCGAGCCAAGCAACCCGATCTCTTTCAATCGCCGGTCATGCATCTTTTCCTCAAAACTCTTGCGCTCCTGCTCATAGTTCTGGGCATTGACAATCGCCATGGCACCGTTAATTGCCACGTCATTTAGAACCTCCAGATCGCGGTCAGAATACACACGCCCTGCTTTTTCGCCCAATAAAAGCAAGCCTGGCATTGATCCGGCCCTGCGGAAAGGAACCGCCGCCGCTGCTGGCACGCTGGAGAGCGCCTTGACCAGAAGTGCTGTCTTCTGCTCATCCTCGCATTTGACCACCCCCTGACGGAATTCATCCAGATACCGGGTGCCGTGCTTTTTAAGAAACAAAACCAGCGGATGATCTGCAGGCAAAGCCTCAGGGTATCCATGCGACTGACCGTAGACCTCTTTGCGCAGATAAGCTTCTCCATCAAACAAATAAAACACCGCGGCCATCGGACGAAACGTCTTGCCGATAATATCGACCACCGAACGAATAATGTCGTCGGCATTAAGAATATCGGCAAAAGTTGTGGAAACACGCGTTATCACGGCCTGACGTTCACGTTCTTCTCTAAGAATCTTGTCCTCGGCCTGCTTGCGGAAATAACCGTAGATGAACGGCGCAGGAGTGGCAAAAAGAATGGCCGAACATAAAGCGATAAAATAGTACCCTTTATTGTAGAGGATAAAAGGAATTCCCAAAGCCACGGAATAAACAACCAGGAAAATGCCCGCTGTGGTTATGGCTACGCGGATGTCCATCAAACTATGCCGTGTAATTGCATAGGTTACCGCAACAACATAAATAACCACAAGACTTACCCCAAATGGATAAATAGGGATGTTAAACACATAAAAGAATGTCGTTGCTCCTCCTAAGAAACCAATCATTGTCCCAAATAAAATATATTTCGACTGCACTGCAACAATGGCACTCGAACTCCTATAAAACTTATAAAGCAAATATAACCCCCTCCCAGCCAAGAACGAGAAGAATGGAAAGAAAAAATAATAAAGTATTCCCGGCTTTGGATAATATAAAAACTCTGCCTTCGGAGAGACTTTCGGAATAAACAAACTGGGGAATAATAACGCTAGAATTATTATGATGAAAGCGATGACATAATAGGAAATGAATTCCTTCTTTTTCGAAGACTTAGAAAATAGAAAAACAAAATGAACAAAAAAGGTTGGAATAGAAATTGCTGATAAATTCAAAAAACGCAACCAAAAAAGAGCTGAGGCATGGTCTGTTGATGAATAAGCCTTAAACAATCCAAATCCCCAAAACGCTACTGCTAAACTAAAAACCGACCAAGTAAACTTTAAAATACTAAAGGGGCGACTCAAAATAACCATCAGGAAACATAATGCACTGCCTAAGGCTATGATGACGCCTGACATTGAAAGATAATTCATATCTTACTAGCTTTAAGAATCCAATAGCTATTACATCCGACCGGATTCTCGACCTTAAATATTTTATTCCCTGTCAAATCTACACCCCACTCTGATAGTTCCTCTTTTGTTCTATGGTACATCCGCCAATCCCCAAACACTTCATAATAGGCTCTATGTCTAGCATTCTCTAAAGACATATTAAAAATGATTAAATCTTTCTTTGTGATTGAGAACAGTCTGGCAAAGATCTTTCTCGCGACACGCACACTCAAATAATCAAAAACTCCAGAAGCATATAGAAGTTCAACATTAGCAAACAATGAAAGGAATTGGTCGTTCTTGATGACCTCGACCAAGTCCATCACATAAAAATGAATATCGATCTTTGTTTTATCATAAACCAAATTTGATAACTGCCGTTGCACATATGAAACTGCTTTCTTCTCAAGATCTAAAAGATGAAATGTCCCTTGCTCTATTTTCCCTTCTTGCAAAAGCTCAATAATTTCTCGCGCAGAACCACAACCAACACTCAGAATAGCAGCATCCTTATTTACCGTTAACGTCTGCAGTATTGAATTCTTTATGTAATCTTTTCGTGCGATATTTGATTTCGCAACATTAATATTGCATGTATATCTATTTATAAGCATAGAATACAAGGAGTCACCCAAGTATCTTTTGTCATGATAATCATAAATATAATTCATCATTACAAAATCTCCGGCATAACCAAGAGGCCTACTACGAATATATGTATTTGTCTCGATTGAGTTCCCTAAATACGGGTAAAGTATTTGATTAAAAAAACATCTCTTTTCCTCGAAAACGTGGTCTTTGAAACTTAAAAAATATTCCCAGAACTCATCGAAGTACGCATCTAAAACCGGGAATAGCTTCTCAGCCGCAGAAAGTAATATCTTTTCTTTATCAACATACATTGAGCTAATATTAAATTGATCAAGCTCGTCTTTTGTAACACGCAAAATTTCTTTTAAAGACTCCACCTCTTCTTCAAAAGATTGACTTCTAGACTCAACAACAATCATTTTATTTCCCATGACTTTCCCCTCAACACACTGAAGAGTCCAATCCTAAAAAATGTCAGAAGCTTGGGAACCTTTAATAAAAAAACGAATCTGCATTTCTCGTTAATAAAAATATAGAGAATCTATGACGAAACTCCGATGAATAAGACTAACCACCATACTTATATCTCTAGAAAAGCTCCCAAACTTTCCGAATAAATTTGATGATTCCAAAATTATCAGTTACTTAATATACCAGCCTTTAGACGCTTCCATTTCATCGAACCAACATTTTACCCCACAATTTCTTCAGATCCCAGCTTACAACAGACACCCTTACTGACCTGCTAATGATTCTTCTTGGCAAGCTTGAAAGAGACTTATGCTTTGGCTTTGGCCTCTGACACTGCCCAAGCAAGCGCATCTTGCTAGGCATACATAATAAAAAAGGCCGAGCTAAAAGCTCGGCCTGTTCGTTTATTTTTTTACTGCCCAACACATCCACATAGCAGTTGCCCTCTGGGCTACCTTCGATAGTCTTTACCTTCTTCCGACGAAAGACAACAAGCAATATATCATACCCCTCAAAAAAAACAACAACTTTCTCGCCGTCAGCACACTTTCTATCGCCGGAGAGCGCCCGTATTCAAACCGGACGAATCAGGAATTGACTTTATCCCTGCTTTCTATTATCGTTCTAGCCATGAATAATCCCTTCTCTAAACACCCTATAGCCCAGGCGTTAAACCAACGCATTCTTGTTCTTGACGGTGCCATGGGCACCATGATCCAGCGCCACCGCTTGACCGAAGAAGCCTACCGCGGAGGCCCCCAAGGGCGTTTTGGCTCCTGGCATAGCGACCTGAAAGGCAATAACGACCTGTTGTCGCTCACCCAGCCTGCCATCATCGCTGACATCCATCGTGCCTACCTTGAAGCTGGTGCGGATATCATTGAAACCAATACCTTTAACGCCAATCGCATTTCCATGGCGGACTATCACATGGAAAGCCTGGTTGGCGAGCTCAATCTGGCCTCTGCCCGGCTGGCACGCTCTGTCTGCGACGAATTCACCAAAAAAAATCCCGCACGCCCGCGTTTTGTTGCCGGTTCTATTGGACCCACCAATCGCACTGCGTCCATATCACCGGATGTCAATGACCCCTCCTTCCGCGCGGTCACCTTTGACCAGCTGGTTGAAGCCTACACGGAACAAATCCTTCCCTTGGCGGAAGGCGGCGTGGATTTGCTGCTCATTGAAACCATTTTTGATACCCTTAACGCCAAAGCCGCAGTCTTTGCCGCGTTGACCTTTAACGAAACAGCCGCCCGTCCTTTGCCACTCATTATTTCGGGCACCATAACTGACGCCTCGGGCAGAACCCTTTCCGGCCAGACAGCAGCGGCTTTCTGGACTTCCCTAAAGCACGCCCGTCCGCTGGCCTTTGGATTCAACTGCGCGCTCGGAGCAAAAGACCTGCGCCCGCATATTGCCGAAATTTCAGATCTGGCGGATACCTTTATCAGCGCCTACCCCAATGCCGGATTGCCAAACCAGTTCGGCGAATACGACCAAAACCCTGAAACCATGGCCGCCCTGATTCGCGAGTTTGCCATCAGCGGACTGGTCAATATTGTAGGCGGCTGCTGCGGCTCGACCCCCGAACATATCCGGGCCATTGCGAATGCAGTCAACGCCGTACCGCCAAGAAAAATTCCTGCAATTGCTCCGGCTTCGTCCTGGAGCGGGCTCGAACCACTCGTACCGGGAACCAGCCCCGTTTTTATAAATATCGGGGAACGCACCAATGTGACCGGATCCAAAAAATTTGCCAAACTGATTATTGAAGAAAAATACGAAGAGGCCCTGGCGATTGCCCGCCAGCAGGTCAATGCCGGCGCCCAGATTATCGATATCAACATGGATGAAGCCATGCTGGATTCGCTCTCGGCCATGACCCGTTTTCTCAACCTGATTGCAGCGGAACCGGATATCGCCCGCGTTCCGGTCATGATCGACTCATCCCGCTGGGATGTTATTCTCGCCGGGCTCAAATGTGTGCAGGGCAAACCGCTGGTCAATTCGATCAGCCTCAAGGAAGGTGAAGACCTTTTCCGGCAACGCGCCAACATCATCCGCAAGTTCGGGGCGGCCGCGGTTGTTATGGCGTTTGACGAGCAGGGCCAAGCGGATACCAAAGAACGTAAAACCGCCATCTGCTCCCGGGCCTACCGTATTCTTGTTGAAGAAGCCGGATTCCCGGCAGAAGACATCATCTTTGATCCCAATGTTTTCGCGGTGGCTACCGGGATCGAAACCCATAACCGCTACGCTCTTGATTTTATCGAGGCCGTGCGCGAAATCAAACGCACTCTGCCTCTGTGCCGGGTCTCCGGAGGGATCAGCAACGTCTCCTTCTCCTTTCGCGGCAATGAGCCTGTCCGCGGAGCCATGCATTCGTCCTTTCTTTATCACGCGATCCAGTCCGGCCTGGACATGGGAATTGTCAATGCGGGGGTCATTCCGGTCTACAACGAAATCGCCCCGGATCTTCTGGCCTGCGTCGAAGATGTTCTGCTCGACCGGCGCAAGGATGCTACCGAGCGACTGGTCACCCTGGCCGGAACTGTCCAGACCCAGCAGCAGAAGACTGTGGAAGATGATGCCTGGCGCAAAACTTCTCTGGAAGAACGACTGGCCCATGCTCTGGTCAAAGGGATAACAGATTTTATCGATGCCGATATAGAAGAAGCCCTGAAACTTTATCCGCGTCCGCTCTCTATTATAGAAGGGCCGCTGATGACCGGAATGAACCGGGTCGGCGATCTTTTCGGAGAAGGAAAAATGTTCCTGCCCCAGGTGGTCAAAAGCGCCCGGGTCATGAAAAAAGCCGTGGCTGTCCTGCAGCCCTTTATTGAACAGGACAAATCCTCGCAAGCCTCAAGCGCCGGGAAGATCATTATGGCCACCGTCAAGGGTGACGTCCATGATATCGGAAAAAACATCGCAGGGATCGTTCTGGCCTGCAACAACTTTGAAATTATTGATCTGGGCGTTATGGTGCCCTGCGACCGCATCCTGGCCGCGGCACGCGAACACAAGGCCGACATCATCGGACTTTCCGGGCTGATCACCCCTTCACTTGAAGAAATGACCCATATCGCCGCGGAAATGCGCCGCCAGCATTTTTCCATCCCGCTGATCATCGGAGGAGCAACCACCTCCGAAAAACATACCGCTGCCAGGATCGCTACGGAATACCACGGACCGGTCATCCATGTCAAAGATGCCTCGCGGGCTGCGGGGATTTGCCGCAAACTGATGGACCCCGGCACTGCGGAAACATTTATCCTTGAACAAGCGGCGCACCAGAAGATGCTGCGCGAACGCCTGGCTGCCGAACAGCAAACGGCCTGGAAACTTCTTCCTCTCAAAGAAGCCCGGCAGATGAAAACCCCGATCCAATGGTCGCAGGACATGGTCTGCTCGCCTCGCCGGATGGGCATCACCAGCTTCAAAAACTTTGATATACGCCGGATACGGGCAAGAATTGACTGGTCGTTCTTCTTTCTGGCCTGGGGCATCAAGGGGCGTTATCCTGCGCTCATGAAAGACCCCAAAACCGCCACAGAAGCCGGAAAACTTTTTACCGATGCCCAGGCCATGCTCGATCAAATCGAAAAGCGCGCACTGCTGCGCTGTCAGGGGGTTGCGGCCTTTTTCCCCGCCAACAGTTCCGGAGACGATATCGAAGTTTACACTGACGAAACCCGCAGCAAACTCGCAGCGCGTTTTGCGACCCTGCGTCAGCAAGTGTTCAAGCCGGAAGGCGAGCCCTGCCGCGCGCTGGCCGATTTTGTGGCACCGGTTTCGTCCGGGCTCAAAGACTATCTTGGAATGTTCGCCGTGACCTCCGCAGAAGGCATGACAGAGGCCGTCAAACTCTACCGCGGTGATGACTACAACATAATCATGCTCAAAATTCTGGCTGATCGTCTGGCGGAAGGCTTTGCCGAAGTCCTGCACGAAACCGTCCGCAAAGACCTCTGGGGTTACTCACCGGACGAACAACTGACCAACGAAGACATTATTGCCTGCCGTTATCGCGGCATCCGACCGGCTCCGGGATATCCCGCCTGCCCCGATCATACCGACAAGGCAGCCATCTGGCAGCTGACGGATGCCCAGGCCAGAACCGGCATCAGCCTGACAGAAAGCTTCATGATGCTCCCGGCGGCATCAGTCTGCGGATTTTACTTCTCCCACCCCGTAGCCACCTATTTTCCTATCGGACGCATTGACCACGAACAGCTCTGCGACTATGCACAACGCAAAAACTGGACCATCGAAGAAGCCCAAAAATGGCTGGCCCCGCTGATCTGATCAAACGCAGAAATGTAAATTGAGGATATCGCTTAGATAATGTCGGCCTGAGCGGCAAGCAGATCAGCCACCCGGTTAACGATGATCGGGTAGTCCAGCAGTTTGGATAAACCAGGATAATCTTTTCCCTTGACCGGAACCACAACATCTTCCGCAGCGGTCACAGAAGTCAGGAATAAAACAGGAATATCTTTAAGCACCGGATTCTCGCGGATCCGCATGACTGTTTCAACGCCATCCTGCTCAGGCATAAGTAAATCCATCAATATCAGGTTCGGCCTGATCCTGGCGGCCACAAGTTCGCCTTCCCTGCCGGTAGCGGCCACAACAACCTCATAGCCTGCCCGGGAAAGGACAAACCTCATGTTTTCGGCGTAGTCAGCGGCATCATCCACAATCAATACGGTTTTCATCACGGCTCCGAAATCTTTTCTGTTTCCTGTATTATCTACCCTTCAGGCAGTTTGGTCACGCAAATTCTCTGATCAATCGAATAAATTCCGGTCCGAACCATTCGAGCTTCTTTTCTCCGACACCCGTGATCGCCAGAAAACTTTCCCTGTCGCAGGGACGCTGCCGGGCCATTTCCCGTAAAGAGGTATCGGCAAAGATTACAAACGGCGGGACGCCCCGCGCATCCGCCAGACGTTTACGCAATCTGCGCAATTGCTCAAAAAGCTCGTCGCCGTCATGCGCTTTTCCGAACGCGGCAACCTTGTGCGTTTTAGGCATCTCCGGCTCAACCGCACGCGGCAGACAACGGTCACAACCTGCGCAATTGCCGTGCGGCCAGGGTTCACCAAAATACTCCATAAGAAATTTCCGCCGGCAAAGATGGCTGTCACAAAACGCCATCATCCGCTCCAATTTCTCCTGCGCCCGACGGCGTTCATCCTTATCAGCGATCCTGTCAATAAAGTATTCCTGCCGGAAACGATCCGCATAGGAATAAAACAACACACACCCCGCAGGCAGGCCATCCCGGCCCGCGCGTCCGGTTTCCTGGTAATACCCTTCCAGCGAAGCCGGCAAAGCGTAATGCACCACCAGACGAATGTCCGGTTTATCTATCCCCATCCCGAAAGCAACCGTAGCGGTAATAATCGGCGTTTCATCTTTGATAAAACGATCCTGAATGGCATGCCGGTCGGAGGCATCCAGCCCGGCGTGATACGCCTCAGCCCGAAACCCGCGAGCACAAAGAGCCTGCGCCAGGGTTTCAGTCTCCTTGCGGGAAAAACAATAAATAATCGCTGAAGCATCCCGATAACGCTCCTGATGCAAAAGAGCACTCAAAGCCTCAAGCGCTTTCTTTCGGGGACGAATATCATAATGCAGGTTGGGACGATTAAAACTGGAAACAAAAAAACGCGGAGTTTTAAGCTCCAGCTGGGTCACAATATCCTTGGTAACCCGTCGGGTGGCCGTAGCCGTCAGGGCAACAAACCCGACAGCCGGAAAATCTTCCCGCAACGTCTTGATGGACAAGTAGTCCGGACGAAAATCATGCCCCCACTGGGACACGCAGTGCGCTTCATCCACAGCAACGCAACTGACAGGCAATTCGCGCAGAAAAGAACGAAAACCATCGAGAGCCAATCGCTCCGGCGCCAGATAAAGCAGTTTAACCGTGCCCTTCCTGAGCCCGGACATAACCTGACCGATCTGACTGGCGTTCATGCTGCTGTTGATGACCGCAGCCGGAACACCTCCGGCCTGCAAGCCATCCACCTGGTCTTTCATAAGAGCAATCAGGGGAGAAACCACCAGCGTTATCCCCTCGAACACCAGCGCCGGCAACTGATAACAGACAGACTTGCCGCCTCCGGTAGGCATAAGCACCACAGCGTCGGCTCCGGTCAGGACATGCCTGACAATGTCCTCCTGCATCGGACGAAACCGGTCAAAACCAAAATAGGTCTTAAGCAGTTCCAGCAAATGAACATCATTTTCTTTCATAAAGGATTCTAGCACGAAAAAGTGCTCCGCACGCAAAAGTCTGACGACAAATAAGCAGCATTTAAAAACGATACTCCACGCTCAAGCGGTAATTACGACCCGGGCTGGGGTAATAAAACCGGTCCGAATAAAGCGTCGAAGAATTAAAAGCATACCCGGCCATTTCCGCATACTCTTTATCCAGCAGATTGTTAACCCCCACCGACAGTTTCCAGTCCTGTATTGTCCATAGAATGTTGGTATCCATAACCATATAGCCGTTCACCCGGCCCTGGGCATTGGCCTGGTCATTAAGACCATAACGGCGCCCGACATACGAGGAGCCGACATCCCAGTTCAAGTCTCTGGATAAAAGAACTCTCAGCCCCAGTGCCGCTTTATGCCGGGGAACCAAAGGAATACTGTTGCCGTTATAAATGCCGTTTTCAAACTCGGCCTCGGTCAAGGAGTAGTTACCATAAACCGACAGGCTCCCGGCCAGCCGAATATCTGCCGACGAAGTCAGCCCCTGGTGAGTGGTGCGGTCGTAATTCTCGTTCTTGCCAAACCCCCATGGTCCGCCATTGGAATTATAGTAAAGCTCGTCCTCCATGTTTGTCCGAAACAGCGCCACCGAAGCCTTTCTGCCCTCGGCGAACTGGTGCCTGACCCCCAACTGAAAGGTCCTGGCTGTCTGTGGACGTAAAGAAGTATCCAGCTGCTGCTGGAAAGCGGCATCCTGGTAAGAAAACTCGTCAACTGCGGGAAAACGAAAACTCTGTGCCATGTCCGCAAAAACATTTGAAGCAGGCGCATATTCATACACCAGCCCGTTATTCCATGCCCGCATCACTGGCCGGGTTTTCGTGTCCTGGTCGGGATAGGGATGCCCCCAACTGGTCGTGTCATAATCATGATAATTAAACGCATACCGGGCCGTCTCATAACGCACCCCCGTAATAAAACTCAACGGATCCAGAAGCGCCAGTTCATTCTGGATATAGCCTGCCAGCGACGACTTGGTCACATGGGTGTAATTCTGGAGCGACTGATCATCCATATACTCGTTCTGGGACGAACGATAAAATGATTTATAAAGGTCAGCGCCCGCAACCAGACGGTTGTCGCGGCCTGCCAGTTGCAGCTGCCATACATGCCGGGGTGTCAGGCCAAAGGTTTCGATATCATTGCGCAAAGTAGGATTGCCCGAACTAAGAAAGAACGAGTCTGTCTTTTTGCGGCGGTAACTGAAATCCAGCAAAGACTCGCCCTTATCCATAGACTGATTCTTAAGCCCGATCACAACATAATCATCCCCGTTCTTTGTATAATCTTCGGCATAACGCGCATAACGCCGGCCATACTGGTCAATATGGTTCTGCCAGAGAGCGCCAGGCATGCCGTAACGGGCTGTATGGCTCCCCGCTCCGAGACTGACCGCGAAAGTATCCGTCAGTTCAAGTGCGGTGTTCATGGAAAAGTTTTCTGTCCGGCTGAAAGAATTCATCCGGTAACCGTTAGACTCGCTGCGTCCGGCATCAAAACGATAATCATAACGATTTGCGGCCCCCCCACTGACAGAGACACTCTGATCCAGCGCACCATAACTTCCTGCCCCGGCTTTGAGAACCCCCTGAAGACTCCCGGAACCGCGTTTACTGACAATATTAATAACACCGCTTGAAGCGTTGTCGCCATAAAGCACTCCGCCTGCACCCGAGCGCAATATTTCTATTCTTTCAATCCGTTCAACAGGAATCTGTGCCCAGTCCACCCCGCCAAGATCCACATCGTTAAGCCTGCGTCCGTCAAGCATAACCAGGACATTGAGAGCCCCCTGCTCGCCAAATCCCGCAATATCTACCGCCGTCTTCATACCATTCCCGTACCAGTCACGCACATCCAGTCCGGGTTGGGAACGCATGACGTCCGCCACGGTCCGCGCATTCATCTGTTGCAATTCTTCCTGGCTTATCACGGTCAAATCAGCGGCAGTTTTCCCGGCCAAATCCTCATACCGAAACGGTGTAATCACCAGCCGGCCCAGATCCCCTCCTTCTGCGGACCAGAGCAATCCGGCTGTCATTTCCACAAAAAGTACTACCATCAACAGGACTCTTCCTAAAAACATAATACCCCTTTCATGAAAAAACCCTTTTGCTACCGAAGTAACAAAAGGGGTCTATAAAATTAAACAGTTTATGGACGCCTTATGCCGTTACGCGCAGCATGATCGCATTATATTGTTCAGGTCTTCTGACTTGCCGCGCAGGATTTTTCCTGCGCACGGCTCACAGTAGCGCGACTGTCCGTGAATTTCACACGGTTTCCCTGACATCAAATTTTAGATAGAGACTTGCCTCCTGAAGTTTCAGTCTCTGAGTAACACAGGAGCCAGCCGGGTGCCTTTGACCCGACGGACAAAAAATTCATATGAACCAAACAGAACAACAGTATACACAAGCGTGCTGGCCAACATCGTCCGGAAGAAAGGCACGGCAAGCGCATAGCACTCAAAAAGGCCTTCCCGGGTCAGCGGATAATACGCCAGCCAGGCTCCGAAATTGGTGACCAAAAAGAACACCACCGCCGAAACGACCGCACCGGAAAGAATCCGTGAAGGACGGTTAGCCTGACGAACCCACAAACCGATCAAACCAGTCAGAAGAACACTTCCCCAGGTAAACGCAAGCGTCGGATGCAAACCCAAAAGAAGATCCGTGCCGATCATAAGAACAAGCGGCAGCCATAGCGCCTGGGAACGGCGCAAGTAAACACCGCCAAACAAGGCGATGGCCAGAACGGGAGAAAAATTGGGAGCATGCGGCAGTAACCGCGCCAGGGAACCGACAATTAACAGAACAAGTACAAGAACCATGCATGCCTCCTGATATCTGAAAACACAGACAAATCCATTTTGTCCGGATTAAACCTCGGCGACAACCTCGATCTCGACCAAAACATCCTTGGGGATACGCGCAACCTGCAAGGTTGAGCGGGCCGGGAAATTTGAAGGTATATACTGACTGTAAACTTTATTCATTCCGGCGAAATCATTAAGATCCTTAAGAAACACCGTAACCTTGACCACCCGGGACAAAGAGGATCCGGCATCTGCCAGAACGAGCTTGATGTTCTCGAAAACCCGCAAAGTCTGCTCTTCAATGCCTCCCGCAACCACCTGACCGGTCAACGGATCAAGCGGAATCTGACCGGCACAAAAGACCAGATTCCCGGAAATAACTGCGTGATTATACGGCCCTAAAGGTTTGGGAGCCTGCACTGGCTGAACAATTTTCATAAGAAAACTCCTGTTGATATTCCAATGAATGCCAATAATACCCTGCCGCCAGGATTATGGCAAGCGTAAATCAAAGATTCCTGGGTTTACGAAAAACCACCAGCCAGGAACTGTTCAAATTTGAATAAAAAACATTCGGATAACCCAGAAGAACCAGCCGACGCTGATCGTTTTGGTCCCAGACGATCAAATCGTGATGTTTCCAGCCTGCCGCAACACCAAGATTGATAATATCCGCATGGACCGGAATATACTGCGCACCGTTATGCGAATCCCGCTGGTCACGAACAACCCACACGCTGTAACCGCCTTCGCGGGTTACTCCAAACACTTTCCTGAAAACATTTTTAAGTTCATCCAGATACATGCGATACCCGAAATTGCCAAAATCATCCAGACGCAGGCTATGCGCGGGCACACGCTCGGACATTTCTTCGAGTTGATCCGTCTTGCGCGGACGACCCGGCCCCTTGGGTTTGGGTGGACGAATATCAAAATTGGGATACGGCGGAGCCGTCAGCGTAACCTGGACCGAACCCAAAAACACATGCTTTTCCATGGCTCGGCAGTCGTCGCAAATGATCTCGTGGCGTAAAGCCTGATGCGTCCCGAACAGATCGGTCTTTTCCTTGTCAATAAGAGTCCGGGCAAGCTCACAGAAGCGGGACTGCAGTTCGATACCAACACCTACCCGGCCAAGCTTGGCGGCCGCAACAACCGTAGTTCCGATCCCCGCAAAAGGATCAAATACCAAATCCCCTTCTTTTGAATAAAGGGTCACCACCCGCTCGGCCAGCGCCAGAGGAAAAGTTGCTCCGTGTAAAAGATGATACGACTGCCGCGGCGAACTGACATCGTTCCAGACATTCTTGCTTAATACAGTCCAGTCTTTGGCCGAAAGGCCATTAAAAGATTCGTCAGCGGGTCTGGTCATGCGGCCCTCCATGATGGGAAGTGTCCAATGCCAGATACTAGCATAAAAACGTCAAATTGCAACGCTGCCGGAATCCTCGGGCGCATCTTCATCCATGATATCGGCAGACATCAAAACGGAGGCTTCTCCGGCAGGCAATTGCTGAACATCCTTGAGTTTGCGTCCAACCATCCTCGAGCGCACCTTGGCTTTCTCGATAGTTTCCGAGGCCTGATTCAGTTTCTTTTGCACATTATCAAGAATATCGCCGTACTTGGTCCACTCGGTCTTGACTGCGGCCAGCAGATTCCAGACTTCACTGGATCGCTTCTGAATAGCAAGTGTACGAAACCCCATTTGCAAACTGCTTAGAAGCGACCATAACGTAGTAGGCCCTGCGATAACCACACGATACTCCCTCTGGATAACCTCGGTCAGAGCAGGCCGGCGGACAACTTCGGCAAACAAGCCTTCGACAGGAAGAAACAAAATACCGAAATCCGTGGTTGCCGGCGGGCTTAGATACTTCTCGGAAATATTTCTGGCGCAAAAACGAACACTGCTTTCCAGCTGTTTGCCAGCCAGTTCCGCACCTTCGATATCTGCCCGCTCCTGGGCCTCGACCAGACGCTGGTAATCTTCAAGAGGAAACTTGGCATCCACCGGAAGCCACACTGACTGATCATCGGCGCCACTCTGCCCGGGCAGTTTGATAGCAAATTCAACCCGTTCGGCCCCGCCCTTGGTGGCGACATTGGCCGCAAACTGATCCGGACCAAGCACCTGGTCAAGCAAGGCTCCCAATTGAACCTCACCCCAGGTGCCGCGTGTTTTAACGTTCGTAAGCACCTTGCGTAAATCGCCCACACCGGTGGCTAATACCTGCATTTCCCCCAGGCCTTTATGCACCAGCTCCAGACGATCACTGACCTGCTTGAAGGATTCGCCCAAACGCCTTTCAAGTGTCCCCTGAAGTTTCTCATCTACAGTCTGGCGCATCTGATCCAGCTGTCTGGCGTTATCGGCCTGCAAGCTTTTTAGTTTTTCTTCGACGGTGGCTCTGATCAACTCCAGGCGGCGCTCATTGGCTTCGGCCAGCTTGGCCACAGAAGAAGACACGGCCTCAAGCTGAACCTTTTCGGCAGCCGACAAATCTTTTATGGTACTAACCATCGTTCCGGAAATCTTCTCGAGTGTGGCAATAACTTCTTCCCGCTGCTGCCGCCCGGACTTGTTGTGTTCCTCCCGGCCCAGCAAAGCTTCTTCCCTGATAACACGCTCAAGACGTTCCTGGGCTTTTTCGAGAGAATCAAAACGTAACAATACCCCAGAGATATCCAGACGGGAAAATCGAACGAACACATACAGGAACAAACCCGTTAATAAAACGAGATTAAGGCCAAGCAAAATATTTGTCATAAATTATTCCTCAGGCGAGAACAACGTAACGGCGGCAAATCTTCAGGAGTAATCCCTCACAACCTGCAAAACTTTGCCAATAATGGAAATATCAGCCGACATAGGGATCGGTGAGAAATCCGGATTGGACGGATCAAGAAAAAAGTCGGAGCCTCTTCTGGCCAAGCGTTTGATGGTGGCTTCTTCGCCGGCCAGTGCCACAACAATATCGCCGGGCTGGGCATGCTCCTGTTTACGCACCAGCACAAAATCGTTTTCCATAATACCGGCATCTTTCATGCTCTGCCCGCGCACCCGCAAAGCAAACACGTCCGGTTCGGGAAATACAAAACGGTCAAGATTAAGATAACCCAGAAGATCTTCGGCGGCATAAACCGGCATACCGGCCTGGACACGGCCAAGCACCGGAATCTGAAACAAAGCTTCTTTAACCAGCTCGATCGCGCGGGACTTGCCTTCCTGGATACGAATGTAACCTTTTTTAACCAGAGCGCTCAGATGATCGCGCACCGTTCCGGTGGAAGAAAAACCGAAGTGCTCGCCAATTTCGCGGACAGTCGGGGCCAGCTGTTTGAAACGGATCTGTTCGTAAATAAATTTGAGAACGTCTTTTTGTTTGTCAGTCAGTGTGTTTGTATCCATAAAACGTATAATACCGCACGCATGGGTGGATTTCAAGAGAAAATTGTACTTTCAGGCAAAAGGATTGACGATCCTGACCCCGGCTACAGCCTTGTTTCTATCGTGCCTCTTAGCACTTTCCGGTCAAACAAAGCCAGTTCAGATTTGTCGACCAGAAATCTTTCCACATCCTTCCGGGCGGCATCTATATCCATTCTCTCGATACGCTCCAGCAGAAATTTCTTGAAACTGCCGGCATCAAGATGAAGATGAGTGCCTTGCGTCTGATAAATCGCATTGTTCAACAGAACCCAGTTCGGCACAATCCTCTGCCCCAGATACCAGTAAAGATCATAAATATCCCGGCCCTTGGTGTACTGGCGGTAACACAAGGCATGAATTTTTCCGGCAAACAGCGACGGAAGGTCGTAATGAACTACATTGCAGATAAATGTTTCTGTCAGCGCGGTATTAGCCAGGCACCAACCCGCCGGCGGATTGAGATCAACTTCCAGCTTGATCTGCACTTTGCGGCTGACCATCGGGTCAAGTTCAAGCTTCCGGAGTATCCCGGGAAACTTCATCATCAGCCCGTGAACATTGCCATTAATCCTTGGCTTGCCTTCCATCTCAAGACCGTACAACGCAAACTGCCGGACAAGGGCAGTATTCAGCGAACTTATATCAAACCCTTCCGTGCGCGTGGCAGAAAAATCGAGATCCTCCGAAAACCTTCTGACGCGGTAAATGATCCTGAGCGCAGTTCCTCCAATAAAAGCCAGCTGTTTAAAAATTCCCCGGTCACCAAGAATTTTAAGTGTCAATATCTGCATAAATTCGCGAACCAGCAATACCCGTTGGTCAACGGGCATGTCGTCGCGCAACTGTTGCCTGATGACATCAATCATATCCCTGCTTCTCCTCCCGTATCCAGGTGGACAATTCATTTACAACCCGGATCAACTTTGGCGAATTAAACAATTTCCCCCAAAAAACAATTTTTTCCGCGTCCAGTTCGGCAATATTCTGAAAACGATAAGAACCCTCCAGGATTTCCCGAACCTTGTTGTCCTTGAACGAAGCCAGCTGAAAATAAAGAAAATCGACCACAGCTTTTTCGGCTTCAGCCAAAAACCAGACTCCGTTCGAGTACTTAACCGACTGAAAGCCACGGAAACAGGAAGATTGAAGATGCCGATAAACAAATGTTCCCAGAATATTTCTGATCCGGCAAGGCTTCAAAGTAGTAACCGCCGTTACATCGGCTACATATTCGGGAATCAGTCCATGGATACCCAGCGCGTATTCCAGACTGATGTATGAAGGAGCAAGCATAACTGATGAAGTCGCGGCCAACGGAATATTCCGACGCTTCTCATCCGCACTGAAAACATAGAGCCCTTTCTTTAAACGAATCAAAAGATCTGCCTTGACCCAGCGATTGAGCTGGTTACGCAAAATTTGCGGGTCATCCTCCAAAGCCAGAATATCCTTTGAAGAAAGAAAGAAACGATCAGAGAAACGGGCCGAAAACTGTCTGAAATTCATAACATTCCCTTAATTAATCAAATATGATTAATTGCAAGAATAGAATAACACCTTCCCCGATTCTACGCAAGAGATCACAGAGATTACAGGCATCTGCCTTCAACTGCGCCGGCAATAATCATGGAATGATAATCAGAACCTATTTAATGTGCAATCCAGTCAGGCCTGCGCCGTGATTGAGTACAATTACATCGGAGCCTAACCGGATAGTGACCGGCTTCTTTAGCCGTGACGCATACGGATTACGACGCCCTTTCATCTTGGCAAAGTCGTATTCTGCTCTCATATTCTTTCCTCCTCGTAGTACTTAACTTCATGCCGGGCAGCCTTCCTGGCAGAAATAATCCGAATTACATCCCCTTCTATCTTACAATGCGAAACCACAAGTACCCTTAACTTAAAACTTATCCCGATCATAATAAATCTGTCTTCATTCGCTGAATGATCCTGATCATCAAACTGCATCGCATTCTCATCATAAAATACAGTCTTCGCCTCCTCAAAAGAAACGCCATGCGAAGTTCGAACCTGTTTAATAAGAAACCTATAGTACGTTAAAGCACGCCATTCCTTAAGCAATCTGCAATTCCAAAGGACTCTGCGAGGGGCGTGACCTCAACATGATGTCGTGCTTCATCGACGGATAGTTTCAATCCACGCGCCCGCGAGGGGCGCGACCTACGATCCCCACCACGACGTCTGCGCTGACGAGGTTTCAATCCACGCGCCCGCGAGGGGCGCGACATTACCACCCGGGGCTGCTGCATGAGTAACAGTGTTTCAATCCACGCGCCCGCGAGGGGCGCGACTTGATGCGGTGATCTCGACAATCGATCAGACGAGTTTCAATCCACGCGCCCGCGAGGGGCGCGACAGTTATGGCCCATGCAATGGCGGCCGACATCGACATGTTTCAATCCACGCGCCCGCGAGGGGC
>CAJARJ010000015.1 GCA_903944345.1 Candidatus Omnitrophota bacterium
CGCCCATGTCCCAAACCTTTTTCCCACAACTTTGCCAGAAAAAGGCTACCATCTGATGTAAGCCTATCACCACAAACGAACCGTTGCAACAAGAAACTTAGCAGATCAGAATACTATATCGTATCTCCTTCGGGGAGATCTCAGCCAACTGCATCAAGACTCTGAGAACACTCCCAGACTAACGCATACGCCCCCATACAAAGATTTTGTAAACAAACACGCCTCCCATCCCGCAGATCGTATCAAACCAAACATCCAGAAGATCCGGGGAACGTCCAGACACAAAAGATTGATGCCATTCATCAAACGCGCCGCTTCCCATAACCATAACCGATAACAGGGCAATCTGTCTGAACCCCATGCTCCGGCAAATACGTGCACAGGCTCTTGTCATCAGAAAACCAAGAACCGAGTACTCCGTAAAATGCGCTATCCGGTGCGCCCAGAACCGCCATCCGTCAGACGGCATATCCGGCAACATCGGCCCCGGAAGTGATGAAAAGATAAAAATCACTTCCAGCCAGATAACAACAGGCAGGATATATTCGAGCTTGTTATTTCTTTGAATCATAAACAAAGACTCCTCAGAACAGACCTTTGCGTAACGAGGGCGCAACGTAACCCCCTGAAACATGGCCGAGATCAGGCGTCGGTCACCGCCCCGATAGCGGCCGAACTCACGCTTCTTTGATACTTTCTCAGAACGCCCGGCACAGAGTGCCCCGCAGGGCGCCGCCATGCTGAGAGCCGGCGCGCCAGTTCCTGCTCGGGAACCTCCAGCGCTATTGTGCGCCGGTTCGCGTCGATGCTGATCACATCACCATTGCGTACCACGGCGATGATACCGCCATCGTAAGCTTCGGGTGTCACGTGTCCGATAACAAAGCCATGGCTGCCGCCAGAAAACCGGCCATCTGTGATGAGCGCCACATTCTGTCCAAGCCCCCGACCCATGATCGCAGACGTCGGCGCAAGCATCTCGCGCATGCCAGGCCCTCCCTTGGGACCCTCATAACGAATAACAACCACATGCCCCTTCTTGACGCGACCACCGAGAATACTCTCCAGTGCCGCTTCCTCGGAATCAAAGACAATCGCTGTCCCGCAAAAACATTCGCCTTCCTTGCCGCTTATTTTTGCCACCGCCCCGGTTTTAGCCAAATTGCCGTAAAGGATGACCAGATGCCCCTCTTTCTTGACGGGATCACTGAAGGAACGAATGATCTTCTGGCGCGCCGGATACGGTTTCACATTCACCAGGTTCTGCCGAAGCGTCTTTCCGGTGACGGTCAGGCAATCGCCGTGCAAAAGCCCGACATCAAGCAACATTTTTAAAAGAGGTGTCAGGCCACCGACGGCAACAAGATCGGAGATCATAAAACGGCCACTGGGCCTTAGATCCGCCAGCACCGGCACCCGTTTGCCGATCTTTGTAAAATCATCGAGGGTAAGCTTGACCCCTGCGGCATGGGCGATGGCCATCAGATGCAACACCGCATTGGTCGAACCGCCCAGGGCCATAACCACCGTAATAGCATTTTCAAAAGCCTTGAAGGTCATGATATCGCGCGGACGGATCCCTTGTTGCAGAAGACGTAAGACAGCTTTACCAGCGTTGGCACAATCCTGAGCCTTTTGCCTTGAAACAGCCAACTGCATGGAACTATTGGGCAAGCTCAGTCCCAGCGCTTCGATAGCACACGCCATGGTATTGGCCGTGTACATCCCGCCGCAAGAACCTGGGCCGGGGATAGCGCTTTTCTCGATGGCTTTGAGTTCTTTTTCCGATATCTTCCTGTTCGCGTAAGCCCCCACGGCCTCGAACACGGAAACAATGTCGACCTGTTTCTCCTGATGACAGCCAGGCTTGATGCTGCCTCCGTATACAAATACGGATGGACGATTTAAACGCGCCATGGCCATAACACAACCGGGCATATTCTTGTCGCAGCCGCCGATAGCGATAAGCCCGTCGAAACCTTCACAGGCGCAAACCGTCTCAATGGAATCGGCAATAACTTCACGCGACACAAGGGAATACTTCATCCCCTCGGTTCCCATGGCAATGCCATCGGCAACGGTAATCGTCCCGAAGATGATCCCTTTTCCCCCGGCCTGATCCACCCCGGCCGCCGCCTTCCCGGCCAGCTTGTTAATATGCATATTGCAGGGGGTAAGCATGCTCCAGGTAGAGGCCACACCCACCTGCGGCCTGGAAAAATCCTGATCTTTGAAACCAACGGCCCGCAGCAGGGAGCGATTCGGCGCTCGGGTATATCCATCGGTAACACAACCGGAGAATTGTCTCATGTTTTTCTTTGGCATAAAATATCCTTAAACAACAACTGTTAAAGTAACAGCCAGTCCAGCTGGTCGCCTGCAACAGGCTCGACCATATCTGCCATCCGGGCCAGATGACCTGCTTCGCCCAGAACAAAAAGCGCAGAAACTGTAAGCACAACTCTATGTGCACAGTAGTATACATCAAATAATAAATCAAGACGCTTCAGAAAAAGGAGCCGGATCAGAAAACACCAGTGGAGATTGCGGGGGCAAGACTTGAACTTGCGGCCTTCAGGTTTTGAGAGGCCTCGACTCTGTTGCTCTTGTTTGCTGTCGGAGTCTAATCGTTAAGGGTGTTAGCACGGAATCGATCATTCCTCACAAAACTGATTTTTATTTTTGATTAAATAGACTTTAAATGCATTGTTTATACTGGCAGTCAGAATACATTCTTTTGTTCCTTTTATAAGCAAAACATATTTATTAGCTTTAGACAAATAGATCGGCATCAGGCCATAATCAAAACCTTTCAGGTAATGCATAATTTCAGGATAAAGAATCGATAACACTGCTCTATCCTTTCAGGACTTTGTTCAGATCTTCATGCTCAAAGGCCGATGCCATACGATCCACTTCTTTCTTGCTCAAGCCGAATTGTGCTGCAACGCGCCGCCATTCTTTCACCGCCCCAGAGACCTCCTGAATGATCTTTAGCGCTCTGGGCTTTTTTATTCTGAAATCATCAATAACAGAAAGTGCCAGGTCAACCGATGCCGCCGGGTCATCAAAACTAATTGAAGTCGACAATGTCCGCGCCTTTAGCTCAACGGGCATCGGATTGACATCATACGCCGGCGACAATCTCCATCCCTGACGGCGTTCATACAAAAAACCGTGATTCCTCAAATGGTCATCCGTGTTTGAGATCAACACCGTAAAAATGATGCGGCGCCACAATTCTTCCATATCATTATTGGGACTTGCCCCCTGCTGCGCCAGGGCATATGCCATCTCAAGATAACTATGGCGGTCATTATCCTTGGCACCCAGCATGCTCATCGCCGACAGAAACGGGATGCGCTGTCCCTGAGCGCGATCAAAGCGCCGCAGGATCAATACCGGTTTGTCGAGGATGGTCTCAAGCCGCCAGTCGGCGGTTGTGATCCCGGCCTTATTAGCCAAATCCAGAGCCACAGCCTCCCAGATCACAACATCAAACTCATCGTCTTTCTTAGGGAACTTCGCCAATGCCATGTGGCCGTCTTTATCTCTGATTGACGCTTTTGGCCGTGCGCCTCCCAAAGAAGAACCCGGTGCCAGAAGAATTTTCAAATCTTCTGCCGTTGCGTCATCATTCAGGTAACGCTCCGTTGCCGACAACAGTCGCGGCAGGGCAATCAAAGGAGGGATACTGTCTTCGCTTTCAGGGGCAAGGTACACTCCTCCCGGCTCAAATGAAAACCTTAACGCGCCCTGACGGGTTTCGTCATTCACACCCAAAAGATAATCCACTTCCAGAAGTGTTCTGGCCTTTTCGCCGACCATTTGGGCGCGCGCGCTTTCCGCACGCCGCATCAACACACGCCCCCAACGATCAGGCGCAGAATCTCCGATAGAACCGAATAAAACCTGATCGGACGCCGTATGAAACGCTCCCCCGGTTAATTGAAGGGCCGGATCAAGCGCAAATTTCTCGGGATGTTTTAGCCAATCCTGATCATATTCAAACGAAGCGCTTTGCCTTGCGCCGCGCTGATGAAACCACAGCTTGCCAACAGAGGAGGCTTGATCACCCAGCTGAATTGAGACATAAATGCACTGGCTACTCATTTGACACCCTCTTGCTTCCCTCGGGGCATTCTTATTCGTTTGGGCAAGTTTTCTTCTTCCAGTTCCTGCCCGACAACATCATGCGCCACATTGACCATCTGGGCCAAATGATCGGTCATGCCCAAAACAAAAAGCACAGAAGCATACGCGCCCATCGATACACCAGAATCGCCTTTTTCAATTTTAGCCAGTGTGATCCGTGAAAAACCGGCGCGTTGTGCCATCAGTTCCATAGTGATGCGGCGGCGGCGGCGCGCTTCACTTATATCCCTGCCCAGATCTCTCAAGGCTGTTTGCACCGGAATTGGCAAATGCGTCTTTCTTTCCATAAATCAACCTATAAGGTATTAAATATTTATCACTATAGATCTTTAAGTAAATTATAATATACATTGGATAAAAAATCAAAGAAATCCGCCATACACTAAAAAGAACCGAGCCCTGCGGGCTATCCTTTGAAGGAAGATCATAAACACTCTCCCCATGTTTTACGGACACGGGGGCATATCCAATATGCTCTATTGATTTTTTACTGTTCCAAGCGGGGACTCAGCAGGGCATCCCAAGAATACCATCACAAAATATAAAAAACATGATGCAGAGCAGATTCATCGGGAAAATGTAATGTGTCCCCGAATTATCGACAGGCTCGGGATCGGGATGACACTCGAGTCATTTCCTTGGCGGGCGCTCGCCAAAGTACTGGTAATAGTTGGCTTCAATCGTGGCATTGAAAAGCTTGCGCACCCTGTCCGGCTTGGCGCGCTTAAAAAAATCTAGGAACCGCTGGTCAGGCGTCAGAAAATACAGGGACCAGCCGGTCTTATTCTTCAACATATTGTTGAGCGCAACGTAGATTCCCGTGAGTTCCTTAGAACTCCCGATATGTATGCCGTAGGGCGGGTTGGAGATCATGACGCCGTATTGTTTGTCGATCCACAAATCCTTGATATCTTTCTGTTCAAAAGTGATGTCCTTCGAAACGCCGGCCCGCAGGGCATTGGCTTTGGCGTCCTGAATGCGCTCGGGATCAATGTCAGAGCCGAATATCAAGAGATTCCCCTCGGGAAGGATCGCCGCGCGAGCCGCTTTGCGGGCATCGTCCCAGGCGTTCTTATCGATCTGAGCCCAGGCCTCGGCAGCAAAAGAACGGTTGAGGCCTGGTGCGATGTTGCGCCCGATCATGGCCGCTTCGATCAGAATGGTCCCTGCCCCACACATCGGGTCAATGAGGATCCGGTCTTTGTCCCAAAAGCTCAAAAGGACAAGTGCGGCAGCCAGGGTCTCTCTGATGGGCGCTTCCCCCTTATCCAGCCGATAGCCCCGTTTGTGAAGCCCCTGCCCCGTTGCATCGAGCGTGAGGGTCGCCACATTGTTGGTGATCGCGATCTCGACGATGAACTCGGGGCCCGTCTCGGGAAGAGCCATGTCACCGCGATCCCGATCTGAGCCCAAAGGGCGAGTCTGGCTTCGTTTCTCGGGAAGCCGACCAAAGAATTTCTCTTGAAGACGGTTCACGATCGCTCTTTTGACAATGGATTGGCAGGCCCTGACGCCCATAAGTGTGGAGCGCACGCATTTGCCTGTGACCGTGATCATCGCGTCTTTCGGGATCCACTCCTCCCAAAGGACCGCACTTGTGCCGTCAAACAATTGATCAAAATCAGCCGCCGGAAATTTCGCGATCTTAAGGAGCACGCGGTCCGAGGCCCGCAGGAAAATATTGAGCCGAGGGATATCATCAAAGGTGGCGGCAAACTCAATCCGCCCATCAGCTGTGACGTAATCCGTAAACCCCAGCGCCTCAAGCTCGCGCTTGACGACAGCCTCCAACCCAAAGGCGCTCGTGACGACCAGAGTAATACTTGTCGCGCTCATATTTTAAACATCTTAAGTTTTCTTAATAACATATAGTGCCCCCGGGAATCTGGACCATGGAATTATGATGGTTTAATAAAACAGAAAACCCCCGCCAGCAGTCAACCCTGTCGAGCGAGGGCATCGTAAAACACTATAACACAAATAATTCTCTCAATCTCTCGCTTTCTCCCTGTCTAATCCGGCCGTAATAGCAACGGGGGCGCTATAAACAACGAGCATTTAGCCGTCCTTCAGGTTATGAGCGCCAGCGCTTTACCATAACCATCTGATATAAATCTAGTTGCAACAGCATAAATTTCTCTGTGTTCACTCTTTACTCTTTCAAGGGAAGATCAGGCTTCAAAGCAACACCATTGATTATTTGTTCTGTCTTAATAGACGTCCTGCAAATATCGTCCGGAGTGTTTGAGTCTCTTGACAAATTCCGAAGCTTTGTCATGACTGAGGCCTCCGCCGTGCTCAATGCACAAGGCAACAGTGTCAGCGGTATCGTCCGCGAGTTTTGCTGCTCCGCTCACATAAATATACGCCCCCTGCTCCAGCCAAGCGTAGATATCTTTGGCTTGCTCCTGGATCCGGTGCGTCACATAGACCTTGCGGGCCTGATCCCTGGAAAAGGCTGTGCTAAGACGAGACAATATCCCGTTCTTAAGATACGCTTCCCATTCTTCCTGGTACAGAAAATCTGTCGCCGCATAAGGATTGCCGAAGAAGAGCCAATTCCGGCCGGAATGTCCCTGGGCTGCCCGCTCCTGGACAAAGGCGCGGAAGGGAGCAACACCCGTCCCGGCGCTGACCATAATGACAGGCGCACTCCTGTCCACCGGCAGCCGGAAATTCTCATTCGGCCGTATGAAGATCGGGACCTTTTCACCGGTCTGGACCCTATCCGTCAAGAACGTTGAGGCCAGTCCTTCTTTATCACGCCCCGCGGTCCGGTAACGCACCGCTTTAACAAGGATCTCTAGATGATCAGGATCTGCGCTTTGCGAAGAAGCGATCGAATAAAGCCTGGGCGGAATAGGCCTCAGGACTTCCCGCAGATCGTCAGCCCGGTACTGCACAGGAAAATGCATCAGAATATCAATAAAATCCCTGCCCCGCAGGAACTCTTTCAGCCGCAGAGAGTCGGCGAGAATCTCGCTCAGCATCCGGCTTTGGGCAAACCTGTTGTGACTCTCCAGAACCGGGGGGATCAATACGGTTAATTCCATGCCCTTAAGGAACTCAGCCAGGCTTCCTCCGTCGGACATTGTGGTCAGCGCGGATAATTGCAATTGCGAAAGCAATTCATCGACCAGTTGCGGCGAATTCTGTGACACCACCCCGCAGGAATCTCCGGGCAGATAAGTGATTCCCGAGCCCTTGATCTCAAACTGAATATGATAAGTCTCTTTCAGGGAATGGCCCTTATGCAGGTCCTGCTTCGACAGGATTACCGCAGGAAACGGATTCTTCGCGGAGTATCCGGAACTTCCGACGCCATCCGCAGCAGGTAAAACAGCGAAAAAATCCTCTTTGAGCCCGGCAGCATTAGCCGGCAACAAAGTCCCAAGCGCGCCCTTCAGCCAAAGCCCAGCGCTTTCCGAGAGATCAACGTCACAATCGACGCGTTTGAAAATGCGGTGTCCGCCAAGTTTCTCCAACTGGACATCCAGATCCCTGCCCGCCGAGCAGAAATGGACATAACTCCTGTCCCCCAAAGCCAGGACCGAAAAAGAGACTCCGGATAGATCAGGGGGCTGGCGGCTGTACAGGTACTCAAAAAGATCTTCCGCGGCCGCCGGCGCCTCCCCTTCTCCATAAGTGCTGATGATGGCCAGGATCACCTTCTCCTCTGGCAGATCATGCAAATCATAGGCCGCCATATCACAGCGCTTGACCTTAAAGCCTAGCCTCTGGGCATAAACCTCGGCTTTCCTGGCAAAACTTTTACCGTTCCCGGAATGCGATGCCACCAAGAGTGTCAACTCAACACCGTTCGGCACAACATCGCCGACAGCAACCGCAGTCGGCATGTCGATGTCCTTTTTCCGGGGCAGTGCTTTAGCCTCGCGCACCAGAGCCGGCATGGAGTGCGTGTTGGCCTCCACTCCAGCGAGACGTTGGCGGCATTGGTCAAGCTGATCAAGCATACGCGCTTTGGCCGCGGCTGTCTCCTCTTGGATCAAGGGGATGAGCGCCTGATAATAGTCAATGCCCAGCGATAAATTCGTATGGAATTCTTCGAAGTCGCTGTCTTTCTTATCGCCTGTCCCTGTGCGTCGGTCCTGGACCATCTGGTCAAGAAAATCGATATTCAACATTAGCTCTTTGATGAACATATGGGGACGGTCGGGATGATTCATTAAGCTCATCCGCCCGTAGATATGGTCGACCATTTCTCGTAAAGATGCCACACGGTCAAAATAGGCGATGTTGGGACCCGGACATACCGCCGGAAAAACCCCCGCATCCTTCTTGGGGATGCCGCGCAGCGCATACACCGTGTCGCCCAGTTCATTGCAGATGCAGGCCTTGGCCGTGATCCGCTTGAAACGCAGTTGATATTCGGATTCGGACAGATCCAGCCGTTTCAATTCAGCGATCTTGAGGGTCTGATACTGGCGCGAGGCCGTACACAGCGGTTGCTCGGTGAATTCCGTGTTGCTGACGAGATGGCCCAAAGGGCACGGACTTCCCGGCTTTCCATCGTCGATAAGCTGGCGTTTGTGCTCTTCGCTAGGGGAATCCTTCAGGGTATAGAACGGTACGCCTACCGGCGAGACATCGCTCAAATACAGGTCATCTTCCCGGGCCCGCGCCAGCTTGTCCAGAAGATGCGGCTCAACCGGCGTGACTTCCGGGACCAGCAAGAACGGACTGCCCCATCCCGTGGAGTCCAGTCCATAATTTCGTCGAATAAAAACATCTTCCTGCGAGGTCCCGATGCCTCCCTGGGCCGTCACCCGAAAGGCCGGCCACGCATCAGGTACGGGCCTGTTCTGCTGCTTGAGGGCTTCACTGCAGATCTGCGTCAATTCGGCGGTCAGATGCTCCCGCCGGGCCTTGAGCTCAGCCAGGACCGGCCCTATCAGAAACCCGTTGCCCGCAAACGCGTGTCCCCCGCAATTCAACCCCGATTCGATGCGGTACTCCGAGACCCAAAGCCCCTTTTTGGCAAAGAACTTGCCCTGGACCACAGCTGAACGGTAATCGCTGACCTTAAGGATGATCTCTTTCTTAACCCGTCCGGTCCGATCCATAAAGAAATCATCAAACTCCGTTGAATACGAATACAGCCGGCGGTTGAGACCGGCAGAAAAAACAATACTCGATTGCGTTGTGCTTCCCAACCGGCTTTGGGCATATCCGCGCAGAGCCGCCAACGCATCCGAATAGATCTCGGCCATAGGCTCTCCGGACTTATCAAAATTGGTGCGGTCAAGCTTGGTCATGATGTTGACATTGATCGACCCGGGCAGGATGCTCTCGCGCAGTTCATCCTCAAAGCGCTGCCTTACCTCTCCCCCTGACGTCAGCATCCGGTCATAGATAACCCTGAGGGGCGAACGATCAGAAAGTAGCTCGAAATATCGAGTGATCTCAGTACCCGGCGAAAAAGAAGACCCCTTGAGATCATCAAACTGCTGTCTGACGATCTCATCAATCAAGTCGAGATATGCCGTTATCCGGCAGGCGCGCCAATCGTCATCATATTTACGGATCGGGCGATATTCTTTATTGTATTGCGCGCTATAAACCCGGCGCAGTTCCTCCAGCAACTGATCGTCAACCAGGGAAATGACAGATGAAATACCGTAACGGGCCACGCGCAGCGGCGTGTCCGAGGTAAATCCGGTACCCATGACCGGAACATGGAATGTATGTATGCCCATATACCTGATACCATAATTTATTTTCGTGGACTATTGACCACGGTAACTATGCTGAAAGTAACTGAGCAGAAACTGATTTATTGGTCGGGAACACCCCTACGAACTTACCTTTTATTTTGTCCCGAGATTTATCAACAGTTTACAAAAGGCGGAGTTTCGCTTGTTTGCCATTCTTTGCTAGTCATTAGGGGTGTTAGCACGGGATGCCGAGGGTTCTCATTGAGAACGCCAATCAGGCAAGTTTCTTATCCAATGCAAGATCAATAAACTTGTCGAGATGGTCCGCCAAAAACAACGGAACATTGAGAAGGTTGCCGTCCTTTTTAAGATTCTTTAGTGAAAATCTCACCCTTAAGGACGGCGCATATTTCTGATCATACAGGGTCAAACTCTTCCCGTGCACAGACTCATCCGATTTAACTTCTATGGGAATGATCTCATTGCCACGCTGAAGGGTAAAATCAACTTCAGCGGTTGCTCCGGAAGACCAGTATCTTGGCAAACCTTCATACTGCACCACCAGACTTTGCAGCACGTAATTCTCGGAAAGAGCGCCTTTAAACTCTGCAAACAGGCGGTTTCCCTCATGGAACGACACCGGATCAAGGAGCGCAAGCCGTCGCAAAAGTCCGACATCAACCAGATACAGTTTAAATGCACTCGGATCATCATAAGCGGACACCGGAAGCGCGGGTTTTGTATTCCGGTAGATCTTATATCCAAGCCCCGCATGACAAAGCCAGGTCATCGCATCTTCATATTCCCTGGCCCTCGCCCCTTCCTTAACTGCCTTATAGACAAATTTCTTGTTCTCTTTTGAAAGCTGTGACGGAACAGAAGACCAGATCAGGCCCAGTTTGGCGATATCTTTTATTTCCGCGTGTTTTGAGAAATCAAGCTCATAAGCTTCCAATATATCCCGCAACACCTTTTGAACGCGGGCGGCATCCTTGTCTTGTGCCCAAGCCAGCACCGACTCCGGCATACCACCGGTAATAAAATACATCTTCAATCTTTCCTGCAACTGATTGTAAAAAAGATCCGAAATGGGATCCAGCGTGCCGATTTGATCAATAAACTGAACAAGTTTTTCTTCTCCCAACGACCACAAGAATTCCGTGAATGTCATGGGATACACCGTCAAAAATTCCACTTTCCCAACGGGAAAAGAAGATGGTTTTGAAACCTTGATCCCCAACAGAGATCCCGCACAGGCAACATGATATTCCGGCGCATTCTCATAAAAATATTTGAGCGCATTCAAAGCCGCGTTACATTCCTGAATCTCGTCAAAGATAATGAGCGTTTTCCCCGGGAGAATCGGAGCGCCATTAATCATGGCAAGACTCTCCAGAAGCCTTTTTATGTCCTTGGTCGTTTCAAAATATTGCTTTAACTCACCCTGTTCATCAAAATTAAAATACGCCGTATTTTCATAACATTGCCTGCCCAATTCCTTGAGCAACCATGTTTTTCCAACCTGCCGGGCTCCTTTCAATACAAGAGGCTTCCGCTGTTGGGAATTCTTCCATAAAATCAACTTATCAATAGCTAATCGCCGCATAAATCACCTTATTCCTTAGAATTGTGTGATACAAATCACATTAATCTAACGAAAGTATACACTGACGGTTTGTAAAAACAAGGATAATTCTTAAACCGGCGGGTACTGTTTCGGAGCCTTGCCTTTACTCTGCAAAACAACCGGCAGTTTCTGTCCCGGCAAGATCGCCCGGACTTCTTTCAACTCAACGGAAAACCGCCAGTCATCCCCATAGTCGAACATAAAGAACATCTTCTTACCCACAACCGGGAAAGCCGCAGAAATCAGCACATTCTTAACGCCCTTGGCATGCGGAGCGCTCGGGGCCTCGCCAATATCCACGAATAGCTCATAGATCTCGGCCTGCTTGGAAGTCGGGTGCGCGGCCGGATCCCCATAGAAAGCAAAACAATGGTCCAGCTTAAACCCGACCGACTTAATGATCGCCTCGGCCAAATGATAAAGACTCCGGAAACTCGATACCGCAACAGTCCGCACCACATCCACACCTTCGGGAGGATACTGAAGCATCCTGACCTCAAAAACAGACACCGCAAATTTTGGGGCATCCTTCTTGTCCATCACCGGCCGACCATGCTGGCGCACATGATCCCTTAACCGGGAATACCGCTCCAGTCTCTCGCACAAGGCATGAAGCCGGGCTTCTTTCTTAGCGGACTTGGTGTGATTGGCTTCAAACGCTAAGGCACCCAGACATTCTTCAAGATCCTCATAATCAAACCGGAGAAGCAAACCACCCTCCTCAGCCTTGGCCCTGTCGATCACCTCACAAAGCCCGGGCTCCAGATGCTGAACACCCGCGATCAGTTTAAACTCATCAGGAGTAACCAAAAAGGAAATCGCGCTCCGTTTCATCATTGCTCCGCCGTCTTAAACCAAAAGATATGCACAATCCTTACATTTTATGTAACATTCGTGCGCATTCACGCATGAAGACTAATGCATAATTATTACATAAATTTCTTTAATTCATGTCACAACTGAAAAATATGCCCACACCGACCGCAGATCCAGCTTGATTTCCACTCATCAAAATCGCGCTGAAAAATTACGTCCGTCCTTGCCTTCCTGACTTTAGCCTCTTGCATATCTTTTACCATTAACAAAACTAAAATTATCCCCAACAGTATTGCAACAGGAATATCTTTCATAAAGGAAACTATGACAAACGGAGAAATAGCACAAACCCATCGAATCCATAAGGAATTATAGCGATACTTCTCATCCGTTATTTTTGGTGGTGCTATCCGCTGTGCCAAGACACTTTGGGCCACTCCTGAAGTCACAGCTGTTGACCCATTAAGACCGGCCACCCCCTGCCGATCCACAGTGACCCCAGCGCCAATAGTCGTAAAATTAATCTGCCTTGTGTCTGCCTCATAATACAGGCTAAGCGCCTGAATATTCTCATTCTGGCATTGAGGGCATATATATTTTATTGATTCTGACTTCACAAATTCCCAGCTCTGTTATTTCTGCGAACCTCTACCGCAATCTCTCACAATATTCTTTTAGCGCGTTCTTCACGAATAAAATTAGACGACCGAGCTTCACTATTGGTTAAACAGCAAAAATCTGTCTGTAAATCATACCGATTCTGCACAAGCGTACAAATCGCCGATCTCAGAGCCTTCAAATCTTCTAAAACAATTCTACTTGGATCATAAACAATCAACACATCTAGATCTCCGATGAAAGAGTTTTTTCTAGTGACCGAACCAAAAAGATACAATTGGTATCCTTCTTTCCAAGAAATAACCGTTTTAGCGATCTTCTGGAAGTCTATAATCGAGAAACTTCTTCCCATCATAATTTACTGCTCCTAAAAATTCTCTAAATGAAAATATTCCCACACCATTTTCTTTACCATGCACCTTAACTTCTGGAGTGTACGAATTCCACGCACTCATTGAGATGATAGCTCTAATATCAGGAGCATCTGCAACAGCCTCTTCATAATCTGAGACCGAGAATATATAAATATTAGTCGTGTGCGCTACTAAATCAGACAATGAACCTCTTTTAATAAGAAGATTTTGCGAACCATTTCTTATAATAGTTAATGATCGCGACTCCAAAGATCTAATAAGCTGCGAAACGCTCTCGGGCCTTGGAATCTTCTTGTACCTTGGGCTAGCATCAGGCATGCCAGATTTTCCTATCGTAGAAATACCTTGTTAATTTGGGATGGAAACAAAGGAGCAGAAGAATCTTTATCTCCTGAAATATGGTTAAATTCAAAAGCAAAAACATGAAGCCTCAATTGCTCGATAATTAATACATGTCTCTTAACCAAGTGTCTATTGCCATCGAGAAGGGCCAGCAACCTCCTATTGTTAGGAATAATCTCACTAAGGACCATACGCCGCCAAGTTCTTGCCGCATCAGAAAGTAACTTAGTTGCGCTATTTGAACATGGGCCATACTCATCATAAATTGCTTTATTACGATGCAAAAGCAGGGATACCTCATTCTTAAGCAAATTAAAACCCTTAAAGCGTGGCACATGAAACATGCCTTGAATCTTTTCCAAATGCGTTCGTTTCCATTCCGAAAGAAGTTTCTTCGTGTAAACCTCTTCTTGAGCGTCAACAATTTTATGGCAAACCGGACACAGCATCACAATGTTATTAGGAGAATGAACGGCCGCACCATCATTGCCTCGACGCCCTTTACATCTAGGTCCACCCTTTGATTGTGGAAGTATATGAGCAAATTCTTCAATAAATACGCGCTTCCCATTTAAAGCAACCTTCATCAGCGACTGGTTGCATGCAGGATTCTGGCAAAAACCTCCTGTAGACATCCAAAGCTCTCGCTTGACATCCATGCTTATGGAATATTTCTTATTCTTACATGACCTCATGCTTTATACCTCACGTCACGACAAGGCAAAGATCGACTCGGCGCCGAACCAATTTGACAATGTATTTAACGCCCGAACGGAAAGCTTCTGAGTAAAAAGCAATGCTAAACGCTTCTTAGGGCGTGAACAAGTAACATAGAATAAGTTCCGATTACGCTCAAACATCTCTTGTTTATTAGCCGGAATTCGTCGATCATCCGCCGCTAACTCAAGGTACTCATTAAAATTATAGTTACCCGGACCTTACCCCGTTGACTGTACCAACTCAAGTTGGAGTTTTTCCTGTTCCTTTTCAAAGAATTCACTAGGCGTAAGATCATCCAGTGAGCTGTGAGGACGCTCAGTATTATAGCCTACTCGCCAGCCCTCTATGATGTTCCGGGCTTCCTGAAGGCTCATAAACCAGTTATCATTTAGGCATTCGTCCCGAAGCCGTCCGTTAAAACTTTCAATGAATCGGTTATCTACCGGCTTGCCTGGCCTCGAGAAGCGAAGTTGAACGCCTCGTTCATACGCCCAGGCATCCAATGCCTTGCCGATAAACTCAGGGCCATTATCGACTTTGATAATATTCGGCAATCCTCGCACCATAGCGATCCGGCTTAGGACATTCGTTACGCGAACACCATTGATCGACGTATCAACTTCTATGGCCAGACATTCCCTCGTGTATTCATCGATCAACGTCAATAACCTAATCTTGCGGCCATTAGACAGAGCATCTGATACAAAGTCCATGGCCCAGCGTTCGTTCTGCTTGGTTGCAGGCGGCAATGGATTGCGCACAACAGCCGCAAACTTCCTGCGACGACGAATCCTTAAAGACAACCCTTCCGCCCGATAAAGACGCTCAGTCCGTTTATGGTTCACAATGCACCCTTCACGCCTGATCAGAACATGTAAACGAATATGCCCATAGCGCCGATGCTTCTCAGCCAGTTCTTTTAATCGCTTGCGCAGACGCTCATTAAGTTCACTGAGCTTTGGCTGATAATGCATAACCGTCCGCGACACATCGACCAGATCGCAGGCCCGCCGCTGGGACAAGCCGTGTTCGCTGATCATGTGCAACGCGGCTTGCTTCTTTACTTTGGGCCTTAGAATTTTTTTGAGAGAACATCCTTTAGGGCCCGATTGTCCAGCGATAGATCGGCCACCATCTGCTTCAATCTTGTGTTCTCTGCCTCAAGAGCCTTCAGCTTTCGCAGATCTGAGACCTCCATCCCGGAATACTTGGCCTTCCACTTGTAAAACGTGGCATCCGAGATCCCATGTTGCCGGCAAAGTTCTCCTGTCTTGGCTCCTGCTTCGGACTCCTTGAGCACTGCGATGATCTGTTCTTCGGTGTATCTTTTTGCCATGTTCGGCCTCCTGGTTAGGTGTTTTACACCCCAGAGACTCTACTGGCAAGTGGCTTTAATTATTGGGGAGAGGTCAAAAGCCCCCCTGATCTTTATATTATTTATCCAACTACTAGGTAAAAAAAAGCGACCCCTTACGGAGCCGCTATCAAAATGCCCAAAATGAAGGGATTTATCTTAAAATCCCCTCTTCTTCAAAATTAACATACTTCATAATATCCTCCTGTTTTACAGACCAAGTATAACATGGTTACACCTTATAAACAACACTATTCTAAACGACCTTCCCCGTCTCAAGATTGCACTCTTTGGATGATTCAACAGGAGTATGCTTCTGTAAGATTTCCTTAAACTGCTCTGAATCTTTTACTCTAGTAAAATCAGCATCGCACTTTGCTAGTTTAACATATCTCAAAGCATTAATTTTTAAAACAATTTCCAAATATTTTCCCCAATCCTTATCTTCCAAAAGAGCCAGATAACATGCAAGATTATAATTCGCCCTAGGATTTTGAGAAGAAAATTTTAAAATCTGTTTTAGAATCTCAACTGCTTCTCTTAGATCCCCTTTCCAACGCAATGCTCTTGCTTTATCAATATACGCATCTAAAAAACTACTTTTCTCAGAGATAGCCTTCTCAAAAAAACCTATCGCTGTATCATAGACCTTACTTTGGAACCAACACAATCCCATGCCATAATATACTTTTGCCTTATCGACGTCAGGGGATTTTAACGAATTCTCATATGCTAATAATGCATTAGGATAATCTCCCGTCTTTTGCAAAGCATGACCTCGATACAGACACACTTCAAAACTTGATTGGTCAGTTAGACGATATAGAATTTCCAATGCATCCGTATAATAACCCTGTAGATAAAAAATACGTGCTGTTGCAAACTCGAATTCTGATGTCTCGCGTGTCTGAAGCTCAACATACTTATTTTGCAACGCTTCAAACTTCTTCTTAATGTCTTCTTCCGCCTCTCTAAGACTAGAAAGTCTCTGTATACCAAAAAAGGCAAATGCCGTGAACGCAAAGCCAACCAGAGTCACAGCCCAAGATAAATACTGCATAATAAAATCAGTATGTTGCAGTATGAGGTTAATATCTGTTGTTTGAGTTGTAGAAATATCACTCGGTAATATTACAGGGCAATATTTTTGCAATAAACCGGCTAACCACGGCGTTGTGAACATTAAATGAATAATTAAAAATAGAAATGCGATAATTACAAAAATCCCGATCACAGAAAGAATAAAACCGTTGAATTTCTTCATAAATTTTCCCAGACTTTACACGTAGTTGGTAATGGGGGCTTTATACTAATTCAATTAATTCTATATAAGAAACTTTCCTATGGCAATCAATATATCGAAAACACCCATAGACTAAATTAAGCACAAATTCTTGCCACAATTTTGCCACACTAATCCGATAAGTCGAAACAATTGGAAGAAACTACGGAAAACTAATTGAAAGTAAAATCAACTAGCCATTAAGCAGGGTGTTGCCGTAAGTATATGACAAAACGGCGTGTTACATCACTGTAACACGCCGTCGGTGAAAGTTGCGGGGGCAAGATTTGAACTTGCGGCCTTCAGGTTATGAGCCTGACGAGCTACCGGGCTGCTCCACCCCGCGATGTCTTTACTGACCCGACGTTTTCCCGGTCTTCGTTTTTACTGCCGTCGTGGTCGCTGTTGTCTTCTTTTTTGCTACTGGCGTCGTTTTCTTTTTATCGGACGACGCTTTTTTCTTGCTCTGGGACGACTCTGTTTTTTTCGTTGCCGTCTTTGAAGATGTTATCTTACTCGTTTCTGCGGCAGAAGGCAATGATTTTTTATCTTCTGCTGTTTTTTCTTCTACCGACACCGACGGTTTTTGCCCCTGCGGCAGAATTTTGTAAATAACTTCGTCTTCCTTGATAATACCGAATTTTTCTCGCCCTACCCGCGCCAGATACTCGGGATCCTGCTCCAGACGGCGTCTTTCTTCCTGCAACACATTATTTTCTGCCGACAGCTCGCGAATCTTGTGATCATACGAACTGTTGCGCTGATGCAGCTCCTGCATCTGCAAATACGACGGCATAAAAAAAACAAAGATCGCAGTGCATATGCCGAAGATATAAAGGGCGTTGCGTATCACGTTGCCGCCACCCTTCCTGAAAAACTAGAATTTGCCCCAGATCGGCCCGGCGTAAACCGCCTTGCTGCCCAGCTCTTCTTCAATACGCAATAGTTCGTTGTACTTGGCCAAACGATCAGTCCGGGAAAGAGACCCGGTCTTGATCTGACCGATACCGGTCGCAACCGCCAAATGAGAAATGGTCACGTCTTCTGTTTCACCGGAACGATGCGACATGATAGAGGTATACTTGTTCTTCTTGGCCAGATCAATGGCATCAAACGTTTCGCTCAGAGTACCAATCTGATTGACCTTGATCAAAATGGAATTGGCAATATTATTATCGATTCCCTGCTTGAGGCACTTGACATTGGTCACAAAAAGATCATCGCCAACCAGCTGAATAGTGCTGCCGATCTTGGCTGTCAATTCTTTCCAACCGCCCCAGTCGTTCTGATCCAGACCGTCTTCGATGGACAAAATCGGGTATTTCTTGACCAGCTTGGAATATTCCTCGGCCATCTCAACCGACGAGAAAACCTTACCGTCATATTCGTATTTACCATCCTTATAATACTCGGAAGAAGCGCAATCCATCGCGATAAAAACATCTTTTCCGGGCTTGTAACCGGCTTTTTCAATCGCCTGGATGATATAAGAAATGCCTTCTTCGTTGGACTTGAGATCAGGAGCAAACCCGCCCTCGTCACCAACCGCCGTACCCTTGCCGTTAGCCTTGAGCAGGGACTTGAGATTGTGGAACACCTCGCAGGACATGCGCATACATTCGCGGAATGTGGAAGCGCCAACAGGCATGATCATGAATTCCTGAACATCCAGATTGTTGTCTGCATGAACGCCGCCGTTGATAATGTTCATCAGCGGAACCGGAAGAATATTAGCCTTATCTCCACCCAGATAACGATAAAAAGGTTTGTTCTCGTTATTGGCTGCAGCACGAGCCACCGCCATGGAAAGACCAAGAATAGCATTGGCGCCCAACTTGCCCTTGTTGGGAGTTCCATCCAGAGCAATCGACACGGCGTCGATAGCGCGGAAATCGGCTTCCTTGCCAACAACCGCACCTTTCAGTGCCGTATTGACATTTTCAACCGCCTTGAGCACGCCTTTTCCCATATAACGCTTCTTGTCACCGTCGCGCAGCTCGATAGCCTCCCGCTCGCCGGTGGAAGCCCCTGAGGGAACCGCGGCCCGCCCCAGAATACCATTGTCCAGAATAACATCAACCTCGACTGTCGGATTCCCGCGGGAATCAATAATCTCGCGGCCTTTGACATCTTTGATCTTAGCCATAACAGCACCTTTCTTGATTTTCTTTCAGAACTGTATAAAAAGATATTCGTATGACCCAAACCACTGCGGTTGAGTCCGAACTTGCAAAATCGAATCTGGAATGAAAACAGTCCGGGTAGATTAACATCCGCCCAGTTGTCCGTCAAATAAAATTTCCAGATACCGCCTGCCCGTAGCCTCTACGGGCGAAGAGACCTTTTTTGAAAGCATGTTTGTTTGACGTATACCTTTGTGTATGTTATTCTTACGCTAACATTTTACGCCGGTCTCAGCCGCTGGTACAGAATTCTGACCCTGTAACAGCCCGAATTAATATTAACTTTTTTCCGAGGACCTTTATGCCAAAAATCAAGTTTCTCACATGGCTGCAACTTAACTGGGTCAAACTTCTTCTTATAGCTTTGGCTGCGTCTTTTGTGATCACGGTCGTGACCATGCTCGTTTTTGGCTTCAGCAGCTTTGCCTCGCTGGAATCCTTCAGCCGCAAACAGATGATGGCCCAGATGGGGATGTACCTTTTTATGGGCATTGTGCAAGGCGTCATTTTTACCTCGATGTACGGCGTCATGTACTACTTCATGTTCATGGGTGGCGGCATGGCCAAATTTCTGGGCAGCGATTCTGCCACGCATACCAAAGCCAACGTTAAGTGGGACGAAGTCATCGGCATGGAACAGGCCAAAAAAGAGGCCTGGGAAATTGTGCAATTCCTCAAAGATCGCAAACTGCTGAAGGTTATTGGCGGCAACATCATCAAAGGAGCACTGCTGGTCGGCGGCCCCGGCTGCGGTAAAACTTACCTGGCCAAAGCCATCGCCACTGAGGCAGGCCTGCCTTTTATTTCCGCTGTCGGCAGCGAGTTTGTAGCCATGTTTGTTGGACTCGGAGCCGCCCGCATGAAATCCCTGTTCAAAGAAGCCCGCAAAATGGCCAAACTGGAAGGCGGCTGTATCATTTTCATTGACGAGATCGACTCTTTTGCCCGTCCGCGCACCGGCGAATCACCCGGCAACATAGGAGCACAGAACGATCACAACGCCACCATCAACCAGTTTCTGACCGAACTCGACGGACTGCGCCAGACAGAAAACAACATTGTCGTTATCGCCGCCACCAACGTCCCCGAAGAAGAACTGGATCCGGCCATCATGCGCTCGGGCCGCTTTGACCGCAAAATCGAAATCAACAAGCCGACAGCCCATGACCGGGAAGCCCTGCTGCGCTTCTACCTCAAGAAGATTTCCTCCGACCCCGAGATTAATATCACCGATACCGCCGACCGGATGAAATGGTTCTCGCCGGCTGACGTTAACAACATGGTGCGGGAAGCGGCCATTATCGCCATGCGCGAGTCCCGGCAGCACGCCAACCAGCAGGACATCAACAAAGCACTTGAACGCGTCATGCATTCCCTCGAAAAAACCGGCGGCGACAAAATCCTTTCCTCCCGCATCAACGTGAAGTGGACTGAAGTTATCGGCATGGAAAGCGCCAAAAAAGAAGCCTGGGAAATCGTGGAACTGCTCAAGGATCGCAGTCTTGTGCAGGCTATCGGCGGAAAAATCGTCAAAGGTATCCTTCTGCTGGGGCCGCCGGGCTGCGGCAAGACCCATCTGGCCAAAGCCATGGCCACCGAAGCCGGCTACCCGTTTATATCGGTCAGCGGCAGCGAGTTTATTGAAATGTTTGTCGGTGTCGGCCCCAAACGCGTCCGTTCGCTCTTTAAGGAAGCGCGCGCGTTAGCCAAGGTCGAAGGCGGCTGCATTATTTTTGTAGACGAAATCGACTCCTTTGCCTCGCCGCGCGGCATCGAAATGGGCGGTGGCGGGATGACCGAACACAATAACACCATCAACCAGTTTCTCACAGAGATGGATGGCCTGCGCCACAACGAAAACAATATTGTTATTCTTGCCGCCACCAATGTTGCCGAAAACCAGCTGGATCAGGCTCTTCTGCGGGCCGGACGGTTTGAGCGCAAGATTTATGTGACCCGGCCAAACCTTAATGAACGGCGCGACCTCTTTGATTTCTATCTCAAAAAAGTCCAGACTGCCGAGGACGTCAAATCTGACATGCTGGCCCGCAAAACACTGTGGTTTTCCCCGGCCGATATCGATAACATGATCCGTGAAGCCGGACTGATTGCCCTGCGCGAGAAACGTGATCGCATCAACTTCAAAGACTTGTCCAAAGCCTACGACCGCATTCTTTACGGCGAAAAATCCAACACTATTCTCAGCCAGCACGAAAAAGAATGGGTCTCCTATCACGAGGCCGGGCACGCTATTATCGGCTATCTGCTGCATCCGACCAACGACGTCATTAAAGCCACCATCATTCCGCACAAGGGTGCGCTGGGATTTGTGGCTCCCCGACCGAAAGAAGAAGTCAATATCCGCAGCAAGGAATGGTATCTGGCAGAAATCAAGGTTTCGGTTGCCAGCTACGCAGCGGAAAAAATCAAGTTCGGCACTACCGGCAGCGGTGTTTCAGCGGATTTCCAGAGCGCCTTGTCCACGGCCCGCCAGATGGTCTGGAACTGGGGCATGGGACGTTCCGGCCTGCTGGGAGACCTGTCCATGACCGGGCACCCGCACCAGTCCCTGATCTCGGAACGAACCAAAGAAAAGCTCGATGACGACGTTCAGGAGATACTCACCTCCTGTCTCAAGGAAGTGACTGAAATTCTTTCGCGCAGAACCGACCTGCTGGATACTTTTGCGCAGGAACTGCAGGCCAAAGGAGAGTTGGAATACGACGAAATCCAGGCGATCTTTGACCGTTTTGGCCTTAAACCCGAAACCCGGTTACTCGCATGATCCGTACTCTTTGCGGTCTGTTTATTCTTATTTTTCTGAGCAGTGGCTGCGGCCTGCTGAAGGACAAAACCTACACACTCTCCCAGGCCGAGGAGAAACTGGTCGAATTCTGTGCCCGGGAGGGAGAAACTGCAATTGCAACCCGCCGGCAGGGACGCACCCAATGGATATACCTTCCCATGGAAGATCCGCTTTTTGACTTCAAACTGTCCCCCGGCCACGGGCATACCAAAAAGAAAATACCCCCCCTCATGCTGCTGTCGCTTGAGGGTCAATATACGGAAGGAACCTTTTCCTTTGATTACGACACCATCACCGATGTTATCCCGCCGGATCCAACTGACTACGGCTCGGCCTACACTGAAACCTATATCAAAAAACGTCAACTCATTTACCAGGCCCTGCAGGAAACCTTCTTCAACCTTGACGACGACGAAGAAACCCGCGACTCCGCGCCCCTCTTTTTTGTCATCGTAATCGCCGACACCTCCAAAGGGCTGGCCACCAGAAGCACGGTCTACTTTTCCGACATACGCGGGTATCTGACAGCCGCAATACCACCCGATGAATATTATCTGCGGGAACGCATTGAAATCATTGGCGACGAAGAAATGATCGGGAATACGACCGGGGAAGGACTTGAATTCAATGATGTTGCCTGGCCGGAATTTCTGGCCGAACAAATCAAGTTCCGCGCCCGCTTCAAATTTACCCAGAGCGACTTTCCTCCCGAATCCGACCCGGGACAAACTATCGCCGGCATCGCGGTGAACACTCTGCGTTTCTACCCTTTCAAGGAATATGACCGCATCGTGACAACTGATATACGGGCAAAAAACAGCAAGACCTATACAAAAGAGGACTTTGTTCTGCTGGAAGAAAAACCTCTTTGGGAAAAAAACGCCTCAAGAATGCACGTTATCCGCTTCTCTCCGACGACAATGGGCATTGATACCAACTTGACTTCCGACAAGGAAGAAGATTCGCAGAACCACAGCGGACTCAGCTGGGAATAACTGTCCGCCCGCAAATTTTCAGCCGTCCGCTTACAAACATTTCGACCGCCTGAGGATACAGCCGGTGCTCCGCGCGATGAATCCGGGCAGCCAGAGTTTCGCGAGTGTCTTGCGCAAGAATCCGTACGGGCGCCTGGGCAATGATCGGGCCGTGATCAATCTGTTCATCCACAAAATGCACTGTCACTCCGGTAACCCGGACTCCGTAAGCCAGCGCGTCCTCGATAGCGTGCCCCCCCTTGAAAGCCGGCAGCAACGAAGGATGAATATTCATGATCCGTCCGCGAAAAGCGTCAATAAACAACGGTGACAAAATTCTCATGTACCCGGCCAGAACCACCAGGTCAATCTGTTCGCGCTGCAAAAGCTCGACGCAGGCCTGGTCATAAGCTTCCCGGGAAGGAAAATCGCGCGGAACCAGAGAGACAATTGACGGCACTTTAGCCCGGCGCGCACGCGTCAGCGCATAGGCTGCGGGCCGATCCGAAAAGACCAGCTTCAAATCTGCCGCAATCTTTCCTTTCCGGCAGGAATTGATAATAGCCTGCAGATTGGATCCATTTCCGGAAGCAAAGACCGCCAAATTCATCTGTCCTCCTGCCTAATAATAAATTCTTCAGGCTGCGGTGCGCCTTGAATATCTGTACAACCCCACAATCCCGCATAACGAAAAAAGCAGCCCGACCGTCGCCAGAATCCACGAACGGGAGACGACCTCACTGAGTTTCGCACTCAGCAGCATGGTGACCAGAAACGCCGCATGAATGGCAAACTCCATGGCCGCAAACACCTTGCCCTGCATCTCCTGCGAGGCCACCTTATGTACAACTGTGTTGGCCGCAATAACTATCGGGCCGACCACACACCCCAAAACCAGGGCAAGGCCTAATGCCACCCAAAGATTGCGCCAGGCATCGACCAGAATAGCAAAAACAGCCATAAATGCCCCGCCGGCAATCAGGCAGGCAAAAATCGTTTCCACATGCTTTTTCTTGTCTCCCCATTTACCATAAGCCAAGCTGCCGAGGAACAACCCCAGCCCCAAAGCCACCGCCAGAAAACCCAGATCCTTTGTTTTGCTGCCAAAAGAGTCCTGGACAAAAACAATAATCACAACATAAATTGCTCCGGCCGCCATGAAGAGCACCATCATCAACTGAATGATGTAACGAATCTCGCGGTTCGCGGCGATATAGCGAACCCCGGCAAAAGCTTCCTGCACAACATTCCTGTATGTCGAGGCCATATCCCGCCCTTCCCGCATCAGTTCGCGCGGGCGCAACCGCAAGCGGGGACGAGCCAGGAGAGAAACCAGAAAAGCCGAAATAAAAAAAGTAAACGCATCACATATAAAACCGCCCCTGGCTCCGCCGTACTCAACAATCAGTCCTCCCAGTAACGCTCCGGCCACAAAGGCAATCATGCCCGTCACGGTGGACAACGAATTGGCCGCATGCAGATGTTCGGGGTCGACCAGTTCGGGAATAATCGACATTTTGGCGGGGACATAAAAGCGGCTCAGGCAAAACACCAGAAAAACAACAATATAAATTGGCCACATCGAGGCCCGGTCCATAAAAACCAGCGGAATCAGAAGGACAATCAGGCCACGAATAATATCACAGACAAAAAGCGTAGTTCTGCGATCCCAGCGATCAACATATACGCCGGCAATAGGCCCGACAATAAACACGGGAATAATTGTAAACGCCAACAGTTTGGCCAACTCGATCGCTGAACCAAGATGGGGCCCGGCAACCAGTCCAACCAGAGCCATCTGGTTAATCCGGTCTCCGAACTGGGAGATCAGTTGCGCCAGCCAGAACAGCACAAAGTCACGATTACGTAAATTCTCACGAAAACTCATGACGGCCATTATAAAGGAAAAAAATCGTGAATGGAAGCAGAGTGAAAGGAAGTTAAAAAGAGTTCCGGGGACGCACCTTCGCCTGCAACGCGCACAGCAAAAGCACGCCCCCGAACGGAACCCAAGGAGGAGGGAGCCTCCGGAGACCGCTTACTCTACCAGAACAGAACTACTGCTGGTTGAATGACCAGAACCGACTGTTCCGGCTGAATCGGGTGTATCGCCGGAACCTGTTGCGCCCGGAGCTTTGCCAGTGCCTCCCGATGGCATATTGTCAGGCCGACAGGCAAAATATTTCTTGTCCGGTGTATATTCGCACACTCCGGCACCCGCACGCCCTGCCTGGCATGAATCTCCCGCGGATTTGCCGGAACACCCCGAGATGGCTTCCTGCGGCGGCTGCATGCCATTGCCCCCCGGGCCGCCGGATGGACGACCGCCTGTGGCGCCGTCTGCGGCAAAAGCAGACACTGTTAACGCTCCCGCCAGAACAATTGCTCCCCAGATCCCTTTTTGCATATCTACTCCTGTATTTGGTAAAAGAAGCCGCAAGACCTGCCTGTCAGGCCTTTCCACAGATTAGACAACCGCCCCACACAGAAAGTTACTTGTTAAATTATCTTTTATTGTCTGAAGCGCTCAAGGAGAAATAAAAAGTCCCCGGCACTCGACGATCAATCGAATGCTGAGGACTTTGCAATATAAGCCGACGAAGGGAGTCGAACCCCCGACCCTCGCTTTACGAAAGCGATGCTCTACCAACTGAGCTACGTCGGCAATAAAAACAATGCCTAAAACGAGAACTTTTATAGCAGACTTTATCGGGAATGTAAAGAAATCCTGTCAACCGTGCGTGTCCCGCAAAGCCTCCAGATGGACAACAATCCGGTCGACATTCACAATCACATCCCGCATAATCCCCAGCGCCCGGGCTTCTTTCCCGGCGGCAGACAAACCGGCAGAATCCTTGAGCTCCATATCGGCCACAAAACTTTCGCACGAGTTGCGAATAAGTCCCAGCGCGTTATTGATCTTGTGCCAGTCCCTTGCGCGGACCGGGTCTTTATCCGGCTGATGAAAATCATTCGACAAACAGACCGGGCCAGGAACAACCAGCGCTTGCGCCATGGCCGCCAGACGGGAGAGTGGCACCGGCTTTTCCAGCAAGTCGGTTACTCCCAGCGCGGAAATCTCTGCCCGCTCTCCCGGACTGAACAACTGCCCGGTCAGCAGCACCACCGGAGTTGCGTTCTTGTCCGCACGCAAAGTCCGCAGGACATGCATACCATCAAGCTCATCGATGGTCATATCCAGAAAGACCAGATCAGGGTGCTGCTCCTTGATCAAAGCCAGAGCCCGCCGGCCGCTTCCGGTTGAAAGAACCTCGTAACCGCGACGCTCCATGAACGCGGAAAGAATGCTTCTGGAATCCGGTTCATCCTCGACAATCAAAATTTTTCTTCCTGTCATGCCGACAATATAGCATTGACTCTCGTGAAGTGGAATCAAAAATGATTTTCTTCTGTCTAAACCTCGTCAAGAACAATGACCGGACCGACACTCACAGGCGTTCCCGGAAGGAAACAGGAAACCACCTCGGCTTTGGTGCTGACCAGCTGGAACGCTTCCTTGTTACGGCCAGCCCTGATCAAGCTCAGGCATTTCTGCTGAGAGCTTTTTTGCCTGAGATCAACCAGTACGCGTACCCCTTGATGCCGCCCATTAAGCATCAGAATAATCCGCATGCCACCTCCTGTTTAAAATAAATGGATGCGGAAAAGAATCCCCAGGCGCAGCATCCTCATCAATCTCAACCCCAATAATATGAATAACCCCTTCCATCACTTCTAACGACATATTATACCTTTCTTTGACATTCGTTGTCTATTTAGCCAAGAATGCCACAGATTATGATCTTTGTCAAGAATATGAAATAAGAACATCACAATCTGTAAATGACTCATAATTAAATACTTGTAACTCACAAATGCATTTTGTGTGATTATTTATTAATAAATATATAAAAAACATCTCATAATCACTTGACTCGTGGGCTTTTTTTATTTATATTCCTGAAAGGAGAACGCTATGACTCTAGGAGAAAAAATACGCCATTTAATCAAAACAAGCCGCTTTCGCAATATCAGCGCTTTTCACCGCGAGCTGGTCAATGTTTTCGAAGACAATGCCGTCAACCGCCGCACACTCTCCCAAATCATTAACGGGCACGCGATTGCCCGCGAAAGAACCCTGAACCAGATCGCAATTATTCTGGGGATGAAAACCTCGGAACTGCGCAAGGGAACCAATGCGCAGATTCTGGAACCAGCCGAAACCCTGGGCGCCTTCACCTATAACGAGCTTGCTGTCATGCAGGCTTTGCAAAACCACCTACCTTTTATGCCTTGCCGGCTAACCCTCAAAAAAGGCGGACGGACATCCGAGGAGCAGGATCGCCCTGAATCAAAGGAATCGGTCAAATGGTGTGCAATTATCAGCGGACGAGTTAATTTATATATAGACGGAACAGTAGGGCGGGAAAAGAAAACATTCCGCAAAGGGGATTCGTTTTCATTCGACGCGCGGCAAAGACACTATTTTGAGAACGCCTCTCCGGCGACAACCAGGCTATACATCATTCACGCCCCGGCACATAACAGCGATTTTTTTATTACCCAGCCGCCGCTTCCCTTCAGGCCGGATTCAGCGGGCGATAATCAAAACCACCCCGGCGCTCAAGCTCCCGCTCAATAACCAGAAGCAAAGCCTTGAGGGAAACAGGCTTGGCCATATAAATACCGCCAAGGGACTCAACCTTGTGCGACAGAGCCGCCCCACCCAGCCCCGTAATCATGATTACAGTCGTCGCCGGAGCACTTTGGCGAAGATACTGCAAAATCGAAAAACCGTCAATTCCAGGCATATTCTGATCCAGCAGAATGACATGAAATTCTTCGCGTTCAAGCGCATCCAGAGCCTCCTTGCCGTCACGCATTTCAATTATTTCGCAGCGTAAACGAGGCGTTAAGAAGGCCCTGAAATAGGCACGAACCGGCGCTTCATCGTCAACAACAAGAATACGAGGAATCATGATTGCCTGCTCGCCTTGCCAGCGGTAATGTGCGCCATAGCCCCAATAAGGGCATCGCAGAATGCAGAAAACAAAAGCGGCTTTTTAAAGAAAAGGTCAATGTCGTCCTGCGCCAGCACAGTCAAGGCATCTTCCCGCCGGTCAATTGTACACATTACAATAAAAACATTGCGATCCAGCAGGCGAATTTGCTTGATCAGCTTTGCGCCAGACATGCCAGGCAAACGATTGTCAACAACACAAATATCTGGGCGGAACGTCGGCCATGCCTGCAAGGCCTCTTCCGCGCTGACAGCGGAAACAACCTCGCAGCCGAAATGGGAGAAATAACCGGACACCATATCGCTAAAAGCCCGCTCGTCGTCAACCACCAGCATCCTGATCACGCCGCACCCCGGGTCCAATGCCTGATACGATCCACACATTCGGCAATCATACGCAAATTCGCCGCCACCAGGGCTTTGGTCTCGGACGTTATGGACGTGCCGGATGAATCGGGGGCATCCGTCATCAATGCGATCTTGTAAAGGTCATTGCCAATATGATGCGCCAGAATATCCTTGACCAACGGGTCAAAATAAATGACCCCGCCCTCAAGATAGCTTGTTCCGGTAGAGGAACGCCTGACCGAAGAAAAAAATTTCTGCGCTCCGGCTATGGCCACCATAATCGTCTGGGCATCTTTTGCGGATAGTGGAGCGGAAGGATCTGCTGCAACCAGGATTCTTATACGGGAAAAATGCGGATCTATGCCTCTATCCCAGGCATACCACACTTCCTTCGGGACATGCACACCACCCGCCACAAGCCTGTCCCATAAAGCCATAATCGCCGGAGGACATTGTGCCATATCAAATCCTGATCCCGGCTACAAAACTGTTAATCCGCGCATCCAGATGGGCGGGAAGAACAGGCTTAACCAGAATGGCGTCAGGGCCAAGTTCTTCAATCTTTCTTCTGCGCTCAGGATCGTCCTCGCAGGTCACAACAACACACTTTGTGTCCGGGGCCGTTCTTTTTAAATGCCTTAATACGTCCAACCCATCAACTGCTCCATGCAAATACATATCAAGAATCACAATATGCGGTGTCGCCTGACCTTCAATAGCATGAATCGCGGCCTCTCCGCTGCAAGTATGATCAACACAAAAACCTCGCTTGCGATAGAAGTCCTCGACCAGCAAACAAACTTCTTCTTCATCGTCAACCACCAGGATTCGGATGCGCGCATTATCCAGATGCACCTCCGAAACAATCTCCGCCAGATTGGAATCCGGATCTATCAACCGGTAAGTCAGCGACTTTAACCTGGCCATTTCACTGTCAAGTTCAAGCAAGGCATGTTCCGCCGCGGCACATCCGGCGGCAGCATCCTTGACAATCTGCTCATCAGCCTGCCCGGAAGCCATATCCAGAATATACTGCCTGGCCATCCCCACACCCATCAGGGCAATATTAACTTTATTGCCTATATCGTGATACTTGCTGCGCAAAGTTGGCATGGTTATTTCCTGAAAGAATAATATTTTGGTTGACAGCTACTGCTGATTATATACAATAATGATCTGTTCTTTTCCCGCTTTTTAAAAAATTTCCTGAACCTCTCAATTTCTTTGCCGAGATAGCTCAGTTGGTAGAGCGAAGGACTGAAAATCCTTGCGTCCCCGGTTCAATTCCGGGTCTCGGCATTTTTCTTTTTCCCGACGAGAAATCCGCGTTAAATAATTTCTGCATTCTTTATCTGTCCACCGCATTTATAATCTTGGCGTAAACATCCTGGGCCAGATCCACTTTAGGCATAAACGATTTTCTGGCCTTGACCGAAAGTTTGGTTGTTGTCGCATTGACTGACAGCAATGTGACCGTGACACGGGAACCGTTAATCAGCGCAACAATATATCCGGAACGCTCGTCTTCTTCCTGTACCGAACCCATAATACCGGTAATCTCTATGGCAGCATCCCATGCCTCGCTGAAAGCGTACGGAGTGGAACCAGCCACCGTATCCGGGCTGACCACATAACCGCCCACAGCACCAACCGCCAAAGCCCCGATGACAACCGGAGCACAGCCAGTCCCCAACAACAGAACACTCCCAAGCAACAATGAAAAAATACAGGAAAAAGAACGGCGCATATTTTGTCTCCCGCCTTGTGACTTAAAAAAAGAGGGCGTTCATCCTCTCCTGCGAAGAACGCCCTCTCTCAAAGAACCAGTCTGGCAGACTTACTTCAGATTAATCTGCAGAAAATTCTGGATTGCCGGTGAGAACTTGAGAACCACCGGAGTAAAAACGATAGAGACCATACTCATCAGCTTGATAAGAATGTTCAAAGCCGGACCTGCCGTATCCTTGCAAGGGTCGCCTACAGTGTCACCAATAACAGCGGCGCCATGAACAGGATTTTTGCTGCCATCAGGCAACTTCTTGCCGCCATGATGCCCTTCTTCGATATACTTCTTGGCATTATCCCAGGCACCACCCGCATTGTTCAACATTGTGGCCAGAACAAAGCCACAGGCAGACGCACCGGCCAAAAGTCCCATAACGCCAGGAACGCCAAAAACAAGACCAACCGCCACGGGAACAACAATCGCCATAAGAGAAGGCACGATCATTTCCTTCTGGGCACCAGCGGTAGAAATGGCCACACAACGAGCATAATCGGCTTTTTCTGTACCTGCCATGATCCCCGGCTTTTCTCTGAACTGACGACGAACCTCTTCGACCATGCGTCCTGCCGCACGACCAACGGCTTTCATGGCCATAGCACAGAAAACAAAAGACATCATGCACCCAATAAACATACCACACAGAAGCAACGGGTTCATGATATGCGCCTTGAACAAAGTCACAAGATCCAGCACCGAAATCTGACGGATCACATCAGGCATAAGCAAATCAGATCCAACCAGAATTGATCCTGTTTCTTTCGAAAGATTAAATAACCAGACCTTCACCTCTTCGAGATAGGCTGCAATCAGCGCCAGGGCGGTCAACGCAGCAGAACCAATGGCAAACCCTTTACCGGTTGCGGCTGTGGTATTGCCCAACGCATCCAAAGCATCGGTACGCTTGCGAACTTCTTCCGGAAGACCAGCCATCTGGGCATTGCCGCCGGCATTATCCGCAATCGGACCATAAGCATCTGTCGCCAGAGTCACACCAAGAGTCGAGAGCATTCCGACCGCTGCAAAGGAGATTCCATACAATCCCATCATAAAATTGTTAAACCCGCCAGCAAAACCGAAAGCGAACATAATAGCACCAACAATAATGAGAACAGGATAAGCCGAAGAAAACATCCCTGTTGCCAAACCGTCAATAATAACAGTGGCCGGACCCATCACAGCCTGATCGGCCAACTCTTTGGTCGGCTTATTAGCATTTGAAGTAAAATATTCGGTAGATTGTCCAATCAGGACTCCCGCTAAAAGACCAGCGCAAACTGATCCAAACAAGCCCCAAGTAATCAAGCCCATAGCAGCCATGATCCCGACTGCACCCAAGATTAAAGCTGAACTTCCCAGCGTTCCAGTTAAAAGGGCCATCAAAAGACCTTTCTGATCGGCCCCTTCCTTGCAACGCACCATTAACGTCCCCAGAATGGACATAAAGTTACCAATACCGGCAACCACCATGGGGGCAATGACCAGCATCATTCCTTTGTTCATGTCGTAATTTGAATCTGCCTGTGAAGCTGCCACTATAATAGAAGCCCCAATCGAAGCTGTCGCAAGAATGGCTCCGCAGAAAGACTCATAAAGATCCGCACCCATACCGGCTACGTCGCCAACATTGTCACCCACGTTATCGGCAATAGTTGCCGGGTTGCGGGGGTCATCTTCGGGTATGCCAGCCTCAACCTTACCCACCAGGTCAGCACCAACATCTGCAGCTTTGGTAAAAATACCACCGCCAACGCGGGCAAACAACGCCTGGGTTGAAGCGCCCATACCAAAAGTCAACATAGTCAATGTGATCTCGACCAGTTTCTCGTGCTGGGTGGTTCCGGCTTTGACCAAAGTCAGCCCAACAAAATTAAGCCCATTCATCATATTTTCCGGAGTAAAAAACACTTTATCCAGAAGAATGTACCACAAACAGATGTCCAGCAAACCAAAACCGACAACCACCAGCCCCATCACCGCGCCAGAACGAAAAGCGACGGTAAGACCTTCATTCAGACTCTTTTGGGCCGCTTGGGCTGTCCGGTTAGATGCAGCCGTAGCGGTTTTCATGCCCAGAAAACCGCAAATACCAGAAAAGAACCCGCCGGTTAAAAACGCCACCGGGACGAAAGGATTCTGAATGCCATTAAGCGCCAACACAAAAAATAATACAGCCAACACAAAAAACACAATCCCGACCGTTTTATACTGCTTGAACAAATACGCCATAGCGCCTTCAGTGACATATCCGGCAATCTCCTGCATCTTGGCAGAACCTTTATCGGCCGCAATTAACTGCTTATAATAGATGTAAGCAAAAATCAGCGCGGCGATACTTCCTGCCGGAGCGATCCACCAGATTGCCGGCGTAAAATTGATAACTTCCATGCCTTTCTCCTTGTCTTGTAATTACGTTTAAAGCCCTGTAAACCCTAAAAAGACGGATAGAAACAAGCGCCGCCCTGCAGCACATTACAGATTTTTGCTTTTTATCGGAAGATTCCAGATAAATCTGATTTTATAACTTGCCCATCTTTAAGCAAGAGAAAGTTTACAAAACTTTACCGGCTTTATTGGGCCTCCGGCTGGAATGAAATCCCCAGACGAAGCAAATCTTCGTAAGCAAACCAAACCAGACCATCCACTCCCAAGCCCCGTAAATCCTGTGCGAGCCCCAGAATGTCCCCTGGCGCCTTGGCCAAGAACGCCCCCAGCCCCGCATAAATCTTTCCCCGCCCCCGGAATGACAGCCCGCCGCGAACCGCATCCAGCGCAAGGCGCCGGTCTTTTGAATAATTCATCAAAACAATATAATCAACCAGCCCTTTGTCCAGCCACAACGACCAGTCCTGATACGCTACCGCATAGGCCCGCTCCTGAGCCGGAACCACCGCACAAGAAAGCAGCCAGTACGGACGTTTTACGTTGACCTGCCGGGATATTTTTTCGAGCAACCCGGTTATCTGATCCCGCTTCCAATTATCCCACTGCAAATGAAAATCATCTTTAAACATATCCGTTTTAAGCGGATCTTTGCCCCCGGCCTGCACGAAACGGCGGATACTGCCTTCGCCATAACCATAAGAAATCCCGTATGTGCTAAAACGGGAGTCGGGAATAAACGGCACCGGATACGGATAACGGATGTAATCCAGATGAATACCGCTAAAGCCGGGATATTTTTCGGCAATCTCGTCCACCACTTTCAGGATCCACTGTGTCACCCGCTCTTCGCCAGGCTCCAAAAAGATCTGATCATCCCGCAAATAATACTGATCGGATTTATCTACGCTCTCCGTCCGGATGGAACTGCGCCCCTGGCGGTCACGGGTCAAAACTTCAGTGCCATACTCCCGCAAAATCGGCGCTTTCTGGTTCTTGGCAAGACTCAAAACATTGACCCAGGCGTGTACCCTCAGTTCCTGCTGTGCAGCCCGGGCAAGCAAATAAGCAACCGGATCTTCTCCAAAAGACGTCACCATAACATCGTAAACATTATCCCCGGTAAAGGCACTCTGATAGTAGGCAATCCCGGAACGATATATCTGCAGATAAATATCTGTAATAGCGTTTTTACGACAATAGGCCAAAAGATCATCCGCCGCCTGTTTCGAATAAAGCACTCTGGATGAATCAAACACCGAGACCCACACCCCCATAGCCACAACAGGAACTGCGGGCTTGAGCGTTTGCACCGGAATCCCGGACACAACAGGCGCATGTTTCTGCACAAGCCTGAGTGCCAACACAAAAATAAAAAGGGGAATAAACAAAAGAAAAAACAGCGTTTTTGGCTTCATATTAACTGATCTGTTTCTGAGTGGGGAAACGGGCTTTTTGCCGGGCAGCAAACAAAGCACGCAGCTCGTCAAGAGAACGGACAAGAATGTCAGGTTTCTCGGCCCGGATCTGGGCCAGGGTGCAAGAGCCGGTTGGAACTGCCACAGTAATGACTCCGGCCTGACGTCCGCAAAGAATGTCAACTGTCATGTCTCCCACATAAACCGCTTCACTGGCAGGTATCCCGGCTCCTTTGAGAACACATCTTAAAATTTCAGGGTCGGGCTTGGGCACAGAAACCGAATCTCCGCCCCTGACTTCAGAAAAATAGCCCCTAATCCCCAGACTTTCAAGAATAATCAGACAGAATTCAGTCGGACGATTGGAAGCTACCGCCAGGCGGCACCCTTGCCGGTCAAGATAGGACAACAGCTCTCCGGCGCCGGGCAAAAGCCGGATATCCCGACGCAAGCGACGATCATGATGCTCCCGGAATATGCGCAGAGCCTCATCCTTCTGTTGCGGATTAACAAAAGTTCCCACCAGCGTGTCCACGCCCCATCCAACAGAACGCTTGACCACAGTCAGGCTGCACGGCGGCAATCCGAAGTGTCCCAGCATATAATTGAGGCTGTCACGAATCGCAGGATACGCATCCACCAGTGTGCCGTCCAGATCAAAGGCCACCAGACGAATGGTTTCAGGAAGCACTTGCATGCGAGCGCTCCGGCAACTGCGGATCTACAACTCCGCCGGAAACAATAATCTTGACCGCATCTTCGACCGACACAGAAAGAATCCTCACACGGGCCCGGGGGAACATCATCACAAATCCCGTCAAGGGATTAGGAACCGTAGGTATCAATACATTCACCAGTTCATGACCAGCCTCTCTGCAAATCGCCTCGGAAGTCTTATTAGTCAAGAATCCTATGGTAAAGCAACCCGGACCAGGCCACTCCACCAGAACCACCTGCTGGGGCTTCCCGGAATCGTCTTCGCGAAAAATGAATTTGGCAATCTCCTTGAAGGCCGGATAAAGGCTGCTCATCACCGGAATTCTCATCATGAGGTCTTCTGTCAACCGGTGCAAAGAACGCCCGAAATAATTCGTGATCAGAAAACCGCAAAAAAGAATGATCGCCACCAGAAGCAGCAGCCCAAGCCCCCAGAAATAAAAATCGTAATTTTCTATAAAAAACTTCCGCAGATGTTTGCCAAAAAGATTTTCAGAGAAATTTAGAATCCAGACACAAACATTGACCGTAAGGGCAAACGGCAAAAATACCGCCAGACCGGAAAAGAAATATTTTTTTAGTGATCGAAACATATTGCCCCCTCTTTAAACCACAAAGCCTATCTCTTGAGAAGGCTAAGAACGACTAGTCCGACAACGGCAAGTAGCGGTCCAATAACCCCGGAAAAAATAATCCGGACAAGAGTCCAGTCCCTGAGCGTCAAACACACTCCGAGAATGACCATAAACAAACCCAACGCTCCCAGCAAGACCCGCTTAATCATGTGCTCTTTCCCCCTGTTTCGGTACTGCTTTCCAGCGCCGATGCATCCACGACCACTGATCCGGATAACGCCGAACCACCGTTTCGAGAACCGTAGTAAGCCGTTCCATAATTTGCGCCGGAGTCATATTCTCTCCCGGCGCCACGCAAGGCATAAGGATCATACGAAAGCGCCTCTGTCCGTCGGGGACAGCATAGGCAAACAAGACCGGCGACTGGCCTCTCTGCGCAAAAATGCCTGTTCCCGGAGCCGTCGCGGCCGGACGGCCCAAAAAATCAACAAACAAACGTCCAGGGCCTCCATAATTCTGGTCGATTGGAGTAACCACAAGCTCGTTACGCTGCAACGCCTGCAAACACGCCGTAATGCACGTCCTGGGAGGAACGCTCAGAATGATATTCATTCCGCAAATGGACAAGGCCCGGTCAAAAAACCAACGAAAAATATCACTGCGCGGCGGTCGGGCCACAATATTAAGCGCATAACCGTAAACCGCCAGCCTGAGAAGCATCCAGACAAAAGGGCCAAAATGCGCCACAGCAATCACTGCACCTCGCCCCGGTTGCAACGCGGCGTCCAGATGCTCCCTGCCCTCGAGGCTAAAACGATGCTGCAAACGATCCGGGCGGCGATAATCAAAAAGAAAACCGGCCAGACCGACGAAAAGATGTCGAAAAGAATTCCGGATCAAGCGGGCTTTTTCCTGCGCGTCAAGCTTCCCTCCAAAAGCGATATCAAGGCTTTCGGCGGAGATTTTTGCCAGACGACGGGAAAAGATATAAAAAAACAATACTTCCACAACATGAACCAGACTGAAAAACAAGACCTCGGGCAGACAGCGCAGAAAGGCCAGAAGAAAACGAAATAACAGTATCCCTGTCGAATTAAGCAACCGAACGAACACTAGCCCCCACCCAGAATTTTTTTAATTTCCCGCAAAAGAGCCATGGAATTGATCGGTTTGTTCACATGGGAAATTGCTCCGAGTGACAACTCGGCCTCAATATCATCATCCGAATCTTTCGCCGTAAGAAACATGACCGGGATATTCGCCGAAGACTCCATAGCCTTCAAACGACGACAAACTTCCCTCCCCTTGATCGTAGGCAAAATCACATCCAGAATAACCATATCGGGCTTTTCATTAATAACTTTCTCTATGCCTTCTTCCCCGGTGTAGGCAGAAATGACATCAATGCCATGCGTCGCGAACACCGAACGCAACATCATGTGCAAAACTCTCTCGTCGTCGATAAGCAAAATCTTTTTATTAACGGACATGACCGCCCCCCTTATATCCGTCCGATCTTCGTAAAGTAGCCCAAACAAGCACTACTATTATAATGATAAAGCACAAAATTGTAAAAACATCTCCATATTTTGTATAAAACGTCAGTTCATCTACGGCATTCACCCTGGCCGAAACAACCCCCTCGACCTGAAGTCCGCTCCCCTGCCGCCGGACACAGGAAGTGACTTCGCCCCGCGGACTGACAAAACAGCTGATTCCGGTATTGGCCGCACGCGCCAGAAACCGACGATTCTCAACGGCACGAAATACCGCATTGTGCAAATGCATCAACGGCCCCGGAGAATTCTTAAACCAGGCATCATTGGTCATATTTACAATCAACTGCCCGCCGCCGGATACCCCTTCACGGGCCAACCAGGGCAAAGTATCTTCAAAACAGATCAGGGGGACAAAATTGATACCCCCTGGCAAACGGAAAAGAGCCGATCCTTCGCCAGGCGAAAAATCATCGATCGGAGCAAGCGCCGACAAAAACGGAAGCTGCTTGCGCCAGGGAATATATTCCCCGAAGACAACCAGATGCCGCTTGCTATACATATCCTTGATCCCCCCGTCCGCTCCCAGCAAAATACCGGAATTGAAATACTTTCCCTCAACCGAGGTCACCGCCCCGAGCAGCAACGACAAATGCTTCTCCCTTGCAAAAGTCTGAACCTGCCTGTAAAGCTTGTCTTCTTCCCATATGAACGGAGGAAAAGAATTCTCCGGCCACACCACCAGGTCCGGCGCAAAATCCGGCGTGCGGGAACTTAACGCCAGATACTTATCCACAATTTCCTGTTTGGAAATCCCCCCCCACGCTTCCGGCAGGGAAATATTGCCCTGCACAAGGGAAATAGCCGCCTCTGGCCCGGTGAAAGACCTGCGCAAGGCCCAGTGACCGTAAAAAAGAACCATCGTCAACAGCAGCCCAAAAATCACAACAGCCTGTAACCGCCGCTTCCCGGCAGAAGAAAGCTCGCACCATAAAACATTAGCCATCACCAGCAAGAAAGAAACACCCGCCGTTCCCGTCAAATCCACAATCTGGATCAGCCCCAGCGACCCCGACTGTGTATGCGCCAGCGAAGCCCAGCCAAATCCGGTCAAAGCCCGCTCGCGAACAAATTCCAGCGTCACATAAACCGCCGGTACAAAGAAAATGCGTGCAAGGGAAGTATGTAAAGAACTGTAACGGTAGGCAGAAGCAAACACACCCCAGAAGACAGCCAGATAAGCCGACAGAAAGAGCATGCCCGTAACGGTAACATACCCGATCCACCACAACGTACTGACAAAATAACCCAGACCAAAAAGGTATCCGAAGAAAAAAGCCTTCCGGAACGAAACCTCCCTTAGAACACACAACAAGGGAACCAGACCGAACCAGGCGCAGGCCGAACGCTCCAAAGGAGGAAATGCTGCCCATAACAACGTAACGGAAAGCACAATCCCGAAGAAAGGGGGCATCTTTTTTAACATAAGGAAAGGATCATAACAAAGACGTGTGATCTGTCAACCGTCCTTTGGCGGACGGGAGAAAGAGCGAAGGAGTGACACAAAAGCAATAGTCCCCCAAACGACTTCGAGGGCAAAAGCCGGCCAGGCCTGCTTGAAAAACACACTGCTTCCCACCGCCAGCGCCCCGCCCAGATTGATGATATGATACAAAGGACGATCCGCCTGCAGACGTCCGCAGGAAACCAAGTAATACGCCAGGACAAAAGCAAGCGCCCCCGCCCAGCCCAGAAGTTCCAGCACAAAAGACACCATCTTTTCCCTTTCGAAACAGACCGTAAAAGCGGTCAGACAAATTCTACTGTCACCAGCTTCCCCATCCGTTCCAGCTTCTCGGCCAACAAAGGAACAATCCGGTCGCGGGCCAAAATGCCCTGCTTGCGGTACACCACATCCGCATTAGCCGGATTCCGCGCAAGACCGACGGTGAAACGAATGAAGTCCGCATTACGAAGCATTGAGGCCAGATCTCCCGCAGGAGAACGGTCAAGTTCTATTACACTTTCTCCCTCATCCGCCAACAGATTATACGCCTGTGTCAAGGTGACCGCTCCTTCCGTCACGATATCAATACCGGAAAGAAAATATCGCGGAGGGGAAGAATACGATACCGGCCGCTGCTCGACCTCGACTGTCAGACTGTTGTGACGGGCAAAAATATCTGCCGTTGTCGCACCGCAAATGACCTTGAGTCCTTCGGCCTCATCAAAAGCTTCGGCCACCTCACGGTCACGCCCCCTGTCCGCAGGAGGGCCGGTCAGAATATTAACCACAATCCCCGCCCGGCTATGCGCCAATAGAACCGTCTTGTCATCTCCGCTGTTGGCTCCGTCGTTATAGCGAGCCATTCCAAGAACATCTGCGGCGATCCGGGAAAAATCCAGATCTCTGCCCGTCCGGGCTGACAAAAAACTCTCAACCCCGTCAACTCCCCATTCGGGCAGCGAACTGCGCCCAAGCCCGGACTGGATAATCCCGTCACTTAAAAGCAGAATCCCTTCATCTTTCTCCAGGGAGAAATGCGCCTCGCTCGCAAGTCCCGCCGGAACAACCAGCGGCTGACCGGCAATGATACTGACCTCCCGGCGACTGATAAGAAAACCCGGCGGCATTTCATAAGACAAAACCGTCGCAGTCCCGTCATTAAGAACCCTCATGACCAGAAACGCGGAAAAAGGCAGCGAATGATCCCTCCAGCGACTCATGGTTCCGGCTACTCCGAAAAAAGCGTCGCGCAAACTCATCTGTCCGTCAAGCAAAGCCTCAAGCCTGGCGGAGTTCATCCGGGAAGCGATGTGGGCCTTGACCCCCGAACCGATACCATCCGCCAGAATAATCGTGGTGTGATAGACACTTCGCCGGACAAGAAACGTATCCCCGCACGGAGACCCTGTACGCTTGGAAACCTGGTGAGATTCAATATCAATATGAAAATATGACATCCGCGTCGACCCGATGAAATGATTCTGACAAATCAGGGGGACTTTTTGTCCCGATCCTTGTCCGCGTCCTGAACCGCTTCCAGAAGCTTGTTGACCAGAAGTTCCCCTTTGGCAGTATACTCACCCAGAAAATTGGCAAAATTCTTGGCCATCTCAATCTGGTGAGCGTAAAGTTCCTGGGCCTGCTGCACGGTCTCATTCTTGACCTTTTTCAGACGCTCGGCATTCTCTTCGCCGGGGCTCATATTGATGAACATTCCGACATACTGATGGTCATCCCTCAAGGCGTAAACAATCGCCCGGACCACCAGACCGTACTGCGGATATTCCCGCAGGCTGTCGGTCATTTCGCTCTGGCCGGAAACAACCCGCTCGAAAGGATCGGGATCGGTAATGCGCGAAACATGCTGCCCCAGCAAAGACGGGCTGGCCTTGAACATGACTTCAAACGCATGATTGAAATTAACAATTCTCAAATGCTGGTCCAGCACCACGATGCCATTGGGGCTTGTTTCCATGATCCGGTCCGAGCGCTGTTCAGCCAATCGACGCATATAGGGAATGCACATCTCGATTCCGGCCATCTTGCGCACCACAGCGGACGCCTGGTCCAGACAGGTTGAATACCCGCAGGCTCCGCAATTGAGCTGCTGCTCAAGGCGATCTTTTCCTGTCTTTTCCAGAACTGCACGGATCTGCTCCTGGGAAACGCTGTCGTCCACAGCCACATTGCGAGGCTGAAATGAGGCAGACAAATCCAGCGCCGGCGGCTCGGGCTGCTGCACGGGCTTGCGGCTGCGTGCATATCGAATAACCTTCCGGCGGCGCTCAAACGGGTTGCCTTCACGCCTGATGCCCGGGCCATTAACGCAGCCATGCGGGCACAACAGCGGCTCGATAACCGTCTGGCCCTCACGGCTATCGGAGGCTCTCAAAGACTCCTGGAATTCGGCAAACCCGCTGACAAACAAAAGCCGCTCATCGAGCACATCCGTTTCCAGGCTTGAAGTCGCGGCCGCACCGCCCTCGACAGGAAACAGACGAGCCCTTCCGAAAGGTTCCTCGTCAAACGCACTTTCCTCACAGGTCTGCAAATCGATCTTGTGTTCCTCAAGAAGCTGATCCAGCTCTTCAAAAGTCAGAACGCAGTCAACCAGCCCCTGCAACCCCGGACGGGCCAACTCGGTCTTTTTGGCCGCACAAGGACCAATAAAGATGACTTTGATATCATTCCCAAGCCGGGCGCGAATATGCCTGGCGTGCGCCATCATCGGCGAAACAACCGGAACAAGCCGCTCGATCTTGTCTTTCTCGTATTTTTCAACGTAATTGACCACAGCCGGACAGGCTGTGCAGATATGACAGTGTTCACCCTGTTTGAGAAGTGCGGCCGTTTCACGGGCCACCAGATACGCGCCGATAGCTGTTTCGGCGACATAGCGGAATCCCAGCCGCCGCAAAGCCGCCGGGAGCCGCTGATATTCCCATTCTTCAAATACACCGGCGAACGCCGGAGCAATACTGGCCGCAACCAGCACTCCGCCAGCAAGAATCTCATTGGCCAACGCAATGTCCTTGCGATAGGTCTTGGCTCCCTGAGGACACTCCCGCACACACGTGCCACAGGCAATACAACGCTGATCGTCAACCCTGGCCTGATTATCCTCAACCCGGATCGCCTTGACCGGACACACCCGGACACAGCGATAGCAGTCGCGGCAACGGGCTTCGTTGGTATAAATAACCTGCCGGGGATCCTGTTCCACGCCGCACCTCCCGAAAGACGCCGCTATAAACGCTAGACTTTTTTCAGGTCTTCCACAGCCTTGTCAACGGCTGCAGTGGCCTTGGCCACATCGCAATGAGTAATGGTCTTGCCACCCACCTTGATCGTCGGCCCCTTGTCGCATTTCTCAAAACAGAACGTCGCCTTAACCTGAACCTGGTCCTGCAACCCCTGGGCAGCTACATGCCTGGCCAGATGATGCAAAAGATCCTGGCTGCCTTTAAGATAACAGCTGGTTCCCACACAAACACGGATCTCCAGCTTGTCGGTCTGCTGACCATCAAGTATAACCATGGACTTGCCCTTCATGCGGCGACGGGCATTATAATGGGTATGCAAAAGATGATGGGCTTTTTCTCCACCGACTTCCCCGAGCTTGGTCGCATAGAGTTCCTTCAGATAAGGATTGTCCTGCGACTTGTGCAGCTGCAGCATCTTGTCGGCTTCGTACAGGCCCTTGGTGCGGTTTTTGCGATACGAAGGGTCAAAATTGACCGGCTGTCCGGCGCCATTGATACAACCCGCCGGGCAGGACATAAACTCGATAAAATGATATTTCTTCTCACCACTCTTGATCTTGCGGATAATTTCTTTGGCATTCGCCAGCGAGTGGATAACCGCAAGGGTATACGTCTTTCCCGCCAGCTTGACTTCGCATTCACGAATACCCGCTTCGCCCCGTACTTCATGGAAATCCGGGTTCTCCAGCGTCTTGCCTTCCACTTTCTCGTAAACATAACGCAACGCCGCTTCCATAACGCCACCGGTATTGCCGAAAATAACGCCGGCACCGGTCTTGAAACCCATGGGCATGTCCAGGGATTCGGGCTTCAGATTGCGGAACTGAATACCGAATTCATTGATCATCTGCGCCAGTTCCTGGGTTGTGATCACATGATCAACATCCGCAATCCCGTCGGTAAAGAATTCGGGACGCTTGGCCTCGAATTTCTTGGCGGTGCAGGGCATGATGGAAACAACGATCATGTCTTCCTTCTTGAGCCCCATTTCCGCGGCAAAAACTCCTTTGGCAACGGAACCGAACATCTGCTGGGGAGAGCGGCAAGTGGAAAGATTCGGGATCATCTCCGGATAATGCTGCTCCACATACTTGACCCAGGCCGGGCAGCAGGAAGTGAACATCGGCAGCGGAAGCCCCTCGGTCAAACGATGGATAAACTCGTTGCCTTCCTCAAGAATGGTAAGATCCGCCGAGAAACAGGTATCAAAAACCTTGCGGAAGCCCATCATCTTGAGCGCGGCGACAATCTGACCCGTGGTCAATTCGCCGGCCTGGTAGCCAAAAGCCTCTCCGAGCGCAACGCGTACAGCCGGAGCAATCTGAACCACCACCGTCTTGCCGGCTGTCTGCAAGGACTTCCACACATCGTTGATCTCGGACTTCGGAGTCAGCGCTCCTGTTGGACAAACGCGGGTGCACTGGCCGCAATAAACACACTGCACATGATCCAGACCCTTGCCAAAAGCCGGCTGAACCATGGTGTCATGTCCGCGATAGGCAAAATCAATAGCCCCAATCCCCTGGACTTCCTCGCACATACGCACGCAATCGCCGCAAAGGATACATTTGTTGGGATTACGGACGATTGATGGATTATCATCGTCAACGGACATCGGCTTCTTGATAGAGCGAAAACGGATCTTGTCGACCCCCATCTTGCGCGAAAGATCCTGCAGTTTGCAGCTGGTGCTCTTTCCACACGTGGTGCATTCCCGCTCATGATTGGCCAGGATAAGTTCAAGCGCCACCCGGCGAATCTGACGAACCGCGTCGGTATTGGTCTTGACTTTCAGCCCCGGCTCAGGAGGAGTCGAGCAGGAAGTCTGCAACCCGCGCCCCTCGATCTCGACGGTACACATACGGCAGGCGCCGTAAACGCTTAATTCCGAAACATAACAGAATGTCGGAATATCAATCCCGGCCTTGCGGATTACCTCAAGAAGGTTCTTTTCGCCCTCAATGGGGATGTCCCGGCCGTCAATAGTAACAAACTTCTGCTCCATATCGAACTCCTGTTGTTATACGCCGACAACGGCATCGAATTTACACGCCTGCGCGCAAGCCCCGCACTTGATACACAATTTCTCGTCTATAACATGCGTCTTTTTCACTTCTCCGCTGATGGCATGCACCGGACACTTTTTGGCACACAGCGTACAGCCCTTGCACTTGTCCGCGAGAATCTCCGGCTTGGCCAGTTTCTTGCATTCACCGGTCGGACAACGCTTGTCGACCACATGGGCCAGATATTCATCCTTGAAATACTTGAGAGTGGAAAGCACCGGATTGGGCGCGGTCTTGCCAAGTCCGCACAAAGAGCCCTTTTGCACAACAACAGCCAACTCTTCCAGAAGGGCCAGAGTCTCCATCGTCGCACGACCCTCGACAATATCATCCAGCAGATAAAGCATCTGCCGGGTCCCCTCGCGGCAAAGCACGCACTTGCCGCACGATTCTTTCTGGGTAAACTGCATGAAGTACCTGGCCACCGCAACCATACAGGTGGTCTTGTTCATGCACACCAGTCCACCGGAACCCACCATAGCTCCGATTGAACGCAGTGAATCAAAATCCATCTTGAGATCCAGATGCTCGCGGGTGAGACAGCCGCCGGAAGGCCCCCCGATCTGAACCGCCTTGAAACCTTCGGGATCAATCCGTCCCTTCTTGTCTGTGATGCCCCCGCCGATCTCCATGACGATCTCGCGCAGTGTTGCGCCAAAAGGTACCTCGATAAGCCCGGTATTGGCTACATGCCCGGTTAAAGCAAAGGTCTTGGTTCCAGGAGAAGTGCTGGTTCCCAATTCCCGGAATTTAGCCGGCCCCATGGCCATGATCAGCGGCACAGTCGCCAGTGTTTCAACATTATTGATAACTGTGGGCTTCCCCCATAATCCGGCCTGTGCCGGAAAGGGCGGCTTCGGCTTTGGCATGCCGCGATTCCCTTCGATAGAAGCCATCAGCGCAGTTTCCTCGCCACAAACAAACGCGCCGGCACCTTCCATCACATGGATGCGCATCTTTCTGCCCGTTCCAAAGACATTGTCCCCCAGAATCCCGGCCTGCAAGGCATCTTCACACGCCTTGCGGACTCGTTTAACCGCAAGCGGATATTCCGCACGAACGTAAACGTAGCCCTCATCCGCTCCGATCGCAGCGGCCGCGATCATCATCCCCTCGATCACTGAGTGCGGATTGCCTTCCATCACCGAACGATCCATAAAAGCTCCGGGATCGCCTTCATCTCCGTTGCAAATGATATATTTTTTCTCGTTCTTCTGGACACGGCAGACATCCCACTTTTTGCCGGTCGGAAAACCGCCGCCGCCACGCCCGCGCAAGCCTGAATCAATAATGTCTTTGCAAATCTGTTCCGGCGTTGCGGATTTGTAAGCCTTCTCGGCTGCTGTATAGCCGCCAATAGCCCGGTACTCCGCCAGATTCTCCGGATTCAGTTCGCCACACTGTTTAAGCACCATCCGGTGCTGACGTTTGTAAAAAGGAATATCTTTCTGGGAACGGCACACCTGACGGGTTGCCGGATCTTTATACAACAGCCCTTCGATGAGTTCGCCTCTCTTGAGGGTTTTCTCGATTATATCCGGCACATCGGAAACTTTAACCTTGTTATATAGAACACCTTCCGGCTCAATGGAAAGCAGCGGCCCCATCTGACAAAACCCCTGGCATCCGCTCTTGGATAAATAGACCGAACGGGCAGCATCCCGGATGCCGTCGAGTGCTTCAAAATGATCAACCACATCCAGGCCCGCTGCCCGCATTTGGTCCATAAGCGCACTGTAAACATCCATCGCACCATTGGCGATACAACCTGTACCGGTGCAGATCACAATCTTGCGCAAACCATCACGGCCGGCAAAAGTGATTTCAGCCGTCGACTTAAGCTGACACATGCGTTCCATCCTCCTTTTTCCTGATCTCATCGAGCAAGGCTACCGCCTTCTCCGGCGTGATCTGCCCATAAACCGCTTCGTTGATAACCACAACCGGCGCCAATCCGCAAGCGCCCAGACAGGCCACCGTTTCAACTGTAAAAAGCATGTCGGGGGTCGTAACCGATTTTTCGTCGAGACCTAACTTCTTTCTCATGGCCTGCAACAGTCCATCCGACCCTTTGACGTGGCAAGCCGTTCCGTCACACAGGCGGACAACATACTTGCCTTTGGGTTCCAGCGCGAAATGCGCGTAGAACGAGGCAACCCCGAAAACCTTAGCCGGTGAAAGTCCCAGCGTCGTAGCCACAAAAGTCATGACCTCCTCGGGCAGATAACGGTATTCATTCTGCACTTCCTGCAGAATCGGAATAAGCTTGGCGGGATCGTTGTCGTATTTCTCGACGATCGCGCAGACCTTCTCGAACTTGCGCAGCATTACATGGGGCATGGAACCGACTCCTTTGTTTCTTCCTCCAGAAGACATTTAAGTTTGTTTGACAAGACCGCCAGACTCTGCGTCAGGCGGGCATTTTCCAGAATAATTCCTTGCGGGATTTCCAGCGGAGCGGGCGCAAAATTCCAGACCGCCCTGATTCCCGAGGCCACCATAACATTAACCACTTCCTGGGCCGCGATAGCCGATACGGCCACAATACCGATATTGACGTGCATCCGCGCGGCCAGGCCGGGCATTTTCTCGACAGGCATGACCTCTTTATCAAAAATTCTTGTCCCGATTTTTGCCGGATCCTTGTCAAATACAGCGACAATGTTTAATCCATACAAATCAAAATCCCGGTACCCCAAAAGAGCCTTGCCTAAATTCCCGGCACCAACAAGAAAGGCGTCCTGAACATTATGCCAACCCAGAAAAGTTTTGATGTTACGAATCAGGTCTGAAATCCTGAAACCGATCTTGGCAGTTCCTTCTGCACCGGTGACTTCCAGATCCTTGCGCACCTGTATCGATCCAAAATCAAATTTCAAGGCCAAAGCCGTACACGAAATATATTCCTGTTTCTGACGATGCAAGTCTTCCAGAACATGCAAATAAAGAGGAAGCCTTTTCAAGGTCGAACGAGAAACTTCTATAACTGTGTGGGGCATAAATCTGTTTCCTGATTTTAACCCGGTTACATGCCTTCTTAATCGATATAATTCTATCGATAAAACTTTATTCAAATATACCGCATTGGCTGCGTTTGTCAACTTCTTTTCAAGCCCAAGCTTTGCAGAAATGAATCGACAAAATTACCAACGATAGAAGGAACTACCAAGACCGTGGGGAAGGACAAACATATTACCAGCCCCGGGGAAAAGTTTTCCCCGGGGAACTGACATGGCATAACATTATCTGCCGTACATAAGCTGCAGCTGCGCTATTCTAGGAAATTCAGAATAATACTCTCCCTGCGGACCAAGAAATCCCGGTCCTGATTTACGAATAAGCACCGGAATATACCCATTGCCGTCAGCACCAGGGATATTAACCGTATACGATTCCCCCTGAGGTTCTGACGAAACGGCTTGCGGAGAGGTTGCCGTCAATCCGACGCCGCTCATTGCTGACTGGTTGGGAACCTGTGCTCCGATAACCCCTCCTGCAGTCGCTCCCAGCACACCACCAATCAAAGCTCCGCGAGCAGCATCATTTCCCTTACGCTGATACCCGATAATTCCACCGGTAACTGCGCCAAGAATCGTCCCCAGAGTAATGCCTTCGGCTACCTTGGTACGATTCTCTGCTACAGAAGAAGAAATGATCTGCGAGCGCTCCGGATAGACCATAACAGGAGCAGCAACCACCTGGAACCCGACCGGAGTATAGATATAATAAGTCCCGTCGGCCACATAATATGCGACGCCATTAATCCGCACAATCTGATGGTACGGCGGCAAAGCTCTGACCACTGCGCCTAACGGAGCTTCGATAACCATGTACTCCATGCCCGTTCTTCTGTAATAAATACCATCGCTATAAAAGAAAACCCCTCCACCAAGACCCAACTGATAAACTCTCCCTGATAATCTTGGAAAACGATGTCCATAAGGCGGCCGGTGATACCCGCCATGATCGTGCCGCTCGTCACGATCTCTATGCTCACGCCCAGGGCCAGCCCAGGCCGCTGCCGGTAAAGAACCAAAAACCAAAGCCAATGTAACAACCGACACAACAACGCGTTTCGGGGACAACATACGTACTCCTTTGTTAGTATAATCACCCCATGCATCAAACCTTGTCTACTCTCTGCGGGTTTCATTTATTTAGACAAATGAATCTTCCGGAAAGTTACTTTGGCCTCCCAAAATATCCTCATACAGATTTCATCCGCAAAATATAGGCCTTGGCAAGATTTTGACAGGAAAACAATTACTTGGAGAGAATCATATGTAGAGAAATACCCAGCAAAAAGATCCCGAAAAGCTTCTTTGCTGATGGATCAGACAGCTTTTGCGCCAGATCCGCTCCCAACAGCCCGCCAAAAACAAACCCCAGACAAATAAACGCTGCCATAGGCAGATTCACATGTCCATTCTGATAATACCGCCAGGCGGCCAGAAAACCAATCGGCGGAACCATAACTGCCAGGGTTGTACCCTGAGCCTGATGCTGGGTCATGCCCAAAAACAGAGTCATCGCAGGAACAAGGATCAAACCACCACCAATCCCGAAAATGCCGGCAGAAACTCCAGCCACGAAGCCCATGAATATATAAACAAATGTCCCCATACAAGGCCCTTCCTGTTTAGTTAAGACTTCTTTGGTCAATACCCCCCTCTGCATTAGCTGAACAAACACGACTAAATCAGGGCTTAACAATACGAACTTTAGCTTCCGGTGCGAATTTGACACCCGCCCCATACCATGCCTTGCGGATATTCTCACCAGCGCCATACAAAACCCATTGAAAAGCGGGATTGGACAGACTAACAACAGCTGACATGCTCTCATGCAGAATCACGTCTACAATGTCTGCGGCGTTCCGGTCAGGCAGATGCAGAAAATCTATTTCTGCACTGGCAATTTCGTAGGTCTGCAGACTCCCATCGCAAAAGCGCAGTGTAAAACGAAAAACTCCCATACTGGTTTCGCCCCCGGCATAAATCTTTTGCGCAATTTCTGCCCGAATGCGAGTGGGCGACGGATGAATGGCTTTAATGTCTCCAACCCGCAACAGACTACGGCCCGGCCTTAGCATATGTTCAGGCCAAACCATACTGGTACGGGAAGAGGCATAGTCCAATGCTGAGGCAATATATAACCGATCATGCAAGGTATTATCCTGTAATTCCGCCAGACAGGGATAACATTTTACCCCCCAGGCCTCAACTGCTGGAATTTCCAAAAGAGAGGCGCGCAAATGTTCTGGCAGGTCTTCATAATTCTTTTTGCCCGGAACATACTCCTGATAAACCGGATGAGTCAATTGCCGCCAGAACGACTTGAAAGATTTAAATACCCGCATAGTCTTTATACTTCCTTTCTTTGCCCCAGATTTTTCTTAACCTTCACGCTGCACGGCCAACAAGTAAACACACTGTAAAATTTGCTTAGTATCCATATTTGCGTTCCTAAAATACAGATTGGACATTTAACCTTTAGCCTTATGAATCCATAATCACTTGTTAAACATATAGTAACAAACAATTTTCTTGTCTTCGAATCTTCAAACTTTCCTTAATTAAATACCAAATCCGGAACAAGTCCAAAACACAGAATATTCCACTATCTGTCCAGTCTGGACAATCATAACAGTTGACCGTCCATCAAATAAAAGACTCTCCAGATTGATCAAGGGCTCTGGATGGCAACAGCCGTCCCCCGTTGCCCCACTGATAATCCGTTTCAAGTAAGAATGCACTTTGAATAAGCGCCAAGTGAGAGTACCCCTGCGGAAAATTCCCGGTCAATCTGCCGGTTTCCGGCTCAACATCTTCGGATAATAGCCCAAAGCGATTAACACATCCGATCGCCCGGGAAAACATTTCACTGGCCATTTGACGCCGTCCAGTCAGATAAAGAGCGTTAATCAACCAAAAAGTACAGACTATAAAAGCATTTTTGGGCTGCCCAAACTCGTCTTCTGCGGAATAGCGCATCGCCAGGCCGTTGCGCACCAACCCATTCAAAGCAGCGTCAACCGTACCCTTGATACGAGAATCCTGTGGATCAAGAAAACCGTAATGAAGCATAAGCAGATTAGAAGCATCCAAATCCCTGGAACCATAATACATAACAAAACTGTTCATCTCCGAATTCCATCCATTAAGAAGAATGTCCTGTTTTATTTCTTCGGCTACAGCCAAATACTGGGGCACCAGGCGATCATTACCTATAAAATCGCTGATCTTGGCCGCACGATCCATGGCGACCCAGCTCATCAACTTGGAATGCACAAAATGCTGTTCCGGTCCTCTGCGCTCCCAGATTCCGCAATCAGGCGTCTTCCAGTCAGCAATAACCTTGTTTGCCAAAGAACGAACCGCTGTCCACAACTCCTCGTCAAAATCCCGTTGTGAACGGGAATTAACAACAAAATTGGAATAAATCGCCTCAATCAATTCTCCATAAACGTCATTTTGCTTCTGCAAATAAGCGGCATTGCCAATCCGTACCGGACGCGAGCCGCAATAACCCGATAGATGCCCCAGTTCCTTTTCTGCCAGCTGCCGCTCACCATTAATGCCGTACATAACACAAATATTCTCATGCTTGACCAGCATTCTCTCCAGAATAAACTGGATATAGCGCTCGGAAGAATGTATATGCCCCATACGGGCGTAAAGATCGATGATCATACTGGCATCGCGTACCCAGCAATAACGATAATCCCAATTGCGTTCGCCGCCTATAATCTCGGGTAACGAAGTGGTAGGCGCGGCGATAACCGCTCCGGTGCGCTGAAACATGAGCAGTTTTAGCGTAATAACCGAACGAATGATCAGCTCCTTGTGCTGATCGGGAACCCTTGTGCGATAAACCCAATCCATCCAGTAACTTTTGGTCTTTTCATACTCCAGATAAACTTTTTCCTGGTCAACCCTCGACAGCTTCTCATGATAAGAAAGAAGAAAATACGAAGACTTCTCAAGCATAACAGGCTTGCCGCTTAGCACCGCGGAGAAATCCAGGCTTGAATACACATAATAACTGTTGTACTCCCCCTCGGTTGAAGTGATTTTCAGATAATCAGGGTAAATGTGGAAACTGCCCGCTCCAAGTCCGTAATTCGGCGCTGGTTTTAACTCGACCCTGATGCGGGGAGAGCCTGAAATCACATGAATATTGCGATGAATTTCCGACGGGCAATACACATCCCCTCCCCCTGTCAAAAAGCGAGGCATATAATCCATCACTTCAAAAACACCATCCTCTGTCTCAAAACGGGTTTTAAGAATAGGCGTATGATAAGCATATTCCTGGCGGATACTCTTGAGACCTTCGGCAGAAATCCTGAAGAACCCCGCGCGCTCCTGATCCAGAATCCGACCAAACAAGGAGGGGGAATCAAAAAATGGCAGGCACAGCCAGTCAATTGAAGCATCCGGACCAATCAGCGCGGCACTTGTACAGTTCCCGATAATCGCATAGTTCATTAAGAACTCCCCCCTTCTTACGCCACCCGGTTACAACTTACAACAATTGTCTGCAGGGCGGAAAAATCCTCGGAGTTGGCCAAAATCAAAAGCACATCGCCCCCTTCAAGCGCCAACCCTCCGGAAGGAATTACAAAACGACCCGCACGGGAAACAAGAACAATCAGGCATTTGTCAGGGACACCCAACTCCCCGATCTTGCGCCCCACCACCACGGAGTTGTAGGGCACAATCAAATCCGCCAGCTCAGCGTCGATTGAGCTGCTTTTTTCGAACTCGATCGGATAAGCGATACGATTGGGTAAAGGAACATCCAGCCTGAGCATCCTTGACACCAGTGGAATTGTTGTTCCCTGAACAAAAACCGAAACAACCACAACAAAGAACACTACGTTAAAGATAGTGTCTGCCTGGGGAATCCCCGCCATAAAAGGAAATGTCGCCAGAATAATGGGGACAGACCCTCTTAGACCAACCCAGGAAAGCATGGCTTTCTTGCGAATATTCATTCGAAAAGGCAAAAGGCAGATAAACACACTTAACGGACGAGCCACCAGAATAAGAAGCGCAGTCAACAACAGGCCCGGGCCGATAAAAGGAACAATATGCGAAGGGAACACAAGCATACCCAGAGTGACAAACATAACAATCTGCAGCAGCCAGGCCAGACCATCGTGAAACCGCATCACCATCTTTTTCCCGGAGAAATCTGTCTGGCCCAGCATCAACCCGAGCAGATAGACCGCCAGGATACCGTTCCCCCGAAGAAGAACAGCAATGGAGAACGTCAAAAGAACAAACGAAATCATCAGAACCGGATACAGTCCCTCATACTCCAGTCTGAGCTGATTCATGACAAAACGCGCGAACCTGGCCATAAGAAAACCGATCAGCGCCCCCACACCCATATCGAGAAAAAATCCAGGAATCAGTGAAACCAGACTGATGTCCTTGACCGTCAACAGACTGATAAACGCTGCCGTCAAGAAAACAGCAACCGGATCATTACTACCTGACTCAAACTCAAGTAAAGGCTTGAGCGGTTTCTTAAGACTGATGTTGCGGGATCTAAGAACCGAGAACACCGCGGCGGCGTCTGTCGAGGAGACAATCGAACCGAGCAGCAATCCTTCCAGAAGAGAAAATTTAAGAATATATACTGCAAACCATCCGGTAAGAAGCGCGGTCAAAAGTACTCCGAGAGTAGAAAGCAGGATCCCCGGAAGAAGGACGGGCCGGGTTTCTTTCCAGTTGGTATCCAGCCCTCCTGAAAAAATAATAAACATGAGTGCAACCATGCCGACAGACTTGGCAATCCTGGCATCATCGAAATAAATCCCGCCGATGCCTTCCGACCCGGCCAGAACACCAACAGCCAGAAACAAAAGAAGTACAGGAATAGCGAAACGGTCAGAAATCTTGCTGGCCACCACACTGACAAAAATCAGCGCGGCAATCAAAAACGTAAAAAGCTCGAAAGACATCAGATCCGCCCTTTCGACTGCAACCCCTCTTGGCTTATGCATGGTCTACCCGTCCAAAGCGACCGGACAAGATGCGGCAACCCCGCTGCTTCATTTAAACAGCAACAACAGTAAAGATCAACAACAAAAGTAGCGCTGAGGTCGCAATTAACGGGGAAGAATGAAGCAGGGGAGAAATTCCCGGGCCTGCAGAAGTTAAAGCCTTTCCGGATGATGCTTGACCACCTCGGCCTTGACCATGTAGATCACATCTTCGGCAATATAGGTAGCATGATCACACACCCGTTCCAGATGGCGAGCAGCCAGAATAAGAGGGACAGCACGAGGAGCAACGGCTCCGTCCTTGACTATATAATCATAGATCAGCTCGTTTTGTATGCTATCCTTGAGCTTGTCCGCTTCGGAATCCATCAGGATAACACTTCTGGCCAGAGCGCTGTCTCTGGTAATAAACGAATCGATAGCCGTCTTGACCATGCGCTGGGCCACCAGAGCCAGTCTGGGAGTTTCTACCAGAGGCTTCAAAAGAGGTGCGTCCGCAATCTCGAGAACCCGCTCGGCCACATCCACCGCCAAATCGGCAACCCGTTCCAGTTCCCCGTTAAGCCTCATACCCGTCATAATAAAACGCAAGTCCACGGCCATAGGCTGGTGACGAGCGACCAGATCAAGGCAAAGCTCGTCGATAACCAACTCCAGATCGTCAATCTGGCTGTCACGCTCGATAACCAAGCGGGCCATAGCCACATCCCGATTCTTGAGCGCCGTCACTGCCTGGTCGATCAATTCTTCAACCAGCGTGCCCATTTTCAAGATCCCGTCATTAAGATCCTGCAACTCTTCATGAAAATGCTTGCTCATAATCTTCTCCTGGGCTTAACCAAAACGTCCGGTAATGTAATCCTCGGTTCTTTTATCGCGCGGAGCCTTGAAAATAATCTCCGTTTGATCAAATTCGATAAGCTCACCCATCAGAAAAAAGCCAGTGTAATCAGAAACCCGCGCCGCCTGTTGCATATTATGTGTAACAATAACAATTGTATAGTCTTTTTCCAGTTCCAGAATCAGATCCTCAATCTTTTTTGTAGATATAGGATCAAGACTGGCACAGGGCTCGTCAAACAGAATAACCTCCGGCTCGATGGCCAGGCAACGCGCAATGCACAAACGCTGTTGCTGTCCGCCGGAAAGGCGCAGGGCACTGTCATGCAGCCGCCCCTTGATCTCCCCCCAAAGCGCCGCTTTCTTTAAAGAATCCACTACGCGCTCCTCGATGAGCGCTTTGTTACGGACCCCGTTGATCTGCAGGCCATAAGCGATATTCTCGAAAATACTCTTGGGAAAAGGATTCGGTTTCTGGAAGACCATGCCGACCCGTTTACGCAAATCGACAGCATCAACGTCGGAGCCAACCACATCCTTGCCGTCCAGAAGAATCCGCCCTTCCAGCCGGGCATTGGGCACAATCTCATGCATCCGGTTGAGCAAACGAATAAATGTGGATTTTCCGCAACCGGAAGGACCGATAATAGCGGTAACCGCATTGTTGCGGATCTCCAGATTGATCCCTTTAAGGACATGATGAGCGCCGTAATAAAAATTCACATTCTCAGCCTTCATCCTGATCTTAGTGGCCATGGGAAATGCCTTTCTTTCTCAAATGATAACGGAGGATCACCGCCGCCAGGTTCATGGCAAAAATCATGACAACCAGTACCAGCGCAGTGCCGTATGCAATCGGCCTAACCAGGGTAATGTTGTGATGCTGGGTTGACATGATATACAGATGATACGGCAAGGCCATAAACTGGCTCAGGATCGAATTGGGAATATCCGGCAGAAAGAATGCTGCCCCGGTAAAAAGAATAGGGGCCGTCTCACCCGCCGCACGGGATAACCCGAGAATGGTTCCGGTCAACATGCCCGGCACCGCATACGGCAAAACATTGCTCCAGATCGACTGCCATTTGGTGGCGCCCAAAGCCAGCGCACCTTCCCGATACGAACGCGGCACCGTCTTTAAGGCCTCTTCGCTGGCTGTAATCGTCAACGGGAGAGTCATCAGGCCAAGCGTACATCCTGCCGCCAAAATGGAGGTTCCGAAATGAAGCATCTCCACAAAGAGCGACACCCCAAAAAGCCCGTACACAATAGATGGGACTCCGGAAAGATTCCGGATCGACATACGAATAAATCGTGTCAAACCGTTGTCCCGGGCATATTCATTAAGATAAATCGCGCACCCCATGCCCAAAGGAACCGAAAGCAGCGCCGTAATTATGGTTACAAAAAAAGTTCCCACAATCGCCGGGAAAATGCCCCCTTTAGTCATGCCGTCAGCCGGAGGTTGTGTCAAAAACTCCCAGGAAACAATCCCGATGCCCTTGGTGATAATATCGTAAAAAATAACCACCAGGATCATGCCCACCACAACCATGCACACACGCAAAGACATAAAACCAAAGAACTCAACAATTCGGGAATACCTGATTTTCATCCCTGCACCTGCGTATGCTTGTGAAAAACGATGTCAGACACCAGATTGATCACAAAAGTAATAAGAAACAACAATAAACCCACTGCAAAAAGCATATGAAAATGGGTTGTGTAGTAGGCCACCTCTCCCAACTCGATGGCAATCGTGGAAGTCATCGTCTTGACTGATCCCAGAAACCCTCTGGGAAATTCGGCGGAATTTCCGGTAGCCATAAGAACCGTCATCGTTTCACCTATAGCCCGCCCCATGCCCAACATACAAGCCGCCAGAATTCCTGATGCCGCGGCCGGTATCTTGACTTTGATCACCGTCTGCCAGCGGCTGGCGCCAAGCGCCAAAGAAGCTTCCTCATAGGAACGCGGCACAGCACTTAACGCGTCTTCGGAAAGACTGATAATCGTAGGCAAGGCCATGACCGCCAGCAGCACGGAACCATTAAGAGCGGTCAGCCCGCCATAAGTTCCGGTCAGACGAGCCAGGACAGGCCCCAACAAAACAATCCCCAGAAAACCAACTACCACTGAAGGAATACCCGCCAGAACCTCGACTGCGGGCTTGGCAATTTCACGCACACGGGGGCTGGCCACATCTGACAAATACGCCGCAGTACCCACCCCCAAAGGAACCGCCACCACAAGAGAACCAAGAGTCACCATCAAGGAGCTGGCCAACATCGGCAGAATCCCATAGGTCGGCTGCTCGTAAGCGTCCGGATTCCAAATCGGCGCCGTGAAGAAATGCGCAAAGTTGACCTCCTTGAACGCCGGCAGAGCATTTTTGACCAGCAGGATAAAAATCCCCGCCAGGATCACAATAACAATAACCCCATTAATCAAGAAGAAGCTCTCAATGAGCTTCTCCTTGTTACGCCTGCTGATGAATTTGCCCGACAGCAATTTCTTACAATCCAAACTTGGCATTGGCTTCCTGATATTCTGCTGAGATCGGATAAAAACCTTCTTCTTCTACAATACGCTGTCCTTCAGGAGAAAGCTCGAAAGAAAGGAAATCTTTGGCTACACCTGTCGGTTTTCCATTCACATACTGATACAACGGCCGGGCAATCGGATACTCTCCCGCCTCAACCGCCGCTTTATCCAACGGACTGCTGTAACTCCCGCCTTCTTTCATGGCGACATTGATGATCGTCACTCCCGTAGCATGCTGGGCGTAACCAACACCAATATAACCAATGCCCGATGGATCAGCCTTGACAGCTTCCACAATCTGCGAAGTGCCATTCATCGTTTTCATCTTTGAGGAATATTCTCCCTTGAGCACCATTTCACGAAAAAAACCGTAAGTGCCCGAATTGGACTGCCGACCATAAAGGTTGATCGGCATATCCGCGCCACCAACCTCGGACCAATTCTTGATCTCGCCACGATAAATAGCTCCGATCTGACTGACCGTAAGACGGGAAATCAGGTTCTTGTCGTTGACGATCACGCTCAGCCCATCAATTGCGATCACGATACGGCTGGGAGAAATTCCGGCAGCAACCGCGCTCTCAATTTCTTTGGGATTAATAGCACGGGACGCATTGGCAATATCACACTTTTTATTGATCATCGCCGCAATACCCGTTCCGGAGCCGCCACCCGTGACCGAAATCTTGGCCCCGGGATTCTGCTGCATATAAACCTCAGCCTGCTTCTGCACCAGATTAATAATTGTATCCGACCCCTTGATCTGTATCATTTCCGCGGATGCGGCCGCAGCTCCGGCCAGCAGACCGCATACAGCCAAACCCAATTTAACGCCCTTTATCATACATCCTCCTTGATAGTTTTGGCAACATCTTCACCAGAATTCAACAGGCTGTTAAGCTATCTAACTGCTTAGAACTTGAGATTAATATCCGCCTGAAAAATTCTTTCGGGATAACTCTGCCCCTTTAAAACATCCGACATGTAGTAATCCAGACCCAAGCTGACGTTCTTGGCCAGACCAATATCCAGAATCAGCTCATTGCCTTTGATGTTTGTTCCGCCACTATAACGATCTGAATCCGGAAAAGCATCCAGCCACGCATCACTGGCCAGACGAACATACTGGTACTTGAACTGCCAGGTCTTGGCACCGGAAACCTTCTTGTGTCCGATTTTCAATCCGGCGGCATAGCCTGTATTATCTGAATTCGGGTCGGGATTCATGACATAGTCGCCAAACAGACCAACCATCTTGATAGGAGAAGATGTCTCTTCGGGCCAGGAATACACCAATTCAGCTGAACCGGCGTAAATATTGCCAAAATCATAAACATACCTCGAGGATGCAACGGTGTTGCCAGAAACACGTCCGTCTATTAAAGACCCACTATCATCATTCTGCATACCATAAAAGGTTCCGGCTAGCTTGAAGTTGACCGCCTCTATCGGCTCGAACACCATCCCTGCCTGGGCATAATACATTCCAAGATCACTAGCCATTGACGAAGACTCATCCAGCACCCAGTAACCGGCATTGACGAAAGCATCCCCCAGCAGCACCCTGGCAAAATCCGCATGAACCGAAGCGCCTTCCTGATTAATGTCGGAATCCCAAAGCATATCGCTAGTGTACCACAAGTAGTCTGTACCCATAGCGTTATACTTACCGCCAATCATCCTTAAAGACGAATTATATTTGTAGTCGGCATACGCATAATCAAGGCGGATATCCCCGCGGCTAAACCCATTCTGCATGGTCAGATTGGTAGAACGGGAATCGTCAACTCCGTTAGAAACCGTACACGCCGAGCCAGCCGCGCAGGACGTAGAACTTATCTTTTCGGCACTTGCCAGTCCCGCCGCAACTGTTACTTTCTCGTTAGGCTTAGTTTCGAGCCCCAGACGATAGCGTATCCGGCCGCGATTTCTGACCGTTCCACCTGTGGAAGTAGACGATTTTTTCTGCTGGGACTGATAACGCAGACGCAAATCTCCTTTTAGCTTGGTGGTCTGAATCCATGAAGGAAGCATATCATTTGCCCCTTTGGCATTCTGTTTGGCCACATCCTGCCTGGTTTCATCCATCAATATCTGGGCCTCGTTAGGCGCAAGAACGCCCTTCTCGACTAATTTCTGAACAAGGAGATCGACCTCCCCGGCGTAGGCCGACGAAACGCCCAGACTCAGCGCCGCCCCCCACAACAAAAACACCGCAAGAACTCCATTACGCATACTCTTTTCCCCTTTCTTGGTTTGCTTCGGATCGCTGTCGATCTTTTGCCACAAGAATAGAGTAAAAGTATGACAAGATGATGTCGGGGATGTTAAATCGGCGTGAACTGTTTGATTTCGGGGGAAATTTTTGAAAGCGCAGGAATGCAAGTGTCTACAAATAAATACTTTAAGCGTAGGAAAGCGTGAAAGAAAATGTTGCCCCCTTCCCTGGGGCCGAAACGACCTTCACCTCGCCACCGTGCCCCTGAACGATATGCTTGACGATCGACAACCCCAAACCCGTGCCTCCCAACTCGCGCGAACGCGCCTTGTCGACACGATAAAACCGCTCAAAGATTCTTGGCAAATCATCGGCGGGGATGCCCACCCCAGTATCTGCGATCTCAATCCGGACATGCTCTTCCCCGGGCAGGATTCTTACCGTAATCACGCCCTGATCGGGAGTATATTTTACAGCATTATCCAGCAAATTAAGAAAAACCTGGGCCAGACGATCTTCATCCGCCCTGACTTTGGGAGAATTCCCGGGGATATCCAGCGAAACCTGTATACATTTTCTGGAAATATTCTTTTCCAGAACTCCCAGACAACGCAACACAAGTGGCCTGAGATCAACGGGCATAAAAACCATCGGCAATTTGCCTGACTCGATCTTGGCCAGATCAAGAAGATCATTGATCAAGCTGACCAGCCGGTCACTGTTATCCCGGATAATACCCGCGAACTCGCGTGCATGCTGCGGGTCATCCAAAGCGCCTTCCAGCAAGGTCTCGGCATACCCCTTTATGCTTGCGACCGGCGTACGCAGCTCATGCGAAACATTCGCCACAAAATCCTGGCGCACTTTCTCCAAACGGCGACGCTCAGTGATATCATGAAAAACCAGCACCGCCCCTTCCGGCTTTCCGGCAGACCGGACCGACACCCCGCTCACCTTGAGAATCCTTTCCTCGGGAAACCCTACAAAAACATCGCGTTCGTCAAAACGATCCGGACCTTTAAGAAGTTTTTCGAGCATAGCGCTGACCGTGCTGTTACGGATAACCTCGACCGATCGCCGACCTTCCGGCGGAATATCGACAAAGAATAGCTTGCGCAAAGCCGGGTTCATCAGACGGATCACACCTCGGGCATCCACCAGCACGACTCCCTCAAGCATACTGGAAAGCACCGCATCCAGTTTTGCCTTTTCTTCCTCAATATCATTGATCCTGGCCCGAATCTGCCGGGACATGTTGGTCAAAGCATCCCCCAGGTCACCAAGCTCATCACCGGAGAGGATCAGCGGGGCCCGGCTGAAATCCCCGGACGCCATAGCCTTGGCCAGCAAAGACATTTCCCGGAGCGGCTTTGAAACGAGCACCGAAACCAGATATGTAAAGGCAAGGCTCAAAAAAAACACCAACACCAAAGCCACCAGGACAATGCTTTCGAGACCTTCTGCAAACAGGCGGACATCAGACATCGGCATGGCAAAACGCAACACACCGGAAGTCGAGGCATTCCCAAACGGCACCGCAACATAAAGCAAATCTTTCTTAAGAGTGTTGCTGTAGCGACGGCTCAGCCCGAGCCCCGTCCGCAGAGCCTCCTGGACTTCCGCTCTGCCTGCATGATTGTCGACGGATAGCAACTCTTCCGTCGTTAATCCGGAGTCACCCAAAACTTTTCCGTCAGCTGAAAGAATAGTCACCCGCATCCCCGCATCAACTCCTATCCTGCGAGCCAACGCGGAAGGGTCGGATAACCGGCCGGTCAGATGAATCTGCTCGTCCATAAAGCCTCTGGAAAGCTCGATCTGCCTCTTGAGAGTGTTCTGCAGATCCTGTTCCAGAAAAACTTTCAAATGACTGGTCAGATAAAAATATCCGAGACAAAGCCCGGCTATCAAAGTGGAACAGAAAATGGCCGTAAGCTTCCAGGGGAGTCTAGCTCTCATTTTCATCCTCTCTGAATCGGTAGCCGACACCAATGACCGTCTCGATCAAAGCCCCGGACTCCCCCAGCTTGGAGCGCAAGCGCCGGACATGCGTATCAACCGTACGCGTATATACATCCGCCCCTATACCCCAGACTTCCTTGAGCAGCCTTTCCCGATCGAGCACCCGTCCACGGCGCTCCATCAAGAGCACAAGAAGCCGGAACTCCATGGCAGTCAAGACAACCTCCTGGTCTTTAACCGACACCACATGCCTGGTGACGTCCACAACCAGTCCGCCGGCACGTAAAGGCTTGGGAGCGGAATTCTCTTCTTTGACCAACGAACGACGCAACAGCGCCTTTACACGCAACACCAGTTCACGGGGGCTAAAAGGTTTGACCACATAATCTTCAGCCCCGAGTTCGAGCCCGACAATGCGGTCAATTTCCTCCCCTTTGGCAGTAAGCATCATAACCAGAATATGCTTACGCTCCGGATCCTGTCTGATCTGGCGGCAGACTTCCAGACCATCTACCCCTGGCAGCATGACGTCCAGAATCACCAGATCGAAAGACTGCCGGGCCAGCATGGACAACGCCGCCTCTCCGCTGGCAGCCGTTTCAGCAACATACCCCGCCTTGCCCAGATTGTACTGGACCAGTCGCGCGATATCCTTGTCATCTTCAACAACCAGTATTTTTTCAGAACTCATGATCAATATTTTAACAAAAAAAGAACTGTAAACATTCTTTATCCCGGATTTTTCTTTAGAAAATAAAAATCCGGCCTGAACCCCGGGCTGTCAGTGTGCCGCCCCCAGCCCCGAGAGTTCTGCCAGAAGAGGGACATTCCCGACGTTAACCGGCTCTATTCTGAAAATCATCGGGGTCAACCCCTGGATGTTCACCATAGCCGGATCCTGCATGTAGGCCGGAAGAGGCATCCCCTCGCCGTCGACTTTGATATCAATCTTCAGGTATTTCTCGTCCAGGCTTATACCACCCACTGGCTCTTGCGCCTGATCGGCAACAACCAAACCGGCAGCTGGTTGTTCTTGTTCCTCATGAAAATACTGCAAATATATAGCCGCCAGCAAAACAGCTTGCTCGTCATATTGATTATCGAGCAGGGTAAGTCGCCCCATCAGCTCATCTTCCTGTCCCCTGCTTTCATCTGCAGAAGGAGTCTTGTCTGCCTTAAGTGCGTCCAGCAGGGCCACCAGTTCCTCTTTCTGCCCCACAATAGTCATTATTGCCTGCATATGCTCATTGACCCGTCGGTCTTCATCGACAGTCAACGCGGGCGGCAACGATACACCTTGCATATCTTTCAGCCACACCTGCAATTGATCTCGCGTCGCCTGCAAGGCAGGACGTTGATCCTCCGCAACAACATTAACCGCATGATTATACCGATCCAGAGTTATCTGCAAAGCCGCCCGGGCAAAAGTGAAATCTGATTCGGGATCTCTACCCGCCAACGGTTCCGCCTCTCTTTCTGGCTTAACTTGCGGCTCATCCAACTCCGTCGACACCGGCTCCAGCGCCGGAGCCTCAACGGACACCGGCCCTTCGGCCACAGACGGGACCACCGGAGGTGTTCTTCGCTGCAGCCTTTCTTCGTCTGACTCCCTGGTTTTTCTTTTCCAGATACTCGCAACCAGCCATACAAATAATCCTGCAGCGGCCGTCCAGAGAGTCCAGACTGTTTTTGTTTCCCCAACAGATACAGATGGTTTCGCCGGCTCTTTCACTTCCGGCTTCTGTTCTGCGGACGGAACCGCCAGAGACTCCCACTCCCGCAATAACTCACTCAATTGACCGGAATAAAAATTAGCCAGCCGCCAGCTCTCGGAAGACACCTGCCCGTTAGTCTCATTCTTATCCTGCCAGTCGGACACATTATCCAGTGTCTTACGAATCTGCTCTTTTACGCCATTGACATCAATGCCCTGAAGACTTTTTTGCGCCTGAATCAGAGTTCTTTGCGTACCAACTCTAAAATTCTCCATCGGCTGCCACAACCGGGGAACAACTATGCCAACTTGTCTCGCGGACAGCAACTGCACCTGCAATTGTTCCGTCTGACTCTTTAATTGCGCCAATGCCTCTGAAGAAGCTCCACTATTTTGTCCCTGGACATATCTTCCCGACACATCCTCAATCTGGCGAGTAAGCTCTTCTATCCTCTGAACAAAAACAATGCTCTGTTTTGTGGGCACCACAGATTTGACGCCTGCGGATGATGGTGTTGCCGGAACATGTGTCGCCGCCTGATATTCAGTGGCATATCGAACCGCATACACCTTCCCTTTCCAGCCAAACAATCTGACTTCATTGAGCACAGTTCCCCCTTTAGCCCCCTGCCTGAACGCCTGGCTGAATGAACCGCCAAAAACCGGAACACTGGCCTCGCCATACCGGATGGTCGTATGATTGACTACGGGCCTCTCGACAACAAGAGCTTCCGTTGCCGGAGCATCTTGCCATAACTTCCGGAGCTGCGCTTTCCGGGCAGGATGACTTTCCAGATAAGCGAAAGCCTTGGCCTCCATTGTATCAAGATACTCATTGGCAGGGGCCGCACCAACAAAAGCCGGAGATAAAGCCCCCAAACCCAGAACAAAGGCCATAACTCCTGCCCGCAATGTCTGCAGCAAAGTTACAGAAGCCGCATCATAAGAACCCGTCTGTTCCCCGACAACCCGAGCTGCCTCGACAGCTCCTACGGCAGCAAGCACCTCAGGATTCATAACAATTCCACCCGAGAAATATCTGCGCGGAACCAGCTGTCTGGTGGCGGCATCAAAATCTTCCTTGATGTAATCGTAAGCTCCCGTCTTGTAGGCCTCCAGATACTGTTGGTAAATCTTCTCCCTGGCCCCCGGATCATCCACTTCAATGCCTGCGACCTTGCTTTTATCAGCATAGACCTGGCCCAACAGACTTTCCTTGAGCGCGCGCTTGAACCAAACCGCCAGAATCATGGAATCATATATCTGACGCAACAAGGCAAAATTCTTGCCCTCGTTCACCTCTTGCTCGATAATCGGAATAATAATATCCCGCAACACCTCCGTTGAAAGTTGCCGCGAACCATCCCGACTTTCCGCCCCTACCGAAGCATCGGCGACGATCCCGGCTTGACGCCCGCCTTCTTGCGCAAGAAAATCCTGCTCAAGCATGACCTTCAGATGCCTCTTCACCAGAAGCACCGTATCACCCTTCTGGTAAATTTCCGCTTTATCCGGAGTAATCCATACCTTGTTAAACGTGTCCAGGGGTATATCTGTTGTGCCCAGTTCCTGCGTCGCCCGGGCATAAACCCTGGACCAGAACTCCTTCCCGCTCTCGCCTTCCGGATACATTAACGATGATGTCAACTGTTTGAGCAGATAGTCCTGCGCCAATAAGTCCTTGCCCATCCCGGTTCCGGCAAAATTGTCGGGCATAATGCGCTCAGACTCGTAGGGCGACAAGTTGACCCACATATCTGTGTTGGGTATGGTCAAAGAGGCCAGAAAATATTTGATCAGACGTTTATACTCCTCTTTCTTGAGATCCGGAGCCATATGCTCCTGCCCCTTGTGCATCACAAAAAAGAAATTGAACGGATCCTTGAAATCCGTCCGCAAGCCAACCATATGTGCCGGCTGAAATCCCTCACTGCGGCTGATCATCTCCCCTGGCAAAGGCATAAGAGCAGCAACCTGGGCGTACCCTGCCGCCTGCCCAGGAACGGTAGCAAAAAATGCCGCCATAACCAGACAAACCGCCGATCTAAACCAGCAATATTTTTTCAACTTCTGAAACATATACCCTCCATTATCATTTCTGTATCATCATTCCAAAAAACTGAAGAGGATCGGATACGGGCTGAAAATTGAGTATCTCAAAATCGAACCCCGTAAAACCACTGTTTATCCTGGAAAAGATCACAGGATCTATCCCCCCCTGAGCCACAACACCGGTCGCATGCCCCATGAAGGAGATGCTTCGCGGGGCCGCCGAAAAATCCAGACCACCATTTGCGATCATTTCCTCTGCCTGGGCACTATCTCCATCTGAACGCAATTGAGCATGATCACTGTCCTGACCCGAAACAGAACGGTCAGAAACATTTACACGGGAGGCCGACATCAATCCAGACAAGTTGCCAGAAGAGCCTTGCACGGGCATGGTGGGATACAAGCCACCTGCTGTCAAACCCGATAAACGCGCCAAATTTTCCTGACCAGGCAGCGTACGGTAACGATCAGATTGGGCCCTTTGCCGCAGGCGAGCCAGGCTGCTCTGTCCGGGCAAAACCCGGACAGCCTTCTGCTGCGCGGCAAGGCTCGCACGATGCCCAGACCCCATCTCTTGCGGATTACGAAAATCCGGCAATCCACCTTCTTGCAAAAGCTTCCTGGCACGATTGCGCGTTTCAGGGCTGTTCACAAAAACAATCGAGGCCGCGCCCTGATGTGGCATAAGAGGGTTAGCCACCAGATCATCCCCTATCGCTTCCTCTCTGGCTTTAACAAACATTTTAAAGAACGGAAGCATGTGGGCACGCGCCTGTTCGCTGTCATTCATCGAGTAAGAATCCCTGAAATCTTTCGCTTTCACCCTGGCATCGAGATAATGATCCTGGAGAATCTCTCCGATCGGCTTGACCAGAAGATTAATGCCATCCATGGTCATATGAAGATAATGATATTGCTTGCGGTACGGATCCAGGCCGTCTTTGAGCTTGTCCAGGATCCTGACCACTCTCGGGCCAAAACTGACCAGACCGGTATAAGCAGGAAGATGCCGCATTTCTTCGCGGACGAGGCCATATTCTTCGTCGAGATGTCGTAACACTTCGCTGGGTAAAGGCTTGTAAACTTCCTCTTTGCGCAGCTCGTCAAAGTCCCTCTTTTCATGTATCGTCCGGACATGGAACCCGTCTTCAAAATGCTTCATGATCATAAAACCCAAGGACTTCAAATCCTTTTTACGGACAAAACTGGTCAGGATGTTGACGTCTCTTGGAACATACGGCGGAATAGTTCCCAGAAAAACATCACGGCTGTAAACGATAACTCGCCAGCCAGCATGATTCTTTAGAACTTTTTTAGAATCCATCATCTTCTGGGACATCCGGTAACCATTGATAACCGCCCATTCTAGGAAAATATCTTCCTGATAACTGTCATCCCCGCGAAACACCACCAGGACATTCAAATCTCGCTCGGCAATACCTTTCAAGCGCGGATACTCTCCGAGGATACGCTGATCCTGCAGCATCTGCTTGGCATATGACTGCGCATCAAAATAGGCGTTCATGCTCCCCTTGGTTCCGTTTGGCGGAACAACAAACAAAGGGACATCCGGACGAAAAAGACTGCCACCTTTGCGCTCTGCAATAAAATCTTCCAGCCCGGACACATATTCTTTCTTGCCAGGGATAAATAAAACCATATCCACACTCGGAGAATTCGTTGTATTGCGTTCTCTTTGCTGGCTTTCTATCCCTTCCATAATCCCGAGACTGATCCTCGCCACCTGGGAATCACCATCAACTTGCGGCACTCGATTGCCCCGGTACATATTAAGAAAATTGGTAAATTGATCCTCAAGCAGGCGGCTCATGGCCCGCAGGTCGGGAGCTTTGACATTAAAATGCGCCACCACCCAGAAAAGCGCCAGGCTTAACGCGAAAACCCCAAACCCTGACGCCGTAATAATTCCGGCAGAAAACATAGGAAGCTCAAGCGCGAACAAATAATTGAATCCTGTCAATATGGGATTCGCAAAAAACACGATAATCGGAAAGTAAAAAACTCTCCAGGCGCGACTCAGCAGGCTGCGGTATGTATTGATCTTTCTGCCGCTGGCCCCCATCACGGGAAAAAGGCTGTCGGCTTTTTCAATCATTTCGTTAAGGCCACTGATGCCCTGACGCACAATCAGCCCGCGATCCTCCTTTGATCCGTACAAATCCGGAATAATGTCATTCTGCAGCTCCAGTAACTGCGGAACAAGTCGTCTGAGTTCATTCAGCGACCGGTCCAGCCGGTACTGATCCATAAGCACCCAACGGATAAATGGCGCAAACGGAAACCACCAGCGCTCCATCCAGTGACGCTTGTCCATCTTGTAGCTGATCACTTTGTCAACCACGGCCCTGTATTCAAGAACCTGCAAATATTTGACTGCAGACATTCTCATCTTGTGAAGCTGCCGGATGTCCCGCAGGATAATGCTCCGGTCTTTATCGCCTAGCGGAGGGTTGCTTGCCAGATACCCGGACAGAATCTCCAGCGTATCCATACTTAAGAAATTAAAGTCCGTCAGCAAGTTGCGATACTGCACATTACGCGGGAAACTGTCCACATCCCTGGATATTAATGACGGCAGAAATGCTGTCTTGCGGATGAACATATATGCATTATTCATGATGCCGTTAAGGTCGGCCAGAACCTGCTTTTGCAGCAGATCTTTCTGCAAAGCATCTTCCTGAGAATAGGCAAAGAAATCCTTGTTGCCCCAGCCAACCAGGGTTTCACTCCATCTGAGCAAATGTGCCTTGATAAAATGCGTCTTCTCGGTTCCTTTGGCAGAAAGACTGGTGACAAGCACCCCTCGGGACGCTTCAGTCTCGTCGGTTGCCGCTACTTTCATTTGCCTGCGCAGAATATCGGCCAGAACCTGCAACCTGTTCCCGGATAAGGGTGCCCCTTTGCGGAACAAGTCCTCCCCGAAAACGGTCAGCGCATACTTCTTCCACCAGAACGAAAAGGCTGATTCCTGTGAATTGTCGAGCGCTTCTTCCGGCATCTTAATCTCAGAGCCAACAGCATCGGTCTCCGGCAACTCCGCAACAGCATCAACATTTTCTACCTGCGAAGCTATATATGGTACCGGCTGGTTGGCAACATCCGCCCCCGCAGACAAGGCGGCAGCTACCATAGCCGCGCTATTCTCGACCAGTTCGTCCCCCTGCAGCGCATCCGGAGCGACTTGCGGAATATCCAAAAGATTTTTTGTATTTCCACCTGCAAACTCTCCCCGGGGCATCAAGGCCACCGAGAAACGGACAATATGCCGGCCAAGGCTTAAAAGAGCCCCAGGCAACCGCTCCCCCAGCGAAGCCACCGGCAGAAACCTGGTTTGCATGGCCGCGTCGCCAAGAGTCAGCCCGCCCGAAAAATACCGGCGAGGAATCATTTCCTGCCCCACCGGATCAAACTCTTCCCGAATCAAATCAAACACACCCTTTTTCAGCGCAACCATATACTGCTCATAAACTTTACGCGCAGCATCTTTCTCGTCGATCTGTATTCCAGAAAGCTTTTGCTGGTCCGCGTACAGACGATTAACAATGCCGTCTTTCAATTTGCGCTTGAACCAGATCGCAAGAATCAGAGCATGATGCATTTGTCTCAAGGCAATAAAATGTTGCCCTTCATTAACCTCCCGCTCGATAGCCGGAATGATAATATCGCGGGCGACTGACACATAAGACTCTGATCCGGGCGTCGTGTTATAATCACGACCTTGCTCATTACGCTCGCTGTCGAAGTATTGCAGGCTCTGATGATCCTGATCCAGCAAGACTTTCAGATGACTTTCTGAAATAAAAGCCGCCCCATCCTGCTCATAAACAACAGACTCTCCTGGCACAACCCAGACCCGGCTGAAAGTATCCAGTGGGATAGAAATGTCTCCGTACTGTTCACGGACTTTTGCGTAAACCTCTCTCCAGAAGTTTTTCCCAAGCTCTGCATCGGGGTGCGTCAGCGAGGCTGCCAATTGTTTAAGCACGTAGTCTTCCCGCAAAAGATCCTGCCCCGCCGCTGTTTCTCCCAACTGGGAGTTGACAATACGATCCGGTTCAGAGGGAGAAAGGTTGACCCAAAGATCTTTTTCCGGGATAGTCAGAAAAGCCAGAAAATATTTTATGAAACGCTGCGCCTGCTCTTGAGGAATAGCAGTCGTCTCCCCGGCATCCGCCAAAAAATTGATCCTGAACGGATCCAGCGGATCAACCGAGATCCCCTGAAGAACGCTATAGGGTTTTACCGCCAAAGTTTCCAGCAAAACACCCGCTGGCGGCATGGCTACAGGACTCTGGGCATACGATAGATCCCGGCCAGCCAATCCGGCACAATAAAAGAAAACCAGCGCTCCGCACAAACGGCGAAACCATGGATGCGCACGAAAGCCACTCAAAAACCTTTGCCCTGTGAGGACCATATCTTCATACCAGCAATTTCTGTAAGAACGAAACCTTCAACTGGATAGAAGTTTACAGTCCGTATGCAAAGAAACGAAGACAGGAATGTGAACTCTCTGTAAAATCTGCACAAAAAACTGGCAAACGGGAAAGAAACGGAAGGAAGATATCCAAAAATCAGACAAACAAGAGGAGGCTCAGGGCCATCAAGGCCATTCCACCCACAAAACCATAAATGCAGTGATGATGCTCTCCGTACTCTTCCGCAGACGGCACCAGCTCATCGATTGAAATAAAAACCATGATGCCGGCCACAACAGCAAAAAGAATACCGAACATAAGGTCATTAAAGAAAGGGCGCAACAGCACAAATCCTACCAAGGCTCCGAGAGGCTCAAAAAGACCTGACAAAAATGAATACAGAAAAGCTTTCTTCCGGCTTCCGGTAGCATAATAAACCGGAACCGCCACGGCAATCCCTTCAGGGATATTATGCAAGGCAACCGCCACGGCAATCATGATCCCGAGCTTGGGGTCACTTAATGCGCTCATGAACGTGGCCAGCCCCTCCGGAAAGTTGTGAATCGCGATGACCAAAGCAACAAACAGTCCGGTCCGCTGCAGAGCCGGAGCCTTGCCCGGCTGGGCATCAAAATGATGAATTTCATGCGGGTTATCGGCTTCCGGAATCAACTTGTCAATTATTGCTATCAGCGCCACCCCGCCAAAAAAAGCCCCCGCTGTGGCCCAGGCACCGGCTCTATCTCCCAGCACCGATACAAAACTCACCCGCGCTTTGGCCAGGATTTCGACAAACGAAACATAAATCATGACTCCAGCTGAAAATCCCAACGCCATCGCAAGAAACTTCTTATTCATAGCCCGGGAAGATAAGGCAATCAAACTGCCAAATCCGGTTGAAAGGCCGGCAAAAACAGTCAATCCAGCCGCCATCCAAACCCGGGATGAATCAAGATTTTCTAACATACTGTCCGTTCCCTGACTTGTTTATCACTGAAATGCCCCTGTTAACAACACTCTCTTTTGAAGCCGCATTTGCGTAAAATCCATACCATTGGACACCAGTTCGTAAAAGCGGACTGCAACAGATTTAATGCGATAAATACCGTAAACCACAGCCATTGCAGACTCACATAGTACGCCAACAGCAGGCTTATGAGAAGAAACATTCCGGCTATTCCTCGCAGCATTCTTTCGATCATCCTGTCTCCTGTTTCTGGGCTCCGAACCTATTCTGCTGTAATAATAACAGGTGTCCCCGGAGCGATAAATTCATAGAGCTCTTCAATATCCCTGTTTCGCATACGCACACACCCCTTAGACACCGACTGCCCGATCAATTCCGGAAATATGGTTCCGTGAATCCCGAACTGCGGTTTGTCGAAGCCCAGCCAACGGGTACCAAGATAATTGTCCGGCGCGCCTCCCGGAACAACAACCCCTTTGTGAAACCAGGCCGGATAGGGATAACGCGACTGCACAAAGAAAACACCCTCGGGTGTCTGCGCTCCGGATCTGCCGGTAGAAACAGGATAGTCCTTTATCAGAACACCTTCGGACTCAAGATAAAGACGATTCAGCAGCTTGTCTATCCTGATCGTAAAAAGCTGATCCGGAAGCCTGAGCCGCTGTCCGACGGTCAGATGACTACCTTTGATCCCATTGAGCGTCCGGATCAGCTCGATAGTCGTGCCAAAGCGCCTGGCAATCTTTCCTAAAGTATCCCCGGATTGAACCCGATACACAAGCCCGCGTGCACAGGAATACACGGAATCCAGAGGCTCATCATATCCGGAAGGACTTATGCCCAGCTTTCGTTCAAGGCGAGGAAAACGCGAATAAACCGAAGGATTTGTAAAACGTTTGTCCTGAATTTCCCACAAATCCCGGGCAAAAAAACGCCGCTCGGCATCCTGGTTCAGCAGCCGGGCCTGAACCTCGGGAGCGAGAACGGAGAACAACAGAAACAGCACCAGCGCCCTTCTCATAGAAAAGCAATATAGCACCGTTAGCTGTTTTTGTCTTGATCGGAGACATCACATTCTGCTAAACGCGCACGAACCAAAGCACAACCTGAAACTGAACCGAAGAAGTATCAGCTCAGTGCAGGAGACACTTTAATCCATTTTTTTACGATAACTTTTCCCCTGGCACGAACATCCTCCCGAACAAGACCCTCCCGGACGAAGAAAAGCAACAACCCGGGCAACCAGCAGGGCAATGACTCCGCCAACAATCAGGACAACCACTATCTTTTGCATAATCTTATCCTTTCACTCCGATTAACATTCCTCCCTGGTACACCACAAACGCCGCCACCCAGGCCAGCACTGTAGTCCAGAAAAGCAGAAAAAACAGCCATTTGGCTTTTGATCCGGTCTCCCGGTAAAAAACCGTAATGGCAACAATACAGGGCGCGTAAATAAGACAAAACACCAGAAAGGCAACAGCTTTTAACGGACTCCACGCCGGATCAGCAGCCAACTGTTCTTTAAGAGAATCCGCATCTTCCGGGTCAACTTCACCTAACGAATAAACAGTCCCCAATGTACTGACCACAATTTCTTTGGCCGCCAGCCCGGCAATAAGCGCAACCCCCGCACTTCCTTCCATGCCTATCGGCTTGAGTACCGGAGCCAGAACGCCGGCCAACTGCCCCGCATAACTATGTTCCATCTGATATGCCGCAGCAACCTCCCCGACAACATCTCCGGTTGGCGCCACCTCGGGGAATTTAAAGGCAGCCCAAATCACGACAGATAACAATAGTATAATCGTCCCGGCTTTCCGCAGATAAAGCCAGCCACGTTCCCACATCTTCAGCAGTAGACCCTGAATCGTCGGCAACCGATAAGGCGGCAGCTCCATGACAAAATGCGCCGATTCACCTTTGAGCACAAAAGTTTTAAGTATCCATGCCGATCCAAAAGCAATCCCAATACTCAGTGAATACATAAGCATCATCATCCCGGCTCCCTGCTCTGCAGGAAAAAACGCAGCAATAAACAAGGCAAAGATGGGCAACTTGGCTCCGCAAATCATAAATGGCACAACCATCATGGTGATCAGCCGGTCCCGGGGGCTTTCAAGTGTCCTGGTTGCCATTAATCCGGGAACAGCACAACCATTGGTCGATATCATCAGCGGCAAAAAAGATTTGCCGTGAAGCCCGAACTTGCTCATCAATTTATCCATTACAAATGCCGCCCGGGCCATGTAGCCGGAATCTTCAAAAAATGCGATTGCAAAAAACATAAACAAAACCAGCGGAAAAAAGCCAAGCACCCCCCCAACACCCCCGACTATCCCGTCCACTACCAGAGACTGCAGCAAGCCATCGGGAATAGACTTCTGCGCAAAGTGACCCAGCCATTCAAAAAGGCCCTCCACCCACCCGACCACAGGAGCCGAAAAAGCAAAAGTAAATTTGAAGATCACATACATGACCAGGGCAAAAACAGGCAATCCAAAAAAACGACTCAAGACAATCTTGTCGATCTTTTCAGAAGCACTTATTCTGGCTTCAGAAATTTCCGTCACAACCTCTGCGCAAATCCCGCTGACAAAACCATAACGCCGGTCAGCCACCAGAACATCCGTCGTTTCGGAAAAATGCGCAGCCAGATGAGCCTGGCTTTTTTCCAGCGTTGCATGATAAACACCTCCCACAGAAGACGACGCTATTCTTTGCAGGACATCCGGATCATTTTCAAGCGACTTGACTGCAAGCCAGCGAACCGGATATTCAACAGACAAAATCCGATCTCTGGCAAGTTCCTGCTCGAGTTTTTCAAGTTCCTGCACAATTTCTGCCCCGTAATCAACACTGGCCCGGGCAGGAGTTCGCCCTTTTTGCTCATACACGCTGATAACCGCCTGCAACAAGTCTTTAACCCCCTCATTCTTGTTCCCGACCGTTACCACAACCGGAATATTCAAAAGGCGCTCCAGCTTTTTATAATCAATAGCCAACCCCTTGCTCTTGACCAGATCACTCATGTTCATAGCCAGAAGAAGCGGAGCATCAAGCTCAATCAGCTGGGTCGCCAGATAAAGATTACGTTCCAGATTGGAAGCATCAATGACATGCACCACAACATCCGGTTTTTCCCGCAAAATAAAATCACGCGCAACCTTTTCATCGTCCGAGCCAGCCGACAGGCTGTACGTTCCCGGCAAATCTACCACCGTAACCTCATAATTATCGGCGATTACCCGGCCTTCTTTTTTTTCAACAGTTACGCCGGGGTAGTTACCAACATGCTGGCGTGCCCCGGTCAGGCTGTTAAAGATAGTTGACTTCCCGCAATTAGGATTGCCGGCCAATGCTACCGTAAACTTCTTCTCCATCTTGATGCCTCCTCTGGCCTGTCCCTCACGCCTTACTCTATATTTCTACCGCCACCAGGGCCGCTTCTTCCTTTCTTAAAGAAAGCGCGTAGCCCCTGAGCACAAGTTCAACCGGATCTCCAAACGGCGCAACACGCTCTACCTTGACCTGTACGCCGGGAACAAGGCCCATATCCAGCAGCCTTTTCTTTAATGACCCTTCCGCAAGAAGCTTTACAATCTTGGCTTTTTGTCCAATTTTCACTTCTGTCAGTTTCTCGGTTGCCATTGACTCATCCTTTTGATTAGCTCTCATGAACTGTGTTAGCCCAGGCTAACTCAATAAACAAAAAAATATTACGCACGCTCGCATTCACAGGTGACTTTTTTGCCAGTCTTCAAATACGTTTCCAGGTTCCTTAACAGCCTGGGCTTCTGGGTTCTGGCAGAATTTTCCAAAAACTTGAAAAACTTTACAAACCGGTCAAATGTTTCCTCACTGATGGCATGTTCAATGGAGCAAGCCTCCTGATCGGCCTGTTCCGGAGAAATCATAAGGAATTCCGTCAGAAAACGATAAAGAACATCGTGTTTCTCCTGAACGGCCGCAGCTAGTTTCTGTCCTTGCGGTGTCAGGGTGACGTAACCATATTTTTCATGAATCACCAGATCCCGGTCAGCAAGATTCTTCATGGCCGCATTGACACTCGGACTTTTGACATCCATCTTTTCGGCGATCTCGCTGACCCTGGCAACACCCTTCTCCCTGGACAAGGCGTGAATCGTCTCGAGATAATCTTCCATATTTTCGCTGAGTTTTTGCATATCCGTGTCTTTTGATAAATTCGGCCATGAAAGAAAAGCATTGTTAGTCTAGGCTAACATCCGGGTTTTGTCAAACAGAAACAGGCTCTCGCAAAAAGTATGTCTATGTAGAATGCCCCGGGAAGAAATGCCCTTGCAGACACGCGTTACGATCTTTTTCTGACAGAATCCCAACGAGACAAAAGCGCAGCAACCAGCAATACTCCAGCCAACATCCCGACGGATACAACAAGATTGTTCAAAAGCGCCGGCCGGATGAGAAGTAACAGTCCCAGCACCAGCATCATCAACCCCGAAACCAGCTTAAGCAAACGCCCCTCACGTTCACTAAGCTTACGCGAACCCAAGGTCGTGGCAAAAAGCACGACTATTACCAGTAATGGAATCACATAAACCACGCAATACAAAGCAAGATACAGATAATATCGCGAAACTGGAAGATTCTGCAAGGTCAAGGCCCGCGTGAAAATCATCGGAAAACCCGCCGTACACAAAAGTTCATACATATTAGCCAGCACCGACAAGACCAGAGTTCCAGCCAGAAGGCCGGGCATTGAGCCGGCAGAAATAAGGGCGCGCATCCGGGACGTCAGCGATTCACGGGCCTCCCGGGAGAGTGTCAAGGAAACTCCCTGTTTGAAAAAAAAGTAATCCTTGATATTAATGACCGCCATCACAAGGGCAATGATCCCGGCGATCCCGGTAATAAGATTAACTTTCCCTGTAACCATGAAAAGGTTGAGCCAAGCCGCCATAAACAGAAAATACACCAGTCCCGAACAAAATACAAAAACACCACCCACCACCAGCATCCTGATCCGTGATTGTGCATGGGCCATAAAGCTCAGAAGCATCAACAAGACAAAGAATGCACACGGATTAAAGCTGTCCAGCCCCGCCAGGACAACGGTCAAAAGCGGCAGGGACACCCGGGAGGTATCTGTGCGCCCAAGAAAAGGCAAGTCTACCGCTGAAGGCGCCGGAAGGCTCGCGACTGAACGCTGCATCAGTTCCGCCGGATCCAGGCAGTTGACGCTCATACACTCCCTGACGGACTCCTCGATCTGCACAGACTTCTCATCACTAAAACCCAACCATGAACGAATATCGATAAATGTGGCCGGAACGCTCCCTCCACTCAGACCGTAAGCTGCGGCCATTTTCTGATAGAGCTCCTTGTTTTGCTCGTTATACCAGACCTCGTAATCCCTGACGACCAGGCCCGGATACTTTTCCTTGAGGCTCTCCAGAAACGGCTTTTCATGACCGCAATGCGGACAGCCGTCACCCCAGAAAAAATATAACACCGCCTTTGGCTCAGTCTCTTGTGTCAAAGCCGTTTTAGCTGGACACACAGCTGCAAAAAGGACAAGAAACAAAAATGCGAATTTCCTGATCATTGAAACCTCCTGTATATTGCCCTCATCATACCATCGCAGCCTGGCTGAAAACAACAGAAAGCCATTACAACTTGCATGGTTGTAATGGCTTTCTGCACCGGGAATACCAATCACACCGGCGATTCCAATTCTTTTTCGCTACAAATCAACTTCTACTCTCTTTACCGAGAGCAGATCGAGGGAGTTCCGGCGACAATGCGCGCTGCCTGCTCAACACAATCCGCGCACCCCAATCGCCGGGCGGAACGAATAGTACGACAAGTAAGCCCGCCGGCTTCGCGCTGAAAGAAGGCCTCAATCTCGACCTTCTTTTCCGGTGCTGTCTTTTCGGCAATCTGCAGAGCTGCGTACACCGCCCCACAATACCCCTGAGCAGCACGGCCACCCGACGCTCCCGCCATGGCCCTTACAAAATCGTCTGCAAGGTCACAGGAATCCCGTAGAGCTTCTGCTACAGCCTGCGCACAGGTTAAGCGGGGAACCCCCTGACCCAGAAAATACTTACGTGCTGTCTCTGCAACCATAATACAAAGCCTCCTGCTATTGACATCTTTAAGACTTGCTAAACCGCTCTTCTCGTTCTTGGCATATGTCAATAATAGCCGAAAAAAAGATTTTGTCAAGTCCGGAAAGAAAACAACTATTTTCGGGAATGATCGACAGCCAGCAACATGTACATCGCCGGCACAACAAAAACCGTAAACAAGGTGCCGATAGCAATACCCGTCGCAATCACAAGCCCCATATTAAAACGGCCCGCCGCGCCGGCGCCGGAGGCAATCACCAAGGGCATGACACCAAGAACGGTAGAGGCGGTGGTCATCAAAATCGGACGCAAACGAATCCCGGAAGACATCTCAATCGCCTCGCGCTTCTTCTTGCCTTCTTTTTGCAAATCATTGGCAAACTGGACAATCAAAATCCCGTGTTTACTGATAAGGCCTATCAGAGTGACCAGCCCGACCTGGGTATAAATATTAAGCGTCGCCCCTCCGATCCCCAGACTGATGAAAATCATGGCCCCGCAAATCGACATGGGAACGCTGACCAGAATAATCAAAGGGTCACGAAAACTCTCGAACTGCGCCGCCAGTGCGAGAAAAATAATAATAATGGCAAAAAAGAAAGTCAGAACAAGTGAGCTGGATTCTTTCATAAACTGGCGCGACTGTCCCGAGTAATCTACTCCATACCCCTGTGGCAGGGAATCCTGGCCTATTTTTCTCAAAGCCTCCAGAGCCTGTCCCAGCGTGACTCCCGGCATGGGGACTCCCGAGATTGTGACAGAATTAAGCTGCTGAAAATGGTTAAGCGAACGGGGAACAACTGCTTTTTTAAGGCTGGCAATCGTGCCCAGCGGGACTACGGAACCATTTTTCGTAGTCATGTAGTAATCCAAAAGCTGATCGGCATTAAGACGTTCTTTCTGCATAGCCTGCGGGATCACCTTGTAGGAACGGCCGGAAAGACTAAAATAATTGACATACCCGCCGCCGAGCATGGATCCCAGCGCTCCGCCCACTTCTTGCATGGATAACCCCATCTGCGCCGCCTTCTCCCGGTCGATCAGCAGCTGGGTCTGCGGCTTGTCAATCTTCAAATCCTTGTCCACATAAATAAACATTCCACTGGCTTTGGCCTTGTCCAGAACAGCCTGGGCCACCTCGTCAAGACGCTCGGGTGAATCGGTTGTCCCGATTACAAACTGCACGGGCATACCTTCTCCTCCACCCGGAAGAGCCGGTGGCAGAAACGCCACACCATCTACCCCGGTCAAACCTGCCAGCTTTGTCTGCAAGTCCTCCTGTACCGCCAGAGAAGAACGTTTGCGGTCTTTCCAGGGCTTGAGCACCACCCCGCCAAAAGAGGAATTCAGTCCGCCCATGCCATCGATCTGGAAAAAGTGTTCCGCCTCGGGGTAATCCTTGACAATTTTCCCGATCTCTCCGGAATAAAGCACCATCTGATCCAAAGATGCCGTAGGAGCCCCCGTATAAAACGCCATGACAAAACCAGGATCCTCTGTCGGCGCAAGTTCGCTCTTGGCACTGACAAAAAGATAGTAATTACTCATAAGGACAATGGCAGCAAAGACCGCAACTACCGGTAAATTATCCAGTGCTCCATGCAGAAACTTCTCGTAGAGCCTGCGCAAAGCCTCGAAACGCTCATCAATAAACTCGACAAAAGTGTGCCGCTCCTTGTGCTCGTAATGCCTGAGCAGCCTGGCGCACATCATTGGTGACAAAGTCAGAGCAACCACAGCCGAAACCGTAACCGCTCCGGCCAGAGTAAAGGCAAACTCGGTGAAGAGTGCTCCAGTCAACCCGCCCATAAATCCAATGGGGACATAAACAGCAATCAGCACAATCGTCATGGCAATGACCGGACCACACAGCTCCCGCCCGCCCCGAAGCGCCGCTTCCAGAGGAGGCAGCCCGTCTTCTATATGCCGGTGGATATTCTCGACCACAATAATCGCATCATCTACAACCAGTCCGATGGCCAGAACAAGAGCCAGCAGAGTCAACAGATTGATGGTATAGCCCATCAACAACATGATAAAGAATGTTCCCACCAATGACAGTGGCATCGCCAGCGAAGGAATAAGAACAGAACGAAACGATCCCAGAAAAAGGAAGATCACGCCCGTCACAATCAAAAGGGCTTCAAGCAGTGTCTTGACAACTTCATGGATTGAATTATTAACGTAATTGGTCGCATCATAAACAATGCGACCCTCAAGCCCCTGGGGAAGCTGGGACTCAATCTCGGGAAAAACTTTTCGTACCCGGTCAATGACCGTCAGAAGATTGGCGGTCGGCGCCACCTTGATACCCACAAACACCGCACTCTCGCCATCGAAGGAAACTGAAACATCATAATTTTCCGAACCAAGAGTGACGTTGGCAACGTCTTCCAGCCGTACGATAGCACCCCCCACGGAACGAACAACCATCTTCCTGAACTCCGCCACCGAATGCATTCCGGTTGCGGCTGTCAAATCCATTGTCACCACCTGCCCCTGGGTGCGCCCTACAGCAGAAATAAAATTATTCGCTGCCAGAGCGGAACTCACATCCGACGCGGTCAAGCCGTAAGCGGCCAGCCTCCGGGGATCAAGCCAGATGCGCATAGCAAACTGGCGACTTCCGATGACCTCCGCAGTCTGCACACCTTCGACTGTCTGCAATTTGGGCTGCACCACCCGAACCAGATAATCAGAAGTATTATTTGCAGGCAGAACCTTACTGTAAAAGCCAAGATACATGGAAGCAGTCGATTCCCCGGTTTCCACTGTTATGGTCGGTTGCTGGGCTTCTGCCGGCAACTGGTTACGCACCGCATTCACCTTGGTGTTAATCTCGGTAAGAGCACGATTCGAGTCATAATTCAGGCGCAAAGTAGCCTTGATGGTGCTGACACTCGGGCTGCTGGAAGAAGACATATAGTCAATGCCGTTCGCCTGGGCGATTGAATTCTCAAGAGGTGTTGTAATAAACCCGGCCACCAGTTCCGGATCTGCGCCCGTGTAAACAGTCGTAACGGTTATGACCGCATTCTGTGTCTCGGGATACTCCCGCACGCCCAGCAAACTCACGGCCCGGATACCCAGGACAAGGATCACGAGGCTGACAACAATCGCCAGAACCGGACGACGGATAAAGATATCGGTAAAATTCATAACACTCTTTCTTTATTCATCCCGCGGATTCGGAGCAGGATCGTTAGGCAATGCGGGCTCATTGCTAATCACCAGCAAGCTCCCGTTCTTCAGTTTATGCTGCCCGGCTGAAACAACCTCGCTGCCGACAGGTATGCCATCAAGAACCGCAATCTGATCTCCCCGCGTCTCCCCGGTTTTAATAAACGTCTGCCGGGCCGTCAGGACAGGCTGCCCGTCGGCGCCCTTCTCTTTCTCCTCAACCAGAAAGACTGTTTCGCCATACGGATTAAAACTGACGCACGCCTGCGGGATGGTCACCTGATTAAGAACATTCCCGGACTTGACTTCAACAGATACAAACATCCCTGGCAAAAACTCTCCTGCAGGATTGGCAACGGTGGCCTCGACCAGAATATTGCGCGAATCCTTGTCGACCCGGGGGGCCATAGCCGTAATTTTCCCCTCAAACACATGCCCAGGACGCGCATCCGCCGTGATTATAACCATCTGCCCGGTCGAAAGCCGCGCAAACTCCTGCTGCGGAACAAAGAAATCTACCCGCAAAGGATCCATTGCCTGCAAAGTTACAAAAGTTTCCCCCGGGTTAAGATATCCACCCACGCTTAACGTACTTATCCCTAACTTCCCGGAGAACGGCGCCCGGATAGTTTTCTTCGCGATCATTGCCTCCTGCTCTTCGACCTGAGCTTCCCGGCTTTTAAGCTCGGCAACACCCGCATCCACGACAGCCTGGCTGATCGCCCGCACATCCAGCTGTTTCTTGTCCCGTTCATAAACAATCCTGGCCAATTCGGCAGCGGCTTTCAAAGCTTTCAGGCGTGCCCGGTCGGTATCCGCATTCAGTTCCATCAACACATCCCCAAGCTGCACTTCATCTCCTGAAGAGAAATGAACCGCCTGAACCTGTCCTGCCACCTCACTCGAAATTTCGACCCCCCTGGCGGCCCGCAAATCTCCTACAACATTAATGCCAGGCTGCCACAACTGCGTACCGGCCCGGACAGTAGACACACTGACCGGCGGCTCCTTCTGAGAGGCAAAATACTGCTTCATCATATAACTGCCAAAGGCATGATAGCCCCAAATGCCGCCAAAAACACACCCGACAATAACCAGCATAAGCAACATCTTTTTACCCATAACGACTCCTTATTCTCTTTCTCCGGGTAGAACGTCCTGATCCCGGTTTTCCCACCCGCCACCGAGTGACTGAAATAACGCAGCCGTATCCGACAGACGCGCGGCCTGCGCGCGCACCAAAGCAATGCTGGCTCTCTGATACTGCTGCTGCGCATTTAATACAACCGAATAACTGATCGCGCCGGACTGAAACTGTTTACGCGCCAACATCAGCGACTCTTCCGCCGCCGAATATGCACTGGCCTGGGCTTTCAGGACAGAAGCGTCCGTCTCAAGAGCATGCAGAGTATCAGCTATATTCTGAAAAGCCCCAAGAACTGTTTGCCGGTAGTTGGCGGCCGCCTGATCAAAAGCCGCCTGCGCGCCTCTTTTCCTGGCACGCAGACTGCCGCCATTAAAAATCGGCTGCGTCAGCCCGCCAGCAAGGCTCCACACCAGACTTTCCCCTTTAAAAAGATTCTCCCAACGCCCGGCCTGCGGGCCGTAACTGCCGCCTAAAGTTATTTGCGGAAAAAGATTGGCCGTCGCCACCCCAACCCCGGCGCTGGCTACCTGCAAAAGCGCTTCCGCAGCCCGTATATCTGGACGCTGACGAGCAAAATCCGAAGGCAGCGATAACGGCAACTCAACCGGCAAAACAAAAGAGGAAAGTTCGAACTGCGCCAGGCTGCCGGATTCTGAAGGCAAACGCCCCAGCAATGTCGCCAGCTGATGCCTTGACCAGCCAAGTTCTTTCTCATATACCGGTAGTGTCGCACGCACAGCTTCCACCTCGGCCCGTAGCCCCAGGACTTCTGAACGGGATGCTCCCCCCAAAGCCTGCTGCTGCTCAATCAGCTCAAGCTGCTCTTTCTGAGCCGCAATGATTTCTTTTGTCGCCTGCAGCTCTGCTCGCAATGCCGCTTCCCTGATAACCGTCGTCACAATATTTCCACCAAGTACAAGACGGGCAGCCTCCAGACGAAATTTCTCATAATCCACCCTGGCCTTCAACGCTTCGATCTCACGCCGGGCCCCGCCAAAGATATCAAAAGTATAGGAAACCGCTACCGAAGCACTGTGAAGATTAAGAATATTCCCTTCCCCGTCGGGCATCCCAAACGAAGCCGGAGAAGACTTAAAACGCGAGGAATCCAGCCCCAAAGAGGCGGCCGGGTAATTTTGACTGCCGGTCCGCGCATTCACATTTTCCCTGGCTTCACGCAACGTCGCCTCTGCCGCAGAAAGAGTAGGACTATCCTCCAGGGCCTGACAGATCAAGGCATCCAGTTCCACGGACTGAAACTTTGTCCACCACTGAGAAGAAATATCCATACCATCGACAAAATGCTGCGCCTCACCACCATGAACAGGTGCCGAATCGGTTTCTAATGGCAAGGGGGCGACCGTATATTCCCCGACTTCTGGCAAAAATCCCCCATGGAAATCCCTGCCCACAGAAACACAGCCGGGAAATACCGGCAATAAAACCAACAAAACACCCCAAAGGATCTTGTTCATCTTTAACATAGCTATTCTTTCCCGGATTCCATCTCGTCGATCATCTTTATCATTTCATTCTTGATTCTTTTTCGCTGAACAGAAGTAAACGGGGCAATCTTGAACAACTCATTGAACATAAGGCCGTCCGAAGCCAACGCAACCACCGCTGCACGCTCAAAAGGCAGGCCAGATGCCTGCAGTTGATCAAAATAATCTTTATACCCCTGACGAACGGGATCCAGCAAATCCAGCGCCTCGGCCGTAGCCACCAGCAAGGAAAGCCTCATTCTTTCTTTTCTGGCGTTGCAATCCAGCACGGAGGCAACCCCTGCTTTCAGGAAACGCCCCTTCCCCTCGGGAAAATTCTTCAAATTATTTTCCCTCTCCTGAAAGAACTCCTTGACCATGCGATTGAGCATGGCCTTTAAAAGATCCGCTTTGCCCGGAAAGTGATATAAAAGCCCGCCCTTGCTGATTCCGGCTTTCTTTGCCACCACATCCAGAGACATATGTGCTGCCCCGACCTCCATCACCACAAACTCGGCTGCATCGAGAATCAGATCTTTACAATTGCCTTTGGAATCAGGATGTTTCATTCTGCCCCTTTGCAAACAGATTAATCTGTAAAACTCCGAATACTATACCGTCCGGACGGTATAGTTGTCAAGTCCCTGCCAGAACTCTCCATCCTGGCTACAAACAAAATGCCGCCGGAAGCATAAACCTCCGACGGCATTCCCCCTTGCACTCAATTTCTTTACGGCTCTAGAACGGCCACATGACCAGTCCGCCATCCATCACCTTGACATTCGTAAACCCCTCTCCCTGGAGAATCATGGCGGCTTCATAACCCCGCAGCGATATTTTGCAAAAGGCTACGATCTGCCTGTTCCGGGGCAGCTCAGCCCAACGCTGACGCAAACCTCCCAAAGGGATATTGACCACCGGGCCCAGCGTAAAAGGCATGGCTGCAACCTCTGCTGGCGAGCGAACATCCAGAAAAAGAATATTATCGCCGCGCTCAAGGCTCTCTTTGATCTCAACCGGAGTAATCCCCTCAAAAACACCGTCTATCTTGTTTCGTACAATATCACATGCGGTAATAATATTATCCATCGCCGGAGAATATGGCGGAGCATAGGCCAGATCCAGATGCGCCACATCGTCAACCGTCATCCGTGCGGTAATCGCTGTAGCGGCCACATCGACCCGCTTGTCTCCTTCTCCCGGGCCCACAACCTGCAAGCCAAGCAGTCGACGCGATTTTCTGTCGGCTATAACCTTGAGCATGATCGTCTTTGCCGCAGGATAATAATGCGCCTTGTCGGGAGCAGAACTCAACGCGGTAACAACCTCAAAACCCGCTTTGCGCGCCTGTTCCTCGCTCAATCCCGTACGGGCAACTGTATAATCAAAAACCTTGATCACAGCCGTTCCAAGGACCCCGGGGAAAACGTCATCTCCCCCGCAGACATTGACTGCCGCCACACGCCCCTGCTTGTTTGCGGTAGACCCCAACGGGACATAGCAGGGTTCTCCGCTGACAAGCTCTACTGCCTGTACGCAATCCCCTGCCGCATAAATGTCCGGATCACTGGTCTGCATGTGTGCCGAAACTTTTATGCCTCCGGTCTTACCGATCTCAAGGCCAGCGTCTTTGGCCAGAAAAACATTGGGCCTGACCCCGACCGCAACAATAACCATGTCACAAGGGATGTCCCCCTGATCGGTTTTGACTATCTGCGCGCTCCCGCTTCCTTCGAAAGACTGAACGGCAGTTGAGCAGCGGACCTTGACCCCTTTTGACTCCAGATGCCTGATCACATGCGCTACAAGCTCAGGGTCCATCATAGGTAAAATCGCAGGCAGCCTTTCGACTACCGTAATCCTGGCCCCATGCCGTGCCAGGGCCTCGGTCATCTCGATACCAATCAGTCCGCCTCCAACAATCACTACATCCCGGGCCTTGTTCTGCGCAACCGCTTCACGAATAGCTTCGGCGTCCTCAATTTTCTGCACCGAAAAAACATTGCTGAAGTCCATACCCGGTATTGGCGGCCTGACCGGATATGCTCCGGTTGCCAAAACCAGCTTGTCATACGCCAGTAACTGCTCTTGTCCGGACTTCAAATCACGAATCCGGATTGTCTTCTGCTGACGATCAATTCCAAGGGCTTCCGTTCGGTTAAGCACTCGCATGTTCTTGACATTCTGGAAAAATACCGGATCACGCACAACGCCTACAGGCGTACACATAAGTTCTTTCTGTTCCTTGACTTCTCCGGCAACGTAATAAGGAAGACCGCAACCGGCATATGACAGAAACTCGCCTTTCTCGACCAGTGTCACCTGTGCATCAGGCGCCAAACGACTGATCTTGGCTCCCGTCTTGGGGCCAGCCGCAACTCCTCCGATAATAACAACTTTCATCTGCTCTCCTTTGTATTTCAATTTCTTGCTGGAGAAACCTCCGGCACCCCGGATTCGCCAAAGACCCGATCAGTCAGCCGGACATACCATGCCGCAGACTGCACCTGCACGATATAAGCAAAACAAATCACCAAGGCGGCATCCGTACCATGCGCCCCGAATGAATTCATGGCAATCGCCAAAGCAATTGACAGATTACGCATAACAGTTCCATAAACAAAAGCAATGGCATCCTTTCTTGAAAAATATTTTCTGGCCAACAGGGTACTAATCATATAATTCAATACATACAGCAGAATCACAGGAATCAGTATTGTAACAATTTCACCGGGATGCCCCCAGATAGCCCTGGCTTTGAGTGCAATCGCAATAAAGATGACACCAAGCACCCCTGCCGTTGACAAGGATGACAGCGATGGCACAATTCTCGTTTTAAAAAGCTCCGCGCCTTTCTTTCTCAGCAAATACTGCCGCGTCAACTGCCCCAACAGCATGGGAAGAAAAACAACCAGCATAATCTGCTTTATAATGTCCGGCACATTGACAGCAATATCGGCTCCCAACAACCACTTGATATAAACAGGTGTCAGAAAGGAACCCGCGGTCAGCCCAATCACGGTCATCTTGACCGCCGCTTCAACATTGCCTTTTGCAAATCCTGTCCAGGAAATAGTCATCCCGCTGGTAGGCAAAAGTCCCGCCAGCAAGAATCCCAGAACATAGTATGCCTGTGCGCCGAAAAACACTTTACCTATAAGAAGAGCAACAAAAGGAAGCAGGGCAAAATTAAGAATCTGAGCCGCGATCTGCAGACGCAAATCTCCGATAGCCAGAACTTTCTGCATATTCAGATTAACCATCATCGGATAGACCATTAATATGGTCATCGGGATAATGCCTGCCTTAAGGACAGAAGATTCAAAAACGTTCCCCCATACAAAACCAATCAACATAACCACAGGAATCGCCATAACCAGTCGCTTGGTAACCCACATCAACACATTTTCAATTTTACAAATAATATTACCCATCAGACTTCTCCTTAGCCCCGAACTTCTGCTTTAGACAAACGTTTCCTGTTAGAATGTCATCCTTAATTACTGGCATATGCCAATAATAGCTTATAAAAAAACTTGTCAAGCCCTGGCTCAAACAAGTTTAGACCCGCTCACCAACATCCATCACATCTCCCTCTCGCAAGCAAATATAATTGTCCCCGTAGACGCGCCCGAACTCCTCGACAGCAAAGCCTCCCGTGCAGTGCAAGGGAGCGACAGACAAAACCCCGAAACCCGCCAGGCATTCAATGATCGCCCGGATCTCATGCTGATCCATATCCTTCAAATGAAAACCGCCAACAATAACACCTATATCATCACCGAAATTACTTCTTACTGCCCGCAGAATATCGGCCAGACAAGGATGCGCGCACCCGGTCACAACTCCAAGCGACAGATTGTCCCGGATAACCAGCGACTGTTCGTACAAAACCCCCCGCGGCGAATGACCTGTCAATTCCCCTGTTGTATAAACCCCCTCACGAATCAAGACCGGCTCCGGCGTTTCGACAAGCTTGACCCCGTATGAACGAATCCGATCCTTCAGATCCTGATTAAAATGCGGCCCGACATAAACCGCCAGATTCTTGTACGTCTCAATCACCGGCCAAAGCCCGGCAATATGATCCCAATCATCATGTGAGATGACCACATGCCGCACTCTGGAGAGATCAATCCGGAACTTGCGCACGTTGTGCATAAAAACATCACCATCCCCGAATGTATCAAAAAGAACATCCTCACCAATCAAGAATGAAATCCCCCAGCGCCTGGCCATGCGTTGCTCTTTGGTCGATCCTTCTGCAATCAGGGTAACTTTCATACGGCCTCTTTGTTTCTTTCAGATGCCCCGGTTACAATCTGACTCAGATTTTGCCAGACATCAGCAACAGCCGATTTAACCACCTCAGCAGCCCCTTCCATAACCGTCTTGCCCGACACAACACAGTCAACAACGGACCGGTCAAAAGGCACCCGTCCTGCAATAGCCACCCCATTGTCCAGGCAATATCTCTCGATCGTTTCTGTTACTGCGGGATTGATGTCCCACTTGTTCACCGCAAGCAAAACAGGAATCCTGAAATGTTTCCCCAGGTCGATCACCCGCGCCGCATCGTGCAAACCCGAACAGGTGGGCTCGCTTACCAGTAAAACCGCATCAACACCTGACAAAGACGCCATAACCGGACACCCGATCCCTGGCGGACCGTCGATAATAACCCAATCCCTTTTCCCGGCTATCGCGAGTTCTTTGCCCCGCTGCCGGATTCGGGCCACCAGTTTTCCCGAGTTCTCCTCGCCGGCACCCAGGCGCGCATGCACCATGGTTCCAAAACGTGTCCTGGAAACAAACCATTCTCCACACATATTCTCTGCCATCCTGATAGCCTGTACGGGACAAAGCCTCGCACACAACCCGCACCCTTCGCACGCCCCTGGATCAACCTGCAAGTCTTTTGTTATCGCTCCAAACCGGCAAACCTCAAAACAACGGGCACAGCGGACACAAGCTCCCGAATCAATACACGCTTTATGTCCACTTCGAAACTCATGACGCTCTATAATCTCGGGTTCCAAAAGAAGATGCAGATCCGCCGCATCGACATCGCAATCAACCAGAAGCTTGTTATCCACAAATGCGGCCAGAGCGCCAGTCATCACAGTCTTTCCCGTGCCACCTTTCCCGCTAAGAACAACGATCTGTTTCATCTTTCACCCTGAGGATATTCTTATATAGCTCATGAAACAGCCCGGCCATAGCCAAAGACTTGTCGACAAGCGTTTCACCACCTGAATAACACACCGCAATCTCACGAGCAAATGGAATCCTGGCCAAAACCGGAATATGTTCTACGCGGCAATAATTCTCGACAGCATCGTTTCCCAACCCTGCCCGATTAATGACGACCCCAAACGGAATCTTCATCTGACGCACAACAGCAACGGCCAGCACAAGATCATGCAAGCCAAACGGTGTCGGCTCGGTAACCATAAGACAAAAGTCAACGCCTCTGATTGCTGCAACAACCGGACAGGATGTTCCCGGCGGGGCGTCAATAATTGTAAGCCCCCGTGAATCAGCGAGCTCCTTCACCCGCCGGATAAGAACCGGCGAGAGAACCTCGCCAACATTCATCTTGCCGTGTGCAAAGGAAACAGACCCCCGTGTTCCTTTCTGGATTATTCCGATACTCCTGCGGTTCTCATGAATGGCACCTGTCGGACACAACAGGCTGCAGGCACCGCAAGCATGACATAGATGAGGAAAAACAAGCGGCTGAGGATTTTTGTCAATGCCTGGAATAACAGCAATGGCATGATAGGCACAAACCCGGGCACATTCGCCGCAGCCTGTACAGCGACTGACATCGACCTCCGGCACCGGAACTGTAACGGGGGTTTCTTCCCGCCATTCCGGCTTGAGGAACAAATGCGCATTAGGCTCCTCGACATCGCAGTCCAGCAAGCAAACAGAACCCGCCACCAGTGCCAGATTCACCGCCACAGTTGTTTTTCCAGTCCCGCCCTTGCCGCTGGCCACAGCAATAATCATCGCCCGGGCACCGGCTTCGACCTGGCATCTTCTGCTTGCGCCCGCTGAAGCTTACCGGATCGGTAAGCCTCCGCCGCGTCTTTAACCGTTCCTGCCGAACCAATGAAAATCTCCACCCCGGCCGCATTTAGTACCCCGAATGCATTCGGCCCAACATGCCCGGTGATCACAGCCGTCACCCCTTTTGAGGCAACCAGCTGTGCCGACTGAATCCCCGCGCCCCCTGAGGTTTCGATATTCGGATTGGAGACAGCCTCAATCGCACCGGACTCAAGATCAAAAATAACAAAAGTCTGACATCGTCCAAACCTCGGGTCAACCTGCGAGCCGAGTTCGGCACCTGAAGCTGTAATACATACTTTCATCCTAACCTCTTTTCGACGATTAATGCTGACATGAATGTCCGCCCTCACCATGCCCTTTGCAAGGCTCAATGCCTCCAAGTTCATTCTTAAGGAGGGCGTCAAGACCTGCCCGGACTTTTCCTTCGAAACCAAAAATTTTGACCCCTTTCATGGCAAACTTCTGCTGTGCCCCCATCCCCATTCCTCCCGCGATCACATGAGTGATATCATGACTGACAATGGCATCAACTGCCTTACACCCGCCACCACCATGCTGCTCCGGATTTGGCACTATCCTCGACCCGGCCAGAGTCTTGCCGTCCGCAGCAATATCCACAATCAAAAAACTCGGACAATGCCCGAAATGCGCCGACACCATTCCATCCAAACCCTGTTCATCTTCCAGCACAACTCCTATTCGCATACTCGCCTCTTTCTTTCCCTGATAACACATTGAAGTAGATGGAAACAATTTCCATTAACTATTTAAAAAAAACTAAGGCTGATCCCTCAGACAATCCTTGCACACGCCATAAAACTGGATCATATGATTATCAATCCTGAAATTATACTTTTGCGACAGCCCCTTTTCTGTCCGGCGCAAAAGCTCCAATTCATCGTCGATAAAATCGGTATAATCGATCACCCTTTTGCATTCCGTGCAAACCAGATGATGATGGTGATGCTCACCCTTGGGGCCTTGCGTCAGCTCATAACGGGATTTACCGTCGCCGAAGTCGAACCTGGAAACAAGTCCCGCCTGAGCCAGCATATCCAGCGTTCGATAAATCGTTGTCAGGCCAACGTTGGGGAAACGCGCATGTATACGGGAATAAACATCCTCGGCGCTTAAATGGTCATGCGTGGCTGCCAGAGTGTCAATGATGGCCTCGCGTCCAGCCGTAATTCTGTAACCACAATCCTTGACCTTGCCATGCCACCATTGCGAACCACATCTTTTTTGACAAGGCATACATTCTCCTTAATGGAAACAGTTTCCAATAATAACCGGACACGCTATTTTTGTCAATCAAAGAATAGAACCGGCATTCTCCTTTTGCGGCTACGCCATCACACTTTTGCTGTCACCAGAAATATCCCGAAAATACGTTCGGCCCCGTTACCTGCGGGCCTGGTAACTCTGGCAGCTGAAGAAAAGCTGATCTCACTAAAGCCCGCCTCCTGCAAAACAACTGTCAGCTTCTCGTGCTTAAAACCATGATGAAAGACTCCTGTATTATCGGCATGAAACAACCCGTCTTCTTCATCCAGATCGGCCAGAGCAATCCTTCCTCCCGGCCGCAAAACTGCCTTGAACTGCGCCAAAAGCCTGGCAATATCCTGGATATGATGCAAAGTCATGCTGCTGACAACAAGATCGTAGACCCCCTCAAGTTGCTCCCCTTTGGTCAGGTCAGCCTGGACGGCTTCAAGATTCCCGATACCTGACAAACGGGCTTTCTCCCTGAGAACCGCCAGCATGCCTTCTGAACTGTCCAGCGCAGTTATCGTGCGCACAAAGGGTGCTACCAGAAGCGAAACCAGACCTGTCCCGCACCCGAAGTCCAGGACATCCATGTGCGGCCCGGGGCTGACCCGCTGTAAAACAGCCGCAGCAATATCCCGGGCCAGACTGATTCGCATCGGAGTATCCCAGGCTGCCGCTTCCTTGTCAAAATTTCGTGTCTCCATGCTTTCCCCTTTCTTCTGCTGTACTGAGAATCCCCCTGCGGTTCAACGCGGACACCACAGCTTTAATGGACGCTTTGCTAATATTCGAATCCACTCCGGCGCCAAAGCAGACAACCGCATCATCCTGACGAATCCCCGCATAGGCGATGGCTTTCGCATCGGCACCTTCTTCCAAAGCATGCTCTGCAAACATCACCACATCCAGCGGAATGCTGAAATAATTCCTGATGCCATTAACAAAAGCATCCACCGGACCGTTGCCGGCAGCCTGAATTATAACCTCGAGTCCGGATTTACAAAGGACAGCAGCAATCTCTGTTCTCTGTCCCGGGCTTTTTTCTGTATTTATCTGGCAAGAGTTCAATTTGTACAACGGACACTCCTGCAAATACTCCCGTTCAAAACAATCACGGATGTCCTGCGAGGAAAGCTCGGCCCCTGACTTGTCTGCCATCGCCTGAACGACTTGCGAAAAATCACGCTGCATCTGCTTGGGGATACAAATCCCCCAGTCTTTTTCCATTATATAGGAAACACCGCCTTTACCCGATTGGCTGTTAATCCTGATAATAGACTCATAGCTCCGGCCGACATCCCGGGGATCAATGGGCAGATACGGAACAGCCCAGAACTTGCTCGGGGAAGATTGCCGGGCCTTCATTCCTTTGTTGATAGCATCCTGATGTGAACCGGAAAACGCCGTATACACCAGCTCTCCAACATAGGGATGCCGCGGATGTATCTCCATACGGACACAGCGCGAATAAACATCCACCACATGCGCCATGTCGCTGAAATCAAGACGGGGATCAACTCCCTGTGAAAAGATATTCAGTGCCATGGTCACAATATCCATATTACCGGTCCGTTCCCCGTTACCGAACAGAGATCCCTCGACGCGCTGTGCGCCGGCCAAAACAGCCAGCTCGGCTGCCGCAACACCCGTGCCCCGGTCATTATGCGTATGGACACTCAGAATAACCGCATCCCGGGCACGAATATTCCTGCTAAACCATTCAATACGATCAGCATAAATATTAGGAGTACACATTTCTACTGTCTCGGGCAGATTAATAATAACTTTATCCGCAGCCGACGGCGTCCACACATCTGTCACCGCATGACAGATATCCAGCGCGAAATCCAGTTCCGTCCCCGGAAAACTTTCCGGGGAATACTGGAACCGGATGTCCGCATTGCCGGATTCCTTCTTCAACCGTGCCATCAAACGCGCAGCATCCGTAGCGATCCTGATAATCTCTTCCCGGCTTTTGCCAAACACCACCTCACGCTGAACAGCAGATGTGGAATTATACAAATGCACGATGACCCGTCGAGCGCCCTGGACAGACTCAAAAGTCCGCCTGATCAAATCTTCCCGTGCCTGGGTGATCACCTGGATAGTGACATCCCCGGGAATGCGGTCTTCCTCAATCAGTTTCCGGATAAAATCAAACTCGACCGCCGAGGCGGACGGAAAACCAACCTCGATCTCTTTAAATCCCACAGCAACCAGAAGATCAAACATTTCCGTCTTGCGAGGTATATCCATAGGCACGCTCAACGCCTGATTGCCATCACGCAGGTCAACACTGCACCAGACAGGAGCCTGGGTGATGACCTTGTCGGGCCAGCTTCGGTCCGGTATCTCGACCTGCGGATAAGGACGGTACTTCCCAAAGGGCATTGCGTCTTTCTTCATAACAAACCACCTTTCATGGTTTACCGCCAATCTTCAAGGCCGACAGCTTTGGGACAACAAAAAAGCCACCGGACTCCTGAAGAGTTGGTGGCATTTGAATTTTAAACTGTTTCTATCCGGTCAATTCAACAAAACACACCTCTCTTCGGGCCTATCTTAAAGATAGGAGTAGGAGCTTTCCCGTAAGTCGGTTGTTGTGTTGTATTGAATTGCCGTTCATAAGGTTAATTTATACCACCTCCTGCAATACCTGTCAAGCTCAGCAGCCTCTCAGACGGCATTCCACAGAAACGCAAAACAGCAAGCCCCAGAATCCGGCAACTTTAAAAGATCCATCTTATCAAACCGCCAACAAGCCTGAATGGCAAAGCAATCACCCATCCAATCGCGTGTATGGTCGAACTTAATAGCCCTGGATGCCCTGCGTCTGTTTCGGTCGTTGCAGTCGTGCTTTCACTCTGCTGCGCCACACTATCCTGTTGACCTCCGGTACCCACCACTGCGCTGCCGGGGCGTTCCATCGTCATCGTTGTAGTGGTAGTGGTTGTTTTCTGTGTGCTGGCACAACCGGATCCAGCCAGAACCACACACACCGCAAAACCTAAATAGGCACTCTTAATGGCCCAGGATTTTAATGCCTTTATCCAGATTCTCATGCCCGCCCCCTTGATTTCATAAACGATTCGCCAGGTTCAACTTATATCCGCTCTTTGAGTTTATCCGCAACCGTATCAATCCGGTCCTTGACCGCTCCTCGCAACTCGTCCGCCTCGCCTTCGGCTTTCAGGCGTTTGTTATTAGTCAAATCCCCGACGGCCTGCTTTATGCGGCCCCTCACTTTATCTACATGAACACCCATATTGCCCCCCTGTTTCAAAATACGGTTAAGTTTATTCACGGCGCTCCCCGGAGCGTCTGCCGTTCTTCCAGCTGCTTCGACTTAATATCTGATTTTAGGGAGGAGACAAGAACAAATCAATTGTACTGCGGTACTACAGAGGATGAAATTCATGTCCGTCAATCGCGTCAGTGCCCTTCGTCCAGCCCTTCTTGCCGAACATCCTTCCTGTTCTCATGTTCCCGCCCCGCATAAACTGTCCTGGGAGGAACAATGGTCCCCTTGGGAACAATCGCCCCTGCCGCGATTATCGCCCGGTCGCCGATCTGGCATCCGGGCATAATCGTGCAGTGTGATCCAAGCAGAACATTGCTTCCGATTTTCACTTTCCTTAGTTTCAGCGATCCCCTCTCGACAATGTGCCCGTTAATGATCGCTCCGCCACCAACAACCGTGTTGTCGCCGATCTCCAAAAGAGTCGCATCAAAAACAAATTTGGAATTAAAGTGCACATTCCTCCCCAACTTCGCACCCAGAAGTCGAAACAGAATATTGGCAAAAGGCGTAAGCAGAATAAAATCAATAAATGTATAATGCACCATCAAAAAAAGTGAACTCATAAAAGCCCACTTCATTGCCTGTATTGAAGAAAGCGGGTAAGTTCCCTCCTGTAACCTTAACCCCAGAATGCTCCGGAAAACACCAACCAGCAAGATCAACGTTACCCCGAACATAAAAAATCCCGCAGATATTGTGGCCCCCAAAAGAAACAGGCGCAAAACGGGTGCCGTGAACATCGTTATCTGCCAGACTTTTAGAAAGAGAGCTATGCCAGGAACCAGGGCCGCGCCAAAAAAGATCGCCCCCATTACATACATAAAAATCGCAAATAACAGCTGAATGGAAACTGTCAGCAACCAATTCATAAAGTTCTCTCCTATAACGTATTGTGAAACCATTCCAGACACGGTTTCATAAATTGATCCGGCTGTTGATCAAACATCGTTTCTGCATGTCCGCACTTCTCAAGGATAACTATTTTCTTGGGCTCTTTTGCCTTATTGTACAATTCCCGACTATGCCTGACATTGATCAACCAGTCTTCCGCTCCGTGCAAGAACAAGACCGGCCGGGGAGATATCCGCTCAACAATTTCAATCGGTGCGATCTTCGGCTCCCACGGATGCCCCGGACGAACCCCCTTGCCCCGGGCTTTATACCCAAGATTCAGCTTGAGATCATCAAGCATGGCAGGTTTCCAGAATTGATAGTCAATCTTCCAGAAATCATACGGAGCACTGACCGCTATCAGGCTCTTAACATCCTGATTCTCGGCAGTTTCCAATAAACTAATTGCCGCACCTAAAGAGAACCCCATCAAACCAATCGATTCATACCCGCAGGTTTTTACATAAGCGATTACAGCCCGAAGATCGGCGCATTCTTTTGCGGTCCATGTAAATAACCCGGAGCTCTTCCCGTGCCCGCGGAAATCAAAAGCCACAACATCATAATGAGAAGCCAGTCCCTGCGCGATCAGGCGAAACAAGTAAGCGTCTTTGGCATTAAAAAAACCATGGGCAAGAATAATAATCCTCCTGAACCCCTGCTCATGGTGAACCGCTTCTATGCGGTGATTGTCCTGTGTTCTTAAAGTCACGTTACGCATCCAACTCTCCCCTTGCCCGCTACAGACTCTTTAAAGCATAACACGAGATAGTTGATACATCAACCAGTGCGCGAACGCGGCATTTAGCCCGCCTTAACTTTTTAAACCCCTTCAACATTGATTCCTCTGAAACTTCAGAACCTCCCTGCACCGCTTTCCGAAACGCTTATCTTTCTGCCTCTTGTCCACATATGACATCTGATGATATTCGGCCTCTTTATTCATCTTTACATAATTCCGATATCGCTTCTCAGCCAAAGTGCCATCCTGAATAGCCGCCAGGACGGCACAGCCTTTCTCCTGCGTATGTGTGCAGTTGTTAAAACGGCATTGCCCGGCCAAACCAACCACATCCGGAAAAGTTTCATCAAACCCCTCTTCGGCCGCAAAGTTCCCGAGTTCCCGCATACCTGGGGTATCAACAATAATAACTCCGCTCTTTAGTTTTATCAGCTGCCGGGTTGTCGTCGTGTGCCGGCCCTTCCCGTCGCTCTCTCTTACTTCCTGCGTAGCAAAAGCCTGCTCTCCGATCAGCGTGTTGATCAAAGTGGTTTTTCCGACTCCAGATGATCCCAGCAAACAAAATGTTTTTGAGGGCGCCAGCAGCTCACGAAGCGCATCTGCCCCTTCCCCCGTTTTGTTACTAAAGACAACAATCTGCAATCCAGGCAGCACTTCACGAATCTCCGCCACCTTCTGCGAAACTTCTTCAGGCAAAAGAAGGTCACACTTACTCAACAGGACGACTGGATGAATATGGCTTTCATGGATCATCACAAGGTAGCGTTCCAGACGACTAACACTAAAATCCGCATCCAGAGCCTGCACAATCAAGGCCACATCAATGTTGGCCGCAATCAATTGAAAATCAACCTTACGCCCCGGCGTTTTCCGTTTAAGAATTGTTTTTCTGGGCAGCACTGAATGAATTACTGTGAACTCGTCTGCGTTGTGAGCCTGGAAAAAGACCCAGTCTCCGGCACAGGGGAAAGCGAACGTCGAGTCAGCATTTGACATAAACTTTCCCGATAACACTGCAACAGCCACATTCACACCATCACTTATAGTAAATCTTTCTTTATGAACAGAAGTCACCCTCGCGATGCCCAACTCCTTCCTCTTCTCGAGCTCGCCCGCGTAAAAGGACTCACAAAAGCCCAGCGCCTTAATATCACCCGCGCCCATCCTCATAATTATCCTTTTTTAAATTATAGCTTTCGCATGAAAATGATTCCGGCTTAAACAAAGCAGAAACGATATGCTGTTATTCTCCTCTTGCAGGCAAGATCTGTCCAGCTCCAAGTCAAATCCAGTACTTAACAAATGCGGGCTGCCAGAACAATTCATTCAACATTATAGAATGGGAAGGCAAGTGGAGGCGGGTGGACATAACGCCGCTCGCGCCTGCGCATGCCTGGTCGCAAAAGGTTTCACCTTGTTTGCGCCACGCATACCAGGGCCAAGCACAATTTATATCAGCTATTCCAATTTACTCACGCACGATCATCTCGACGACACGCTTTTCCCCGAATTCCTGTCATGGCCGTCTGCGTCCACTAATGAACTGCAAAATGATAACGATAGCGGCAATGACAAGCAGAACATGTATAAACCCTCCCATGGTGTACGAGGAAACCAGACCTAACAACCAAAGCACACACAATACAACTGCAATTGTATACAGCATATTAAACCACCTTTATATTAACTAACGGACAGCTCGCTCTACGGCTGCCCCGACATCATGTCCTGCCGCCCGAATGTCATCTCCTACCGAACGCCTGAAAAGCGGCCGACCACCCGCAATAGCCCAGATAAGAAAAATGACCAGCAGAACTGAAAGAATCCCGGAAGGCGCGTATCCCCAGGATCTGCTGTGAGGCCACATTGGCCAAACTCCAATAGCCAGAACAAGTACAACGAATAGCAAGATTGTTTCAGTAGACATAAAAGCTCCTTTCTTCTTTCTTAATGGTTGTTCTTTAGCCGTTGCTCGGCTTCCAACCAGTTATCCAGAGCGCATCCGCCCTTCTCCCGATAGATTTCATAAGCCTGGTCACGGATTGAACTGTCCTCTCCGGCCTTAGTCTGAATGATTTGCGGTTCACTTGCCTGCTGATGACGATGATGTTGTCTTGACATATCTATCTCCTGTTTTTATCGCTGTTTCCTTACGAAAGACCCAAACCTTTATTACCCATATCCTCAATATTGATCAACAAATTCTGTACTCCTGAACCCATGTTTTGGGGACTGCCTAACCTTATCCCCATATTCCAGAGTATCCGGCCAAGACTCTTTATCTGAACTTCTGTTTCTTGTCTGTTTCCTCTGCGATATTTGTTTCATTTGTGTCCCCTTTGTTACCGAATTGCTCTGTGCTTCTATTTCATTCTAGAACAGAGCAAAAACGAATCAATTGTACTGCGGTATCATGAGCCGATAATAATTAGCAGAGACCGAATAACAGGCAAGCCTTGAAATGCCCAAGATCGATTCAGGAATCAGAATAAAAAGCCCTTGTCACTCAACGAGCAACAAGGACCTTAAAGTTGCGGTGGCGCAGACTGGTTACCGGGCAAGCCAATCCACAATTCTCTGCCTGATTTCTTCCCGCACTGCTCGCGTCCGGGAGATTCTTTCTTCCCAGGATCCTTCAAACTTTGATGGATCAGTAAATCCCCAATGCAGCCTTTTGGCCGCCCCGGGAAATACCGGACACCGTTCCGCGCTGGCTTCATCGCATACAGTTATCACATAGCTATAAATTTTCCCCTGCTTAAGAAGATCCATGACAGCCTGCGTTTTCTTGCCGGCAATATAAATCCCCTCTTCTTTTAAAACCTCAACAACAACTGGATTCAACTTCCCTGGCTCAATCCCTGCACTCTCGGTCTCAAATTTGTCCCCAGCAAGTTTGCGCAATAATTCCTCTGCCATCTGACTGCGGGCAGAGTTATGTATACAAACAAATAAAACCTTCTCTTTTTCCATAGATCACCTCTTTATAAACAGCGTAGTTTAGCCTTCTTCTGAAAAACTCTTGTCACATTACCATTCGCATTTTTCCAATCCGGGCAGGAAGAAAAGATGGAAGAGAGAAATTTTTTAACCCGCACGGCTATCCGATCGCTGATCTGCCGACAGCGCTTCAGTTTCTGCGCCTCACTGCCCTTAAGGTCCGCCGGATCTTCAAACTCCCAGTGTATGCGCTTCGCCTTGCCCGGGAATACCGGACAACGCGCCCCTTCCGATTCCGCGCAAACGGTTATCACGTAATCAAACGACTGCCCCTGGCTGATCAAATCGTGCACGCTCTTGCTGCGGCAACCCGTAAGACTTATCCCCTTCTCTTTAAGAATCGCGATAACCATCGGATTAAGCGCTCCAGGCTCCAGACCAGCACTCGCCACCACGACTTGCGCCCCGCCCAACTTCCTTGTATACGCCTCCGCCATCTGGCTGCGGGCGGCGTTATGCACACAAACGAACAAAATGCGAACCGCGTTACCGCCAACACTGCGTGAATCTGTTCTAGCGGAAAGGCTCCGCAATTTATCTATATCCCTGCGGGCAATCTTGTTTTCCAGAAAACACGATTCCAGACACCCCAGAATGCTCCGCACCAGGACATCATTGGAACGATTTATCCCGTAAAAGGACTGTGTCCCTTCTTCCCGAATAACAAGCAACCTGTTATTCTTAAGATACGCCAGATGACGCGATATGGTTGACTGTGGCAAACCCGTAACACCTACCAGATCCTGAACCCGCCTTTCGCCATGAGTAAGCAGAATCATGATCCGCAGCCGTACCTCTTCGCTCATGGCTTTAAAAATAGCCGCTTCTTCTTTCACGCACACATCCTTTCATCCGCATAAACGGATATTATACAAACCAGGGATTCCCGTCAATATTTTTTTTAAGCCACCGGAGATCTCGGGCAGGGACGGAATTGTCGCAAGACGATACGCGAAAGCTTTGTCACAACAAGTTGAACCGGTATCCTATCCCCGGCTCATTAACGATACGTTTGGGCCTGGAAGGATCATCCTCAATCTTTTGGCGCAAATGATTCAAATAAACGCGTACTGAATTCAGCTTCTGCTCATTATCAGTTGCCCAAACATCTCTCAAGATCTGCCGCATCGTAAGAACCCTTCCGGCATTCTTGATGAACAATATCAACAGTCCATATTCAATAGCCGTCAACTTAAGCGGCTGTCCATTAAGAGCGGCGATGCGCGTGTTGAACTCCAGGCGCAAGCCGGCATTGTCAAAAACCTCATCAACAATTCCCGGAGTTGTTTTACGTCTCAAAACAGCCTGGAGCCGCGCGATCAGCTCGACCGCTGAAAAAGGCTTGGTCACGTAATCATCAGCGCCATTCTCAAGGCATCTTACCTTGACTTCTTCCTGACCTCGAACTGAAACCATGATCACGGCCACATCGCTTATCTCCCTAATCCTCAGAAGCACATCTGTACCTTCCATATCCGGCAGCCCCATGTCCAACAGCACGGCATTAGGCTTCTTGTAAACCAGCGCAGCCAAGCCTTCCTTCCCGGAGCCCGCTTCAATCATGCCATATCCGGCATGAGTCAGAATCACCCGCAACAATTTTTGAATCTGCGGTTCGTCATCAATAACCAAAACTAGTCCCTTGGACATCTCACGCTCCGCCTTCCTTCTCAACAACCGGCAAGACCATGCTCACCATAAAACCTTGCGGCAACAGGTTAATCGCTCCGACAGTCCCATTATTCATTTCCACAAAACGCCTGGCAATAGAAAGCCCTAACCCAAGCCCGCCTTTTCTGGTCTGGGCCCCCCGGTAAAACTTATCAAAAATTCTGCTCAAAGTTTCCTGGGGAATACCTCCACCCTGATCAACGACATTAATCAGAATCTTCTGGTTCAAAACAGAGGCCTTAACATCAACAACTCCTCGCACCGGGCCATGAATCAGTGCGTTGCTGACTATATTCTTGAGTGCCTGTGTCAACATATAGAAATCTGCCTGAACATACAGCGGAACATCCGGATACTCGATCCTGACCCGGTCTTTGCTGACCCCGACAGCAGCCTGTTTTACTGCCTCATTAACAATATCACCAACCTCACACCAGGCGTAGCTCGGACGAAAATTTCCGGTATCAAGTTTCGTCAGGTCCAGAACGGCATCAACACTGTTCGTTAAGCGCATGCTTGCCAGGCGGCTTTCTTCCAGGAGATCCATAGCATCCTTTGGCCATTCATGATACAAAAGAAGCGCATCCAGATATCCGGCGATAATCGTAAGAGGCGTCTTTAATTCGTGCGAAAGATTGTCCAGCAAGGCACTCTGAAGATTTTGCGTATCTTCTTTCATCCTGGCTTCATGCGAGATTCTGAGCAAGCTGTCTTTCTCTAGCATAAGCGTCATGAGCGCAGTGAAGGACTCCAGAAGTGTGCGTTGCGCCAGATCCAGCCGACTCTCTTGCGAAAGCTCGATGAGCAATACCGCCCGGACATTCCCTGATGACATTAACGGCAAATACATAAGGGCCTGCTGCGGCAACGTGTCGCTAAACCGCCCGGCGGCCTTCTTGTTGCCAATCGTCCAATGCACAAGTCCTTTCTGTTCTTCGGTCAGCTCGATCTGGTCCCCCAAAAGTTGATCAAAAACTGGTTCCGCTGCCCCATTGAACATTACAACCGCACTCCTCGACTTGCATAAAGCATTGATCTGCTCTGTCCCGAGCCGCATAGCCTGATTCAAATCAGTACTTACGGCCAAAGCCCGGGTCAAGGCATACAAGGCTTCGGTGCGAATCCGCTGCCTTTTCTCAATTTCTTTCTGGCGCCGCAGCCTGGATGTCACCAGCCCCATCATCAATGCCGTTGTAAAGAATGTGACCAGCATAGCGATGTCATAATCTTTATTAATAATAAATGTATATTTGGGAGGGATAAATAAATAATTCCACGCAAGGGCACTTAAAGCGGCCAGAGTCAAAGCGGCAGACCTTCCCAAAAAAACTCCGCTCAACACCACCGCCAGCAAATAAATTAACCCCAGCGTATGATAACCCGTGAATTGCTCGAAAAAGAGAGCCGTGATCGTAGCCAGGGTAACCGTCAAAAGACTCAAGCCATATTCATACGGCCTGAATCGAGAATCAAAGTCACGAAGTTTCCCGGATGATACCTTTTCAGTTGATGACAACCGCACAACGTGTATATCAATCTCGCCGCTCATTTCGACCAGCTTGTCGGTCAAGGAGGCCCCTTCGAACAGGCGATGCCAGGATTTCTGCGAGGATTTCCCTACAATAATCTGTGTTACGTTCTCTTTATTGGCCACATCGAGAATCTCGCGAGCAAGATCATCGCTCTCTTTACTCATCACTTCCGCGCCCAGAAGCCTGGCCAATGCGAGATTCTTGAGGACACGATCTTTATCTTCCTCACTGCCGGACGCCGAGTTCTCCACATGAAGGGCAATCCATGACGCATCCAGCATCCCTGCCCAGCGCCGGGTTATCCGAATAAGAGATTCCGAGAAAGGCGTTGCCCCGACAGCAACCAGAATGCGCTCCCCGCTCTGATGTGGACCAACAATTCCTTTGGAAGCCATCAACGAACGCAAATGACGATTCACATGTGCAGCGGTCAGACGCAAAGCCATCTCCCGAAGAGCCGTCAAGTTCTCGGTCTTAAAGAATCTGTCCGCCGCCGTTGAACGCACCTGATCCGGCAAATAAACTTTCCCTTCAGCCAAACGCTTGCGTAATGCCTGCGGCGAAAGATCTACCAGCGTGATCTCGAAAGCCTCATCCAAAATAGTGTCCGGAACGGTCTCCCCGACAGCAATTCCTGTTACAGCACGAATGTCTTCTTTGTGGCTTTCTACATGCTGGACATTAAGCGTTGCAAAAACATCGATGCCGGCAGAAAGCAATTCAAGGACGTCCTGATACCGTTTGGGGTGGCGACTGCCGGGGATATTGGTATGAGCCAATTCGTCAACGAGAACCAGCTGCGGTCGAAGCCGTAAAATGCCGTCGGTATCCATTTCCGTAAAGATCTTGTCGCGATAATTAATAACTTTAGGTGAGACCTTGTTAAGACCCTGAACCAGCGCCTCGGTCTCCGCACGGCCATGAGTATAAACGACCCCGACAAGTACCCGCACACCTTCCGCCTGCCGCGCTTGAGCCTCCTGAAGCATGGCGTATGTCTTGCCAACGCCGGGGCACATACCAAAGAAAATTCGCAGCTTCCCCCGCTTGTTATCCTCAGCGTTAACATTTAATAACAGCGCGTCCGGATCTGGTCTTTCCATGGCTTACATCTTACTTGCTATTGGTTTATAGACCAATTATTAATTCAAACTGTCCAACGCCAGATTTACTTTAAGGATATTGATCACCGGCTCCCCTGCTAATCCCAGGAATCGTCCAGATATATTTTGTTGTACAATTTGCCTCACCTTTGCTTCCGGCAGTTTCCTCAATCTGGCAACACGGGACAACTGATAATATGCCCCGGCTAAGCTCAAATGAGGATCCAGTCCACTTGCAGACGCACTGACCAAGTCAATCGGAATGGCTGCCTGGTTTTCGGGATCGACTATTTTCAAAGCCGCGATCCTTGCCCTAACAGCAGCGACCAAAGCCGGATTTGATGGCCCCAGATTTGAACCCGATGACGCTAAGGCATTATACGCCGGACTTGTTGCCGAAGGCCTGCCCCAGAAATATCTGGGATCATCGAAGTTCTGCCCGACAAGAGAGGACCCCACCACACTGCCGTCTTCCGCATAAAGCAGGCTTCCGTTGGCCTGCTTATAAAAAAATATCTGCGCAACGCCGGTAACGAACAAAGGATAAATGACTCCGGTGATCACGGTTAACACTATAAAAACCATAAAAGCCGGCCTGATCTGTTCTCGCCACATAAATCCCCCTATTTAAGCCAGGTGTAAGACTACAAGAATCATGTCAATCAGTTTAATACCCACAAACGGGGCAACAAGTCCACCGAGTCCATAAACCAATAGATTGTTTTTCAACAAGCGGCTTGCCGGCATCGGCCGGTATGGCACGCCAAACAATGACAACGGAATAAGAAAAACAATAATCAGCGCGTTAAAGATAACCGCCGACAATACCGCGCTTTGCGGTGTTGCCAAGTGCATGATATTAAGCGCCTTTAAAGCCGGGTAAGTTCCCACAAATGCAGCCGGAATAATCGCAAAATATTTGGAAACATCGTTAGCAATACTAAACGTCGTCAATGATCCTCGCGTCATCAATAACTGCTTGCCGATCTCAACAACCTCAATAAGCTTGGTCGGATTGGAATCCAGATCCACCATGTTTCCTGCTTCTTTGGCAGCCTGTGTGCCGGTATGCATGGCAACTGCCACATCCGCCTGTGCAAGGGCAGGAGCGTCGTTGGTGCCATCGCCTGTCATGGCCACCAAACGTCCACCGTCCTGCATCTCACGAATTAGCCTGAGTTTGGCTTCCGGAGTGGCTTGCGCCAAGAAGTCATCCATTCCGGCCTCCGCCGCAATAGAGGCCGCCGTCAAAGGATTATCACCGGTAATCATGACAGTCTTGATGCCCATGCGCCGCAGTTCGGCAAACCGCTCTTTTATGCCACCCTTAACAATGTCTTTCAGCTGAATCACCCCCAGAGTAAGATTATTTTCACAAACCGCCAGCGGGGTACCGCCACTTTTTGAAATTGTATCAATCGTTGATTTTAAATCTTCCGGAAAGAGTCCGCCGTGAACCTTGACATAATTCTCAATCGCCTCGACAGCGCCTTTTCTGATCTGCCGGCCGCCCCCAAGATCAACCCCACTCATTTTTGTCTGCGCTGTGAACGGAACAAACCTGGCTTCCATGCCCTGAATCTGTCTTTCCCGAATGCCATATGTCTGCTTTGCGAGAATAACGATGCTACGGCCTTCCGGCGTTTCATCGGATAATGATGAAAGCTGTGCCGCATCTGCCAGAACCTCAATGTTGATGCCATTTGCCGGGAAAAAAGCCACGGCCTGCCGGTTACCCAGCGTAATAGTGCCTGTCTTGTCAAGAAGAAGCACATCCACATCCCCCGCAGCCTCGACAGCACGGCCAGATGTGGCGATCACATTCGCCTGAATCATCCGGTCCATTCCTGCAATCCCGATAGCCGGAAGCAAACCACCTATAGTCGTTGGGATAAGACAAACCAGGAGCGCCACCAACACAGTCACGCTTATCGCCTCGCCATGCCCCGCCGCACCAACACTAAAGATTGAAAACGGCAACAGTGTGGCCGTCACCAGAAGAAAAATAATTGTAAACACTACCAAAAGAATAGTGAGCGCAATCTCGTTTGGCGTCTTCTGTCTTTTTGCACCTTCAACCATTGCGATCATATGATCCAGAAAAGTCTCGCCAGGATTTGCCGTAATGCGCACAACCAGCCAGTCTGAAAGAACCCGTGTACCTCCTGTAACCGCTGAACGATCCCCGCCGCTTTCCCTGATAACCGGAGCACTCTCTCCTGTGATCGCACTTTCATCAACAGAAGCGATCCCTTCGACAACCTCTCCATCCATCGGAATCATGTCCCCGGCCTCAACAAGGACCACATCCTGTTTGCGAAGACTCGTAGCCGAAACAGTTATAAAGCTGGAGCCATAAGACGGCTTTAATAATTTTCTGGCAGGAGTATCCTTTCTTGTCTTCCTTAAACTGGCAGCTTGCGCTTTTCCGCGACCTTCAGCCATAGCCTCGGAGAAATTTGCGAACAACAGGGTGAACCATAGCCAGAGTGTAACTGCCAGAATAAATCCGGCAGCTGTCTCCCCGTGCCCGAACAATGCCTGGAGATACAGCCCTGTTGTCAAAATACTTCCAACGAAAACCACAAACATAACCGGGTTCCTGATCTGATGCCGCGGATCAAGCTTCCTGAATGCGTCAATGATTGCTGGGCATAAAATGGATAAATCAAACAACGAATTTATCTTGTTGGTCTTTTTCATATCACTGCGCTCCATTTAACATCAAATGTTCAACAATCGGCCCCAGAGACAGGGCCGGGAAAAAGGTCAGTGCGCCAACCACCACAACCACGATGGCCAAAAAAAACACAAACAGCGGAGTATGTGTCGGCAACGTCCCTGGACTGACCGGAACGATCTTCTTTGAAGACAGTGAACCGGCAATAGCCAAAACCGGAACAATCAACCAGAACCGGCCAAAGAACATGGCCAATCCCAATGCAATATTATAAAATGGCGTGTTAGCAGAAAGCCCTGCAAAAGCACTGCCGTTGTTTCCTGAAGCCGAGGAGAATGCATAAAGGATTTCACTAAAACCATGCGCTCCAGGATTAAGAATGCCCACCTTGCCCACAGCAACACTTACACTTAATGCCGTCAACATTAAAATAATAAGCGGCGGAATCAAAACAATCAGTGCGGACATCTTCATCTCCTGAGCCTCAATCTTCTTGCCCAAATATTCAGGAGTTCTTCCGATCATAAGCCCGGCAATAAAAACCGCCACAATCACAAAAGCGATCAATCCGTAAAGACCCGATCCAACTCCGCCAAAAATGACTTCACCCAACTGAATCAACCACATAGGTATCATGCCGCCTAACGGCATATATGAATCATGCATGGAATTAACCGACCCATTTGACGCGGCGGCGGTCGCGACTGACCATATCGACGAACTAACGATCCCGAAACGCGCCTCCTTCCCCTCCATGTTTCCCCCAGACTGAAACATGGTCGCGCTTTGATCAATTCCCAGGCGTGTCAACAATGGATTGCCCCGCTGTTCGATCTGAACAGACCACAAAAGACAGGGAACAAAAATCGTAAGTATAACCGCCAGTAGCGCCCAACCTTGCCGAAGATCTTTGACCAGATACCCGAAGGTATAACAAAGCGCCGCAGGAATCAGGAGTATGGAAAACATCTGCAGCAAGTTTGATAGCGGAGTCGGATTCTCATAAGGATGCGCAGAGTTGGCATTAAAGAAACCTCCTCCGTTGGTCCCCAACTGCTTGATAGCAATCTGCGATGCCGCCGGGCCAAGCGCGATCACTTGTTGAGTCACCGTATTGCCTGTACCGTCTTTAACAGGCTGGACCAGTGTAGCGACAGCGCCTGAATGAAAAGTCTGCGGTACCCCTTGCGAGACCAGAAGCAAAGCTAGGATCAACGACAAAGGCATCAGGATATAAAGCGTAGTCCGCACAATATCCACCCAGAAATTGCCCAGTGCCCTCGTTTGTTTCTGAATAAAGCCACGAGCGAGCGCAACAAGTACAGCCATCCCCGTGGCCGCTGATACAAAGTTCTGAACCGTCAGGGCCAGCATTTGAGTCAGATAACTCATAGTGCTCTCGCCGCCATATCCCTGCCAGTTCGTATTGCTGACGAAACTCACAGCCGTATTAAATGCCGAGTCTGCGGCTACTGCCGGCAACTCCATGGGGTTCAAGGGCAAAGAACCCTGGAAACGCTGAATTATGTAAACAACTACAATCCCCAGAGCATTAAAAAGCATTAAAGCCACCGCGTACTCTTTCCAGGTCATACCGACATCTGCTCTTACCCCGCAAACCCGATACAGACATCTCTCCAATGAGCCAAGCCAGGTATTAAAGCCAGCCGGTTTCTCCTCATAAATACTGGCCATAAACGTCCCCAGTGGCTTGACGGCCAATAACAAAGCGGCGAGATAAAAAGATATTTGTATAAGGTTATTCCAGTTCATGAGAACAGCTCCGGTTTAATCAATGCCAGAAACAGATAAACAAACAGCCCCAAAACCAATACCCCACTAATCCAGTAAATCACCAACATAGGTCGCCTCAAGCCTTTCCACAGAGGTTGATAAAACACATTGTTGCAAACACAAGCAATCCAATTAGCCCGATAACGATCATGTCCATGTTCCACACCTCTCCAATAACAGCCTCCTGGAAGAAAATTGAACCTGTCTCTAAGTGTAGTCTGACGCTGAACTATTTCGAGTTAAAAGGATAACGGAAGGTATTAAATAAGTATTAAAAACAGGCGGAACTGTACGCGGGCATTATTAAGCAGAAAATTAAACTCCTGATGGGTTCGAAAGGCTTCGCCGCTGTCATCACATCCATGACACAGCTCAGAATTTGATCCGAAAAGAATCCTGCAATATTTCACCTCCTTCGAACCAGCGACACTACCTCGTCTTTTTCAGATGCTTTTGAATACACTGTATCAGATCCTCCAGGCTCACCGGCTTGGCCAGGCAAGGGTAATCGTTAACACTTGTCTTAGTATTCTCCGACTTACTCTTGCCCACCAACGCCGTGATAAAGACAACCGGAATATCATTTAACAACTTCTCTTCCTTGAGCTTGCGCACCACCTCGCAGCCATCTATATCCGGCATCATCACATCCATCATGATCAAATCCGGGCAAAAGCTCCTGACAACATCGACAATGTTACGCCCCGTATTCTCGACGCGAACTTGATAACTTTCCTCCAGATTAATCCGCACAACGCGAGTAAAAGCCTCCTCATCATCAACAACCAGTATTCTTTTCTTATCCATGCGCCCTCCTGTTATATCCTAAACCGTAATGTCGCCCGAGCACCTCGCCCATCTGTCCTGTTCTCCAATGCAATCTTTCCTCCGTGCATTTCAATAATGTTCTTTGCAAGCGACAACCCCAGCCCTGTTCCACCCATAGTCCGCTTAGTCGTAACAAACGGCACGAACAGATTCTTAGCAACACGCTGCGGAATCCCTGGCCCGGAATCTTCAATCCAGACCACTACCCAGCACAATTGATCCGCATCTCTTTCTTGGAACGTCCGAATCCTCAGCTCGCCGCCAGAGGGCATCGCATGAATCGCGTTCATGACCAGATTCAACAAAACCTGCTGGATCTTATTGCTGTCGAGGCTAACCTCCGGCAAGTCGACTCCAAAATTCCGTTCGACATGCACATGTTTCTCAATAAAGAGTGCCTTGACCAACAGCAGGGATTTGTCAATCAAGGCGTTAATATCCTGTGCGCTTCTATCCAATTCCGAAATCAATGAAAAATCTAGCAGCCCTTTGATAATCAGATCCGCACGGCATACCGCGTTGCTAACATCTTCGATCACGCCCGCCATCCGCTCATTATCAGGGCTAACATGCCTTTTGATATACCCCACACCCATCAAAATAATCGCAAGAGGATTTTTTACTTCATGTGCCACCCCGGCCGCCAATGTCCCCACGACTTCCATCTTCGCAGACTGAACAAGCAACGATTGTGTCGAACGCAAAGTCTCCAGATTTTTCTCCAGATCTTCGTAAAGCCGCTGCAACTCCGCGTTCTTCTTTCTTTCGTCCCGGTAAAAAGCAAACGCCGACAAAAACAGAACAAGAATAACCAGGCCGGAGAAAATAATATTATCCCTTACATTCTTATTCAACGGTTCGGCGATCGTGGCATAATCGATTACGGTCACGAGCGACAACCTCTTTGTCCCGAAGAAAACCGGCGAAAAAGCCACGATCACTTCCTCTGCCTTGCGCGGACGATCCTGGATCAATAGCCGGCATCCACCCGAGCCTTCCTCTCCGCGCTTGATCTTTTCCATTACCGCGTCAAACCGGCTTTCGGACATCGACAACTTGTTGTCACGGAAAAGAATATCAATATTCTTTCCCAGATACTGCTCATCCGGATAACTCAACAAACACCCTTCCGGATCCAGCAGAAACGAGTAAGTGGCATCCCCATCATGGCGACTAAGCAGAGAATGCAGAGTCTCCAGACTCACCACCGCCCGCAATTTTCCAACATACTTCTCCCACCGGAACACCGGTTGATCAAAGATCAAGACCTTCTTGCCATCGATGGTGGTGCGCATCCCGCTTTCCCCAACAGTCTGACCGGATGCCATCGGGTGTGCATCGGAGGCAGAAACAAGATCTTTCCCCAGGTCATCCTTGGAAGGAGCCTTGTAGATCATCACCCCCCGGCTATCAAGAAGGCGCAAAGACGTCGCCAAAGACTTAATGTTCTTGTAGGAATCCTCAAGAAAGTAAAAACGCTGGTCGGTCGTCTTGCTAAAATTATCCGCGAACGCGTCACGGACAGCAACGTCTTTCGACAAGCGCTCTACTTCCTGGGTAAGGTTCAAAGCCTGCTGATTCAGAAGGCGGCTTTCCACTCGAACAGTATTCAACAACTGCCGCTGAACCTGGGCCACAATGGTCTTCTCGAAAGTATGGTGATTTCGTCTGGCAAAATATCCCACGACAATCACCACAGTGAGCATTCCGACATAAGGAAGAATTTTTTTCAGGAAAACGTTATTCATGTCCTATCGGGCATCTTCCTGTTCTCAATGTGAAATATTTTTCGCACCTAATACGATTTTCTTTACGTAATTAATCCAGCATTCAGGTTAGTCGACCAGCGTATGAATAAATTACAACTTGAAGCATTTATTCACACCGTGCCATCCCGACTCCGAGCCCATTCGAAATCCGATGCCTGATCTTTTAACGAAAGAGAGGATTCTCGGCAGCACACTTCAATCTGATGATGCCGGCGATCATCAACCAGATGAATGACTTTATTCTCTTGTTTAACACCATCTACTGTCAATGACTCCTGGTTATTGCCGGAGGCCAGACGTAAAACTTTTATCTGATAAATCGTCTCCCGATACCGATACTGTATTTTAAATTCTTTCCAGTCTAAAGGAATGCATGGTTCTATCGTTAATTGATCAACTTGCAGCCTCAGCCCCAACAAAGATTCCAGTATCAAACGATACATCCAGCCTGCAGACCCGGTATACCACGTCCACCCGCCCCGCCCGATGTGGGGTGAAACACCATATACGTCAGCCGCAACTACATAAGGCTCAACTTTATAGGTATTAATATCCGCCAAAGATTTTGCGTGATTAACCGGATTGATCATGTCCAGGATTTCCCACGCATGCCGGCTATCTCCCAGCCTGGCGAATGCCATGGCCGCCCAGATAGCCGCATGAGTATATTGTCCGCCGTTCTCCCTCACTCCAGGGACATAGCCCTTGATATAGCCGGGATTCAGGCTGGATTTGTCAAACGGAGGATCAAGGAGCTGAACAATCCGGCTGTCCCGGCGAATGAGACGCCGACTGAGCGCCTCCATGGCCAGCTGCACGCGCCGGCCATCGCCTGCTCCGGAAAGAACCGACCAGCTTTGGGCAATGGAATCAATCTGACATTCCGTATTGCTCGCTGACCCGAGAGGAGCCCCGTCATCAAAATACGCGCGTCTGTACCACTCCCCGTCCCAACCATGCTTTTCTATGTTCTGGCGCAGCTGCATGCTCTGCATTTGACAAATCCCGGTGAAAGCTGAATCACCTCGCTCCTGTGCGATCCCGATAAACTGAACAAGCACCTCGTAGAGAAAAAAGCCCAGCCAAACACTCTCCCCTTTTCCTTTCTGGCCAACCAGATTCATCCCGTCGTTCCAGTCGCAGGATCCCATCAAGGGTAATCCGTGTTCCCCGAAAGCCAGGCCCCTGACAATAGCGCGCCGGCAATGTTCGTACAGACTCACCTTCTCCGGCGACTGGACCGGCAGATCATAATATGCGTCTTCATCCGCATTCACCGGCCTTCCCTGAAGAAGCGGTGTCAGTTCATCCAGCACTTCTGTATCCCCCGTAGTCAAAACATACCGGCATGTGGCTAATGGCAGCCAAAGATAGTCATCCGAACAATGGCTGCGCAGCCCCCTTCCCTCTGGTGGATGCCACCAATGCTGAACATCCCCTTCGTAAAACTGATGAGCCGCACATAAAAGCAAATGCTCACGCACAAGGCCCGGCTCGTTATGGATAAGCGCCATCACATCCTGCAGTTGATCCCGGTAGCCAAATGCTCCCCCGGACTGACAATACCCGCTGCGGGCCCAAAGGCGACAAGCCAGCGTCTGATAAAGCAGCCATCCGTTAGTCAATATGTTCAATGATTTATCGGGCGTTTCTACCTGCACCGCACCAAGAGTACGGGTCCAATACTCGGACACAGCTTCTGAAGCTTCCTGGGCACCGGACAAGCCACAGTAACGCTGAATCAACTTGCGAACATGCTCGATTCCTTGCCCCACTCCCAGCGTGAAAACAATCTTTCGTTCTTCTCCGTCAACCAAATCAAACGGAACCTGGATTGCGGCACAAGGATCCAAAGCCGCCCCCACCTTGCCGGAAAGATGCGCCCGCGACAATGCAGCCGGCTCTTGAACCGATCCGTTGCGCCCAATGAATTCCGTGCGGTCTCCGCTGATTGTTCTGGACATATCATCCACGCAAAAGAAGGCAATAGTCTCAGAGAATTCAGTATTGTACAGATTGCGCGCATACAATGCTCCGTTTACATGGTCAACCTCGGTCCTGACATGCATAGCCGTTTTTGAACGCATATCTCCCAAAACCCATTCCACATACCCCGTGGCTGAAAGTCGCCGCGGGCGACCGGACATATTATGTATTGTCAAAACAGAAAATTTTACCGATGCATCGACGGCCACATAAACACGCAATTCAGAATGAAGACCGCCCTCATTGTGTTCAAATACGCTGTACCCGAATCCGTGCCGGCTGACATAAGGCGCTTTCGAGCGACTCGGCCCGGGTGATGGCGACCAGAAATGACCGGTTTCTTCATCTCGCAAATATAAAGCTTCTCCTGTTAGATCGTTTACAGGGTCATTATTCCAGGGAGTCAAACGAAATTCATGGGCGTTTTCACTCCATGTATACGCGCAGCCGTTCTCTGAAACAATAGTCCCGAAATGAGCATTGGCCAGCACATTCACCCATGGCATCGGCGTCACTTGTCCTGACGAAAGCTTGATCACGTATTCACGGCCTTCCGGAGAAAAACCTCCCAATTGATTAAAGAAAACCAGATCATTGTCAGCGATATTTGCAGGAAGCGCCGCTTCGCGATGATGTGCTTTAAACGTCGCAAGGCGGGGAACAGGAACTTCGGCTGGATGACGAAGGTTAATTTGACTCGCCAGCGTTCCCCTGCGATCCGAAATAATGACCCGGGCGACTGACTGCAACAAGATGCGTTCCTCGCTGGATATCTGTTCAGCCGGCCTGACAAATATCTCGCCGGAATTATGAGACAATTTACCCTGCCCACTCGCACTGATCAGTCCCATGATCTGCTCTTGCAGTAATTGCTGATAACCAGAAAGGGCTTCATTCCAGATGACCAGGTCAACCGCCAGGCCTTTTAATCGCCAATACGCATGGGCCTGCACCATCTGGCGGGCAAGTTCGATATGAGCAGGATCTCCTATCTGAAGGATCACAACCGGCAGGTCACCGGAAATAGCATTCCCCCATAGACCACTCTGCCCGCGGCGATTCTGCACAAGAACGCCAGAATCAGCACGCAACAATGAATGGGCATAAATAATGAAACTGGCCAGATGTCCATACTGCTGAGCATCTGTCTCGGTAGCATTGAGTTGTCGTAAGACCACCTGGCTGTGTGTCCATGACAGCTCAAAAACCCGATCCGCAATGCGACGATCCTGATATTTATCCACAAGAGCCAGAGCGTTTTCGCGGGTTTCACCAATGCCGGAAACCATATCAATAGTTACGACTTGCCCCGGCTCAAGGATCATCCGACTCCGGATTGCCAGAGCCGGATCCAGCACCGAACCCTGGCTTCCTGAGAGCGCTCCCAGATTATTCATCGCTACAGGTTTAGCAATAGTGTCCCCGCGGCCAATAAACAGCATCCGATCCGTCTCATAAGAAACCTTCTGGACATCAGCTCCATGCACTGACATTAAATGAAACAGCCAGGGGACCTGCTCATCGACAGAACGGGGACGCCGGGAGCAAAGAATCGCCTGCCGCCGCTCGACAATTTCTGTCTGCACAAAAAGATTGCTGAACATAGGATGCAAAACATCTGCGGCTTGTGGCGCCAGTACTACCTCCGCATAGCTGGTCACATCGATCTCCCGTCTTACCCGGGAACGGTTAGTAATCCGAACGCGTCGCAATTCAATATCATCCTCCGGAGAAACAACAATCTCGGTATGCGTGTCCAGACCGTAATCACGCCGATTGAACTCCGCTCGCCCCTCGGAGAAAATGGCTTCATAATTTTCTGACTGTTGAAGTGTCGGCTGAAAGGCGGTCGACCAGAATTGGCCAGTCGCCAGATCGCGAATGAAACAAAACATTCCCCAGTTATCGCAGGTAACGTCCTCGCGCCAACGGGTAACGGCAAGGTCTTTCCAACGGCTGTAGCCCCCTCCCGCATTCGTAACCACAACATGATATCTGCCGTTCGATAACAACTGTACTTCCGGAATCAGGGTGTCCGGCGTTTTCAATACGCGAATGGGCGTCTGCACTCCGCTGGAAAGTGTTTGAATATTGGAAAGCTCATTGGCATGGACATAAAACGGAATGCTTTGCGGAACTCTCTCCTGAAGCAGCAATGTGGTTGCCTGAAAAAGCGGGTCGGACATAAATCGCTTTTGCATGGGACGGTCCAGTAACAGATAAGCCAAAGAAAGAAGACTCATGCCTTGATGATGAGCCAGGAACGAATGAAGTATCGTATTCGGCCTGCCTCTGCGCTGACGTGACGGAGTATGATCTACCGATTCATACAAGCCATATTTTCCCATCACCCCCTCAGCTTCAAGGCGCTGCAAATTCTGACATGCCTGCTCAGGCTCCACCATTAATGCCAATGCAGAAGCATACGGCGCAATAACCAGATCCTCCGCCAATCCGCGCTTAAAGCCTAAACCGGGAACGCCAAACGCGCGGTACTGATAGTTTAAACTAACATCGATGGCACTATAACCCGACTCCGAAATGCCCCAGGCAACGCCACGCTGTTTTCCATATTCAATCTGCCTTTCCACTGCTGACTGACAAGTCTGCTCAAGCAAGGTATTTTCATATGTCGGCATCACTAAAAGCGGCATCAGGTATTCAAACATCGATCCGCTCCAGGACAAAAGAATTGATTTCCCGCCAGCTGTTGTAAGCAGGCGGCCAAGCGCAAACCAGCTTTCCTGAGGAATTTGTCCCTGCGCAATCGCAGTGAAATAGCACAACCTGGCCTCGGACGCCAAAAGATCGTAAGAACTTGCATCCAGTTTCCGTTCCTCAACATGATATCCGACTGATAACAGTCGCCGCACCGGGTCATAAAGAAAAGCATAATCCATCAGGGCAAAATCACCCGATTGCCGGGCTAAGCGTTCTATATCTACAATCCTCCCACGCGCGCTGGCACCTATCTCGCCCGCAATCCTGGACAGCTCACGCAAGGTCGGTATCCGTGTCATGCCGGCAAAATCATTCGGAACAAGAAGTTTCAGATCTTCCAGGGCATTACGGCATTGCTCAACAAAGGCACGGATCCACTCTGCCGCTGCCTGCTCGGACGCAGGAGAAAGTTTTCCGATAAATCCTTCGGCATTTCGGGGCAGCCGTTCAAGCCAGAAACGGATCTGTTCAAACGTGGGGTCGCTTACAATACAAGCCGACTCAAGGTCTTGCTCCAGCGGAGCAAGCATAAGTGAATCCGGCTCCTTCATCGAATCCTTCAAAACCACAAGGGTGTCTCTTAAACCCTCAAACAACCGCGCCCCCAGAATGCTTTTGTCAACCAGAGCCAACAACCCCGGCCGTAGTGTCAAAAGAAAACCCGCCAGGTTGCCACTGTCCACTGTCGATATATAGCTTGGAAGAAGCGGTTGCAGCGATTGGGTATCATACCAGTTATAAAAATGTCCTCTCTCCCGTTTCAGACTCTCCATTGTGCGAAAAGTATTCCGGGTTCGTTCAATTAACGCCCCCGCCGATATGTAGCCAAAATCGTACGCAGACAAGTTTGCCAATAATGCCAGGCCTACATTGGTAGGTGACGTGCGCGGTGCAACCTTAATAGCGCGGTTTTCCTGATAGTTATCCGGGGGCAGCCAATGGTTATCAGGCCCGACAAATGTCTCAAAAAAACCCCAGGTTTTACGAGAAAGTTTACGAAGAAAAACAAGCTGTTCTGCACTGAGCTTTACTTCTCGCGGTTTTAATAACCGGCTAATCCACCAGGCAATCGCTGGAGACGCGCCCCATAACAACAAAACCGCACCCGCCGCACTCAAAGCCCACGGGTCTGTTACCATCAAATAGACGAACATCAATGCCGCAATCGCCGGTGCAATCCACATCAACCGGAACGAACCAATCAAGTCTGCGCAGCGCACATCCTGATCCGTAGTCGAATTCCATTCCAAAAGACCTTTGCGGGTTATAATCATCCGCACTCCGGTGCGCAGAATCGCATCCAGACAAAAGAACGCCTCATACGGAAGACACACAAAAGTGAAAGCCCTTTGAGCAAAACACCAGCCCGTGGAACGTGCAACCGTCTTTAGGTGCAGTGCCAACAGAACATCCTTCGGTTTGTGTAGCGCGTCCAAAAATGAAGTGATCATCGGAGGGAGAAAAAGGATCCCGAGAACTGTCCAGGTCCAGAACCCGGGTGACAACCAAACCGTCCACCCCATCAATAAAAGAATAGTTAACGCCCCCGGCACAAGACTGCGCCGCAAATTATCCAGGATTTTCCATTGCGATAACTGCGAAAGGATATTTCTCTGTTTATCGCGGTTTAATGCCGGCACTTTTGACCATAACCATCCTGCTATCTGCCAATCTCCACGAATCCAACGATGCCGACGCTTGACATCCACACTGTAACAAAAGGGATACTCTTCATAAAACTCCACATCACTTAACAACCCTGAACGCGCATAACACCCCTCAACCAGATCATGACTAAGAATTCTTCCCTCAGGAAAGCGCCCTTTAACTGCTTGTTCAAATACATCCAGATCATAAATTCCTTTGCCAATATATGAACCTTCTTCGAAAACATCCTGGTAAGCATCGGACACCATACGCGTATAGGGGTCTATTCCCGGTTCACCACCGTACAGGCGTGCATAATAAGAACGGTTTGCGCTGGGAAGACTCATGCTCACCCGCGGCTGAAGGATGCCATACCCCTCGCTTACACATTGCTTGCTTTCGTCATAGAGGGCCCGATTCAGCGGATGAGCCATTGTTTCTACAAGTTTACGTGCGCAATCACGTGGCAGTTGAGTATCTGTATCCAATGTAATGATATATCTAACATCTTTCAGGATCGCCATGTCGCCGACAATAAGTGCAAACTTTTCCTTTACCCCCCCGCGCAGAAGGCTATTCAGGTCCGCCAGTTTCCCCCGCTTTCGCTCATAACCCATCCAGATCTTATCCAGGGGGTTCCAGCGCCGAGGACGATGAAAAAGAAAAAAGATGCCGTCTTTTCCATTTCTGTATTTTGCATTAAGCTTTTCAATGTTTGATTGAGCCAACTCCAGGAGGAATTTGTCCTCAGGCAATTCTTCCTGAAACGCATCCCGGAAATCCGTCAATAAACCAAAATGCAGATGCTCATCGCGATTAGCCAGGAACCGCACTTCCAGTGCCTCAACAAGACTTTCTATATTCTGCGCACTGGTGATCATCGTGGGGACAACCGTTAAAGTCCGGAATGCCGGGGGAATCCCATTGGAATAGTCCATCCGTGGCAAGCACCGGGGCGTTACAAGAGCCATCGCCAGGCCGTTAACCAGCTCTAAAGCCAGCTGACTGACGGCAACGATTACAAGAACACCAAGAATTATGAATTGTCCGCCAGAAACATTCCTGATGTTCGGATCGGCGAATAAGACACCCGCCAGGAGAAGTGTGCTGATAACAATCGCTCCCAGATACAGAAATATTGAATATCGTTTAGCAGTCCTGGCTAGAATACCTGGAGTGGAAAGATATACCTGCGCCACTCGTTCAAGCTGAGGAAAGCCTTTATCAATCAGATAGAAACCAACATGTGCCGTGCGATCAGAATTTCCAGTCTTGCGCGCTGCCTCATCTGCCAATTGGATCGCCAGTTGCGCCACTTCGGATTCGGTATACCTGCTCCTTTTCGCTGTTTTCTCTACAACATGACGATAACGATCTCTTGTAGTAAAATCCATCTGACAATAATACTCGCCCGGATCAGCCCGCAATATCTTCTCAACAGCACTCATCTTTTCAACAAATTCCCGCCAATCCATAGCGCTTAACAAACGAAGGCTGCCAATACTATTACTGATAGAAACCTGATCAGCCGCCTGATGCTGATTCCCCAAATGAACCAAATGCTCGATCGTCAACCCGGCCTCGGAAAGCCACTGCTTAACCCAGGTCAGAGGCAATGCCAAAGACGGACTCTGTCCAGATAAACGGCGGGTTAGTTCAGCAATAAATGCATTCGACATCGGCGGCTTGGAGCGTGCCATGTCGGCAACTACCAGTATTAAGCTTTTGGGATCCTTTTCAGCAATCAAAGCCATTTGGTCTGCCCAAAAATTAGCCAGATCCTGATCGGTCCTTTCAACAATAATGCGGGTGGCGACCCGCCTTAGATTCTCAATCAGAGCAAGACGCAGCATAATCGGTATGCCCCACAGTTCACCCAGATCGAGGGGCGTAATTTTCTGATAGGCCACGACAAAACAACAAAGAATTTCCGGATCTACCCGTCCGTCGCCATGAGCAATCATCTCCAGGGCAATGTCATACACACGAGGCAACCCCGCAGACGCCCCGTTGATTAAAAGAGGCAATTCCCGATGATAACTCTTGGGCAAATGCCGCTCGGCTATACGTACTTGTTCTTCGATCAGATAGAAATTGTCAAGCAGCCATTCTCCCGCCGGCGTAATTAAACGTTTGGCATTCACCGCTGCCGTCAGCAAGGTATGGGCTCCAAGCAGAAGATCTTCGTTCTCAGCCAGTTTGGTCAGAAGTAATTGAGAACCACGCACCCTGGTTAGTCTGTGCATGCCCGCCAACACTTTGCCATGCTGCTGCATCTGACTACTGCTGAACAATTCCGAACGCAACGGCGACTCTTCCGGCCCATGTTTTATAACCAGATTTCTCGCGAACAGATGCGCATACCATCCTCGAAATAATATCTTTATCGTCGTGACAATACCCTTCATGCTAACACCTCCGAACATGAGCAGAAAAGGCTGGCATGATCTGCTCCGTCCTTCATGTTCCTAAAATGTTGCTCTATAAATACTATTTTCTTCTATCCAGAGGACATTATCTTAAAGAGGACCGAGAATGAATCAATTGTACTGCGGTATAACAGGCGAATTTAGGGTAGACCTCTTGCGATTGCGCGAATGAAGCATCTCAAATCATCCGCCCAAAGTAACATCTTGTTTCTGATACCAGCTTAATGCCTGCAAGAAATGCTCTGGCTTGAAATCCGGCCAGTAAGCATCGAGTACAAAAATATCGGCGTAAATCGACTGTACCGGAAGAAAACCGCTCAATCTGCTGCGCCCTCCCCACCGGATGATCAGGTCAATCCTGGATATTTCCGCCGATTTTATATTATTAACAATATTTCTTCGGGCCGGATCGGCCAGCTTCAATAAATTTAAATCCCATTCCCAGCCATAGTTGACCAAGAAATTTACCTTAACCCCTCCGTTCCCGAAGATGGTTCGTTTTGTAAAAGGCATCAATTCTTTCGGGAATGACGCCGAGTCACTATTGCCCAGAACTAACAAGGCGGCATCTTCCAAAGAAAGTATTCTGACCGCCTTAATACAGGCCTCCGTGAAAGCTCTCGTTTGCTCCGCAGGTCTTTTTACATTATCTGTTGTAAACCCGTAATAAGAAATCTCCTTGATACCCGTCTGCTGGCACAATCTAAAAAGAGTTAACCCTGGATCAATTCCCTGTTCATACCCCTTTTCTTTGGGCATTCCCTTTTTCTCGGACCATCGTCTGTTTCCGTCCGGAATGATCCCGATATGCTTTGGGTACCGCGCCCTGGCAGACTCTATACCGCTCGCTAACATGTGCATATTGTCTCTTTCCAGCAGATAAATCTTAACGGATATTGCTTTGCAACAATTATCGACCAACAATCTTTTCCCCATTAAGGAATGACAGAAGATCAGCATTGAGCTTTCCCTTGTGGGTTTCGGTCAGTCCGTGAGGCGCGCCTTTATAGATCTTCAAGACCGAATTCCGAACAAGTTTCGCAGATGCCAAAGCCGCAGCGTCTATTGGCACGATCTGATCGTCATCACCATGAATAATGAGAGTCGGTACATCAAACTTTCTCAGGTCCTCGGTGAAATCTGTCTCGGAGAACGCTTTGATGCAGTCAAAAGTGTTCTTGTGACCGGCCCGCATCCCCTGGAGCCAGAACCAATCAATCATACCCTGTGAAACCTTCGCTTTTTTACGATTAAAACCAAAGAACGGCCCCTTGGCCAGCATCATGTAGAATTCAGAGCGGTCGGATAATGAGCCAGAGCGAATACCATCAAACACTTCGATGGGAAGCCCGTTAGGATTAGCGACAGTCTTGAGCATAAGCGGTGGAACCGCCGAGATCAACGCAGCTTTTGCCAGACGTTTCGTACCATGGCGGCCGATATAACGGGCGATTTCTCCGCCGCCGGCTGAAAAGCCAACAAGCACAATATTTTTAAGGTCAAGACTGACAATGAGTTCCGCGAGGTCATCAGCATAGGTGTCCATTTCATTGCCATCCCAGGTCTGGCTAGAACGGCCATGTCCGCGACGGTCATGGGCGATGCAACGATACCCGTTAGAAGCCAAAAAGAACATTTGAGACTCCCAACTGTCCGCACTCAAAGGCCACCCATGACTCAATACGACAGGTTGACCAGAACCCCAGTCCTTATAGTAAATTTTTGTACCGTCCTTAATCGTGATCATACTCATAATTGGCCTCCTGTAACGTTCTCAATCAACTCCTGCACATGACACGTGCTCAGAATTAATACGTTCTTTGCACCCACGGCTTCGACCCCAAATACTGCTGATTCAAAAACATCCTGCTTTAACTGTGCCTTAGATCGCCGAGGTAACCGGACTGTTTTCGCTTTCCCGGTGCACGCGCGGCTCTAGCGTAATTCCAGGCAACCAGAGAATTGCCCTCCCCCTTCTAGATTGGGATTCTAGTAAAGCATCAAGAACGAAGCAATTGTACTGAAGTTCAATAGCACATAGAAATGAGACGGATATACTGCGGCTAACCATGATAGACATATCCAAAATAACCGAATACCTGTATGTGGGCTCCAAGATCGGAAAAGAGCATGCCGAGGAATTGAAGCTGCTTGAGTTTCATCTGATTATTTCCATGATTGGCCAAATGGCACCAGACACGATCTACGCCCTTCCCCCTTTCAAAACATTGTGGATCCGCACCTATGACACATTTTTCACTCCCATTTCGATCAAAAAACTGATGGTGGGAGTTGCAGCCGCCCGTCCCATAATCCAAAACAAAGGCAAGGTCCTGGTTTTCTGTCTGCAAGGCAAACGCCGCAGCATTGCGATGGCCTCCGCTATTCTCATCAGCATGCGGTATACCAGCGAGGAAGCTGCCTGCTTGTTGACTACAGCTAGAAAAGTTGCTGATCCGAAAAGATGGTATATCCGGATGCAAATCAGGGCCTTTGAGAAATATTGGAAGGAAACGCAATAGCCATGGAAAAGAAAATACGAAATATTCACATCATTATTAATCCCGGCTCTGGAAAAGAAAAATCTATCTTGCCCGTAATCAATACGTTCATGCAGGCGGCAGGTATTAGGTGGGAAGCATCAATCACACATAAAGCAGGTGATGCGATCCGCCTAACCCGGACTGCCTCCCGAAATAAACTTGATGCCATCGCAGTCTATGGTGGAGACGGCACAGTGACGGAAGTGGTTAACGGCCTGGTCGGAACAGAAATCCCTCTGATTATTCTGCCAGGAGGATCGGCCAATGTCATTGCCAACGAACTGGGCATCCCCTGGAATCTTAAAGAAGCCTGCGCGCTTATCAGTCAAAACCCGCTGAGAACAAGAAACATCGATGTCGGTCAGCTTAATAACCGCTATTTTATTGCGGGAATCAGTATCGGGTTTGGAGCAGACTTAATCAAGGGCGCAAAACGTGAAGCCAAGAGCAAATTCGGGATTCTGGCCTACTTTTTCTCCCTGTTTACAGCCATGCAAAAACTTAAACTCACAATCTACCATCTTAAAGTTGACGGCGTTAGCCACGAGGTCAGCGGGATTACCTGCATTGTTGCCAACGCAGGCAATCTCGGTTTCACTAAAGTATCTCTGGACAAACACATCGACATCTGCGACGGATTATTAGATATTGTGATCGTGCGAAAAGCTGACTTAAAACTCTTAAAGCTTATCGCCATCACGTTGATTAAACGCAGACGGCCGGACAATTTTGAATTAGTAAAGCATTTGCAAGGCAAAGAGATCAGTATATCTTCAAATCACAAACAAATCATTCAATGTGACGGGGAGATATTAGAAAATCTGCCCCTTCACATCAAGATTGTTCCCGGTGCAATCAGGGTTTTGATCCCGGGGAAATATAATAAAATCATTGCACAAACATCTTTGGAGCCTAACTGTCAGGACAAAGGCATCTTTTTCGACTCTCTGAATATATCCTGAGCCTGAAAAATAGTCAGCCACTTTTCTTCCGCAAAAGCACACAAAAAAGCCTTCCCAGCCATAACAAGATAAACAAGAGCAAACACAAAACCCACCCACAGCTTTGTCTGCGCACTATAAGGTGCGTATAAAAAAAGGTGATGTGAAAAAGAACAATTCCGCTAAATAGAAACACTAATGAGATCCCTATTCCCAAATAACTTAGAAACAGCAAGCGACAGGCCTTAATAATTTTCAGATAGAAGAGCTTCATTTTAAGCTGCGAGGCTTCCTGCGCCTCACCTTTGTTGAACGCAAAATCACGGGCGAACTTAACGAAGAAGGTCATCAAATATGACATTAAAATTTTATGCATAACGGCTTCTTTCTGTTTATACCGGGAACTTTTCCCTAAGACAAAATTCTGTCTTAGGGAAAAGTTGAACTAATTCCTGCTTCTGCCAATGACTAAACCCAATAAAAGAGCGCCAATACCCACCCCGGCCACAATGGGCCAGGGATTCTCATGAACTTGTTTGTCTACATCAGAAGCCCATTGGTTAACTTTTTCTTGCCCCTGCCTGATTCGTTTCTCTGCTTCACTCAATGCGTCTTTAATTTGACTTTCCCCCTGCTCAAGGGTGAGGTGAGCACAATTCCCAGCTTTTTCTGGCTCTGCCATAACATTCTCCTTATTCAATGTTTACTGAAGTTTTTCCAAATCATATTTCTACTGCAACACAAACCCTAATCTGCCGCCCCACATCCACAGGCTTTGTTTTTCACACAATCCTTCTTTTCTCCATACTGGGGATTCTGCCATTCTTCGTCTCCATATTTGGCAGACTGCTTTTCTTTGCCCGGCTTCTCCCTGCCCATCTCGAACTTCTCCTTAGATTTGTTCTTCATACGTTCTCCTTGCTAGAAGGTGTTTCTGACATAAAATTTTCCAAAGCAATTATGGCAAGACTACACAGCATTCCTCTCTCCTTTCTATTCATTAACATTCAACCCTGATACATCTGACAACGACATCGTATAGCCTTGAGCACTTTCATAGTCAGTCACTATCGCCTCGGTATAAACAATAGCCGCGCCATTTCTGGCACGCAGCACCAGAAGATCAAGTACATCCCGTCGAGGCATCCCGTTACTGGAAGAGGACGTCCGGGTCATGGGGGCCACTCCCAGACGATTTCTGAACGTAATATTCTTAATTCGAAGTTCGGAAAACAAACCATCATTCTTCATATCTCTGCTCCTTGCACTTTTTAATGTCTTACCTGCCAAGATTGTCTGCCGCGAACTCCCAATTAATCAATTTCCCAAGAACAATATCCACATAATCGATGCGCCGATTATGATAGTCGAGATAATAGGCATGCTCCCATATGTCGATATTTAACAGCGGCTTCATCCCTTTAGTCAGAGGTGTATCAGCATTACTGGTCTTAACAACCTTGAGCCTGTCTCCATCCAATACCAGCCAGGCCCAACCGCTGCCAAACTGGCTGTTGGCAGCCGCCGCCAACTCCTTCCTGCATTGATCTACGGTATTAAAAGCTTCTTCGATCTTTTTCTTCAGGACTGCGGGCGGTTCACCGCCCCCCTTTGGCCTCAAACTGCTCCAGTAAAACGTGTGATTCCATGTTTGTGCAGCATTATTAAAAATTGCTGTCTTATCGACTTTACCAGCCGTCTCTGCAATGATCTGTTCCAATGGCATGCTGACAAGTGCAGTGCCTGCTATCAGCTTGTTCAAATTGTCTGCATAAGCTTTATGATGCTTGCCGTAATGGAAACTTATTGTCTGTGCGGATATGACCGGATCGAGTGCGTTCGGCGCGTACGGTAAAGGTGAAAGAATATGTCCGGATACCTTTTCGTTTGCTGTATTGTTCATGTTCATTCTCCTTATGAGTTAAGTTTCCCTCTGCACTTGCTGCGGATCAGACCGTTTTGCATGCAATTTTTGCTATCCTGATGGATTATATAAAAGCTATAAATTCGAGCAATTGTACTCGGGTATACACAGGAATTTTACTGGGGTCGCGAGAAGCCGGAAGGAAGGGGTTATACGTCTGGGAACAACTCGTTAGATCATAAATAGTACTCTTCTGCACGATAGCCAAATTCTGCATTCTCGGCCCAGTACTCCGGCTTTATAACCATTTCAATAATATTCTCCATGATCTGTCGATGGGCCTTCTCCTCGGCGGTGATGAGCAGAAACGCGGCCCGTGCAGCTTCGTCCGCTGCCGTACGGGCGCCTTCTTCGTAAAGCCGAACGCTCTTTTCCTCGACATCAAGGGCGTGTCGATAAAGTTCAATCTGTGGGGTCTTGCTGTTCAGCCCGGGATTGGCATCTTTCCAGCCAAGAAAAATATTCCTCACTCCCTGAAGATCGGAACTTTTCTCGTTCGCGAGGGGGCCTCCCTGTTTGATTTTTTGGAAAACTTCGTAGTGTCTTTTCTCCTGATCAGCAAGCCAGGTAAAAATATAAATAGCGCCTTTATCCGAAAGAGCGTTTGCAAAAGCCCTGTACAGCAACTCGCCCTGCCGCTCAATATTCATAGCCTGGTCAATAATATCCATACCTTTTCCTTTCATTACCCGTCATTGTATTCTCGCAAAAATGCTGCCAGTCTGCGGCCAAGCACCTGGGCAGCGGGTTGATGCGTTAACCCCGGCAGCACAAATACAATAGACAGTCAATGTCTCATCTTGTCGACAATACGGTTAACAGCTTCAAGATTCGGCTTTCTCTGGAAAAGGGGCGCTTTGTCCTGCTGGTAAGCGGCCAGTTGATCTTCAAACACAGGCTTCCCTGTCTGCTGGTAAAAGATCCCCAATGGAAACCTCCCGGTTTCGATCGCCCGTTCAAAGGCCTGCATTCGGTTATGCGTGTCATGAGAATCATCAAGAAAATATGTCCGGTCACGAAACCACTGGTATGTATTGATCTTGTTAAATGTTACACACGGCTGAAAGACGTCAACCAGGGCGTAACCTTTATGAAGAATGGCTTTCTTTACTATTTCCCTGAAATGATCCTTGAATCCCATAAAAACCCTGGCCACAAAAGACGCATCTAATGCAATAGCCACAGCGAGCGGGTTGAACGGTTCGAGAATCACGCCATTTACCTGGACCGGCGTCTTGAAGTCTCTGGCGCTTGTCGGCGAAGCCTGCCCCTTGGTAAGCCCATAGACCATATTGTTATGAACAATATTTGTAATATCCGGATTCCGGCGGATTGTATGAATAAAGTGATTCCCCCCTTCGCCATACATATCACCCTCCCCGCTGGTAACGACAACCGTCAGGGATGGATTTGAAGCCTTGATTGCCGTAGCCGATGGCAGGGCGCGTCCATGCAGCCCGTTGAAATAATGAGCCCGCACATATTGGGGAAGCTTTGCGGCCTGTCCAATGCCGGAAACAAGAACAAATCTCTGCGGATCCGCTACAACCTCCGCCAGAATGTCCTTAAGCAGGTTCAGAATCCCGAAATTTCCACATCCCGCACACCACGAAATTTCAGCTTGAGGAAAATCAAAGGCTTTACCTGACATACACACCTCACTCCTGTTCCCAGATCTGTCGGACAAGTTCCTCTACAGAAAAAGGAGCACCGTTGTATTTAAGGATTTTTTTGTGAACCGACAGCCCTGTTTCTCGTCTTAGAAGACCAGAAAACTGCCCGCCTGCATTATTTTCAATACAGATCACTTCTTTTGCTTTCTTAATAAAGGGAATTGCCGTTTCAGGGAAAGGATAAACCTGCCTGAAATAAAGAAAAGCCATGTCCGGGTCTTTCTGCAGCTCCAGCGCCTCCAATATCGCATGGAACGTGGACCCCCAGGCAATAATCAACTTCTTATAATCTTTTGCACCATATAGTACAGGTGCCAAAACCTTTTCAAGGAGTAATTCATGCTTCTTCATCCGCTTGTCAACCATAGCCCTGCGAACAGCGCCATCCTCGGTTATATGGCCACTTTCATCGTGTTCGTCGCTGTCGACGCAGACTATTCCCTGGCCGAAGCCGGGGATCCCTCGAGGAGACAATCCGCTTTGCGTAAACCGGTATCGTTTGTAATCCGGCTCTGTCTGAACCGGCTCGTTGGAGATGCTGGTGCTGACAACCGGAAGCTCGGCAAGAGTTTGATATAGATCAAGCAAGCCCTGGTCAGTCAAAATAAAAACGGGAACCTGATATCGATCTGCGAGACCAAAAGCCCAGGCAGTCAAAACAAAAACGTCCTCGATGGTACCAGGCGTAAGAATAGCCCTGGGAAACTCTCCATGCCCGGCATAAAGCGCCAGATCCAGATCCCCCTGTTCCGTCCGTGTAGGAAGACCCGTCGCCGGACCTGGCCGTTGAGCCAAATGAATAACCATGGGAGACTCAATTGCCCCTGCGAGGCTAAGACCCTCTGACATCAGGGCAAACCCACCGCCAGATGTAGTCACCAGGGCCCGCCCACCGGCATACCAGCTGCCAAGCCCCATGTTGATAGCCGCAATCTCGTCCTCAGCCTGCTCTACCACAATACCGAACTCATCTGCGTGCTGAGCCAGAAAAGTCAGAACACCGGTTGAAGGAGACATGGGATAAGATGCGAGAAAATTACATCCACCGACCACAGCGCCCAGCGCGGCGGCTTCATGCCCGCTTATAATAAGCTGCTTTTTAATATCAGCATTACGCTCAATCTGAATGGTTAGTTGATACCGGTCAACCGCTTGCAGACCGAAATTAAACCCGCGCTGCACGGCCAGACAATTCTTTTCAATAATATCCGCTTCTTTTTTAGCAAAAGAACTTCTGACCTGTACAATCACTTCTTCTGCAGAAATACCAAACAGAGCAGCAAGAAAACCGAGTGCCACCGTGTTGGAAAGTATCCGGTTGCCCAGTTCCCATGCAATCTTTGAAAAGGGGACGGAAAAAATATCCCGTCCCTCTTCTTTATGGCTCTCTTCATTAACAATAATAATGGTCTTTGGAGAAAGCCGGTCTTTCACATGATCAATGGCTCCAGGATCAAGCGCTACCAGCACATCTATCCTGTCAAGAAAAGCAACGACCGCTCGAGATGAAACACGAATCTCGGTAGTATTGGTCCCGCCACGAACGCGAGACATGTATTCCTTAGTCGCGGAAACATGATAGCCTGCGGACTTGAAGATCCGCATGAGGATTTGCTCAACAGTTTCAATCCCCTGTCCGGCCTCCCCCGCCAGAACAACGGAAACATCATGGTGAAAGATTCGCTTAACAGGCATAATGCTCATAAAACGCTCCAGCCTTCTGTTAGTAAGAATCCTTGTGTTAAACCTTACGAATTATTGTAGGGGGGAACCGGAACGAGTCAATTGCACTACGGTATAACAGACAGGGGACGAAAAACCGAAGGAAAGGAATTTGAACCAACCTACCAACATCAATAACAATAGTGACTTGGCGAAGGCCTCTTGCCAATGCCAATGCCGTCAAAATCCCTGCCTGTCGTGAATGAATCAAGCTGTTGCGAAAAACAACAAGCATGTTGGGTCCCGAAACAATAATGACAAACCATCCGACAACAATAACGGTCAACCAATCGCTTAACCACATATACAACTCCTTGTGCAACCTGCAATTCCGGAAAATGCCGGGCATGTTTTCCCTTGTTCGAAGATATTAATTGTCGTTCGACATCAATCAGAGCAATTTCTTTTCGCTACAATTAACTCCCCTGAAGGGATATCCCTGTTTCAACTATTTATCTTAAAGCGATGCCATATCGATCACGAAACGATATTTTACATCGCTTTTCAACATCCGCTCGTACGCTTCATTGATATCCTGTATCTTGATCACTTCAATATCGGAGGTAATTTTATGCTTGCCGCAGAAATCCAGCATTTCCTGAGTTTCTTTAATGCCGCCGATCACGGAACCCGCCACCGCTTTGCGCCCCATGATCAAAGAAACAGTATTCAGCATCGGATCCACATCTCCAAGAAAACCAACCAACACCAACGTGCCGCCAAGCGCAAGTGTTGGCAAATACAGATTAAGATCATGCCTATACGGTACGGTATCAATAATCAGGTCAAATTTGCCCTTTACCGCCTCCAGCTGCTCCTTGTCGGTAGAAAGAACCACTTGCCTGGCACCCAGACGCCGCGCGTCTTTCTCCTTGCCTTTTGAACGGGTAAATAGCGTTGCTTCAGCACCTAGTGCTTTGGCCAATTTAAGTGCCATATGTCCAAGCCCACCAAGCCCGATAACTGCGACCGTGCTCTTCTTTCCCACTTTCCAGTGACGCAGGGGGGACCAGGTCGTGATCCCGGCGCAAAGAAGCGGGGCAGCACCTTTCAGGTCTATCCCCTTGGGAATCTTGACGACAAACTTGTCCGACACCACGATCTTGTCGGAATACCCGCCATAGGTCGGCAGTTTATCGTGACGGTCATGCCCGTTATAAGTAAAGGTGGGCGCTTCTTCACAGTATTGTTCCAACCCCTGCTCACAAGCCTCGCAGTGCTGGCAGGAATCGACCATACAGCCAACACCAACCTGATCACCGACTTTAAACCGCTTTACCTTATTTCCAACACTTGAAACACGGCCAACGATCTCATGCCCAGGCACCATCGGATAGATACCCGGGAACCAATCATCCCGAACCTGATGCAAATCTGAATGACAAACGCCGCAATACAGAATGTCGATCACCACATCATTGTCGCGTGGATCGCGCCGGGTAAAACTGAGCGGGGCCAACTTCACCTTGGGGGCCTTTGCCGCATAACCGCTGACTTTTATCGCCATAGAATTTCTCCTTCTATCAAATCCTGTTAATTTTCAAACTATGCCCTTCCCATGAAGCAAACTCATCGTACCAAAAGGGCGCGGTTACCACTCAAAAGAAACTGAATATCGGCCTTCATTTTCTCCCCGGAATTTAATGGGCGACGTCCAGACAATGCTTTCGGATCGCAGAAATCTCGGCCTGAGCAAGCCCCAGCGATTCCAGAAAGTCCTGGTGCGCCTCGGGGGATGACTTCTCAAACTCGGCGTGCCAACGGATCATCCCCTTATCATCAAGGCCGGCCTTGCGCAAACAGGCGACCCATTTCTCCTTGGTCAGAACCCGAGTCGAAGAAGACATCTCGGGTGTTCCCAAAAGTGACAAAATCTGCTGCTGCTGCTCGCGAAGACGCCGGATATCGCCATTAAGGCCTTCCAGCCTTTTGCGAAGAACCCCCTCCCGATGAGAAGACTTGTGCCCAAGGGTCTTTTGAATATCCCGCAAACACAGCCCCGCGTTACGCAAACAGGAGATCTCTTTCATGAGCAGAAGATCTTTTTCCGTGTATACACGATACCCGGCAGAGCTCCTTCCCCTCGGCGAAAGCAACCCGATCTCATCGTAGTATAAAAGAGCAGTTCTTGAAAGACCGAATTGTTTGGCAACAGCAGAAATGGTATAGGTCATAAACCCCCTTTAAAAAGGCCCCCGTTCCGCCGCAAGCCGACGGAACGAAGGCAAAATCCTGTTATTTCCCTCTTGCAGCCTTGATCTGTCCGGCATCAAGCCCAAGCCATTCCAGGAAACTCTGGTGCCCGTCAGGATATCTGGCCTCAAAAAGCTGATGCCACTTCTGCATCTCACTTTCAGAAAGGCCTACTTCGCGAAAAAGCCCCTTCCATTGCTCGACCGTTACCGCTTTCATCTTGCTTCCTTTCGTTATTTTGTCTTCCCAATTTATCGACCATGGCCAATGGTTAACGAAAGAATAAACTATCAAGTGATAGTCAGGTCAAGAATCTTTTTTGCTCCTGTGCCGTCTTTACGCCCGACCGCAGACAGGGAAAAGTCAAAATTTGGTCAATACGACATCTTTCGCCTAACTTTCACTTTATTTTAACAAGAATTTCTGCAAGTCTACGACCCAGTGCTTCAATAGCAGCTTGCTGTTTGACATCCTTAAGTGCCCCATTTGCATTAAAAGCCTCGTCAGCCTTGGAAACCGCCATCTGCTCGGAAAGAACAAGGACCTGAATATTGGAAAGAATGGAGCGGACTTGTACCAATCCCCTCAGCCCTCCAAGAACTCCTGGGGAAGCGCTCATGATCACCGCCACTTTTCCGGCAAAACAGGCTAACGGCGTCTCCTCGGGTAACGGTCGGGAGGCCCAATCAATTGCGTTCTTCAGAACCCCGCTTATTCCACTGTTGTACTCAGGCGCAGAAATTAAAAGCCCATCGTGTTCCACCAGCAATGCCCTGAATTTCTTAACATTCTCAGAAAGACCCTGCTGAACTTCCAGGTCTCCATCATAAAGCGACATCGGCAGATCACGGAGGTCAAGGTAAGTTACTGTTGCCCCGGCGGCATGTGCTCCAGACGCCGCTATCTTAACAAGCTTCTTATTAAGGGAGTCGATGCGCGTACTCCCGGAAAATGCTAAAATTTTTGGTTTAGTTGTTTGCATAGTACCCTCCTTATTCACGTTTGGATTCCAATTCTGTTAACCTCCCTAAGTTCCGCCTTGTTCCTGGCGATTAAACTTATTTCCGTTCGTTAATGACCTGCAGAAGAATAACGATAACGGCAATCGCAAGCAAGATGTGAATAAGTCCTCCCATTGTGTAAGACGAAACCAGTCCTATCAGCCAAAGCACAACTAAAATAACGGCAATTGTGTACAACATATATGTTCTCCTTCCATTGGGCAGTGACTTCCTGGAATTCGGCACAATGATACGCCACATAAAAAAAGAAACAATTAGACCCGGGTATAACAAAATAGAAACTGTGGAAGAATGAGGAATTCTAGGAAGAAACAATGCTCGCTTTCTGGGCGAAGTGGACAAGCTCGGTGACAGTCTTGGCCTGCATCTTGTGCATGACCCGGCCACGGTGGACCTTGATCGTCTGAAGGGCGGTCAACTGCGTCCAGAAGCAAGCATGCAGGAAGTCTGGAGTGCTTGAAAGAAAGAAATTCTTCTGCGCAATAAAATAAATGAGATATCATTAAGATTGAATCGGCTCAATGAGACGTATTTTTTCAAATAATAACTCAATGTCAAAAGGTTTATTTATAATGCCCGCGACCAGTCTTGACATGTTCTTATCCGCATCTAACATATCTATATCCAACATGCCGGAAATGATAAACACGGCGCACCGGGGGTGCTTGTTTTTTGCCATTTTCAACAGATCAATCCCATTCAATCCCTTCATTTTATAATCAAAAAGACAGACATCATACCCATTTTTCTCTATCAGGAGAGCACCTTCCCTGCTGTCCGTTGTATTATCAACAAGATACCCTTCCTCACGAAGAAGCATGGCTAATGAATGGCCAACGTTCTTATCATCATCTACTATCAGGATTTCTTTTGGCATCTACCGCCCCCCCCGCGCGTATAGGTAAAATTATTTTGACCATTGTCCCCTTTCCCTTATCGCTTTCAACGGTTATCGATCCGGCATGTAACATGACTAATCGATGACATACCGCAAGTCCAAGGCCCGTGCCTGTTGTTTTTGTAGTAAAAAACGGGGCAAAAACCTTCTCCAGGTTTTCCTTGTCAATCCCTTCCCCATTATCTTTTATCATTATAGCAACACCGGAATCATTAACCCGGGACTCGATATTTATTATACCGCCATCCTTATTCAACGCGTCAAAAGCGTTATTCAAGACATTACTGAACACTTCTTTCATTTGAAGATAATCCGCTTCTATGAAAATCCCTTCCGATGGATCTGTTTTCACATTAACAGCTGTGGCTTGACCCGGAAACCTTCCCGTCACCTCATCAATACATTCTTGAAGAACACCGTTAATTTTGACAGGCTGGAATCGGACCGTCTTAATCTTCGAATACGATAAAACATTGTTTATGATCTGATCAGCCTCTGAAATTCTCTTGTCGATAGTACTTAAATCCTCCTGGATCCGCGGATCCTTGATCATTTTCTTGATATGGTAGGCTGACAATCCTACGGCTGCTAATGGGTTGCGCAGCTCGTGAGCGACGGTCGATGCTAATACTCCAATATCCGCGAGACGTTTTGCGCGTTCCAATTCTATTTGCGTCACAGCAAGGTCATGCGCTTGTTCTTTGACCAAGATTTTTAATGTCTCTTCATCTCGCTTCAAAATTTCTTCGGCTTCTTTTCGAATTGTAATGTCTGTGGACGTACCCACCAAACGGGTAAACTTTGCATCCCCGTCAAAAGACGCTTCCCCGCTCTCCTCCAGTACTGCCAGCGCACCATCGCCGCGCACTATTCGATATTCAACCAAATAATTATTCATGCCTGGTTTAAGGGCTTTCAGCGTATTAACAAACCGCTCGCGATCATCAGGATGAACGCGTAGAAAATACTTCCGACCGGTATCAGTTTGTGCCTCTTCTGCTGACAGCCCCAGAACAGGTCCACAGCTTTCCGAGCGAACAACCCTATCGCTGACCGGATCCCATTCAAACGCGAAGGAATGGCTAACCCGCAGGGCTATCTGCATCCTTTTCTCGCTCTCTGCCAGCACTTCTTCGGCATGCTTGCGGGCAGTAATATCCGTTGAGATTCCACCGACGGCGTATATCTTTCCCGCCACGTCGCGCAGGGGAAACTTCGTCGTCAGCCACGTAATTGAGCAGCCCGGAAACTTGCTCTGCTCCTCGAAGTCCAGCGTCCGTCCCGCCTCAATCACCTTGCGATCGTTGGCCTCATGCCAGTCAGCGTCAGCCTGCGGCATGAAGTCGCTGCGGCGCTTGCCGATCATCTGGTCCGGCGTGGAGTTAAGTAGTTGGGCGATGGCGGCATTAGCCAACACAAACCTTCCTTCCAGATCGAAGGCATAGACAATGGCCGTCGCGTTATCAATGATATTCTGGATCTGCCGGTGCGCCGCGGCCAGCGATTCCTCGTCCTTCGCATGCTTCGCGCGTAATCTTATGATTGATATTCCATAAGCAATGTCATTGGCCAATTCAGAAAGCAATTGCACTTCTTTTTCCAGAAAAGGATCCGGTTCTTTTGAATATATAGTTATTGCGCCGAGAGTGGAATTGCTCTCAATTAAGGGAAGAGCTATTGAAGAGGCATAACCTCTTTTTATTGCTTCCTCGCGCCAAGGTTCCATTTTGGGATCCGTCAGCATGTTTCTGCAAACACAAAATTCTCCGGTGCGAATGGCCATCCCTGTCGGCCCACGGCCGTGCTCCGTATCCGCCCAGTTAATGTTCACTATTTTCAGATACCCTTCGCCAAACCCCGCCTGTGCGACCGGCCGCACTGTTTTAACTTCATCGTTTTCGGAAAATCCGACCCAAACCATAACGTAACCGAAATTCTCGACAATTATTTTACAAACTTCGTTCAGATAATCCGCCTCATTGCTGGCGCGCAGCATGACCTTATCCAAATCGCTAAGCGCCTTAAGCGCCCTGTTGAGCTTTCTAAGCTCTACTTCGTTCTGGCGGAGGGCATTCTCATTACGTTTGCGATCGGTGATGTCCTGCGAAATACCGAAGCCGCCAAGCAGCACGCCTGCGGCGTCGAACTCGAGATACGCCTTCTCGCGCACCCATCTCACCTCCCCGTCTACGATGAGGCGATGCTCGATGTCGTAGGGCTCGCCACGCATGCCTGCCTGCCACTGGGCGTCCACGTATTGGCGATCATCGGGATGGATGCATCCCAGAAAGGTCTCATAGGTCAGCGGCGTCCCCATGGGCAGACCGAAAATGCGGTAATTTTCGTCGGACCACGTCAAGATATTGTGCTGCATGTTAAGTCGCCACGAGCCGATCTGCGCAACGGTCTGGGCACGGGCGAAGTCCTCGCGGCTCTCGCGCAGCTGCTCCCGAATGCCCCTGCTTTTGGTGATATCGATACAAATGCCGCTCATGCGCACGGCGTCGCCCTTTTCATCGTAAACTGTACTGCCCTTGGAATTTATCCAGCGGACCTCACCTGTAGGCAAAACGACCCTGTACTCGCTGTCAAGAGGGGCCCGATCTTTAATGGCTTCTTCGATCATGGACTGTGCAAACTGAATATCTTCCGGGTGCAACACGCTGTTCCACAAGTCAAAGCTGGCTTGAGTCTTCGCTGGATCAAGACCAAATAGAAAAAATAATTCCGACGACCAATGGATCTTGCCGCTTCTGATATCCCAATCCCAGACACCGGCACCGGCTGCTGTTTGCGCGAACCTTAACCGCTCTTCGTTCTTCCGCAGCAATTCTTCGCTGTGTTTGCGTTCAGTAATGTCCAGCGTTGCGCCCGGTTATAGACCCAACGCACACTGCCGTCGGGTCGCACTATCCTGTGTTCCAGCTCATAGATCGAGCCGCTGCGCATGGCTGCGGTGAAGGTCTCGTGCAGCAGGGTCGCATCGTCCGGATGAATATACCTGGCAACCATGTCCGCATATACCGGCGATTGCCCCGCCGGATTGAGTCCGTAAATGCGGAACTCCTCCTCCGACCAGATTGTGGTTTGGGTGGCGACAATGTATTCAAAACTGCCGAGGTGCGCTATCTTCTGTCCCTCGGACTGCAGTTGGCTCATCCGCACCAGCGCCGCCTCAGCCTGCTTGCGCTCGGTAATATCGATATTAACACCGAACACACGAATAACCTTCCCTGCTTCATCATAGAGCGCGCCACCCTTTGTTGAAATCCAGCGGTACTCTCCTGAGGAATGACGGCCACGAAATTCAAAGTCAAACGACTTGTACTCCTTTATCGCCTTATCTCGTTTGACCTCAATTCTGCTAATGTCATCCGGGTGCACCTGTTCACGCCAATCCTGGTATGTCTTAATGGTTCCAGGAGGCAGTCCGTACAGTTTATTAAGCTCCGGTGTGAACTCAAGCGCTCCGGACTCAACATTCCAGTCCCAAATTCCAATATTTGCGCTCTCCTGCGCCAGCCTCAGTCGCTCCTCGCTTTTGCGAAGGGCCAAGGCCTTGTCATAGTCGGCAGCCTTGTGCCGATGGTGGCGGTAGAGTTCAGCAAACACGCTCATGAAGAAGCCCATGCTAATAAAAAGCACCAACCCCACGCGTTCGACAGGCGATGCGATAGCTATCCCTTCAGGCGGGAGAACCCAGTATGCCACAAAAAAGCCCGATAATACCGTTGCCCCCAAGCCCGGCCCGAAACCACCCAACAATGCCGTCGTCATCACCATCGGATAAAACGTAATGTAGGTAGGCAATCCGGGGCCAATCCCCCCTGTCACCGCCTGCCGCAACCCAAAACCAGCCGCCACACCCACCAGCGACAGACTATACCGTAAAAGAAACCGCAGAAGCAGCTGATTAGGCACACCTGCCAACAATAGATTCTCCCCTCGCAAAGTGCTTTTACTTTCTTCCACTGAATCTCCCTCCACACATAAAAAAGACGCAGACAAAACCCACTGCGCCTGAAATATACTCCCTAGCGGACTCTTTTCTTTAAACTTACCATGTCGATTCTCTCAACCTTTCAAAGCAGTGAACTTTTCAGCTTATCATCAATGTATTTTACAATATCTTCTTTTAGAATTCTATACCCGCCACGACGTCCTTCCCCGTATCCTCTCAGCTTTTTCAGTCGAACAAGCTGACGGATATACGCTTCCCCGACCTTTAAATATTCTGCCGCTTCTTTTGTCGTAAGAATATCATCCACAATAAACCCTATCTAACAGGCTTCAATTGCTTCTCATTGACTCTAATGTGATTTAATGTGGAGAGATTCTATTAACCCGCTCAAAATTGGTCAATTATACCTGGGTATAACAGGCCGTATTTAATTCCAGGCTAGAACTCAGGGCAGGTCGGGGCAATATAAATACCCTATTGAGGGGCAATAAAAGAAAGACAGTGCGCATGCTTAGCCGCCCACGCCTTGTCTGACTTTTTGTACCATTGGTATTTTGTTCCCAGAAAACAGCAGAAATACTCTTTCAATCTGCTCGCCGGGTAGTTTTGTGTATTACTCCTCCCGGAAATTTCTATCCTGCCAGCTTACGTGGCAAAACTATTTCTTCTCTTTTACTTCCCGTGCCTTGTGGCATTGATGGCGAATCTCGTTTATGCCAATTTGTGGCTCTGGCAATTTAAAATCCAACGATTCAAGCTTTTCAATTGCGGTCTTTGATTACTGATTTTGCTTCCTTCATGGCGATACTCCTTTTTTGATTGTTATAATTTCACGTTCCGTAGCCTCAAGGCGTTGCCGATGACCGAGACGGAACTCAAACTCATCGCGGCACCTGCAATGATCGGACTAAGCAACAAGCCGAAGAACGGGTAAAGCGCCCCTGCAGCTACCGGAATACCTAGGGCATTGTAGAGAAACGCGAAAGTCAGGTTCTGTCGGATGTTTCGCATGGTGGCGCGACTAAGTCGAATGGCCTTGGCAATGCCGCGAAGATCGCCTTTCACAAGAGTAATGCCCGCGCTTTGCATGGCCACGTCGGTTCCGGTTCCCATAGCAATGCCGACTTCAGCTTCACTGAGAGCAGGAGCGTCGTTGATGCCATCGCCAGCCATCAAAACATGTTTGCCTTCCGCCCGCAGTTTCTTGACATAAGCGACTTTCCCGGCCGGTTCGATCTCTGCTTCCACCGCATCGAGACCAAGCGTCTTTGCGACTGCGGCAGCAGTGCGGCGATTGTCGCCAGTGACCATAACCACCTTTAATCCAAGTTTATGCAGCTCACGGATTGCTTCCTTTGTGGTAGCTTTTATCGGGTCAGCCACGGCAAGAATTCCGGCAGGTTTACCATCTATGGCAACAAACATCGCGGTCTTGCCTTCTTCCTGAAGCTTTACAGCCGACGCTTCAAGCGACTCGAGGCCGATTATCTTTTCGTTTCTCAAAAAATCTGATTTCCCGACCATAACTTCAAGCCCATCGATTACTCCGATTACGCCACCCGTCGTAATGGAGCGAAAGTTTCTAACTACCGCAAAAACGATGCCCTGCTCCTTTGCGCCCCGCACGATTGCCGCGGCGAGGGGATGTTCACTGTTCTGCTCCAGTGACGCAGCCAAGCGCAGGAACTCTTTTGCGTCTAAACCGCAGGTTGGCAGGACGTCCAACAGTTTGGGCTTGCCCTCCGTAAGGGTGCCAGTCTTGTCCACAACAAGCATGGTGACAGTCTCCAAACGTTCAAGCGCCTCGGCGTTCTTCACAAGAACTCCTTCCTTCGCGCCTCGGCCGACACCGACCATGATAGACATGGGTGTCGCCAAGCCAAGGGCGCACGGGCAGGCAATGATCAGAACCGCGACAGCGTTGACAATGGCATGCGCAAGGCGCGGATCTGGCCCAATCCACATCCACATTCCAAAAGTTAACACCGCGACCAATAGCACAGACGGAACGAAGATTCCCGCGACTTTGTCCGCGAGACCTTGAATAGGCGCGCGGCTTCGCTGGGCTTCGGCCACCATGTTCACGATTTGCCCAAGCAATGTGTCGCTGCCGATCCGCTCGGCGCGCATGATGAAGCTGCCGGAGCTATTGACAGTGCCGCCCGTAACTTTGTCACCGACAGACTTTTCCACTGGGAGTGGTTCGCCCGTGATCATGGCCTCTTCGACGCTGGAATAACCTTCGACCAGAACGCCATCAACAGGCACCTTGTCACCGGGAACCACTCGCAGCCAATCACCGATTATCACCTGTTCAAGCGGGACTTCATGGTCGCCTCCCGGGGCAACTTGCCGTGCCGTAGGCGGTGCAAGATTTAGCAACGCCCTAATGGCGCTTCCAGTGCGGCTACGGGCACGAAGTTCGAGTACCTGTCCAAGGAGCACCAGCACTATAATTACAGCTGCGGCCTCAAAATAGATAGCGACCTTGCCATGGTTTTGCATCGTATACGGAAAGAGGTCGGGCACAAACATGGCCACAGTACTAAAAATATATGCTGCGCCCACGCCGATCGAAATCAGCGTGAACATGTTCAAGTGACGCATCGTGATGGAGCTCCAGCCTCGCTGAAAAAAAGGCCAGCCTGCCCACATAACCACGGGTGTAGTGAAGGCTAATTGCATCCAGCGTGAAATATCGCTATCCACCCAGGACTGTCTGCCTGGCGCAGGAATCAAGTGCGCCATCGCCAAAACAAACACCGGCAATGTCAGCGTGGCCCCAATCCAGAAGCGCCTCGTCATATCGCGCAACTCAGCGCCTTCCTCTTCATCCATGCCTGCGCTCGCCACCTTCGGCTCCAGCGCCATGCCACACTTGGGACAATTGCCAGGATGATCCTGTTGAACTTCAGGGTGCATCGGACAGATATAAATGGATGAGTTCATTGGCGTTGTCTGTTTCTTTATTAATAATTCTCGAAATTACAATCCAACTTGTTTGATAATGCCCTTGATCTTTTCGGCAGAATGCCGAAGTTGATCTTGTTCCAGCGCAGAAAGTTCGATTTTTAGATTCTCCCGAACACCGTTGATGTCGGAATAATCACCAGCAGCTATCTCGATCGGCGACACATACGGCGCGCCGTGAGACATATCCATGACCTCACCTTCGAGCCGCTTTCTGTCCAAATCAGTAATTACAAGGCTTCTTACTAATCCCTGCATAGCAAGAGCATACGCATAGCGCATGCCAACATTCCCGCAACCAATGATCGAAACCTTGGGCTTTAACGTTGTATTGTTTCTCATAAAAGTATTTTAAGGAAGGATCAAAATGGAGCAATTGTACCGGGGTATACAGTGAAGCTCACAATTTGGGAATGATGTAGCGAGATACCTCTCTCCATGAACAGCTCTCCCAGATAAGACCATTGTGCCCCGCAAGAAGCCCAATATCTTCTGGATAATGCATTGTGTCCCAATATCTTTTTTAATAGCCGTTACTTTATCATCCCCAGGCGACAATACGCTGCCACCCGTTCGATCACATCATACATCCTGTTCAACTGCTCCTCGGTGGGCGAACGGCGCTGGGTGTCCTGATAAAGCGGGCAGATATCCTGAAGAATCTCCAGAGACTTAAGATCAGCCACCAATACCGCATCCAGCGGCCGGAGCCTGTTGGCTGAATTAATGAGATCCGTGAACGTGTGATTATCCGGCATAACATGGTTCGCTTCAAAAAATGCCATAAAGTACTTCTCAATGGCCATGGCCAGAAGATTATAGATGATCTCCGCGTTGAACACCTGCCGCCGACGCTGAGCACCAATCGCCGTCCGATGGTAGGCCTCTCCTTCTTTCCAAAAGACTGATGGTATCCCCATAAAATGCCCTCCCAAGGCCGCCAATAAAAACGCCCAATGCTCCCGGCTAAGGGTCATTGGGCTTCTGTGTCCAAAAATACCATGGCTTCGACGCTATAGTTAAATAATATTAACACACTTCTGAAAGAATAGGAATAGTTGAAAAATTCCAGGGGCCGACGAGATTGCCGTCCGCCGCTCCTTTCGGATCATACCTCCGCCCCGGCTCACATGGGACAGCAACAAGCTTCTTCCCATCTTAAGCCGGGCCGGGCCAGACAAGTTCAAGGGGCCATCCTGGGCAGAGCGAGAAATCTGGGACTTACCTTAAGCAATGAAGCCCGAGCCGAGATCCTGATCGAAGAAACCGTGCAAACATCCGCCATTGAAGGTGAAGTCCTCAATCGGGACTCTGTCCGATCATCTGTCATCCGTCAACTTAGTCTGGATCAGGCTGGCCTGCAGGACGTATTCCGCAACCCGACCAATACGTTCAAAGATGAAATTCTAACCTATGGCTCATTCCTAAAGAACCATCATTCAAACAACGCCTTCATCCCACCCATGATCTGACTGAACGGAACAACTGAAACCTTCTTATGAAGTTCGTAACGTTTCTCGCCTGGATAAATGACTGCGATCCTCTCAAGTTTCAGGTCCTCCAGTGCAATGCGCATGGACGGCGTCATAGTCGGGGCATCCTGACGCTTAATCTCAACGCCATACATTTTCCCATCTTTAAAGAACACAAGATCGATCTCCGCACCCTGATGTGTAGCCCAATAATACACATCATCCGGCTCAACCGAATGAATGACCTCTTCGATCACATATCCTTCCCATGAAGCGCCCTGCTTAGGATGCGCCAAAAGATCTTCCCTGGTCTTGATCCCCAAAAGACCATGCAATATCCCTGTATCATAGAAATACACCTTCGGCGCTTTGACCTGACGCTTTTTAATATTTGCGAACCATGGCTGAAGCTGACGCATCATGAAAACACCACTCAAGACATCAAGATAACGCTTTACCGTGACCTCATTGATACCCAATGAACGGGCGATCTCATTAGCGTTAAAGATCTGTCCATGATAATGCGCCAGCATGGTCCAATAGCGTAAAATAGTCAACGGCGGAAGGGAGACTCCGTAAAACGGCAGATCCCGCGACACAAAACTTTCTACATACTCCTTACGCCAAACAAAACTCTCTGCATCTGTCCTGGCCAAAAAGGCTTTAGGCAAACCGCCCCTTAACCAAAGCCTCTCATACTTGACCATGCCAACTTCTTTTAACGAGAATCCGCCGATCCTGATCCGTTCAACACGCCCGGCCAAAGATTCCGAAATGTGCGTATTCAGTGTTGGTGCGGCACTACCCAAGAGCAAAAACTTTGCCGGCAACGGCACGCGGTCTGCAAGAACCCGTAGGACCGGAAAAAGATCCGCTTGTCGCTGAACCTCATCGATCACAACAATGCCCTTGAGATCAACAAGGGCATTGTTTGGCTGCGACAACCTGGCACTATCGACAGGATCCTCCAGATCGAAATATGTCGACGATCCCGGCTGAGAGAAGTTTCTTGCCAGTGTTGTCTTCCCTGATTGACGAGGACCCAATAAAGATACGATCCTCCCCCGCTTTATCGCTTTGTTAATATCTTGCAGGATGTCTTTACGTTCTATCATATGCAGAAAGTATACCATGAATTAGTCGTATCGCAATATGTGATTTCATGGTATCTATATTCATAGAAAAGCGCAGTTCTGACAACTGTCAAAGCATCGTTTTTGGCGCCAAAGCCTAATGTCGAACCTGTTTAATGAGCTACCCAGTCCGGACAACGCCTTGATTGAGCACAGTCCCGCAGATACATATTAATTAGCTGCTGATATGGAACCCCCATCTCCTCAGCCATTGTTTTGGGTAACATCATATTAAAGAGGCATCAATTTGGTTTTGAGTTCCGCCTTGGTCTCGTTCCCTGAATTATTAGCCATGGCCATCACCATTTGTTGAGTACCCCATAAACAAAGCATAAGAATGATAAGAACTATTCGCATAAAGCCTCCTCGTTCATCCGAAAGTGAATGCGAACAAGTCCACGTTGCCAGTCGGGAACTTAAGGGTCAGTGTATGTTCTCCCGCTATCTTCAAAGACAGCAAATGATACAAGCGGTCATCTTGGACGAGAACATATCCCTCCCGGACATCTCGACCCTGCTGAGTACTCCCCGCAGGTTTCCCATCAATGAACACCTCCACGCTAACAGGTTCCTTTCCCTCTGCGCGCATTACCAGAAAAACATCCTTAGCCGAAAAATGAAAATCCAATCGAGCCTCTGGGCCGGGTGAAGAATGGTCACTAGCGACCGACCACTCACCCTGGTATGCGTAACCATTCACCATCAATTCCGTCCCCAAAGAGTACTTGGCCGGGCCGGCTCTCAAACTTTCCACCGAACCAAAGCGTTCCGTACGCTCCAGGCCCAAATATGTCTCCGGGGTGCCCGCCTCGATCGAATATTCATGGGCTCCGGCATAAGCGCCAGGACGACTTCCTGCCTCTTCCAGAAGACGGCGGATCATAGCCTCAGACTCTTCTTCACCGCCTTCGCCAAAATGACTTCCCCGAATCCGTCCCTCTTTATCAATGAAATACTTTGCTGGCCAGTAATGATTGCTATACGCATTCCATGTCGCATAATTGTTGTCCTGAACAATTGGATATTTCAGACCGAAATCCCGGACAGCTTTTGCAACATTATCAGGGAGCGTTTCGAACGGGAACTCAGGCGTATGCACCCCTATAATAACCAGCCCCTTGTCCGCATAACGTTCGTGCAACGCCTTGAGTTCGGGGAAAGTTCTTATGCAATTGATACATGTATACGTCCAGAAATCAACAACAACCACTTTCCCTCGCAGGCTCTTGAGACTCAAGGGCTGAGAATTGAACCATTGTCCGCCAGCGATAATGTCCGGCGCCTGAGGGTCCTGAACACTTGGTGAAAGAGCTTTCATACTATCCCTCCCATTCCCACTTCTTAAACTATTCAAAGCCTTTTTCACACGATCGTTATTCTCTATTGCTGTCAATCCGCTACCATAAGCTGGGAAACGAGCCAAAACCCATGACTCAAAATTCCGGTCGTACCCTTTAAGAAGAACAAAAGCCATCAAGACCATTACCGCGCCAAAACTCCGTTGAATGACTCCGGAATGCGTCTTGATCCATGGGGTCCTGTCCAAAAGCTTCCTGCCACCGAACATGATTGCCAACATTGGAACGGCAGTCCCAAGTGCATAGGCCAATGTAATGAGTACGGCCGCTGCACCGATCGCACTCGCGGCAGCCAAAGTGATCACCGCAGCCATGATCGGCCCCACGCAAGGTGTCCAAACGAGGCCCAGGGTCAGGCCAACCAGAAACCCGGACCAAAAACCCCGACCTTTGTTCAATGCGCCTTGCTGAGGTAAAAATCTGGTAATAAAATTCTCAGAAGCCAATTGCAACGCCGGAATCAACAGAAAGAATCCGAATAAGGCCAAAAGGACAATAGCAGCTACACGCAAAGTATCTGCAGGCAATCCGGTTCGTTGAACGATCGCCGAAAGTGCCAGTGTAAAAAAGGTAAAGCTCGTCACAAAACCCGTGACGATACCCCAAGGCTTCCCTCGACCGCGTCCCACGACACCGGTTAAAATAATAGGAAGAACCGGAAGGATACAGGGTGAAAGTATAGTCACCACACCTGCCAGAAAAGAGAACGTGATTAAGACAAGCACAGACTGCCTCATTTCAAATTTTCTGTTAATTCCTCAACTCTGCAGCCATTCCAAAACGTAATCTTCTGCCCATGTTTATCTACATTAAGGATGACTACTTTATTTAGTCGAACAGCCTGCACTACTATTTCATTAAAATACTTTTGGCTATAAAAAGACCCCTGTTGTTTTATCATCGTCTTTATTTATATGAAATGAATCATCGCCCCCTACAAAGGAAAAGACAGAACCTCGATGGACGAAGTTCTGTCTCTGAAACAATAAAAGGGTGGCTGGGGGGACGAAGTTCGAACCTGTTTAATGAACAACAGTCTCCTGTTTGAGCCGATCCGCCAAGAACGTCTTTAATAACGACTGATACGGGACATCCCGCTTATTGGCCAACACTCGAAGCCTGTCAAGCATCGAAAGCGGCAACCTTAAAGAAATGCTCCTGCATGTCGGCTTTAAATTAGGGAAACTAGCCCGTTTGGCCCTAGACCAATCAACATATTCTGTCGAATCATGAGCCATCCAGAACTTGCGTTCTTCCTGCTCACTCTTAAACTTAGGAATTGTTTTTAAAGTTTTCATACTCAACCCGCTCCTTCCTATTCATATCCCTAGACGAAATGACCCGAACCCTGGCCTTTCGAATCGTGAATACTATAAATAACCGCCTACCCTCATCCGTATACCCTAAGGCCCGATATCTAGCTTCTGCCTGCGAATGCCCCGGATCCATAACCAAAAGCATTGGCTCATTAAAGAAGGCCTGCTCTGCCTCACCCTCAGACACATGATGCTTAAGCCAACTCTTGAGACTATTCCCCTTGTCCCATTGAAAGCCTTCACAGCTGTTTAATGCCTGTTGGATATCCATTGCAGTATGTATATCACCAGCATATACATCTGTCAACTCGTAAAAGAAACGCCACCCCGCCTCAAGGACGCTCCTGTTCGTCGCGTCCAGCGGGGCTCCTTCAAATCCCGTTTCTTCCTGCATTAAACAAAAGAGCCCGCACAAGGCGGACTCTTTTGTTTATATGGGGTGGCTGGGGGGACGAAGTTCGAACCTGTTTACTCATCAAGGCCTAGCACACCGTCGGAAGAAATAACCTATTATAAGTTATCTTCAAATTTTACTTATTTCTGCTTCACCATGTTTGAACAGCAGAGTCGATAGTAACAGCCATATTAGCTCGCAACCAACTGTACGTTGCTTTCAAGAAGTCATAGTCAGGTCCGGATGTAATAAAGGTCGCTTTTCCCTTAATCAAGAATCCGGCACCTGCCCCATGCAAGCCCTTAACCTTGCTGCTTCCCATCGTAATCAGCACATTGGGGTTGTGGGCAATGTTAGCCTCGGTCTTGTGCATATAACCGGCAGGAATGAACAACCGCCCATCTGGTGATATCTTGATGTAGCTATTCCAAGTGTTGACCATATGCGGCCCATCATTTCCCAATGTCGCAATAGCGGCAACTCCATCTTGTTTCATAATTTCTAGTAACTTTTCAGGTAACATCGTAAGCATCTCCTGTTGTTTCCTTCGTTTCTATGACTTCGGAGCGAGTTCGCCGTACCAATAAGCCGCCGTTACTCCACCATCCATAAGAAAATCACTACCAGTAATAAAGGTGCCGTCACTACCCATCAAAAGCGCACCGACAGTGCCAACCTCATCGGGAGTGCCAGCCCGTCCAGCCGGGCACACTTCAATCATGCGTCGATAGCCCGAACCACGTGGTCCGCTTAATTCATCCATTGCAAGTGGCGTGATAATGATGCCAGGACTGATAGCATTGACCCGAGCCCCACGCTTTCCCCAGCGTACTGCTTCTGCCATCACTCGCAGCGAATTAGCTCGTTTTGAAATCTGATAAGCATGAAGAGACTCGGTCACCTGATTAGGCTGGAGCATCGGCAGTTTAAGAAGTTCTTCAACAGGTGTCGTTGCAAGAAGCTTATTCTGCTCAGCCGTAAGCGGTGGTAGGCGATGCCCGGACTGTGACGAAATAACGACGCCAGCGCCACCGACCGCAATAACATTACCAAACTCCTCAAGTACAAGTGCTGTCCCATAAAGGTCAACCTTCAAAATCATCTCAGGTGATGCTTGAGTAGGAGAAACACCGGCAGCATGAATGACGCCGGTAATCTCGCCAAGGGAGATAGCTGTCTTAACCAGAGCCTGAACAGAAGCACGTGATGACACATCAACAATCGCCGTGCAAACGCTAAAACCGGCATCACTCAAAGTTTTTGCCGCAGCATCAGCATTGTCCTGACGCAAATCAGCAAGTAAGACCTTCTTCCCTACGCTAACCCGCCGAGCAATAGCCTGACCGATTAAGCCAGCCCCTATGACGACGATAACATTTGTTGTCTTTCCGAGTATGTGCTTTTCCATATTCTCTCTTCCCATTCGAACCTGTTTGCTGAACAACGCCTAACCAATAACAAGTCATTATTGCATATCTATCCGTATCGGAAAAATTACAAATGACCTGCCTGTTAGCGGGATTTTAAATACAGCCACTCCTGGTGATGCTGTTTTCTGAGTACGCATGGTCTTGCGCGCAGTGAGGCGTTTTTTAGACAGTGCTCCTCCTGAGAAGTTTATTTGGCAATAAGCGCGACGCGCGAGGGCGAC
>CAJARJ010000016.1 GCA_903944345.1 Candidatus Omnitrophota bacterium
CGCGCTGGCGGGGGTGTTCGGCGGTCTTTCTGACGATGTTGTTTTTATATATTTCGGCACCTGTATTGAATTTTGTGATCCTGGCGAAGGGTGTGTTCTTTTCCGGTCGGTATTACCAATACTATCATTTGATCGTGCCGTTCTTTTTTCTGGCATTGGCACTGGTATTACCTGATTATTGGAACAGATTAAAGGGAAAGAAGCTCTGATGCAATCAGATCGTTTATCAACACCCGTTTTATTTATTATTTTTAACCGTCTGGATACAACACAAAGGGTTTTTGAGGCTATTCGGCAGGTACTCCCTTCGCGTTTGTATATTGCGGCTGACGGCCCTAGGAATGACAAGCTTGGCGAGAATTTGAAAGTTCAGGCTGTGCGTGATTACGTCCTGAGCCATATTGATTGGCAATGTGAGGTCAAAACTCTTTTCTGGGATAAGAATCGTGGTTGTAAAGTCGCTGTTAGTTCAGCTATTGACTGGTTCTTCTTGAATGAAGAAGAGGGGATCATTCTTGAGGATGACTGTTTTCCTGATAAAAGTTTCTTCCCCTTCTGCGCGGAACTCTTGGAGAAGTACCGTCAAGATGATCGTGTGATGATGATCTCCGGGGATAACTTTCAGAGTGGCGTTAGCCGTTCGCGCAGTTATTATTTCTCTAGGTATTGTCATATCTGGGGATGGGCGTCATGGCGGCGGGCCTGGAAGCATTATGACGTGACTATTCCTTTCTGGCCGCAGATTTGTAAGGATGGTTTTCTGAATACGTTAGATCGCAGGGAACGGTTGTATTGGAAGTGGTGTTTTGGTCAGGTCTTTTCAGGTCGTCTTGACACGTGGGATTATCAATGGGTGCTCGCATGCTGGATAAAGAAGGGTTTAGCGGCTGTGCCTGCAGTGAATTTAGTTCTTAATATTGGAATTGGTCAGGATAGTACTCATACAAAAGAAGGTGACAGGCGAGTTCTTGCTCTGGAGACTGAGAGGATGGTTTTTCCGTTAATTCATCCGGATGAGATTGTGGCAGATCTTCCTTTGGATAAGAATACTCGAGACATTTCTTATCGGATGTCGGTTTTTGAATACGCTTGGAGAAAACTGAAAGAAATAGTGAGGATTTAATGCAAGAAAAGACAATGGATGATCAGTCTCTCGTCTCTATAAAGGAGTTTTCCTCAGGAGTTCCTCTTTTATCCGATATTTTTAGCGGATTGAATTCTCCGGAGTTCTCTAGTTTGGCAAGTTATTCTTATCAGTATCTGATAAAGGCTGCGGGTGAGCTTAAGAATTATCCCTGGATTAAAGACTCTTTCCATCAGTGGAGTCGGATACTAGAGTATCCGTATGTGTATTGCCAGATAAAAGAGCAGATTGCTTCGAGGGCGCGGATTCTGGACGCGGGTAGTGGCGTGACATTCTTTCCATTCTTTCTATCGCAAGCATATCGGGTGGATTGTATCGATCAAGATGATTATTTAAGTATTTATAGTGCTATTGGGAAAAAGATGTCTGTCGACATATCGTTCCGGCAGGGTAATTTGACAAAATTGCCATTTGATAATGCGACATTTGATTGTGTGTATTGTGTTTCTGTATTAGAGCATACGGATCGATATCCAGAGATTGTGGCAGAGTTTCACAGGGTGTTAAAGCCAGGGGCAAAGCTTGTTCTGACGTTTGATATTGCTCTTGATGGCAATCAGTTTGGGGTTAGCCAGGAGAGTGCAGGCAGACTATTGTCGTGTTTAAAAGAATCGTTTGTTCTTGATCAGGCAGCCGATGTGTTATTGAAGAATTTGAACGCCGCCAATATCTACTCAACACATTTATTGTCATCAAAGGGCATGTATGATCTTTTGCCTTGGCCAAAGTTTGGTTGGAAGCAACTATTGTGGAGTTTGCTGAAAGGTCGTCCGATTGTGAACAATCCTAATTTAACATTTTGTCTTTTGATGGGATCAAAATTATGATCAAGAAAGTTCTTTTTGTTCTGGGAACACGTCCGGAGGCTATTAAGTTAGCCCCTTTGATTGTTCGTATGCGGGATGATGGTGCATTTTGTCCATTGGTGTGCGTGACGGGGCAGCATCGTCAAATGCTGGATCCTATCTTGGATTTCTTCCGAATAAGTGTGGATTATGATTTTAATCTTATGTCAGCGAATCAGGGACTTGCGGAGTTTTCCGGAAAGACGCTACTTATGTTGGGCCCGTTACTACAGCAGGTTCGGCCGGATATGCTAGTGGTTCAAGGAGATACTACGACGGCTTTTCTGGGGGCCCTTGCGGCTTATTACGAGAAAGTCCCGATTGTTCATGTCGAGGCGGGTTTGCGAAGCGGGAACAAGTTCTCTCCTTTTCCTGAAGAAGCCAATCGCGTCCTTATTGATCAGATTGCGGATTATTTCTTTGTTCCGACGAAGGCTGCCGAAGAGTATTTGCGTCGTGAAGGAAAGACTTCACATGTCTATGAGGTGGGCAATACTGTTGTGGATGCGCTTCTTTATGGGTTAGCTTTGATTGATAAGAATGGAAGAGATCGGTATATAGAGCTTTTCCCTCAGGTCAATTTCGAGAGAAAAATAGTTCTGGTTACTGCTCATCGCCGGGAAAGCTTCGGGGAGCAGTTCAGGAATATTTGTGTTGCGTTAAGGAAGCTGGCGCAGACTTTTCCCGATGTCGAGATCGTGTATCCTGTTCACCTTAACCCTAATGTGCAAAAGCCAGTTCAGGAAATTCTTAAAGATATCAAGAATGTTCATCTTGTGGCTCCGCTGGGTTATCCGCAGTTGCTGTGGCTGATGAAAGAGTCTTATTTTGTGATTACTGATTCGGGTGGTATTCAGGAAGAAGCTCCGTCATTGGGGAAGCCTGTCTTGGTTATGCGTGATGTGACCGAAAGGATGGAGGGTATTAATTCAGGGAGTGCAAAGTTGGTTGGCACGGATACTGAGCGGATCTTTCATGCGGCGTCAGAGTTATTGACAAGTTCTGTGATCTATCAAAGAATGCAACCGGAGAAAAATCCTTACGGCGACGGTCAGGCTTGTGAGCGGATCGTCTCTATTTTGAAATCACAATAGCGATTCAAATTATGAAATTACTCCAGGTGACATCACATTACCTTCCTGTTCAGGGAGGGCAGGAAGTATATATTCAGTCCATGAATAAACTTCTCAATGACTTTGGCATTTCAACGGATGTTGTTCAGCCGTTTAGTCGGCATGTTAGAACACGACCTGCAAATGTGTACATGTTGCCAAGACTGCCTTATTTGCATCATGTTATTCATGATATTAATTGGTTTTGGTTCAACGCTATGTTGAGTTTTTTTCGAAACAGGATCAAGTGTTACGATGTTGTTATTTCTCACTATGCTTTTCATGCAGAGATGTTGCGAGAGGCGCGGAAATTGATTGTTTTATCCCATGGGGTGGATTGGCAGAGACCGGCGAAGACCATGGCTGACCGATATCGGGCCTTAATGGCGAGCAAGACTGCGGCCGCGGGCAGTATTATTGTGGCTAATGATACAGATTATCTTCGAATGATAGGATGTCCCGTTGAGCCCGCAGAGAAATATTTTGAGGAAGTCGCCCCGGGGCGCTGGTTTATTCCTAATTGTGTTGATGTTGATAAGTATCAGCCAGGGCTTGATCAGAATAGGGAACGTATAATTTTGGTGCCTAGGAATATCCGTTGGGCACGTGGGATTCATCTGGCTATCGAAGCTTTTCAGGATTTCTCACGGAATTATCAGAATTTCAAGCTGGTCATTGCCGGAGGCCCATTGACCGGTCGATATTTTCGTTATTGTTCGGAGCTTATTAAGAAACTTGATCTGGAAGATCGGATTGTTTGGGAAGGCTCAGTGCCGCAAGAAAAGATAATACAGTATTATCAGAAGGCTACGATAACCTTGATTCCGACTCTTGCATTGGAGGGGACTTCATTGAGCGCTTTGGAGTCAATGGCAGCAAAAACTCCGGTTGTTTCGACAAATGTGGGGGGGCTTGCTGATTTGCCAACAGTTCAGTCTGATCCAGTGGCTGCGCAGTTAGCCGGAAAGTTGCGGTATGTTATGGATAACTACGGAAAGGTAAGAGCGGAGCAGTATCATCAGACAAGAGATATATTTAATATGGATAATTGGGGCAAGGCCTGGTTAAAGGTTGTCCGTAGTTAGGAAGACGACGATTATGAATCCGGAAGCAAAGCTCGTTTTTATTCATCAGCGCAACAGTTGGTATCTGCCATATGCGTTGTATCAGTCTAGGTATATCAGTCCTGATTCAGAGGTGGTTTTAATTGGCGAGAGCAAGTACCCGGATGTCACTTGTGTGTCTTTGGACAGGCTTGCCGATTGTGCGCAAGCGAAGGAGTTCCGAACTAATTATGTGCATATGAGTTCCAATCCTGCGTGGTATGAGTTGATCTGTTTCTTGAGATGGTTTTATCTTCTGGAATATATGCGTTCAAGTCGTGTTCAGTCAGTGCTTTATCTTGATTCGGATGTTTTACTGTTCAGTTCGATGAAGGATCTTGCCAGACAAAGCACGTCTTTAGGTGCAGGCGTTGCCCGGGGAGCTTGCCTTTTTCATCAGGGGAGAGGAACGGCTGGAATCAGCTATTGGACACAAGAAGGTCTACACAATTTCTGTCAGTGTTTATTGAATTGTTATCGTCAGAAGGAAAAGATTACGCTTTTGCAGGATATCTGGCAGAGGTTTGTGACAACGGGGACACCGGGTGGGATCTGTGATATGACCCCCATATCTTTATTTTACTCTCCTGATGCAGACAGCCTTGCTGATTTGGCAAGAATTGAGGGGGGGGTTTTTGATTGCGGGATTAATGTTAGTTCCAATTATGTTGAAAATGAGTATGTTATGCGCCGGGGGATGAAAAAAATGATTTTCCGGGATAGAATACCTTATTTTGAAAAGAACGATACGAGCCGCACAATTGTTCGGGCGCATGCTTTGCATTTCCAGGGTGAAGCCAAAGGAGATATGCCGCTTTACTATACGGGGGGATGTTTCAAGGATAAAATGTTGCATGATTTGAAGGGATTTGTGTATCGTTTACGCAGGGACATCCGTGGGAAAAAGTTCTGAATGAAAATATCGATTGTAACACCTTCGTTTAATCAGGGTTCATTTATTGAACAAGCCATTCGCAGTGTCTTGGCTCAGGGCATAGAAGAGGTTGAACACATCATTGTGGATAATTGTTCCAGTGACGAGACGTCAGCGGTTCTGGAAAAATACTCTCATTTGAAGGTGATTTGTGAGAAAGACCAAGGGCAGAGTGATGCGCTTAATAAAGGCTTTCGGGCGGCGACGGGGGATATTGTCGGTTGGCTTAACGCCGACGATATATATTTACCCGGGGCGCTTAATGCTGCCCGGCAAGCATTTGAAGAGCAGCCTTTATACGATATTGTTTACGGAGATTATCGTTTTGTCGATGCGAAAGGTCGGCTTATTCGTGTCCGAAAGGAGACGGGTTTTGATTACTTTGTGTTGAAATATTTGCATGTGCTTTATATCCCGACCACAACGACATTTTTTCGGCGCAGGATTTTTGAACAGGGGAATTTCCTGGATATAGCTTACCACTATGCCATGGATTATGAGTTCTTTGTGCGTTTGGCCGCCAAGGGGTATAAATTCGGGCATATCAGAAGGCTGATGGCGGATTTCCGCTGGCATGATGCTTCCAAAAGCCAGACACAGGCTTCGCGGCAGAAGAGGGAGATGGAGCAGGCGTTATTAGTGCATGATCCTTTTCTGAGAAGTTTGAATGGGGGCGGACGCTTTATGTTGCGTAACTTGTTCATGTGTCTGGCCCGGAGCAAGCGAACGCTTATAAAAATTTTTTGTGGTGCCTATTGGTGCCGGATATAGTGCAGGATATGTTGTTATATCGTAAGAGTGTATTGTATTTTCTTGTCTTTCTTATATTTGGCACTTTGTCTTTGGGCCGGGCGTTCTCTGTTTTCTCTCCTTTGCGGTTATTCGGCCTGCCGTTTTATATTACGGATGTTTTTATTCTTTTTTCATTGCCCCTGGCTATGAAAGGTTTCTGGGATCTGAGAAGGTTGCCGGGGTGGTTCTATGCGCCTTTTTCTCTATTATTTTTTCTGGCGGAAGTCTATCTGTTTCATGGGCTTTTGATTGATCACAGCCCGTATGCTTTGCGTTCGGCCGTTCTTTCTGTGTATCTTCTTTTTGTGCCCGTTGTCTGGTTTATGTTTAAAAGAGCTTTCAGGCCGGAGTATTTCTTGGTTTTACTTGTTCTGGCCAATGTGGGTTCGGTTATTTTCGGAGCGGGGATCGGCCCTCAAGTCTGGCTTGCCAATACGCGAGGTTTTAATTTAACTCTTTTTTACGGTGTAACGATTGCCTTTTTATTGCCTTTTGGTTTGGAATGTTTGACCGACATCAGGTCGCGTTGGTTAGTGTGGGGGATTACTGGCATTAATGTTTTTATGGTCATTAACGGCTGCGTGAGGTCCAGTTGGGCGGCGTTGATAGTCCTTCTTGTTTTTTATATATTAATTTTTCGTTCGAAATGGAAAGCATTGATTATTGCTTATGGAATGATAATGATCTCGGTTGGCAGCCTGCTTCTTTTGCAAGGTGTGTTTGTTCGGGAAGGTCAGCTCCGTTTTGTTCAGCGAACACAGGGAACGTTTTATTTCATAACGCAAACTCTGGATCGTGTTAAAGCACTTTCGAGGAAAAGTTATGTGGATAAACATGGACTCGGGGCAAAGGATTTTGTGTTGGAGAATGCTGAAACAAGGGATATCGAGCTAGAGAACGCAGCGGAAGAGAACGCAGCGGAAGAGAACGCACAAGATATTATGCCCCTTTCGGAGGCTGCGGGTAATGCTTATTCCAACATGACTTGGCGGATAGGTGTTTGGAAGGCAACATTCTCTGCCGGGATGAAGTCGCCTCTGTGGGGGAATGGTTTTTCAAAGTTATTGATATATGATCAATCTCTTGTAACAGCTGAAATTCGCGGCCCTGGAGCCGACTCAGGGATTGTGCCTCCGCATAATGAATTTCTGACTGTTTTTTATAGAATGGGACTGATTGGGATTGTCCTGTTTGTTTGGATTAATGGATTTGTTTTCTGGAGAGGATTGCGGCGCCTTGGCGGGGAAAGTGATCCGATATGCCGAGCCTGTCTGGCCGGAGCCCTTGGCGCTTTGGTGGTGTGGCATATCGCGGCACAATTCTTTGATTTGATCGATTCTCCCCCTACAAACATTATTCTCTGGATGTTGTTAGGACTTGTTCTTGTTTTATTGTACGGACGGGACATTGAAAGGGCGGAAGTTTGATGAAAATACTGGTTTGTCATAATTTTTATCAACAGCCTGGCGGGGAAGACCAGGTTTATCGAGATGAAATTGATGCCCTTCGGGAGAGCGGGCATGAGGTCGTTCTTTATACTCGTCATAATGATGATGTCCGCAAAACATCTTTTTTATTTCTTCTTTTCAGAATACTGTGGAATTGGACAACTTTCAGGGAAGTGCGCGGGCTCATTCGCCGATACAGGCCGGACATTGTTCATGTGCATAATTATTTCCTGTTAATATCACCTTCTGTATTTTTTGCATCCGGAGTTGAGAAGGTTCCGGTGGTATGGAATCTGGATAATCAGCGCCTGATGTGCCCGTCAGCCAATTTCACCCGCTCGGGGAAGCTTTGTACGGATTGTCTTGGCCGTTGTTTTGCCTGGCCGGGAGTCTGGCATGCCTGCTACCGTGGTTCTCGTATCTTTACTTTAGGGGTAGCACTTATTTCATCCTTGCATTTTCTGATCGGAACCTGGAGTCGCCGTGTGAACCTCTATTTGGCCTCCACGGAGTTTTATCGGAAGCTTTTTATTCGTCAGGGACTTCCGGTTGATAAGGTGCATGTCAAGCCGCACATGGTCTTTTCTGATCCGGGGCTTGCCTCGGGAGACGGGGAGTATGCTCTTTTTATCGGCAGGCTGGATCCGGAGAAAGGGGCCATGCTTTTGGTTGAAGCGTGGAGAAAATTGCAGGAAAAGGGCTGTGGCTGTCCTTTGAAAATTCGCGGGGATGGTCAGTTGCGTTCGGCTATGGAAAGTTATATTGGCCGTTATAATTTGTGTCATGTTTCTTTCGAGGGGCGAAAGACACGTGAGGAGTTGTTTGATCTTGTCAAGGGAGCCCGTTTTCTGATTTGGCCTTCCCTGGGGTATTATGAAACTTTTGGTCTTGTTGCTTTCGAAGCGTTTGCCTGCGGGCGTCCGGTTATTGCTTCCGATATAGGGGTTTTATCTGAACATGTTGAAAACGGTGTTACCGGCTTGACATTTGATCCGGGCAATCCTTCTGATCTTGCAGACAAAGTTGCCTGGGCCTGGGCTCATATCCGGGAAATGGGGTATATGGGGTTAAATGCCCGGAAACTTTATGAGGAGCGATATAATAGAAAAGCAATCGTTACTCGGCTTACGGGTTTGTATTCGGATATCTTGAAGAAAAAACATGCGTAGATTATTTCTGTTGGGTAAATCGGTTCTATGAAATTATCCGTGCTTATACCTGTTTACAATGAAGAAAAGACGATTGTGCAGGTGATTGATGCGGTCAAGGCGGTGGTTCTGCCTGGCCTGCAGAAAGAGATTGTTGTGGTCAATGACGGTTCGTCCGACCGGACGGCAGAAGCGTTGAAATCGTTTACCGGGGATCCTCTGGTCAGGATTTTTCATCTGCCCTCCAATCAGGGAAAAACAGCGGCCCTGCGCCGATGTATCGGGGAGGCCACAGGTGATTTTTTGCTTGTTCAGGATGCGGACCTTGAGTATGACCCCGCGGAGTATCCGCGTCTTCTGACCCCCTTGCTGGCGGGAGAAGCAGATGTGGTTTATGGTTCGCGTTTTAAGGGAGTGACCCGCAAGATGGAGGGGGTCAATCGCTGGGCCAACGTCGTCTCCAATCTGACGTTCAGGCTTTTGTACGGGAAAGATATTACGGACATTAATACCTGCTTCAAGTTGTTCCGGGCGGCGGACATTAAAGGACTCAGGATTGTTTCAGATCATTTTGCTTTTGAGACAGAAGTAACGGTTAAGCTCACACGGAGAGCTTTAAGGATTGTGGAAGTTCCGATTGCTTACCAAGCGCGCGCGCTCGCGGAGGGTAAGAAGATAACCTGGCTCAAAGCTTTTGGAATGTATTGGGCGATTATCAGGTTTCGTTTTTTAGATTAAGATTGCTGCCGCAATATGGCCGTGCCATGGTGAGGGTGTTTGGCCAGATAAGCTGATATTTTCAACAAAAAATTCAGGCAGATTGGCCTGGCAATGCTATGATTCCCGCATGCAAGGACAGCTGAATACATTTAATTTGCTTGGGGTTCGGGTTTCCGTTTTGACACCGGAACTGGCCGTGTCTTGTATAACAGATATGGTGCGGCGCTGTGCCCGTGGGTATGTTTGTGTGGCGCCTGTTGCGACGATTGTTGATGCCCGCCTTGATCTGCGTTACCGCGAGGTGATTAATAATGCAGCATTGGTGACCCCCGACGGTATGCCGGTAGTGTGGATGGGGCGTTATCTGGGGTGTGCGCAGATCAGGCGCACATATGGGCCGGATCTGATGTTGCGCCTGTGTGATGAAGGCCGGAAGGTAGGTTTAAAGCATTATTTTTATGGCGCGACACCGGAAATTTGTGATAAATTGAGCGCTGTTCTCAAGGAAAGATTTCCGGGACTCGATATTGTCGGCCACATGTCTCCACCGTATATGCCATCGGCGGAATTGCTGGATTCGCAAACGCTCGGGCGGATCAATGCCCGTCGTCCCGATGTCCTTTGGGTTGGTCTGGGCAGTCCCAAACAGGATTTCTGGATGGCAATGAACCGCTCCGCGCTGGATGTTCCGGTTATGATCGGTATCGGGGCGGCTTTTGATTTTCTGGCCGGCGTCAAGCCGCAGGCTCCTGTCTGGGTGCGCCGTTCGGGGCTGGAGTGGTTTTTTCGTCTTTGCTGCGAACCCCGGCGACTCTGGAAGCGTTATTTGCTGGGGAATACCCGCTTTGTCTGGTGGGTGTTGACTGAATATTTCTTGCGTGGACCGAGGAAGTAAAGTTCCTTTGTTTTGGGTATGGCAAAGCATGCAAAGACCGGGGTCTGGCAGAAGGAAAAAATGAAAATTATTATTACTGGCGGGGCGGGGATGGTGGGCGCGCATGCCGCCGAGTATTTCGCCGGCAAGGGCTGTTCGGTCCTTGTTTATGATAATTTGATGCGCTCAAAGATATTTGATGTTGATAGAAAGTCTGTCGAGTTTAACTGGAATTATCTCAGGAAATTCAGGAATGTTATCCGTGTAAAAGCGGACATTCGTAATCGTCAGAAACTGCAAAAGGTCTTCGGGGCTTTCAAGCCGGATGCGGTTATTCATGCTGCCGGACAGCCCGGTGTCGGGTTCTCCCTGAAAGTTCCTTTGGAAGATGCCTCGATCAATGCAGTAGGGACGCTTAATGTGGTGGAGGCTTTCCGGGAGGTTAATTCCAGAGGAACCCTGATTTATTGCTCGACCAATAAAGTGTATGGCGATAACGTCAATGATTATCCGATAGCCCGCAAGAAAACGCGTTATGTGTTTCGTTCGATCGAGGGCATTTCCGAGAGTTGTTCTATCGATCATTGCGGACATACGCCGTATGGCATTTCTAAATTGGCAGGGGACCTGTATGTCCAGGATGCCGCCTATTGTTCGGATCTGCGTACGGGAGTGTTTCGTATGAGTTGCATATATGGCACCCGGCAGTTTGGGTTTGAGGATCAGGGATGGATTGCCTGGTTTGCTATCCGTTTTATGCAGGGCAAACCTTTGACTGTTTACGGCGACGGGAAACAGGTGCGCGATGTTTTGTGGGTGGGAGACCTGGTGCGGGCATTTGATTCTTTTTTGACTGGCAGAACCGGTTCCGGCGTATTTAACATGGGCGGAGGGCCGGCCAATACGTTGTCGCTTCTTGAGTTGATTTCTCTCTTGCAGGAAATAACCGGACGTTCCGTAAAAGTTCGCTTTGACAAATGGCGCAAGTTTGACCAGAAGATTTATGTATCAGATATTGCCAAGGCACAGCGGACGCTGCGCTGGAGCCCTTTGCTCTCCCCCCGGGAAGGTGTCGGCCGTGTTGTGGCGTGGGTAAATGAGAATGCCGCCTTGTTCCGGTAAGCCGGAGTTTTCGGGCAAGATATTGCACAAGGATATGTGAAATGATCAAGTGGACTTTTACAGCTCTGATTCGTCTGGGTTATGTCAGCCTGGATGTTATTGGTATCAGTGCGGCTATTCTGCTGGCGGGGCATCTCAGACAGGCGGCGATTCCCCAGGCTATCCGGGATATTTTGCTCGACTGGTCACATCCGTTTCATTTTGTTTTTACGGTCTGGCTGGTGGCGGTTCTTTTCTTTAATGGTATTTATCGTCTGTATGAAACCAGGCGCGAGCTGCTTGAAGCGCATGAACTGGTTTTGCTGGCCCGTTCTTTTCTGTTTTCGGCTATGGCGCTGATTGCCCTGGTTTATGCGCTTAAGATCGAGGGGTTTCCCCGTTCGGTTTGCCTTCTGACGGTTTTGTTTTCGTTTGTTTTTTTGAGTGCCTGGCGTATTGCCAAACGGCTTCTGGTCAATTATCTGGTCGCTCGCGGATATAACAACTTTAATGTACTGATTATTGGTGCCGGACGTGTGGGGCTGATGCTGGCTGAAGAAATACATCAGCGTCCGCGATTGGGGTTGAAAATAGCAGGCTTTCTGGATGATTTCAAGACGACTGCCGATCTTAAAGGCGAGTATGCGGTTCTGGGCAAACTTGCGGATCTTGAAGAAGTGAGCAGAAAAAATTTTATTACCAAAATATTTGTTTCCATCCATCCTGCCGGCAATGTGTTTCAGGAAATGCTTGAAATAGCCAAAATCCGTCGTCTGGCGGTTCGTGTGGTGCCGCAGGCTTTTGATAAGGCGACAGGCGATCTTTTACGGTACAATATCGGGTTTATTCCCGTGTTGGAGTATTGTGATCTGGGTCAGACCCGCAAGCAGTACGGCAAGCGTTTGTTTGACATTGTGGTTTCCTTGCTGGCCCTGCTTGTTTTGTTGCCATTCTGGCTTGTGATCATGCTGTTTATCCGTCTGGACAGTCCCGGTCCGGTTTTTTATTTTTCCAGAAGAGTGGGGTTTAACGGGCGGGAATTTTTTATGTGGAAGTTTCGCAGCATGGTGGTTGACGCTGACGCACGGCTCAAGGAGCTTCAGCAGCATAATGAGGTCGATGGTCCTATTTTCAAGATGCGTCGTGACCCTCGTATTACGCGCTTGGGTCGTTTTCTGCGCAAATATTCGATTGATGAATTCCCGCAGCTAGTTAATGTTCTTCTGGGAGACATGAGCATGGTCGGGCCGCGTCCGCTGCCTGTAGCACAGGTTGACAAGAACGATCCCCGCCAGCTTAAGCGACTGGAAGTGCGCCCCGGGATTACCGGACTCTGGCAGGTGCGCGGTCGCAGTGATTTGACATTCAGTCGACTGGTCGGTTGGGACACCTGGTATATTAACAACTGGTCATTTTCGCTGGATATGAGCATTCTATTGCGTACGCCAACGGCTGTACTGGCTGGTCGTGGCGCTTACTAGGCAAGAACTAAGGAACCTCGGTGGACAATAAGAAATCCGCTATTCTGATCGCTTTTCTGGTTGGACTTTACTGGCTGATCCTGCTGGTGGGGCCCATGATCACCGTTTCTTTATTTGAGCGTGGTCAGATGGCTAGCCTTAACGCCTGGACGGGAAACAGTGCAGTCGAACCTGTGGAGTTTTATCTGGGACGAACCATGGAGACTCTCTGGGGGCCGATTTCCCAGGCGCTTGGTGCTCTGGTTCTGGTCGTCTTGGTGCTGGGCCCTTTGCGTCAGGCAGGCGGGTGGGTCTTTTTTGGAGCTTTATGCGCGTATCTTTTGGCGACCAAGGCCAATGTTCTCCTGATGCCTCCGTATGGGGACGCGGTTGGCGGTCCGTTTGCCGAAGCTTTGTGGCTGGCGCGCAATAATTTTGATTATGCCGGGCTCGCGCTGCAGCCTGACTATTCTCAGGGTGGCCCGCGGGTTTATTTTTTCTCTATTTTCCCGTCTTACCTTGCCATGTTAATGAAAATGTTCGGGGCCGGCAGTTGGTTTCTTCTGGTTAACCATTTGGTCTTTTTTGGTATGGCCGCCGGTGTGGCCACCATGACTCGCGGTCTTCTATCTCGTTGCATGGATGTGCGTGTCGCTGGCCTGGCTGCGGTTCTGATCATGTCCTGGCCGGTTTTTCAGACCCAGACCGAGATTATCAACATGGAGCTGCCCTCGCTGTTTTTTGCTGTTCTTTGTGCCTGGGCTCTGGCAGAGCGCAATATCCATCTGGCGGGAACAGGAGCCTTTTTGTCTTTGCTGGCGAAAGGTTCCGGGGTTTTTGCCTGTGGAGCATTTTTTATTTACGGTCTTGTGGCGTTTATATTCGAGCGGGACGTGCGAGTGCGTCGTCGTTGGCTGATCTGGGCGGGGGTATTGGCTGCCGCCGGTTTCTTTATTGTTGCCGCGAAATTTTTCATGAAAGATCAGCATGTTTCCGCCGGACTGCTTACGCCGCTGATTGGGTGGCCGTCGCTTAAAACTTTCAAGATCACCTATTTTTATCTGGCGCAAATCCTTTTGACTGGCACTTTGACTTTTTTGTTTGCTCGCCGGGTGGCATTGCCTGCGGGTTTGGGTGTCCGGGAGCAACGGTCGCTGGAGACCGGATGGATCATGGCGCTTTTTGCCGGCATGTGGTTTTTGCTTTTTTTGAACTTTATGAACGTTTCTCCCCGCTATCGGGTGGCGGTATATCCTTTTCTGTTGGGCGGGCTGGTATGGGTCATGGCTTGTCTGCTGCCTTGGCGGCGGTTGCAGATTCTGGCGCTTTCGGCGGCGGTCATCCTGGTGCAGTTTAACGCGTATGGTTTGCGGGATCGGGTGATGCCCGGCAGTGATTATGTGTTGCTGGAAGAGAATTTGCAGTATCGTAATGATCTGGAAGTTTATCGTCGGCTGGCTCGCCGCATTGAAGAGCATTACGCCCAGGCCACGGTTGTGGCCCCGATGGTGGTTGCCCAGACGTTGGCCATCCCCCAGATGGGTTACGTGCGCACGCCGCGGAGCGTGTATATCTACGGGTTTAATTGTACGTATGAAAATATTGTCTTGTTTCCCGGCCTGGAGGGCATTGATCCCTCTCGCACGGTTTATGTGACCACGAGCAGGGAAGACGAGGGTGCCTTGCCGTATCCCATTCATCCTTCCGACAAGGTGATTGATACGGTGGTGTGGGGAAACAAAAAGGCCTGGATTTTTATGGGAGGCATTTCAATCGAGATTCGCCGTCGTCTGATGCTGCAGATGCTGCAGCAAAGAGCTCTCCGGAATCCGGCGGGGCAGAACCCGGAGTCAATGCAATGAAAGAACAATTGTGTTTATCGGTGGTATCCCCGGTTTTCAATGAAGAAGCGGTGATCCGCTCTTTTTATGATGATCTTGCCCGGGTTCTCAGGGAAACGGGTGTCACTTACGAAATTGTTTTTGTGGATGACGGCAGCCGGGACGGCACTTTTATTGCGCTGTCTCTGATCAGAAACGAGGATCCCGGTCATGTCCGGGTTATTCGTCTGGCCCGCAATTTTGGTCATCAGCTGGCGATCACCGCGGGCATGCAGGCGGCTAAAGGACAGGCTGTTGTGGTCATGGATTGCGACTTGCAGGATCCTCCCGCGCTTATTGCGGATTTTCTGCGCCATTGGCGTGAGGGCAACCAGGTTGTTTACGGCCGCAGAAGCCATCGTCGGGATGAAACCTGGTTCAAGAAGTTCTCGGCGTTTTTGTTTTATCGCCTGTTACGGCGACTGACCAGAATTGATATTCCGGCGGATGCCGGAGACTTCTATCTTCTGGATCGCAGGGTTTTGGACATTCTTAACGGGATGGAAGAACGGCATCGTTTCTTGCGCGGACTGATTGCCTGGTCCGGTTTTCGTCGTGTTGCGGTCGAATATGTCCGCCAGGGGCGTTTGGCCGGAGAAACCAAGTTCAGTCTCTGGAAAATGCTCAAGTTTTCTTTGGATGCGGTGACGTCCTTTTCTTTTGTTCCGTTGCGGATGGTTTCTTTTTTTGGTTTTCTGGTTTCGCTGGTGGCTTTTGTCGGTATTCTGGTTACCGCATATATTAAACTTTTTACGGTCTACACGGTTACCGGTTGGGCTTCACTTATGGTTGTTGTCCTGTTTCTTGGGGGGATACAACTGGTTTCGATCGGCATTATCGGCGAGTATATTGCCCGGATCGGTGATGATGTCAAACGGCGTCCTTTGTATACAGTCCAGGAAATGTTGGAGTAAATGAGCCGTCCTTTTGTATCTGTTAATACTGATCGCAAAGAGCGCTTTGCCGGCCTTCTGGAGAACCCTTATGTTTCGATGATTCAGAGGGATATTCTGGACAATGGCCGTTTACAGGGTTTGTCAGGCATTCTTCGGGAGCTTAACCCGTCCTCTGTGCTGGATGTTGGTTGTGGTCTGGGGGAAAACAGCCGTTTGTTTCCCGGACGCTATTTGGGTCTGGACAACAGCTCTCCGCGCATTGCGTTTGCCTCAGGCCGCTACCAGCAGTCACGGTTTGTTCTGGCGGATGCCTTGCGTATGCCTGTCAGGCCAGGAGCGTTTGATCTGGTCATGCTTATTGATACTTCGCATCATTTGTCAGATGAACAGTTTATGGCTGTACTCAAAACGATGCGTGCAGCCAGTCGCCGCTGGCTTGTGGTCAGTGATCCGCTTTTATTTGAAGGGCAGTCCGCTCTGAGCCGTTTTTTTTACAGCTTGGATCGCGGTGCGCGTTTCAGGAGTGAAGCCGAACTTAAGGCTGTGCTGGCACGTTGTTTCGGCCTTAGACTGGAGAAATTTGGCGTATTTCATACGTTTCCCGGTTTGTACTGCCACGGAGTGTTTGTGTTGAATGTTGCTCCTGACAATTGTCAGGTTTAGAAAGAATTATTCGTAAGGAGATTGGAATGCTGTCCGCCTGGATGGATCGTTTGGCATTTATTTTTCTATGCCTGCTGATTGCTGTTTTGCCTGTAAGCAAGGCCGGAGTCGAGATTTGCGCGGCGGCCGCGATTCTTTTTTTTCTTGGCAAGAAAACTTTTCTGTTCTTTCGCGGGCAGGGCGCCTGGGGGCAAAGAATCGCTCTTCCTGCTCCGGTTCCGGCATTGCTTTATTCTTTGCTGATCTTTTCTTTGGCCACACTGCTTTCTGTCGTTATGAGTCATTTCCCGGCTTTGAGCTGGAGGGCTTTTTTAGGTAAAACCCTGCAGGCCGTTTTGCTTTTTCTGGTTGTTCAGGAGGTATTAACTTCCACGGAACGTGTTCGCCGGATAGCTGGGGTCTTTCTGATAACAGCCGCAGTGGTGGCGGTTGATGCCGGTTGGCAGATGGTTTTTGGACAGGATTTTTTTCGTGGCCTTGCCAGTGAATACGGTCGATTAACGGCCTCATTCAAGCATCCTAATAGTCTGGGGTCTTATTGTATGGCTGTTTTACCGTTGGCCTTTATCTGGTTGCGCCGCACCTGGGCGCAGAGGAAAGGTTGTTGGGGCAGTATTCTTTCGGGGATTCTTTTTGTAGCATTGCTTGTTGTTATGCTCATGACTTATTCCCGCAGTGCCTGGACAGGTGCCGTGGTGGCTTTTGTGGTATTGGCCTGGCTGGACAGAAGACTGCGCAGGTTTTTGTTGCTCGGCATTTTTTTGTTGCTGATTGTTTTGCCGTTTGTTTTTATGCAAGGCCGAAATTTTGCCAGTGGTGCGGGGAGTTTTACATCCGCTCAGGAGCTCTCCCGGATTGACGGGGGGATGTGGCAGACTTTGACGAGGGACAACAGCCGGTTTATTTACTGGTCGGATGCCTTGAGAATTCTCCGCGATAATCCGGTCTGGGGAGCTGGCTTGAATACCTATGCCCGGGTGATCAGGCAATATTCCGAGCTGGATCAGGCTTATCCGCACAACTGTTATTTGCAGATGGCCGCGGAACTGGGAGTGGCGGGAGTGCTGGCTTTCTTTTATTTACTTTTTCAGATTTTTCGAATGGCCGGACTCCGGCTTGCCAGTAAGACTTCGTTTGATCCGCAATGGACGCATGCTTTCCTGGCGGCCTTCGCGGGACTATGCGTGCAGAGCTTTTTTGACACGACACTTTATTCGTCCCAGCTGGCGCCTCTTTTCTGGCTTTTAGCTGGTCTGGTTGTGGTGGGTGCCGGCACGGCTTTGAGTCCCGGGCAGTCTAACTCTGTGCCGGAGGGATCAGCGTGAATTTCCTGGCTTTGGTTATCCCTTGCTATAACGAGGCGGAACGCTTCAGGAAAGAAGATTTCTCGGATTTTCTCAAGGGACGGGCGAATGTGTTTCTTTATTTTGTTAATGATGGCAGCACGGATCAGACCGGGGTGGTTCTCCAGGACTTCCGGCAGCTGCATCCGGGCCAGGTCAAGGTGCTTAATTTGTCGGTAAATGTCGGAAAGGCTGAAGCGGTTCGTCAGGGAATCCTGGAAGCTTTGCGATCCCGCCAGATAGCCGTTGTCGGGTATTTTGACGCGGATTTGTCAACGCCCTTGCAGGAAGGGCTTCGTCTGATGGTGCATATGGATCAGAGTTCGGCGGTCATGGCTTTCGGCTCCCGGATCAAACGGCTTGGTATTCGGCTGGATCGGCATCCTTTTCGTCATTATCTTGGGCGGATTTTTGCCACCGAAGCCAGCTTGCTGCTGGATTTACCTGTTTATGACACCCAGTGCGGGGCTAAAGTTTTCAGGGCGGAAGCGGCCCGGGAGATATTTGACCGTCCCTTTCTGAGCCGCTGGTTTTTTGATGTGGAGATCTTTTTTCGTCTCAAACAGCGTTTTGGCCGCGCCCGGACCGAGCAGTTGGTCATTGAGGTTCCCCTGAATGAATGGGTAGAGCAGGGGGGCAGCCGGGTCAAGCCGCTGGATTTTTTACGGGCGCCGTTCGAACTTTTGCGTATCTGGCTGGCGTACAGGGCCGCCAAGCCAGCCGCGGAGGGTCGTTGACAAATGGAATTCCCTATATATAATACTTCAATCTTCTGGCGTACTATCCTTGACTGGAGGCTTTATGAATAAAATGACCGTGCGGGATGTCGATTTAAAGAACAAGAAAGTTATTATTCGTGTCGATTTTAACGTTCCCCTCGACGGAGAAAGAATAACGGATGATATCCGTATCCGCTCCGCGGTTCCGACCATCAAATATGTTCTGGATCATGGGGCTTCCCGGGTGATTCTTATGAGTCATCTTGGGCGTCCGAAAGGGGCCGGGTTCGAAAAAGATTTTTCGCTGGCGCCGGTCGCAAAACACCTGGTCGAGCTGCTTGCTCAGTCGGTTCTTTTAACCAAAGACTGCGTTGGCGCTGAAGTCAAGGCCGAGCTGGCGGCGGCCAAGGAACGGGTGATCTTGCTCGAAAACCTGCGCTTTCACAAGGCTGAAGAAAAAAATGATCCGGCCTTCGCCCAGGAACTGGCTTCGTTGGCGGACATTTACGTAAATGATGCTTTCGGCACGGCTCATCGTGCGCACGCTTCGACGGCTGGCGTAGCCGCTTACCTTCCGGCTGTCAGCGGTTTTTTGATCGAGAAAGAGTTGCAGTATCTTGGCAAGGCGATCAATGCTCCCGAGCGTCCGCTGGTGGTCATTCTTGGCGGAGCCAAGGTTTCCGATAAAATTATGCTCATTGATCATTTGTTGACCAAGGCCGATACTATTATTATCGGCGGAGGCATGGCGTATACGTTCCTCAAGGCTCGTGGTATCAATATTGGCAACTCCAAGCTGGAGAAAGACAAGGTTCAGCTGGCCAAGGAATTGATGGACAAGGCCAAGACAGCCGGGGTCAAGATTGAGATGACCCAGGATTTTGTGATTGTTCCCAGTTTTGATTCCAACGACGGTAAAATTTCCGACTCGATCCCGGATGGCTTTGAATCGCTGGATATTGGACCCAAAACGCGCGCACGTTTCAAAGAAATTCTGGCTTCCGCCAAAACTGTGGTCTGGAATGGTCCTTTGGGTGTTTTTGAACGTGATGCCTTTGTGGAAGGCACCAAGGAAATTGCTTTTTTCCTGGCATCGCTTACCGAAAAAGGGGTCAAGACTATCATTGGCGGCGGAGATTCTGCTGCCGCGGTTTCCAAATTTGGCCTCGACGACAAAATGACACACATTTCCACCGGAGGCGGAGCTTCTCTGGAGTATCTTGAAGGCCGTCAACTGCCGGGTCTTATGGCACTTAATGACAGGCCAAAAACATCGTGCGGTTGCGGCTGCGGCTGCCATGGATAAAACGGAAAGAAGGACAGCATGAGAACCAAAATTATCGCTGGTAACTGGAAGATGTATAAGACTGTTCAGGAGGCTATTGAACTGGTTTCCGGGCTTAAAAGGGAATTGACCGCTTTTTCGGGTGTTGAAGTTGTAGTGTGTCCGCCTTTTCTTGCGTTGGATGCGGTGAGTGACCTGCTGACAGGTCATGAGATCAAGTTGGGCGCGCAGAATCTTTTCTGGGAGAAAGAGGGCGCGTTTACCGGAGAAGTGTCCGGCCATATGCTCAAGTCTCTTGGCGTGACGTATGTGATCATCGGTCATTCCGAGCGCCGTCAGTATTTTGGCGAAACCAACGAAACGGTCAATAAACGCCTCAAGGCGGCATTGGCTAACGGGTTATTGCCGATTGTTTGCGTGGGAGAAAATTTGCAGGAACGCGAGAGCAATCGTACTTTTGATGTGGTCAGGGATCATGTGACCGGATCGCTGGCAGGGATGAGTAAAGAAGATATGTTGAAGACGGTTATTGCCTATGAACCTGTATGGGCTATTGGTACGGGCAAGACCGCAACTGCGGCTCAAGCACAGGAAGTTCATCGCTTTATTCGTCAGACACTTGCGTCTTTGTTTGATCAGCCGACTGCAAACGCGGTGCGGATTCAGTACGGCGGAAGCGTGAAGTCGGAAAACACAGCCGAATTGACCGCCCAGCCGGATATCGACGGGGCGTTGGTCGGAGGAGCGAGCCTGAAAGCAGACTCTTTCGCGGCCATTGTCAAGAACACGGTCAAATAACCAAGGAGACTGTTGTGGTTTTTTTTCTTGTTTTGCATGTTATTGTATCAATCCTTCTGGTCATCACGATCTTGATGCAGTCGGGTAAAGGCGGCGGACTGGCCGAGGGATTTTCTTCAGCAGAAAATTTGCTGGGAGCGCAGACCAATACCGTGATGGTGAAAATCACCGGGGTTCTGACTGCGCTTTTTTTGGGGCTTAGCCTTTTGCTTGCGGTGTTGTCTTCCCAGAAAGACCGCTCGTTGATCGAGGCGCTACCGGATGTAAAAACAAAAACAGTGGTTAATATTGACCAGCTGTTTAACCAGGAGCCGTCTCAGACAATTCAGATCAATGCCGCACTCCCGGAACCGGAAGTCGGTTTGCAGGAAGCGGTGAAATTGTCAGGCAATGAGGCTCATGCTCTGATCAACGCGGCTGTTGAGTAAGACAAAGGACGTCTTTTGAAGCGCGCCCAAGCTCTTCAGCGTTTATTGGTTTGCATAATCGTAAGCACGGCAGGTTTAATCCTGCCGTGCTTTTTTTTCTGTGCGCCAGCCTGTTCCGGGACGATGGCGAGGCATGGCGGACAGCTTGTGCTTTCGACTACCTCTGACCCGCGGTCTTTTAATCCGGTCCTGGCTAAAGAGACCTCGACCACGGCTGTTCTGTCGCCTGTTTTCGAAGGATTGACCACGGTTAATCCGGAGGATCTCAGGGTTATTCCCAATCTGGCGGAACGCTGGGAATTCAGTCCCGACGGATTGACCGCGATATTTTACCTGCGGCCCGGACTAAAATGGTCAGACGGACATCCGCTTACCGCGGACGATGTGGTTTTTACGTTCAATGACCTTATTTTCAATGAGACAATTCCCAATTCCGCGCGGGATATTTTTATGATCAATGGCCAGTTGCCACGGGTCGAGCGGGCAGGTGAACTGGCGGTACGGTTTATTCTTCCATCGCCTTTTGCGCCTTTCCTGAGAAGCATGGGGCAGGAGATTCTTCCCCGGCACCTTTTGTCCGCGGCTGTTACAGCGGGCCAGTTTAATTCAACTTGGGGGATTGACACGGATCCTCGTCAGATCGTTGGCAGCGGGCCTTTTGTCATTGTGCGTTATGTGCCCGGACAGAAAGTGGAATACGCTCCCAATCCCTATTATTGGAAGAAGAGTGCTTCCGGAGAGACTCTGCCTTATTTGCAGCGGATGGTGTATATGATTGTGCCCAGCCCGGATGTGGAGTTGCTGAAATTCCTGGAGGGCTCGGTGGATGCCTATGATATCCGCGGCATGGATTATCCGTATCTGGTGCCGCGTCAGAAAGAGAAAGATTTCACGGTGTACGAGCTGGGGCCGGATATGGGCTCCAGTTTTGTGGTGTTTAACCAGAACCCGGGAATTAATCCGCAAACAAAGCAGGAGTTTGTTGAGCCGCACAAATTAAAATGGTTCCTGGATGTACGTTTTCGTCGGGCGGTGGCACATGCGCTGGATCGTCAGCGTATTATTGAGATCGTCAAGAACGGGCTTGGCTTTCCCCAGTATTCTCCCGAGAGTCCGGCTGCCGGCTTTTTTCATTGCCCGGATGTCCGCCGCTACGAATACGACATTGCAAAGGCGCGAGATCTTCTGCAGGAAATGGGTTTTGCGGATCGTGACCAGGATGGTGTTCTGGAAGATTCCGACGGGCATCTTCTGGAGTTTACATTGTTGACCAACGCCGATAACGGTGAGCGTGTGGACATTGCAGGAATTGTGCGCCGTGATCTGGAAACCCTTGGCATGAAAGTCAATTTGCGTCTGGTGGAATTTAATACCCTGGTAGGAAAGTTGACCGCTACACTTGACTGGGAAGCGGTTGTGCTGGGCCTGACCGGTGGAGTGGACCCGCATTTCGGGCAGAATGTCTGGCTTTCCTCAGGGCAGTTGCATATGTGGAATCCCCGCCAGGAACAGCCGGCTACGGAGTGGGAGCGGCGCGTGGACGAGCTTTTTGCACTGGGGGCGGGCGAACTGGATGAAGCCAGGCGTAAAACCTATTATGATGAATATCAGAAACTGGTAGCGGATCAGGTGCCGCTGGTTTATACCGTGCTGGGGGCGCGCGTGACCGCTGTGCGCAACCGGTTTGGCAATCTGCGGCCTTCAACTTATGGCGGCGTGTTCCATAATCTGGAAGAGATTTATGTCAGGGATTAAAACTGGTTCCTCAGAGAAATCGGGTATGCTCTTTTTTGTGGGCCGGCGTATTTTTATCGCGCTCGGATTGCTTCTGGTCATGAGTTTTGTGACGTTCATGCTGATGCGCCTGACGCCGGGGAATTATCTCGATACAATGAGGCTTGATCCGCAGATTTCTCCCGAAACGCTGGCACGCTATGAACAGCGCTATCAGCTAGACAAACCGCCGGTTGTGCAGTATTTCTTCTGGCTGACGGGCGTGGTGCGTGGAGACCTGGGCTTTTCTTTTTATTACAATGTTCCGGTAGCCAAGGTGATCGCCCCGCGCGTATTAAACACACTGGTCCTGTCTTTGTCCGCGTTTTTGTTTACCTGGCTGGTGGCCTTGCCCTTGGGGATTTATGCGGCCCTGCGGCAAGGATCCTGGGTGGATCGTATCATCCAGGGGGTTGCCTATGTTTTGTTGTCAGTCCCGGGTTTTCTGGTTGCGCTTTTACTTCTGCTCTGGGCCAGCCGGACGGGCTTTCTGCCGTTGGGGGGAGCTGCCAGCGCCGGACATGAACATATGGGCTGGCTGGCCAGAACGGCAGACAGTTTGTATCATCTTGTTTTACCAACTCTGGCGTTGTCACTGGGGTCAATAGCCGCCCTGCAAAAATTGATGCGGGGCAGTCTGCTGGAAGTGCTTGGCCGTCCGTTCATGAGCGCTTTGCGGGCCAAAGGCATCAGTGAGGGACGCGTGGTGTATGTTCACGCCGTGCGAAACGCGCTTAATCCGTTGATCACTCTTTTGGGGTATGAGTTTTCCGGCCTGCTAAGCGGTGCGGCACTGATGGAAATTGTTTTGAGCTGGCCGGGGTTGGGTGCGCTTATGCTGACGGCTGTACGTTCCAAGGATATCTATCTGGTTATGGCCAGCATGCTCATGGGCGGGGTTATGTTTATTGCCGGCAATCTGCTGGCGGACATCCTGCTGGCCAAAGCAGACCCGCGGATTCGGTTTGGGGGAAAGAAATGAGAATTTCAAGGTTCAGGGTTTTTTCCCGGTTGGTAATTAACCGCATAAAGTTGTCGGGTCAGCAGACTGCGCTCTCGATATTCTGGGGATTTGTTGTTTTGTTGTTTGTCCCTTTCTTTGCGATTCTGGCGAAGAAGTATGTTGTTGATTCTTTCCCTTTATGGGGCTGGGTTCCGGTCGTTCTTTTTGTTCCGGTTTCTTTTAAGTTTTTATGGAGAGAGATCAGAACAGCTTTTGTTCGTGTTGAACTCTCGTGGCCAATGGTTTTTTTCTTTGCGTTCTGGTTTTCCGTGCTTTTTTGGATCAATCTTTCTCCGGAAGTGTTGTCTGGTAAGTTTGAATTTCCTGAGCTGTCCATATTTCCTGCTCCGGATGAGTGGCAACGGTTTGTGCGCTTTTGCTTTGATCCTCGCTTGGGGTGGTCCGGGGTTGTTTTGGCTTCCATGGTTGTTTCGTTTGTTTCTTTTGCACGGATATCCCGTAAGATAGGCCTTTCGGATGAAATATGTTTTGCTCCTGATTCCTGTTCGTCGGGAGCTGACAGGCTTGGGTTCAAGGAGATAGCGCCTCGCGTTGCCAAGTCTTTATTTAATGATACAGATTTTTTTCGAACCGTTCTTGTGGAAGGAGAACAGGGTTTTGGCAAGTCTTCTTTTATCCGGATGATTGTCGAGTCTTTGGGCAATCGCGGGGATTCGCAGGAACAGAAGGAAGATAGGCAGAAGCAGAAGGAAGAGTTTCTGTATTCATATATTGCCTTGACCGAAACCAATGAAGAAAACGATTTATCCCGTCTTTTCGCGGAACGTTGGTCGGAAACATTGACCCGGCGTTACCCCAGGATCATTCCCTGTGATAACTGGCAAACACTGGCAGATCTTGTCCGTGTGGAAGGAGAGGGGTTTTCTTTCCGGAGTTTCTTTTCTTTTTTGAAGTTTGTTAATGTCCCTCTTTGCAAGACCAGGACTTTTGATGGCAAAAATGTCTGTAAAGAGCGTATTGCACGGGTTTTTCTGGATATTCCTCGGATAGCAGAGAGAGGTTGGGTTATTGTCTTTGATGAGATTGAACGCGCGACACCCGCAGAGATTTACCGCATGATCGAGATTGTCGAGCGTTTTCGTCATTTGTCGGCGGCCGGGGCTTTTCCGGTTCGACTGTGTTTCGTTTTTGCGGTTTCCCTCGGGAAGTTGAAGGGCATTCTGAAGAAAGCCGATGGAGCAGACCGCATTCTGGGCGAGTTGATCATGGATTTCTTTCTGTTTAAAAGCAGTGACCGTGTTTTGCCTGTGCCGCTTGTGAGTTCGAAAAGACGTAAACAATTTATTCGGGAACTCCTGCAGAAATTTTCCGGATCCGAATCATCCGACAAGACCTCTCAAGGTGTGCAGGAAAGAGCGCAAGAGGATGGTGAGATTGAAGAATCCCCGGATCCGTTTAAACAGCATCTGGATAATTCATTGGCCATGACTTTTACGGTCAATTCGCTGGCCAAAGATTCGTTGCGGTCAGCTATAAAATGCATCAAGGCCGCAAAGCAGATGAAAGCACTTATTGAGGAGGGAGCGGAAGTTGAACTTACACCTGTCAGGTTAACGGATTATGTGCTAATGGAGTATTTGATCAACCAATTTCCTTTCATGCTCGATTTTATTCGGAGCACAATTGGGGATTTAGACAATGGTCGGTACAAGGAGCGTCTAACGGCATTTAGGATCGAGGCCTCAGCGGATAACATTCCCGAAGAAAGAAAGAGTGAGCAGATGCTGGCCCAATGGGTAGAGAAGGCGCTGGTTAAAGGAAGAGATACACACGAACTAACCAGTGCGGTGCGCATTCTGGCGGCGGTCGCTTATTGCTATGTTGATGTTGTTAATATTTTCCACACGAATTATGTTTCTTCGGGGCAACTGTATTTAGAATCTTTCGGACAGCAAGGGCGGTTGAGTCATTACCTGGCCTATGCACAGGAGGGGTCTAACCAATGGGAGAAGGAAGAGGCGTTATATGTTCAGCATAACGAAGAAACCGGATGTGTTTTTACTGCATTGCAGGAAACCAAAGATTTACTGAAATATGCTGAATTTGTGTCGGAAGTCAATCCTTTTAATCCGTCGATTGGCAGAGAAACAGTGCAAGAGCTATTTGAAAGGCTCAGAGACGGGCGTGTCAAGTTTTATCCGTTTGGCTCTTTAAAGGGGTCTTCAAAGACGGAAAGATACGCTTGTGCAAAACGGATATCGCTATTGCTTCTTAAAATTCTGACATATGCGGATCGAAAAATAGATAGTGGTGATGGTATCGACTCGGACACGCAGCAGGTTTTATGTTTGTATAGCGACGTTTTTGAATGCGACCAGATAGCATCGGAGATTAAGTTTTCTTTATTGCATAAATTTAGATCCGGGGTTTTAGAGGCGAAAAGAGACGATTTGGAGTTTTTGTTCCAGTTTCAGTCGGGGCCGACGACTCCCGCAGCGGTCTTTCGATGGAGGAGAGCGGTTCAACATGTTTTTGAAGAAGTGTGGACTCAGTACTTAGATGGTTCCCAAAATATTTATGAACGTGAAGAAAACGTTTTTTATCTTTTGTACAATGCATGGTCTGGGCAGAATAATAAGAACGAGATAGAGTTAATTCGTAACGCCGTTAAAAGAGAATTGTCAAAAAACGGCGGGGCGATAAAGAAACTTTTGGATTACTTCTTGGAAGATTCTCTTGTTTTTAGTCAGGCAAATCGCGCCGTGTTGCTGATCATACGCGAGGATTTGCTCAGATTCGCAGGGGAGCTGAAGAATGACGGGGAAATAACAAAGATGATAAATGAAATTCCTGCTCAATTCCCGGAACTCAAGGATCAGCGAGATACGTTAAGAGTCCTTTATTCGCAAGTTCTTGAACGAAATCAAAAGCCATGAACCAGGCATCTGCAAATTCTGATTGTGTTGCGGCAGTAACTTCTCGCGCGTCGGAATTATTTTTTCTGCGCCGTCCCGGAGTTCTGGCGAGTTTATGGGCTCTCGGCTTTTTGTACGCCGCGGCTCTTTTGGCCGAGTTTGTTGCGCCGTATTCTTTTGTCACCGAAGCCCGGGCGTACTCTTACGCGCCTCCTTCAAAGATTCATGTAGTGCATGAAGGGCGCTTGCACCGGCCTTTTGTCTATGACGTGCAGGCCGCTTTCGATGCCAATCACCGCCGTTATTATGTTGAAGATCGCACCCGTCCGTTTGCCCTGGAGATCTTTGGCCGTGGAGAGCCGTACCGACTGCTGGGACTGTTTTCCGGTGACCGGCATCTGTTGACAGTCCGGGAACCGGCCCGTCTCTTTCTTCTGGGGGCGGATGCCCGGGGACGCGATATTTTTTCGCGTCTTGTACATGGAGGGCGCATATCGCTGACCATCGGACTGGCCGGTGTGGCGCTTTCTTTTTTTATCGGATTGCTCGTGGGCGGGGCGGCGGGTTATTTCGGCGGCTGGATCGACAGTGCCCTTATGCGTTTATGCGAGATGGTCATGATGGTGCCGGGATTCTATTTGCTTTTGGCCCTGCGCGCCGCGGTTCCGGACAATTTCACTTCGGTCCAGGTGTATGGAGCTATTGTCATTATTCTGTCGTTTATCAGCTGGGCGGGGCTGGCGCGGGTTATCCGCGGCATGTCTTTGTCCTTGCGGGAACGTGATTATGTGCTGGCCGCCCGCAGCATGGGGGTTTCTGATTTGCGGATCATTGTGACGCATATTCTGCCGCACACATTGTCTTATTCGCTGGCGGCGGTGATGCTTTCGATTCCCGGTTATATCCTGGGAGAATCCGCGTTAAGTCTTATTGGGCTTGGCATTCAGGATCCGTATGCCAGCTGGGGCAATATGCTTTCGGAAGCCATGAGCCTGGTCAAGGTGACCTTCGCTCCCTGGCTCTTGTGGCCGGCGGTTTTTATCTGTGTGACGGTGGCTTGTTTTAATATTATCGGCGACGCTTTGCGGGATGTGCTTGATCCGGACAAAGCAGCGGGAGAACGCTCATGAGCCAGGATTTGCTGACAGTCAGAAATTTGTCAGTTCATTTGCGTTGTGGCGGAGGCATGATTTTGCAGGATATCAGCCTCTCCTTGCGCCCCCGTCAGGTTCTTGGTGTTGTGGGAGGTTCCGGCAGCGGCAAGACAACCCTGGGCCTGGCACTTTTGCGGCTCCTGCCGCCAGCCATGGAGCAGACTTCGGGGAGTATTTTGTATCGCGCGGAAGATCTGGCCGCATGCTCCGAGGTGCGCTTGCGCGCGTTGCGCGGAGGGGCTTTGTCGATGGTTTATCAGGAGCCGGCCAGTGCGTTCGATCCGCTTTATACTGTTGGCCGGCAGATCGCCGAAGCACTGGAGGCTCATGGCGACTCTGCCGGGCAGAAGCGGATTGTCGAGCTTCTGGTGATGGCCGGAGTCAAGGATCCACAGCGTGTGGCGGACAGTTATCCGCACGAGCTTTCCGGAGGGTTGTTACAACGGGCCATGATTGCCCAGGCCGTGTCGTGTTCTCCGGGCATTCTGATTGCCGACGAACCGACCAGCAGCCTGGACGTGCGGGTTCAGGCCCGGGTTATGGAATTGTTTATGCGGCTTAAAGATCAGCTGGGACTGGGGATTATCCTGATTACGCATGATCTGGGGCTGATCCGGCATTTTGCCGATGATGTTCTGGTGCTGGATCACGGGGTCATGGTCGATCATTGTCCTGTCGGCAGCTTGCTCTTTTCTGAACGGGCTGATTATACACGCCGACTGCTGGAGGCGGAGAGTTTATGAGTGCGCTTCTGGAAGTCAAAGACCTTGTAAAAAAGTTTCCCGGCCGGCGCGGCAGCGCGCAAACGGTTCTTGCACTCGACGGTGCTAATCTGGTTCTGGAGTCTTCACAGCATCTGGCTTTGGTCGGAGAGTCCGGTTGCGGCAAGACCACTTTGGCCCGGATTATACTGGGGGTTGAGCGCGCTGATAGTGGAACGGTGCTTTTTGAAGGTCAGCCGCTGCGTTATGATGGCAGCTCCGGGCGGGTGGCCAGGCGAAAAATTCGCATGGTTTTCCAGGATCCTTTTTCCAGCCTGGATCCCCGTTTTACCGTCAGGGATATTTTGGCGGAAGCGCTTTGCCTCGAAGCCCCGGCGGCTCTTGCAACGCTACGGGAGCGGATGCGGGAGGTGCTGCGTTCGGTCGGACTGGTCGGGGACATTCTTGGGCGGTATCCCCGGGCTTTTTCCGGAGGGGAGCGTCAGCGCATTGCCATTGCCAGGGCGCTGATGACGGATCCCCGCCTGCTCATTCTTGATGAGCCGATTTCCGCGCTGGATATGCTGGTGCATAAACAGATTTTGGATTTATTTCTGGAGCTGGCGCGGACGAGGCCAATAACGTATCTTTTTATTACGCACAGCATGTCGGCCGCGCGTAAAATCAGTCAAAGAATTGCGGTCATGTCGCAAGGCCGTATAGTAGAATATGGCCCGACAAAACAGGTGATGGGTCAGCCGGAGCATCCCTACACGCGGGCGCTTCTGGCTGCGGCGTTGGACTACCGGGTCAGGGAAGACGCCGAGTTCCTAAATGGGAAGGACGAATTATGAGTGCTACATTTTACCGGGCGCTGAGTACTACCTTCGGACTGATGCTTATTGGCGTTGTTTTTGGTTCGGCATTTTTCGCCGCAACGATTGGAATCAAGGATCTTGATTTGTGGCTCCATATGCGCATGGGGCAGTACATAGTCGAGCACATGACGGTTCCCGCGACGGACGTGCTCTCGGCTTCTGCCTGGGGGTTGCCCTGGAATAACCATGAATGGCTTTTCCAGGTGGTGGTTCATCTGGTGCGGGATTCTTTCGGGATGGACGGTCTGTTATATATGCAGGCGATCCTGGTTGTTATCACCGGGCTCATTTTTTTGGTTCTAACCTATCATCGCGACCGCCAGCTGGCAGTGGCGGGGTTACTCTATCTGGTTTTCGAGATCTTTCAGTCGCGCTTTACTGTCCGCCCGGACATGTTCAGTTTTCTTTTTTATGCTGCTTTTATTTATGTGCTCGCCGTTCACTTGCAGTCCCGCTGGTCATTGCTTGTTCTGTTTATTATCCAGGCCTTGTGGGTTAATATGCACGGCTTCTTCTTTATGGGTTTGCTCTTTATTATTATTGCTCTGGCGTCTGAAGGGATTAAGCGCAGCGTGCCTCTGCCCTGGGAATGGAACAAGGAAGGCCGGCTGACGGATGAAGAGTTCCGGCGACTTGGCCTGGCCCTGCTGGTGGTGTGTGTCGCCTCTTTGCTTAATCCCCAGGGGCTCAAGGGCGCGCTGTATCCTTTCGATATTTTGCGGCAGATCTTCGGCGAATCCAGGATTTTTCTTGCGCATATTACCGAGCTGGCCCGTCCGATCACCGCGGATAATGTTTTTGATTATGAGCATTTGTGGCCGCTCAAAAGCCTGATCCTGGTAACAGTAATCAGCTTTATCCTGAACCGTAAGAAGATAGATCTTAGCGCTCTTTTTCTATGGTTGTTTTTTCTGGCTTTCGGTCTTTCGGCTTTGCGCAACATGGTCTATCTGGCTTTTGCTTCTTATCTGGCCGTTATGATGAATATCTCCAACCTGAGTCTGACCGCGCTGGTTCCTTTCAAGGCTGCAGATCAGCGGTTTGTTTTTATGACCGGAATTCTGGTTCGGATTCTGCTGGCTGCCTGGTTTCTTAACAGGGCTATGGACATGTCGGCGATGTCTTATTATGACTTTACGTATTACGAACGTAAAAGCAGCTTTCTTGGTGTTGACGAGCGGTCTTATCCCAAACAGGCTGCGGATTTCCTCCAGCGTAACAATATCAGGGGCAACTTTTTTAATGATTTCAATTCCGGGGCGTATTTGATCGGGCGGCTTTATCCTGATGTTATGGTCTATATGGACGGACGGACCGAATTGCGGGGCCCTGCTTTTTTCAAGAAGTACAGAAGAATATGGGATGATGGCAATGCCAGCTTGTTTGATGAGGCTGTTGCTGCCTACGGGTTGAGCGGAGTTTTTGTTAACACGACATCTTCTGCTGCTCCGGAGAACTTTTTAAAAATGATCGCGGCACGCCCGGAATGGAAGCCGGTTTATTTTGATCATGATGCGGTTATTTTTCTTAAGGATATTCCCCGCAATGCCGAGCTGATTGCCAAATTTGGCATCGATTTTTCCTCAATTGAGCCGGGGAAGATTGACATTCGCCGCCTGGGCCCCACGCGAGCGCTTCCTTATCAGTTTGTCGGACGGGGGATGTCTTTGCTCGCTATGGGGTATCCGGACCAGGCTTTGGCCGAGGCTGATGCGCTTCTGAAAGTTCTTCCGGATGCCGCCGGCGGGCACAAGATCAGAAGCCTGGTGTTTGATCGGAGTAAGAATTATGAACAGTTGTTTGAGTCGGCGCGACTGGCTGTGGTGTATTCGCCAGGAGACCTGCGTCAGCGCAGCCGTCTTTCCTATGCTTATCTCATGTTGGGTGACGAAAAACGTGCGCTTAAAGAGGCCGACAAACTCATCGAGCGGGCTCCAAAAAGCGGCTGGGGAGAGATTGCCAAGGCAAAAGTCTTTGTGAAAAAAAAGCAGTTCTCCAAAGGATATGATATATTGTTGGCTGCTCTGGGCAAAACTTTTCGCCTCAGCCGTGAGGCCCTGATAGCTGGTGACATTGCTTATAATGATGGAGAGTTTTTCCAGGCACAAAAAATTTATCGGCTGATCGCCCGCAAGGACAAAAGAAATGCGGAAGCCCTGGATAAGCTGGGGGATTCCCTGGCAGCTTTGGGCCGCAAATCCCAGGCCGTTATTCAGTGGAAGAAGGCGATTCTGCTTAAATCGGGAGATGAAGATATCCGAAAGAAGATATCCGAGGCGGAGAAATAATCTATGAAACAGCAGTCCATGCGCAATATGATTACGTTCATTCTCGCCGGGGGAAAGGGTGAACGCCTTAATCCTTTGACCCGCGACCGCGCCAAGCCGGCGGTTCCGTTTGGCGGCATTTATCGTATTATTGATTTTACCTTGTCTAATTGTATCAATTCCGGCCTGCGGCGTATTTTTGTTCTTATTCAATATAAGTCTTTCTCGTTGCAAAAGCATATTCTGGCGGGTTGGGATGTTGTTTCCACCCAGCTAGGCGAATTTATTGACGTTGTTCCGGCGCAACAGCGCCTGGGGGATGACTGGTATAAAGGAACTGCGGATGCGATTTATCAGAACATTTATGCGATTAATGATCATGCCCCGGAGTGGGTGCTGATTCTGGCCGGAGATCATCTTTATAAAATGGATTATCAGAAGATGCTAGAAGCACATCTGAATTCCGGAGTGGATGTTTCCGTCGGCTGTATCAAGATGCCCAAGGAAGATTCTCCTCATTTTGGGGTTATTGAGGTTGATTCTAACAATTTCATTTGTGGATTCCAGGAAAAGCCTCAGGTACCACAGACGATTCCTTCCGAGCCGGACAAGATTTTTGCTTCGATGGGGATTTATTTGTTTAGTAGATCTGCTCTGGTCAAGGAATTGACCCGCGATGCGGAAGACATTCGTTCGGATCACGATTTTGGCAAGAATATAATCCCCCGGATGGTGGCGGACAAAAAGAAACTGTTGGCTTACGATTTTGGACAGCAGTCGGGCTATTGGCGGGATATTGGAACTCGTGACGCCTATTATCAGTCGAACATGGATTTGATCAAGTCCGATCCTCCTTTTAATCTTTATGACAAGACCTGGCCGTTGCGCACGCATTATTCGCATTATCCTCCGGTACTTATGAAAACAGGAGTCGAGCAGAAGGCCGGGTTTGTTGGTGGTGTTTTTGATTCTATTGTTTCTCCGGGTTGTCTGATTGACGGCGGTCGGGTGGAGCGTTCAGTGCTTTCTCCTATGGTGATTGTCGGCTCCCATGCGCTGGTGCAGGATTCTGTCATTATGGAGAATGTCACGATCGGTGCGCGAGCACAGATAAAGAATGCGATTATCGACAAGCAGGTTACGGTGCCCGAAGGAGAAAAGATCGGGTATGACCTTGAGCTTGATCGCAAGCGCTTTTCGGTGACAGCTTCGGGAATTGTTATTGTTGCCAAACGGACGCCGATTGAGAATGGATAAATAACCGGCGGGGGCTGGAGCGGCGGTCTGGATTTTTGGATAAAAAGTCAGTATGAAGGGAGTCGGTCGAAATGGTTGTTCAGCCCAGAATTCGCGGGTTTATTTGTACGACAGCTCATCCGGTCGGGTGCGCGCAACATGTGCAACAGCAGATTGACTGCGTGCTTCAGAAGGGGCCGGTCAAGGGCGGTCCCGGAAAAGTTCTGGTGATCGGGGCTTCCACCGGGTATGGTCTTTCTTCCCGGATCACGGCGGCTTTTGGCTCCGGAGCAGCAACTCTTGGGGTTTTCTTCGAAAAGTCTTCCGACGGCAAAAGAACGGCTACGGCCGGCTGGTATAATTCCGCGGCCTTCGAGACTGCGGCGCGTGCGCGTGGTCTTTATGCCCGCAGCGTGAACGGCGATGCGTTTTCCGATGACATCAAGCGTCAGGTGGTTGATATTATCAAGAAAGACCTGGGGCAGGTGGATATGGTGGTTTACAGCCTGGCTTCTCCCCGTCGGGTTCATCCTGTGACCGGAGAAACCTTTCGTTCCACGCTCAAGCCTATCGAGGGGCGCTACACTAACAAATCTTTTGATTTTGAGAAAAATGAAGTTACTGAGGTCTCCCTTGAGCAATCGTCCGAGGATGAGGTTCGTCAGACTGTTGCGGTCATGGGGGGTGAGGACTGGGGTATGTGGATTGATCTTCTGTCCGCCGAAGGACTGCTGGCGCCGGGTTGTCTGACGGTCGCTTATTCTTATATCGGCCCCCGGGTAACGCAGCCTATTTATCGTCAGGGAACCATTGGTGCGGCCAAAGATCATCTGGAGGCAACGGCCTGCCAGCTGGACAAAAAAATGTCTGCCATCGGGGGACGGGCTTTTGTTTCGGTCAACAAGGCTTTGGTGACCCAGGCCAGTTCTGCAATTCCGTTTATTTCCCTTTATATTGTTCTGCTGATGAAAGTCATGAAGGAAAAACAATTGCATGAGGGGTGTATCGAGCAGGTTGTCCGACTTTTTCATGAGCGGCTGTACGGCCGTAAACGCGACGAGATTCCGGTGGATGAGCAGGGTCGGGTCCGGGTTGATGACTGGGAGTTGCGCGAAGATGTGCAGAAAGAAGTCGAGGCTATGTGGAACGCGGTGACGACCCTGAATGCCAATCAGTTTGGTGGGGTTGACAGTTATAATCGTGAATTTCTTAAACTTTTTGGTTTTGGTCTTTCAGCAGTGGACTATAACGCGGATGTCAATATTGAAGTCGGGATAGAGGGAGTGGCTTGATTTCGGAGCACAATTAAGGTAATGTTTGCGGCCGGGTAGCGATTGCCGACTTTGTTGTTTGTTAACATTATTTCCGTTATCTTGCTGTTTTACAAAAAAAATTAAACAGTCGTTGACACTTTTAGTGGACTTGGATAAAGTGCTTCTAAGAGCTTCGTGTGTGCAGGGCAGGCTCTAACCCTCCTTTTGTTTTATCAACAGAGTAGTGTTTTACAAAAGATGTGAACAGACAGGCGTCTGGAATAGTTCGGGTTTAACCCAATTCTTTACCTGGAGTATTGTATGGAACAGCATGGCAATCTTATGACCATCGATGAAGTTGCGGATTATTTACGTGTCAAGAAGCGTACTGTTTACGACTGGGTTAAGAAGGGTAAAATCCCCGCGATCAAGGCTGTTGGTTTGTGGCGTTTTCGTAAAGATCGCATTGATACCTGGTTAAACCAGGAAGAGGATGCGGAAGTCAGGGTTGAAGCCTGAACGCTTTTATTCGGGGAATTTGTCCATGTATTTCAAGAAGTTGGAAATTTTTGGTTTCAAATCTTTTGCCGAAAAAACGGTTCTGAACTTTGAGGCCGGGATCACGGCCGTTGTCGGACCTAATGGCTGTGGCAAGAGTAATGTTTTTGATGCTATCCGCTGGGTGCTGGGAGAACAGAGCGCCAAACAGTTGCGCGGTGGCGCAATGGAAGATGTTATTTTTAACGGCACTGACTCCAAACTGGCTTTGGGTTTTGCCGAAGTCAGCGTTACCTTCGATAATCATTCCCGTACCCTTCCTGCAAACGCAGATGAAGTCCAGGTGACCCGTCGGCTTTTCCGTTCCGGGGAGAGCGAATATTTAATCAATAAAGAAGCTGTGCGCTTGAAGGATGTGGCCGAACTTTTTATGGGCACCGGTGTGGGGGCTGAAGCCTATTCTTTGGTGCAGCAAGGGCGGGTGGATCTGGTTGTCAGCGCCAGACCGGAAGACCGGCGTCTTATTTTTGATGAGGCCTCCGGAATCACGAAGTACAAAACCAGGAAAAAAGAAGCCCAGGGTAAGCTCAAGGATACAGATCAGAACCTTTTGCGGATCAACGATATTGTCGTCGAGGTCAAGCGTCAGATATCTTCGATCGAGCGTCAGGCCCAGAAAGCTCAGCGGTATAAAGAGGAATTTGAGCGTCTCAAGGTGCTGGAGGCTGATCTGGCGCGCTGGCAGCTTGCGCTTTCGAGTAAAGAGCGGGAAACTGTTTTGGCGAGCATTGCCCGGGTGCGAGCTCGGGATGACGAATCTGCCGCTCAGCTTGAGGAATATCGGCAGATTCTGCTCAGAGAAGAATCATTTGTCGAAGAGCTTGAGTCCCGTTTGCAGGATGTACGCGAGCAAGCGATCAAGCTGGAGAGTCAGATCGAGCTGGCTTCCCGGCAGGTCGCTTTTAACGAGGAGCGTCTGGAGAATCTCTCTGACAATGAGCGGCGGGTAGAGGTATCCAAGGCACAGGTGTCCGAGCAGTGTCGTCAGGGAGAGCTTAGAGTGGCGGAGATTTCCGTGGCGCTGGACGCACTGATCAAGGGTGCCAGTGATGCGCGGGTTGCTCTTAATGAGCGCAAGAATGTGTTAATGCTGACTTCCGCCTCAATTGACGACTTGCAAGGCCGCATCCGTCAGGATGAGGAATATTCTCTGCAGTTTGTGTCCCGTCGTTCCGGACTTCAGGCAAGCTTGACCGATAACATGAAAGAAACCCAGGGGGTTCTGGCTCGCCGGAATCGTTTGGAGACCGAGCGGGACAAGATCCGGCTTGAAAAAGGTGCTGTTGATCAGCGAGCTCAGGGGCTCTCCCAGGGGCTGGTCGATATTATGGCCCGGCGCTCGGCCTTGTCTTTGGATCTTGCACGTGAGGAGCAGCAGCAGGAAGCCAATAATTCTGGTTTTGCTACTTTGTCGGCCAGGATTGAGGATCTGGAACGGCGAAAGCTTTTTCTTATTTCCCAGAAAGATTTCATCGAAAAAATGCATGTGCAGTATCAGGATATTCCTGATCCGGTTATTTCCGGACGTTTTCTGACACCGGTTCCACCTTCACGCCAGCATACGGGATTGATAGGCAAGGTCAAGACAGTCAATGCTTTTGCGGCTGATCGACTGGAAGGGCTCAAGAGTCATGTGGCAGGAATCGAAGGCACGGAGCTTTATGAGGTTGTTTGCGAAACGAAATTTATTGAATTGGATCCGCAGCAGATTGCCGGACGGATCATTGATATTGGCAAGGAGATTGAGGTTCTGACTGCCGAAAAACAGCAGTTGGCGCTTCTAATTTCCGAGCAGTCCCGTTTGCTGGAACGGATTCGTGCGGATATTTTTGTTGAAGACAAGCGGCTTTCTGTTTGTGAGGCACAGCAGCAGGATGTGGCTTTGCAATCGGCCAAGCTTCAGACAGAGTTGGAAGTTCTTGTCGTGGAGGCAGAGGAGGCTGATCAGGTCTTGATCCGTTTACAGGGGGCAGAGACGCTTTTAAAAGAAGAACTGGCCGGAATAGAGGCGGAGACCGCCCGTGTTCGGGAAGAAATTGCCTGCCGTCAGGCAGAAATTCTGGTTCGTCGCCGCGAGCGTGAAGAGGCTGCAGTATCAGTGGCCCAGATGGAGGCCGAGGTCGCGGGTGTCGCGGATAAAGAAAAAGCCTGGCGCGCCAATATTGATATGTATCGCGCTGATTTGCAGCGCGGGCAGCGGGAACTGGAGACTCTGGATAAGGAAGCGTCCGGTTTTGGCGAGCGCCGTGAAAAGTATCGCCTTGAGATTGAAACTTTGCAGGCTTCGATGGCTGCGTTGCGCGCGGACAGGCAGGAGCTGGCGGTTGCGCTTGGACGACATGAGGCCGAACGCGATGATGTTTCTCAGCGCCTGGGCAGCGTGCGTGCGCAGATGCTGGCAATCGAGAAAGATGTTGCTGACAGTCGTGATCAGATTCACGGGCAGGAGTTGCGGATTCAGCAGATATCCTTTCAGGAACAGTCTGTTCGTGAACGGATTTTACAGAAATACCAGCTTGAAATTGCCTCTTCCGGGGAACAGGATGAAGCACCGTTGCCGGCTGATTTCGATCCCGACAAGACCACCCAGGATATCCAGGGATTGACCAAGCGCTGTGAGTCGTATGGTACGGTCAATATGGTGGCGATCGAGGAATTCGAGGAGCTGCGTAACCGCTTCCAGTTCCTGACAAAACAGCAGGCTGACCTGTTGACCGCAAAAGACATGCTGGAACAGACGATTCGCAAGATTAACAAAACGACCCGGCAGATGTTTGTCGATACGTTTACCAAAGTTAATGAGCAGTTTCGGCATTATTTCCGGGTGCTTTTTAATGGAGGTGAGGCGCAATTGGTTCTGGTTGACCCCGAGAATGCGCTGGAGTCCGGTATCGAGATTGTCGCTCGTCCTCCAGGAAAGAAGTTGCAAGTTATCAGCCTGCTTTCCGGCGGCGAAAAAACCATGACGGCCATTGCGCTTATTTTTTCGGTTTTCAAGGTTAATCCCAGTCCTTTTTGTGTGCTGGATGAAATCGACGCAGCTCTGGATGAAGCCAATGTGGATCGCTTCGCCCATGTCCTTAAGGATTTCGCCCGGATTGCACAGTTTATTGTTATTACACATAACAAAAAAACCATTGCGCATGCTGATGTTATGTACGGTGTCACCATGCAGCAAACCGGCGTGTCCCGGGTTGTTTCGGTTAAATTGTCTGACAAAAGTCAACAAAAGTCAGAGCCTGTGTCAGACAGTGTTGTGGACTCAGAGGAAGCTCCCTCTGTCGCGGCGGTTGTTCCGGACGGACAGGCAGATTTGCAGGAGGAGCTGGCTGGGGTATGACTTTTCTCTGGTGAGTTTGCTCAGGTTTAAAAGCCAAGATTATGTAAGCCATGGAGTTATATTCCATGGCTTTTCTTTTTTAGTGCGGACGCTTTTCTTGACAGTCTTTAAAAACATATGTTATACTTCAAAATCTTTACAAGCACATGACTTAGAGTTTAAGTCAAAACGGATATTCAGATTTCTGCTGTTTTCTTTGAATTGACCGCCGGGGTTCCCTAAGGCTTTTGTCAGGGCAAGATCGGAATCAAAAAAGAGGATGCGTATGACCATGGCATGGTTGGGCAGGTTGAATTGGATCGATCTGGTTGTCGGCTTGATTTTTGTCCGGGTTATTTTCGTAGGCATTAATACGGGTTTTGTGATTGAGTTTTTTAAATTTCTGGGAACGGTGTTTACTGTTTTTGTTTGTCTGCATTATTATTCGACTTTATCCGGCCTGTTGACCAGTTTCACCTCGAGTCCATTGGTTATTGCGGTTTGTGTGACATTTGTGCTTTTCTGGCTCTTTCTTTTTTTGTTATGTAAGATTATACGGGATGGTCTTTTGATGGTTTTTTCTATTGAAGCCCAGGCTTTTGTCGATAAATGGGGAGGGGCTTTGGTTGGCCTTGCCCGGGCCTGTCTTGTGGCCAGCATGGTATTGTTTTTCTTTTTGCTTACGGAGAATTCTTATCTGGAGAGTATGACGGCCCGCAGTCTTTCCGGGCGTTATCTGGCACCGGTATCCCCCGGAGTTTATCGAACCATTCAGGAGTCTCTGGTGGCCAAATTGTTTTCAGGTGACCGTTTAAATTCCGAGGTTTTGCGGCAGCTTGGAAAGATAGAGCGCCGCTGACCGCTAGAATCAGGAGCTGACGGTTCAGCAGAGGTGTATGTGGGGCTTATTCCTGAGGATGTGATAGCGCAGATTATTGACCGCACCGATATTGTGGCAATGGTCGCAGGGTATATCCCTCTGAAGAAGACGGGAAGAAATTTTAAAGGGGCGTGCCCTTTTCATAATGAAAAGACCCCTTCGTTCATTGTCAATCCGGACAAGCAGATTTTTCATTGTTTTGGCTGTGGAGCCGGTGGGAATGTAATCCGGTTTGTTATGATGCAGGAGCATCTGGACTTCCCTCAGGCATTAAGAATGCTGGCGGACAAAGCCGGGATTTCGCTGCCCGAAAGTCGCGTTGACCCCGGGCAGGACACCCTGGCCCGGCAGGTGATTGCACTTAATGAGGTTGCGGTCGAATATTTCAGGACCAATCTCATGTCGGGTGCCGGCGACGAAATTCGCCTGGCTCGGGAGTATCTTCGTGCACGGTCGATTAATGCCGAGACTGCAAAACGTTTTAATATCGGCTACGCCTATGATCGTTGGGATGGACTGCTGATATTGTTGCGTCAGAAAGGTTTTTCTTCTGATGTGATCGAGCGGTCGGGCTTGGTTGTGATGCGCGACCAGGGCAAAGGCTGTTACGATCGTTTCAGGGGAAGAATTGTTTTTTCGATCTTTGATCACAGAGGCCGGCCGGTAGCATTTGGAGCGCGTTCTTTAAAAAAAGACGATCAGGCGAAATATATCAATTCACCCGAGACTCCGGTCTATACCAAAGGCAGGCATCTTTACGGTTTTAATTTGTCCAAAGAGGCGGCGGGTCAGGCAGACAAGTTGGTGATTGTGGAAGGGTACCTGGATTTTATTCGCCCTTACGCGGGGGGAGTCGAGAATGTGGCGGCTTCGCTGGGGACGGCTCTGACGGTTGATCAGATCAGGCTGATTCGCAGATACACCCGGAATGTTGTTATGCTTTACGATATGGATACCGCCGGGCAAATGGCGTCTTTGCGTAGTCTGGATGTTTTGCTTGACGAGGACATGGACGTTCGTATAGCCACTCTGAGCGAGGGAGATGATCCGGACTCTTTCATCCTGAAGTATGGTATTGACGAATTTCGTACCCGGCTGCTCTTGGCAAAAAGCCTTTTTGAGTTTAAACTTGAATCTCTGACAGCGCAGTACCCGGTTGCAACGATCGAAGGCCGGGGGAGGATTTGCCAGGAAATGATTCCGACGATTGAGCGGGTCAGAAGCGAAGTTGTCAAAAGCGGATATTTTCAGGAGTTGGCCCAACGGCTTAAAGTTTCGGAAACGGCTCTGCACAAAGAGCGAAATCTGGTTTCGCGCTCGCCAGCTCCGGTTACGGCTGCTGTCGGTGGAGTTCCGGCGGGGTCAATCAAGCCGGCCGGATTGCCCGCCGATGAGGCTGAAATCCTGCGGCTGGTTCTTAAAGATATGCGCTGGGCTCAGTTGTTACGAACTGTGGCGGATACGGATGACTTTTCCCATCCGGTTGTCAGAAGGATCATAACAGTTCTTTTTGAAGACATTGATCTGGGTCGCAAGACAAGTGCGGCATTTCTATGGGAACGGATTGACGACCAGGAGGCACGGCGTATCCTGGCTTCCGGAGCGGTCGATAACGGCCAGCCGTCAGCCGGTGAGGAACGGGTTTTAAATGATTGTCTGGCGCGCTTGCGCAAGACAAGAATCAGGCATCGAAGGGAAGAAGTTCGCCGCGCGATCAGGCTGGCAGAGAAGAACAAGGATCCGCAGCGGGTGCTGGAATTGCAGAAGGAATTTAATCAGCTGGTCAAGGAATGAGGGATTGCAACATGAAAGAGCAGGAAAAAGAGAAGGATTTTCAGCACGACCTCGACAAGCTTGTTGAGTCAGGGAAAAAGAAAGGGTTTCTGACCTATGATGAGGTCAATGCAACGCTTTCGGATTCTATTGACTCTTCCGAGGATATCGACCAGGTGTTCGAGATCCTGGACGGTAAGGGGATCAGGGTTGTAGATTCTGACGAGGAAGTTGATCCCCAGGCTGAAGACGCGGAAGAAACCCGGGAACAGCAGGTGCGTCGCGTGCGTGAGGAGAATCGTGAAGAAGATGTCTACGCAGACAAATTTATTCCTCTCGATGATCCGGTCAAGATGTATCTCAAGCAGATGGGGTCGATTCCTCTGTTGACCAGAGACGAAGAAATTTCCCTGGCCAAGCGTATTGAGGAAGCAGAAGGAAAGTTTGCCGAGGCTCTTTTTGTGACGGCGTTTGCACGCCGGGAGGCAATCCATACTATTGAAAATGCGCTTAACGAGCAGATTAATGTCGAGGACGTGGTTAAGGACGAATTGGAACGTCGCCCGAAGCTGTTGCAGGATCTCAAGCGTTTGCTGGAAAAGGTCAAGCGCACCAAAGCCGGGACTGCCGAGTCTGCCAAGGTGATATCCGAGTTCAAGTTGACCAGTTCGGTCAATGAGGCGATTATTGTCAAGATCAATGAACTTGTGGACGAGCTGGCCTTTGTCGAGCGTCAGTTGGCTATCAAGAAACCGATCCTTTCCAAGAAGGATCTGGAAGAGAAGCGCAAGCGGATCACCCGTGATCTCGGCGAACCGATCGTTCATCTTAAAGAGCAGTTGCGGGTTATCAAGATTCGTCAGCGGGAGTTTAACAAGGCCAAAAAGCTTCTGGTGGAGGCCAACCTTCGGTTGGTTGTTTCGATTGCCAAGAAATATATCAATCGCGGACTTTCGTTCCTGGATTTGATCCAGGAAGGAAATATGGGCCTTATCCGCGCGGTCGAGAAGTTTGAGTATCAGAGGGGATACAAGTTTTCAACTTATGCAACATGGTGGATTCGTCAGGCCATTACGCGTTCGATCGCGGATCAGGCCCGGACAATTCGTATTCCTGTCCACATGACCGAAACGATCAACAAGATTATTCGTATTTCCCGTATGTTTGTACAGGAATATGGCAGGGAGCCGGCTCCTCAGGAGATCGCCGCCCAGATGCGTATTCCTGTATCCAAGGTTAAAGAGATCATGAAGATATCCCAGGTTCCGATTTCTTTGCAGACACCAATCGGAGATGAAGGGGATACTCATTTCGGCGATTTTATCGAGGACAAGAAGGCAGTTTCTCCGGCTAATGCCACACTGCATTCGATGTTAAAAGACGAGATTGGTTCTGTTCTTGATACACTTGATGATCGTGAACGTAAGATTCTGGAGTTGCGTTTCGGCATAATGGATGGCACCAGCCGGACACTGGAAGAGGTCGGTGCTGAATTTAACGTAACGAGGGAGCGTGTGCGGCAGATTGAATCCAAGGCATTGCGGAAGCTGCGTCACCCTACGCGTTCTCGTCGCATAAAAATGTTTCTGGATATGTCCACCCGGGAAGATTATGCGATTTGACCGTGTAGATTTGGCGGGTTGTGACTGAATTGATGAAACATCCGGAGGGTTTTTGCCTCCGGATGTTTTTTTTGGAGGATGATAATGAATGCCCCGTTTTTAACTTCCTTGATTGCGCTTGCGCTTTTCTTTTTTGCTCCGGATGCCGTTGCCGGGCGTATTTCTCCGGCGGTTATGACTGCTCTTTCTGCAACTATGGACGGGGTGTACAAAAGAATAGAAGCTATCCGTGATCGTAATGATGTTTTGCGCGGCTTTGACCGGACGGCGTTGCGGCAGGATTCAAATGGGTGGACATTCATTGAGTATGTGCATTCTTTCTCCGAAGATCTTAATTTTGTGATCAGCGTCAAGGCGTATCCTGTAGATGTGGTTGATGTGGATCAGGAGGAGCCCGGTTACCAGGTTCTGACGTATCCCCAGGCCGGGATCAAGATCGGGCTTTTTGTCAGAGGCAGGGCCGGAATGGGTGGTTTCAATCTGCTGGATGCTGTCCGGATCGAAGGAATAAGGATTGAAGAACTTCAGCAGGCGGGGCTGCCGTTACGGCTTTCTATCCGGACGCCGCGGGAGCCTGTGGCTCTGGGACAGAAACTGGAATTTGATGTTGTGCTGGGTAATGTCAGTTCCATGGGGCATCGCTTGAAGCGCCTGGATGAAGACTCCCTTTCCTGTCTTTTCAACGGGCAGACATGGGGGAAAGGCCGTATTTCGGGGGTAGGGAATCATCTGCTTTCTCCCGGGGAGTCGTTAACCAAGAAATTCTCACTCATGCCCTCACGCCGTGGTGATTTCGAAATCTTTTGTTCTTACGGGCTGGGTTTTTCCGGTCTCCGGCCAAGCGCGCGTACAGTGGTTCGGGTGGAATAGTTTGCATTTGATTATTGAATATTGAAAAGAATCGGCATGTGTGATATTCTTCTTCGTCAGTTTAGCTGTATAACTGGCGTGGCACAGGCAGTTCTGATCAAGAGAATTCAGGGCCTATAGCTCAGTCGGTTAGAGCAGGAGACTCATAATCTCTTGGTCCCTGGTTCGAGTCCAGGTGGGCCCATTCTGATTTGTAAGTTCTTTCGGCGGTCATACTGGACGCATAGCTCAGTTGGTTAGAGCGCTGCCCTCACATGGCAGAGGTCGCAGGTTCGATTCCTGCTGCGTCCACCATTTTTATCAGCCTGCGGTATTGCAAGCAAGGAAGAGGACAATGTGGCGCAAGGAACTGTAAAGATTACCCTCGGGAAGCTGGTTATTCTTCAGGAGATTGATCTGGAGCTTTATGAATACAAAAGAGAGCTCGCGGAGAAGCCGGCGCAGGCGTTGACGCTCAAGGCGGCCTACGAGAAGAAACGCGAACATTTTACTGAACTTGAAGCGAAGTCGAAGGAGATAGATCTTGCGCGTAAAACCAAAGAGCTGGATCTTAAAAGCAAGGAGCAAAGTATCGCTCATGCCAGTACCCAGTTGATGACGCTCAAGACCAACAAGGAGTATCAGACCAAGCTTTTTGAGATCGAGAACCTTAAGGCGGATAAATCTCTTCTGGAAGAAGATGTGCTTCGCTTGATGGAATCATCCGAGAGAATTCTGGCTGAAATCAGTAAGGAAAAAGAATTTTTACTGGAAGAAGAAAAGCAGTATCTTGCCGAGAAGGAAAAAGTTGACCTAGAGCTTGCGTCAGTCCAGGAAAAAATTACGTCAGTTGAAGCCCGTCGGCGCGAAGCCGTTGTCGGTATTGACCCGGCGACGCTTTCTACTTACGAGCAGGTTGTCCGCAATCGAGGCGGGCTTGCACTGGTTCCGTTGGTGGGCGGGGCATGCGGCGGTTGTTTTATGCATTTGCCGCAGCAGTTTGTTAACCGTATAAAAATGTTCGATCAGATTGTACGTTGCGAGATGTGCGCGCGGTTGCTTTATATCAAGGAAGATCTTTGATGCGGGTTTTTGAAATATTTTCTGATGGTGCCTCAAGCGGCAATCCCGGGCCGTCCGCGATCGGTGTGGTGATTCTGGAAGATGGTGTTACGTTACGCGAGATTGCCGAACCGATTGGTCTTGCCACCAATAATGTGGCTGAGTACCGGGCCTTGATCAGAGGTTTAACTGAGGCTCGGCAGCTAGGAGCAGAGCATGTGCGGCTGCGCACGGACAGTGAGCTTGTTTTTTATCAGATCAAGGGTGAATACAAGGTCAAGCATGAAAACATGAAGCTTTTGCATGCTCAAGCGGTCGAGATATTGAAAAGTTTCAAGAAAGTCGAGTTCAAGGTGGTGCCGCGGGAACAGAATAGTGCGGCGGATCGACTGGCCACCTCTGTTCTTAAAAAGAAAAAAACAGGCCATGACGGCCGCTCCGATGAATTCACAATCGGGGAGGAAAGTCCGGGCTCCACAGGATAGTGCGCCCAGGTAATTCTGGGACGTTTTGCTGACTGTCTTTCGGGATTGTTTGCAGGATGTTGAACAGAGCCACAGTGACGAACAACCGCGGTTGAATGCGGGGAAGTGAAACGCGGCGATCTCCGCATGGAGCAAGGCCAAATATGAGGAGAGTTCTTCGGGGAGCAAGTTAACTTTTTCTCTGGATGTAACACGAAATGATCCGTTTCGTTTATCCTCGGGTGGGCTGCAAGAGTCTTTCGGGCGACCGAAAGAGTAAGGCGGATGGTCGTCAACGTTCTTTGGGACCGGCCTAGTGTCTGTCCGGGGAGCGGTACAGAACCCGGCTTATGGCCTGTTTTATCTGATAGAGCATACTTTATCCGGATTTTTTTAGTCAAAATCCGGGTTGAGTCTTAAGCCTCTTGCTAATATAGTTTTTTTGTTGTCAGGCAGCTATTTCACAATTCGGGTTTAACGCAGGAAAGAAAGGTCACAAAATGTCAGGTCACTCAAAGTGGGCAACAATCAAGCATAAGAAAGCGGCCCTGGATGCCAAGCGCGGAGCTGCTTTTACAAGAATCACCCGTGAAATTGTCACGGCAGCCAAAGAAGGTGGCGGCGATCCGAACAAAAATCCCCGTTTGCGTACGGCGATGCTGCGTGCTCGCGGGATCAACATGCCTTCCAGTAACGTGGAGAATGCTATCAAAAAGGGTACCGGTGAGCTGCCCGGCGTGACCTATGAATCTTTTACTTTTGATGCTTATGCTCCGGGTGGGATTGCTGTTTTTATAGAAGGCTTGACTGATAACAAGAATCGGACCACAGCCGAAGTACGTAACATCCTGACCCGCAAGAATGGAAGTCTGGCATCGCCGGGCTCAGTCGCTTTTCTTTTTAACAAGAAGGGCTTGATTGTGGTTGAGGTCAAGATTATCAATGAAACAGATTTGATGGATCTGGTTCTTGAAGCCGGTGCGGAAGATATGACAATTCAGGACGATGTTTACGAGATTACTACCGATCCTTCTGCTTTTGAAGCTGTTCGTAGCGCAATTGAAGCCAAGCAGCTTCCCATGAAGTCAGCGGAAGTTACCATGATTCCGACGACGACAGTAAAGGTTACCGGCAGTGAAGCCAAGAATGTCCTGGCACTGGTTGATGCGCTGGAAGATTATGAAGATGTACAGAATGTGTATGCCAATTTTGACATCTCTGACGAGGATATGGCCGCTCTGGAGGGGTAGAAACTGGGGGCGGAATGATAGTTATTGGTGTTGACCCCGGTCTTAAAGCTACTGGTTACGGTGTGATCCGTATTGATGACCGGACCCGGATTGCCGCCCTTGAGCTTGGGTCGATTGAGCCTGCGCGCAAGGACTCCTTTGCAGTCAAGTTATCCAAGATTCGCAAGCATCTCGACGATGTTGTTGTGCGGTACCAGCCTTCGGTTATGGTTCTGGAAAAGCTTTATAGTCATTACGCTCATCCGGTGACCGCAGTTGTTATGGGACACGCCCGGGGCGTTATATGTCTGGTGTGTGCCGAACGGAATCTTTTGCTGGTCGAGGAAAGTCCCAAGCGTGTTCGTAAATCGGTTGTTGGCAATGGCAATGCTTCGAAGGAACAGACGCGCCTGGTTGTTGCGTCTTTTCTCAAGATTGCCCCCGAGAAACTTACGCTGGATATCTCCGATGCCTTGGCACTTGGGTTGGCTTATGCGAATATGAAACGTTACTCCGGATAGTTGGGGTTGTTTCTTCTGATGGAGCCGAGATGATTGTTCGGATCAAGGGCGTCATAGCCGAAAAGAAAGATAACGCCGTTGTTTTGGCAGTTGGCGGTATTTTTTACGAAATTCTGGTTCCCTCCTCGGTTGCCCAGAGGATTGACTCGGCTTGTGATAACGAAGGTGTTGTTGTTTTGGTCATTCATCATTATCTGCAGATTGGGCCTTCCACCGCCGCTCCGGTCATGATCGGATTCCTGAACGAGCTTGAAAAAGAGTTCTTTTTGCAGTTCATTTCGGTTTCCGGTATCGGACCTAAAGCCGCCGTCAAGGCGCTCAATTGTTCGATTGCCGATATTTCTGCGGCCATAGATGCTTCTGATTCGGCTTTTCTCAAGGGGCTTCCTGGTATTGGACAGCAGAAAGCAAAAGATATTATTGCGAAGCTGCAGGGGAAGGTCAGTCGTTTTGGACTTATTCCAGATACCAGAATAAAGATAACGGCTGCTCCCGCATCTTCTGTTTGCGAGGAAGCGCTCGCAGTGCTTCAGCAGTTGCAGTACAAAAAGCCGGAGGCCGAAGACATGGTTCGCAAGGCCTGGGACCGGACCGGTGGAGCCGCGACTGTAGAAGAATTGCTTAATGCAATTTATTCCGTATCCCGAAAATCTTAATGACAGGGTTGTTATGGATAATAATCAGATAGAACATTTGAAAGGGGCAGTCGAGGCTCTTTTGTTCGTTAGTGAGAAGCCGGTGACTGCAGAGCAGTTTAAGGATGCGATCATTGGTGTTTCGGCAGATGAGATCAAGGTGGCGCTGGATCTGCTTGAGCAGGAATATGCTTCTGCCCGCAGGGGAATGGTTGTTATTCAGATCGCCGGTGGCTGGCAGATGCTCTCAAGCGGAGATTACGCCTCTTATATACGTGAATTCTTCAAGACCCGGCATAAGGAGAAATTGTCTCGTCCGGCGCTGGAGGTCTTGGCGATTATTGCCTACAAACAGCCTGTTTCGCGTACTGATCTTGAGCTTCTTCGCGGGGTGAACTCTGACGGGGTTGTCATACATTTGCTCAACAAGGGGCTGATAAAGATCGTCGGGAGAAAAGAAGTGCCTGGCCGTCCGTATGTTTACGGAACCACCGGGTTGTTTCTGGAATATTTTGGTTTGAGAGCTTTGTCGGATCTGCCTAAACTGGAAGAGTTTCCTGGCTTGGCTGCTGCAGAGGGGACCTCCGGGACGTCTGACTCCGCCGGATTGCAGCAGGAGTTGGCTCAGGCTGTTTCCGGGGAATATGCTCCGACAGCGGAAGATCTGGCAAAAGCCAGAACCCGAATGGATATTGATGAGTTGGAGAAAGATATGGTCTCCCCGGCAGAGATTGCAGACGGAGATATTGTCGGGTCAGTCGGGGGACAGGCCAGGATGATGAGCGCGGAGAATGCTCCGCAGGAGGAAGCTGACCGTGGAACTGAAGAATCTGCGTCGGAAGATCGATGATATTGATGCCCAATTGCTGGCGCTTCTAAATGCCCGAGCTCAGGTTTCCCTGAAAGTCGGACAGGCAAAGCATAAGGACGGTCGTAATGTGTACGTGCCGGAGCGTGAGCAGCAGCTTTTGGCGCGTTTAAAAACACTTAATGCCGGCCCCATGAACAATGAGGCGCTTGAGGCGATCTGGCGTGAGATTATGTCCAGTTCCTTATCGCTTGAAAAGCCTTTGCGCATTGCCTACCTGGGAGGGCGAGGCTCCAATTCATGGCTGGCCGCGGTGCGCAAATTCGGATCACAGTTGGAATATCTCGGTTGTCAGAGTATTCCTGAGGTTTTTCAGAGTGTGCAGCGGAAAGAAGCTGATTATGGTATGGTGCCTATCGAGAATTCAGTCGAAGGAGCGGTAACGCCCACGATTGACATGCTGGTGGACTCGGATTTACAGGTGTGTGCTCATATTCTGGTTCGGATTTCGCATGCTTTTCTTTGCAAGGGGCCGGTTAGTGCGGTCAAAAAAGTCTATTCCAATCCGCAGGTCTTGGCGCAGTGCCGGAATTGGTTGCTTGCCAATTGTCCGCCGCAACGGGTCAAGCATATCAGTGTTGCGGCCACTACTGACGCTGTCAAGCTGGCGCTGACGGAACGCGGGGCGGCCGCGCTTGCTTCGCCGGAATGCGCCCGTATTTACGGAATTCCGATTATCAAGGCTGATATTCAGGATTTCGCTCACAATGCTACCCGTTTTTTTGTGATTGCGCATCATGATGCAGCGGCAACCGGGAAGGACCGGACTTCGATTGTTTTTTCGATCAAAGATCGGGTAGGGGCTTTGTCGTCCATTCTGACGCCTTTTGCCCGCAGCAGGATCAACTTGACCAAAATTGAATCGCGTCCGATCAAAAAGAAAGCCTGGGATTATTATTTCTTTCTTGATATCGAAGGGCATCGGGAAGATCCCAAGATTCGTAAAGCTCTTTTACGTCTTGAGGGAATGTGCAAGTTTATGAAAATCCTTGGGTCATATCCGGTATAACAATATGAACAATCGAGCCAATAAGAATGTTTTGAAGATCAAGCCGTATGTCCCCGGCAAACCGATTGATGAAGTCAAGCGTGAACTTGGACTCAAGCGGGTTGTCAAGCTGGCCTCGAACGAGAATCCGTACCCGCCTTCGCCTGCAGTTCTCAAGGCTGTCCGGGAGGCGGGCAGGAATCTCAATCGTTATCCTGACGGAAGTTGTTTCGAATTGCGCCAGGAGCTTTCCCGTCGGCTGAAAGTTGATCCCCGGCAGCTTGTTTTTGGCTGTGGATCTGATGAGGTTATTGTTTTGGCTTTGCGCGCTTTTATTAATCCTGGTGATGAAGTGGTCATGGCTGTGCCCTCGTTTCTGGTTTATTCTCTGGCCTCGACTTTGGCTGGAGCCAGGTGCATCCAGATTCCTCTCAAAGGGTTGCGCTACGATATGTCAGCCATGAAAAAGGCGGTTACCGCCCGGACCAAGATTGTTTTTATCGGTAATCCCGACAATCCATCCGGTCAGTTTCCCGACAAGGCCGAAGTGGACAGTTTTTTGCGTGGACTCGCGCAGGACGTGCTTGTATTCTTTGATGAAGCATATTACGAGTTTGCGGCTGCAGAAAAGAATTATGTCCAGACGCTTGATCTGCTGCGCTCTCGCGGTAATGTGATCGTTGCCCGGACGTTTTCCAAGCTTTTTGGGTTGGCGGGACTGCGTATCGGTTATGGAGTGGCTTCTCTGGAGGTCGCGGCGTTAATGGATCGTGTACGCGAACCGTTTAATGTGACGTCTGTGGCCCAGGCTGCGGCCCTGGCCGCACTGAAAGACCGTGTTTATTATGACCGGATTCTTAAAGAACTTAACACCGAACGCAGTCGTTTGTGCGCACAGCTGCGTAGTTTCTCAGCTCAGGGGGTCGAAGTCAGCAAAGGGTGTACGAATTTTATCCAGATTCGTACTTCCAAAGACAGCCGGGAGCTTTCCGCTGCATTGCTTAAGAAGGGGATTATTGTCCGGGATATGAGTGCCTGGGGGCTGTCAAACTATATTCGTGTAACCATTGGCAAACCGTCGGAGAACAGACTCTTTTTAAAAGCGTTTGCGGCGGCAATCTAGGCCGTTTTTCTTTGGAAAGCGGTTTTGTTCCGAATTATTTTTCATACAAAAAGGTTGATTATCCCGTGTTCGTAAGGCTTGGCCGCGCGGAATACCTGGAAAGGGTGGCAGTGTTCAGAAGACATATGTTCAGAAAAGCTGCGGTGCTTGGTACCGGTTTGCTTGGCGGATCGGTTGCTCTTGCCCTTAGGCAGAAAGGTCTGGCAGAGCGAATTGTAGGAACATCGCGACAGGAAACATCGCGTCGTCTCGCTGTTGAGCGCGGTGTGCTAGATGAGGTCTTTATTGAAACTCAGAAAGCTATCCAGGGCGCGGATTTGGTTATTCTGGCTTCGCCGGTCAAGACGATTCTTGCGGATATCCTGAATATTTCCAAGCATCTGCGTCGTGGCTGTGTGGTAACAGATGTGGGCAGTACAAAGATGGCGATTGTTGATGCTGCGGAGAAATGTTTTCCTGCGCATGTTCTTTTTGCCGGGGCCCATCCGATAGCGGGTTCGGAAAAGAGCGGAGTGCTGCATGCTTCGGCAGATTTGTTAAAGGGGGCGGTGTGTGTTCTGACTCCGACCGACAAGACCAACAAGGTGGCACGGGACAAGGTGCGACAACTCTGGACAACTTTGGGCTGTGATGTCCGGATTATGGAACCGGCCAAGCATGATGAAGCTTTGACTTATGTCAGTCATTTGCCGCATATGGCTGCCTTTGCCTTGATGCGGGCGGTTCCTGAACAATATTTGCCTTTGGCTTCAGCCGGTTTGCGTGATACCACGCGAATCGCCGGTTCATCGCCAAAGATGTGGAGTGATATCTGTTTCTCTAATTATCGTAATGTTTTACGTTCGATTGATGAAGTGGTTGGGTCGTTGTCCGAGATTCGTAAGGCCGTTGTGGATCGGGACGAACAGGCGCTTACGGCTTTTCTTGAACAGGCCAAAGCCCGCCATCTTTTACTGGAGAAAAAAGAATGAGTATGCCGTTTGTTGTTACTATTGACGGGCCTGCGGGAGCCGGCAAGAGTACGGTGGCGAAGTTACTGGCGCAAAAACTTGGTGTGGCTTTTCTGGATACCGGAGCCATGTATCGTGCTCTGACTCTCAAGGCTTTACGTTTGGGCACAGATCTGGAGGATCCGGCGGCGCTGGAATCTTTGGCCCGGGCGACTGTGATTGATGTGCTTTTTGAGCCGGGTGGGTCTCTGCGAGTTCTGCTGGACGAGCAGGATGTTTCTGTCGATATTCGTTCGCAGGAAGTTACTAACAAAACGTTTTATATAGCCCGTACTCCCGGTGTCAGGGAGGTTCTGGTTGATTGGCAGAAAAGAATGGGCCGAAAAGTGTCTTTGGTCGGAGACGGCAGGGATCTGGGGACAGTAGTTTTCCCTGACGCCGCTTTTAAGTTCTTTCTGGATGCGGATTTCAAAGTGCGTTGCCGTAGAAGGGCTGATGAACTGCGGCTTAAAGGTCTTCCGGTCGACGAGGCCGGTCTGGAGAAGGATTTGATGGAACGGGATCAGCATGATTTGACCCGTAAAGTTGGTCCTTTGAAAAAAGCAGATGACGCATTATATATTGACTCGACCGGAATGAGCATTGACGAAGTTGTCAATTTCATAGCCGCACGAATTGACAGGCAATAAAATTTATGGATCAGACGCTTATACGTAATTTTTCGATTATCGCGCATATTGATCACGGGAAGTCCACTCTTGCGGATCGTTTGATGCTTTTTTGCGGAGCGATTGACGAGCGTAGTTTCAAGAATCAGATGCTCGACGATATGGATCTCGAGCGCGAGCGCGGGATAACGATCAAGGCTTCGGCTGTCCGTTTGAATTACAAGGCTCAGGATGGTCGTGAGTATCTGTTTAATCTGATCGATACTCCTGGTCATGTGGATTTTACGTACGAGGTTGAGAAGTCGCTCAAGGCCTGTGAGGGGGCGCTTCTTATTATTGATGCTTCACAGGGAGTTGAATCGCAGACGGTGGCCAATTATTACCTGGCAATAAATAATAATCTTGAAATCCTGCCGGTGATCAACAAGATCGATATTGCCAATATTGATCTTAATGAAGCAGTTCGTCAGCTCAAGGAGATCCTCAAGTTCAAGGAGCAGGACATCCAGAAGGTGTCCGCAAAAGAAGGACTGAATATTGACTTGCTGTTCGAGAAGATTGTCAGCTTTATTCCGGCCCCTTATGGTGAAGAAAATAAACCGCTCAAGGCTCTGATTTTTGATATGAAATATGACGTTTATAAGGGTGTGGTTATCTTTATCCGCATTATAGACGGCAGCCTTGCGATAGGTGACCGTATCCGGTTGATGCATTTACAGAAAGAATTTACTGTTGACGGGATGGGGTGTTTCTCGCCGTTTGACACCAAGCTCAAGGAGCTGGGATCCGGTGAGGTCGGTTATTTTACCTGTAATGTGCGCGATCCCAAAGAAATTCGTGTCGGTGACACGGTGACCAGGGCGGATAATCCCTGTATGGAACCTATGGAAGGATATCGGCAGTTACAGCCCCTGGTCTTTTGCGGGGTTTATCCGGTGACTGCCGACGAATACATGGAGTTGCGTGAAGCTATCGACAAATTACGACTGAGCGATCCGAGTTTTACGTACGAACCCGAAACTTCACAGTCTTTCGGGCACGGTTTTCGCTGCGGTTTTCTTGGCTTGTTACACATGGAGGTTGTTCAGGAGAGACTGGAACGGGAATATAATCTGAGCCTGGTCTTGACGACGCCGAATGTTGGCTATCGTTACGAGACCAAGGACGGTCAAATGATGGATATCGAGAATCCTTCTGCTCTGCCTTCCATGAATGATGTCCGCTCGGTGGAAGAGCCGTATTTGAAAGTTTCTGTTCTGACTCCGGTGGTCAGTATGGATGCCGTTATGGAATTGACCAAACGCAAGCGCGGCACCTATATCAAGAGTGAGTTTATTTCGGATCGCATGCGGATTGTTTACGAGATTCCGCTGGCAGAAGTGATTGTGGATTTCAATGATATGGTCAAATCGGCGACCAAAGGATATGGTTCTATTGATTATGAGTTCGCTGGTTACCGCCAGGCGCCGATTGTCAAGATGGACATTTTGATTAATGATGAGGCCTGTGATGCTTTTTCCTGCCTGGTGCATAAGGAGCATGCTTATGCCAAGGGGGCGGCTTTGTGCGAGAAACTTAAAGAGCTTATTCCAGCCCAGTTGTTTGATATCCGCATCCAGGCATCCTGTGACGGGCGCATTATAGCGTCTTCGCGGATCAAGTCGATGGGCAAGAATGTGACGGCTAAGTGTTACGGAGGGGACATCTCCCGTAAACGCAAGTTGTGGGAAAAGCAAAAAGAAGGAAAGAAGAAGCTCAAATCCGTTGGACGGGTTGAGGTTCCGCAGGAAGCTTTCTTGGCGGCTTTGAAAATATAGACTGATAGCAGATTTTGCAACGGAAGGATGTTATGGAACAGGAAAAAGAACTGGTTCAAAAATGCGGTATTTGTGCTGTTGTGCGGGCCGCGAAACTGGATCGTTTTTGGGTCTTATTAACTCTGCTGACGGGCTATCCGGTTGCGGCCCTCACCTTGTTGTTTTCTTGCGGATTTTCCTGGAGTGCTTTTCGTGCTGCGCTTTTGGGGGATTCTGGCAAAAGTATCGCCAAGGAATGGGGCGAATCAATCCTGGTGGCTTTTATCCTGGCTATGGTCATTCGTACATTCTTTTTCCAGCCTTTCAAGATACCTTCAGGCTCCATGCGCATGACTCTTATCGAGGGGGACAGGCTTTTTGTGAACAAGCTGGCGTATGGTCCGCTGGTTCCATTTACCGCGCGGCGTTTTCCCGGGTTTACCGCTCCCAAGCGGGGAGATGTTATTGTTTTTCGTTTCCCGCCAACCCGGGACAAGGATTATATCAAACGTCTGATCGCTTTCCCCGGGGAGAAAGTCGAGATCCTTCGGGGTCGTGTTTATATTGACGGCAAGGTTATTGATCAGGGGACAATAGCCGGAATTTATTACTATAATAACGGTGATTATGGTGCCCAGCACAAGCCCATTGTGGTTCCCGAGGGGCAGTATTTTGTTATGGGAGATAACAGCGCGTCCAGTTATGACGGGCGTTACTGGGGCTTTGTTCCCCAGGAGATCGTTGTCGGCCGGGCGGATGTTATTTTCTGGCCGCTTAATCGTATCGGGAGAATCAAGTGAGAACGATGTTTTCTTCACCCGGGGGCTTTTCCGGTCTTTTAATTCTTTGTTTTTGTTTTATTTCGGGCGGGTGCGCTTCCCGCCCAGCCCGACTTTCTCCGGAGGGGGGCTCTGCAGAAACCGCTGCCCAGCAGATTGATGCTGTGCAGAAAGTAGTCAGTGGAATGACCGGAAGACAGGTCTCTTCCGAGGATATGCGGCGAGTGGCCCGTGAAGTTGAGAAAGATCCCGAATCCCGCGCGGTTATGCAAAAGATTTTGTCTTCGGGAAGTGTCCCGCGCGAGAAGTATTCTCCGGCCACCGGGAAGCATTATAGTGCTGAATTGGAATTTGACCCGGAGACCGGAGTCAGGCTCGAGTTTGTCGATTAACAGGCTCCCGAAGAGGAGATTCTAGTTTGACGCTGGCCAACAAGATTACGATCGGTCGCATCTTTCTAGTACCCGTTTTTATTGCGGTGATGATGTATTATTCTCCGCAGCGGGAATATATGCGCTGGATTGCTTTGAGTCTTTATCTGCTGGCTCAGGCCGCAGATGTTGTGGACGGCATTGTGGCCAGATATTTTCATGAGAAGACTAGGGCTGGGGCCATTCTGGATCCTTTGGCCGATAAATTTCTCTTTATCAGTGCGTTGCTGTGTCTTTACAGGGTGGGAGTTGATCATGACTGGACTCTCAGAATGCCTCTCTGGTTGGTTGTTGCCTTTCTCAGTCGGGATGTAATTCTTATTCTGGGTGGCGTTTTGCTTGGACTCAAGTCAGGCCTTCCTGAAATCCGGCCCAATGCTTGGGGAAAGTGCACCGCTTTTTTGCAAATGATTTGTATCCTGGCAATTTTTTTTCAGTGCCAGCCTGCGTTTTTTGTCTGGTGGATTGCGTTATTGGCAACAATTATTTCTGGGACTGTTTATATAAAAGAAGGGATCAGGGTGTTGAACGATGGGCGTTATTGATCTGTTGTTGACAGTGGTTGCCAGTTACTTGATCGGGTCGATTCCGACGGCTTATCTTTTTGGCAAGTGGCTTAAAGGTATCGATATCCGGGAGCATGGTTCCGGCAATGTTGGAGCAACTAATGCTTTTCGGGTTCTGGGCAAAGGCCCGGGCACTATTGTTTTAATTATTGATATTGTTAAAGGAGTTGTGCCTGTTCTTCTTGCGGGAGTATTTCATGCGCAGGTGCCAGGCCGGATCCTTGCCGCTATAATGGCTGTTTGCGGACATAATTGGACATGTTTTCTGAATTTCAGGGGGGGCAAGGGGATTGCCACTACTCTAGGGGCTTTGATTGGCCTGACTGTTGTTCTTCCGGGCATTCGTTTAGCCGTTCTGTTTTGCGTTCTCGGGTGGGTCTTGTGTTTTCTGGTTACGGCATATGTTTCTGTATCTTCTATTTTTGCAGCCATTTTACTTCCTGTTCTAATGATCATTTTTGCGGCGGATATCAGTATTGTTATCTTGAGTATTGTGTTGTGTCTGTTTGTTGTTTTTCGTCATCGTCCCAATATTCAGCGTCTTTTCAAGGGGCAGGAACACAAGGTTCCGTTGCCTTTCCATCCGCGTCCCCGCAGGGGATAATTCTGCAAATTTTCTGATTGCGCCTGCATTCCCGTCTCCGGGAAAGAGGGTTTTTTTTAAAGAAACCCTCCGGCCGTACCTTGTTTCTTGGATATTCAGATGCTATCCTTCAATTGTTTGAGGATCCAAGGGGGCGCAATGAAACATGTCACGTATAGTAAAAGAGATATAGCTGGTAAAGGCCGGGTCGTTTCGATTCGTGAATCGCAAGAGGACAAGGAATCGGTCACGCGGGTCGTAAAGAATTTTGTTTATTTTATCAATCGTGCTGATTGCTTTCCCGAGCAAGAGGCGGCTCCGCAAATTCGCTTGACTAAAAAGATCGCAACAGACGAGCATTCGGAAGTTTTTATCTTCAAAGTGAAAGGAATCATGCATGTTAAGGAAAGGAGGCTCGTGTTTGCAGTGCAGTACTGTCACAGTCTGGTGGTAAAACTTTTCTGGAAATCTCCGGCGGTTGCTTCGAAGCCGGCGGCACTGGCATAAGCGCCAAGAGCACCAGTGTCATGGCAGATGGCCGATCTGACAAGAAGTTGCGGCCATCTGTTTTTTTATCTTCATTAATTCCTGATGCGCTTTTTTTCAATTTCCTGCTGTTCTTTTTGAAATCTTTTTGCTAAACTAAGAATATATATTTTAAAAAGCCCGATTGTGCTCAAGGCGTTAAATAATAACGCGATTGATCGCATAAAAATGCGAACGTGCTCAGCAATTGCGACGGGATTTTATCTCCCGGAAGTATTTTCAGATATATTTTTAGACCGCAAGACTTCCGACATGTTACATAAAATTTTGTTTACAGGTGTGCTCTTATGTTTGGCAGGATGTGCCGCTAGCGTAAAGACCGTTTCGTCCTTGCCAATGCAGCCCCAGCCCTCTGTGGTTCTGCTGGGTGTTACGGCCCAAGAGCAAGGACAAGTTGCGAATCTTCTTCCGTCAATAGAGCCGCCCGCGGATCAGAAAGAAGCAGACATTGTTTCTGGAATTATTTTTGGCAAGACGGAGTTTAAAGGGCTGTTAAAAACGTCTTATGTTCGTTTGCTGATTGTAAATCGCGAGGATCCGGCGAAACAGTATGTTTTCGCTGTTGGAGACAGAATCTCTTCCGGTTTGCTGCCTTGGGTTCAGGACAGCAAGGTTATAGAGCCGGGTCATTTTGTTCTGGAACTTCCGCCAGGGAACTATAAGATGACCCAGGTGGCCATTCCCGCAGGTTCAACCCTGGCTGAGGAAGGTATGGAGCTTGATTTTTCTGTACAGACAAAAGGTGCGGTTTATCTGGGCACTCTTATGATTGACGGAACAAAAGAGAAGGTCAAGTTCGGAGGAATACCGCTTATCCGTCCCGGGTTTGAGTATGTTCTCGAAGTCAGGGATGAATTTGATGAGGCGGTCAAATTTATCGGGCAGTTTATACCGGAGGATTATTTCATAAAAAAAGATCTTTTTACTGTTGTATCTCTTGAGATGGATGGCATTCCGACGGCAGGTTCATTAAAGACGCAAGACTGATGGGTAGCCCTGAAAGAATCGGGGTCGATAGAGAAATAAAATTCAAATGAGCGTGATTTTAATAAAGGAGGACAATGTGGGTGTTCGTTTATTCGGGCTTGTATTTGTTGTGGTAACTTTGGCGGGCTGTGCGTCGGTAAGGCCGCAGGCTCAACCATTGAGTCAGATTCAGAATCAGGTTAGCGATATTCAGCAGCGTGTTGATGAGCAGGAAAAAGAGATTGTTGATCTTAAATATGAGGTTAAAGAGCTTTCCAGTAAATCTGATATGGCAAGGACTGTAACCTTGGAAGAAAGTGAACTTGATCCGGTCAAGAAAACTTCTATATCAAAATCAGCTTCTGGTGCAGACAAAGTGATCAAGGTTGCGGCTTCTGCAGCGGATGTCCAGAAAGCATTGAAAGGGGCCGGGCTGTATGATGGCAATATAGACGGAAAAATCGGCAGCAAAACTAGGTCGGCTATCATGGAATTTCAGAAGCAGCATAATCTCAAGGCTGACGGGGTTATTGGCCAGAAAACCTGGAATGAACTCAAGCAGTATATCGCGGAGTAATACAGATTATAGTTCTATCTGACAACAGCCACGGCAGGTCCGTGGCTGTTGTGTCTATAAGGAAGAGTTGATGTCCAAAGTTCTCGCGGTGGCCCTGCATCCTTCATTTGACAGTGAACTTGTGGTCAGGCATTTTAATCTCGAGAGTGAAATGCGGGTGGAGACGGTTCGTGTTTCCCCTGGAGGCAAGGCTGTTAATTGCGCGCGGGCATTGAAAGCGCTAGGAGTAAAAGTTGAGCTTTGCGGGATATGGGGACGTCAGGACGGGGCGCGTGCGCAAGCTTTGCTGGTTGAAGAAGGGCTTACGGTGCATTCTTTCTTTGTCCCGGGAGAAACGCGAACCTGCTGGAGTGTGCGGGATATTGCTCTTAACAAACATTTCAGACTGATCGGTCGTGGGCCCCAAACAAGTTTGTCGGTGCTGGGGAGGCTGTTGAATTATATCTCTCGAAGTGCGAAGACGGCAAATGTCATGATCTTTTCGGGCAGTCTTCCGCCCGGAGTTCCGGACGACTACTATGCTGGGCTTGTTTCGCGTGCCAGAGACAAGAATGTTTTAAGCGTTCTTGATACCAGCGGGCAGGCATTAGCCGAGGGATTAAAAGCCCGGCCATTTTTGGTCAAGCCTAACCGACAGGAAGCGGAAGCTTTGTTGGGCTACCGGTTGTCCTCAGCACGCAGAATCCGCAGGGCTTTGACGGATATATCGGGGTATGGAGCAAGTGTTGTTTTACTTTCCCTGGGGGAAGATGGCATTGTGGTTTTTGATGGAGTCAGGGCGTTTACAGCCCGTAGTCCGCGTTTGCGGGGCGTTCGTAGCGCGGGATGCGGGGATGCTGCTTTGGCGGGATTTTTGGCGGGATTTCTGGCCGGAGAGGCTTTGCCGGATTGTCTTGGACTGGCTTGTGCGTGTGGCGCCGCGAATACTGCTGTTCCGGTAGCCGGGGCTATTTCTTGTGAAGCGGTAAATCGTTGTCGTCACCGGGTCAAAGTCGAGCGCTTTTGAATGGATGAACAGGAGGTCGTATGTCAGTTCTTGATCATGAAGAACGGTTAAGTAAGCTTAAGCAGTTAAATAATCCTACGAGTCAGGAACTACGCAAGGCCGCCGAGGCTGCCGCGAGGGATTTCAAGACAGCTTGGCTTAGCCTGGCCCAGACGCTCTACGCTATCTGGCGTGACAAGCTGTATGAATATTGGGGCTATGAGAAATTTGAACATTATGTTGAACGTGAAGTGGGTATCAAGAAATCCATGGCGCTCAAGCTGATTAAAACATACGCTTTTATCGAGGATCAGGAACCGCAGTTTCTTAAAGAGGAATATTTGCAGGCCAAAGAGCCTGCAGTCTTGCCCGAGGTGGATGCTTTGCATGTTTTGCGATTGGCGCGAGGCAAGAAAGAGCTTACTAAACAGGATTATCAGGATTTGCGCAGGCAGGTGGTTGATCAGGGTTGTGCCGCCGGTGTGGTTAGAAAAGATTTGACGTCTTTGATGAAGGAAAGAAAGCAGATTGACCCCCAGGAAGAACGGGAACAGCGTCATGCTGCAGCGGTGCGTCGTTTTCTTAATGCGATCCGTTCTTTCAAGAAAGATGCCGAGGCGCTTAAGCTGGTGAAAGTTGATCTGGTGCGTAAAGCGGAAGAGCTTTTCAAGGAACTGGAAGCGGAGATTGATTAGAAAGGCAGTTTATGCATTTGCAAAGAGCGTTGGTTGTTCTGGATCTGGAAACAACCGGGACATGGGTTGAGAAAGACCGGATTATTGAGATCGCCATGATTCGTTTGTCCCCGGGAGGCGGTAAGGAGTTTTTTCACAAACGGGTGAATCCCCAGATCCCGATTCCAGGGGTCGTTTCCCGCCTGACCGGGATAACGGATGAAGATGTCAGAAATGCTCCGGTTTTTAAAGATATTGTTAAAGAGGCTGTTGAGTTTCTTCAGGATGCGGATATTGGTGGGTTCAATGTCGAAAAGTTTGATATGCCCCTTTTTGAGCGGGAGTGTCTGGATGCCGGAGTTCCGTTCTCTTTTATGGGGCGGTCAGTTTTTGACGCGCAAAAGATTTTCCATGTTAACGAAAAGCGTGATTTGTCCGCAGCTTATTCGTTCTATTGCGGCAAGCCCTTGGTCGGGGCTCATGCCGCTATGGCAGACACCGAGGCGACGCTGGAGGTTTTACAGGCTCAGATTGACCGTTATTGCTCCGAAGAAGGTACAGTTGTTTCGCTTGGGAAGTTTAATTATCGTGAACAGACGGAGTTTTTTGATGCGGAAAGAAAATTTCGTTGGTGGAATGGCGAACTTTACATGATGTTTGGAAAGTATGCAAGGAAAGAGAGTTTACGGGATATTGTCAGAAAAGATTCTGGTTATCTGGAATGGATGTTGACAAAAGATTTCGGGGAAGAGGTTAAGGAGCTGGTGGCCGGAGCGTTGCGAGGACATTTTCCGAAACCTCCGGAAGATGCCGGGATTGTTCAGCCCTAAATCCGGCAAAGAGGGACGGCTGTGAATTGGCTGTTTTTCTATTGCGGGTGGAGTCCGAAAGCGTTAAGATCAACAGAGTGGTTATGGCGGATTGTTAACAGAGGGGTACTGGCTATGTCTAAAAGTAAGGATTTTTGGTTTGTCGGAATTCTTGTTGGCATCGCGGTTGTTCTTGCGTTCTTTGCTTTTTCCAGGCAACCCGAGCGCGTTCTTTCCGGGCCTGCAGGTGAGCAGGCTTTGGTCAAGCCTGGGCAGGCCCCCGAACAGACGGCCACCCAGGACACCAAGACTTTTCCTACTATGCTGACGCCTTTACATGAAGTGGAGTCCAGGAAAACTTTTTCGATACAGGTGTATTCTTTCAAGGAAAAAGAGCGTGCCGAGACTGCTTTGAAAGCGCTGAAGGATAAGAATTATCCCGCTTTTATCATGGTCAGCGATATTGGTGACCGCGGTATTTGGTATCGGGTTCGTGTTGGCAGTTTCACTGATGAGAATGAAGCCAAAAGAATTCTGGATTTATTGGTTCAGGATTTCAAAAACGGGATTATTGTTTCTGAATAGTTAAGCAAAACATTCACGATTGCTTTGCGGAGCAGGATTATGAAAAGAAATTTAGCAGGTCTTTGTTTGTGTGTGATTGCAAGTCTGGCGGGATGTGCTACGCAGGTTGTCCGTAAGGATCCCGCGGAGATTATTGATCTTTCCGGAAGGTGGAATGATTCGGATGCACAGATGACCGCCGAGGAAATGATTCGTGAATGTTTGCAGGCCGCCTGGCTCGGCAAATTTAATAAAGCAGAAGGCCGCGATCCTGTGGTGATTACGGGAACAATTGTTAATCGCAGCCATGAACACATTGATGCCGGTATTTTTGTAGAAGATATTTCCAGGGTTTTGATCAATTCGGGGAAGGTTCGTTTTGTCGCTTCTGATCTGGATCGCCAGGAAGTGCGTCAGGAACGTCTTGATCAGCAAGAGAATTCTGCGGAAGCCACGCGAGCTCTGTTGCGACAGGAGACCGGAGCGGATTTCATGTTGAAGGGGGATATTTCCTCGATTAAAGATGAGGTCAAAGGCCGTTATGCTATTCTTTATCAGGTTGATCTGGTGCTGATTGACCTGACGACCAACGAAAAGGTCTGGATTGGTCAGAAAAAGATCAAGAAATTGGTCAAGAATCCGAAATATTCTTTCTGAAATCCATCCAGTATGCCATGCTTCTTTTGTTCCGTGATTTACGGATATCCTCTTTATTTTTGTTGACCGGAGCCCTTTGTTTTTCCTCTTGTGCTTCAGTTCCCCGGCTACAGTCACAGGTCATGGCTCTTTCGTCAGTCGGAAAATTTGACGAGGCGGCAGACCGCCTTCGCTCCTCAGGTGCGAGTTACGGGTCTGGCAATGATTTGCTTTTCTGGCTTGACCGGGGGTTGACAGAACAGTCCGCAGGACGCTATCAGGATAGCATTGAAAGTTTTGAAAAAGCCAAAGGCCTGTTTCGGGAACTTTATACCACATCATTGACTCAGGAGGGAGCCAGCTGGCTTTTTAATGACCGTGCGCAGGCTTATCGGGGGGCAGATTATGAATATGTCTTGCTTAATGTTTTTCAGGCTATCAATTTTGTCATGATGGGGAACGTCGTGGAGGCTTTAGTTGAGGCCCGGGATCTGGATGCCAGGGTTCAGGTCTTTGACAGTGAAGCCTATCGCAAGCAGAGGGGGGATCATTTTGAAGATAATGGGTTTGCCAGGTTGTGGTTCGGGCTTTTGTATGAGGCTTTGGGAGGGACAGCAGCGTTAAATGATGCCTGGATTTCCTACCGGCAGTCTTTGCTTGTTTATGATAATTATTATGAGAAAAAATATGTGCCCTTGCTCTTGCAGGAGGAGCTTATTTCTTCGGCAATGTATTTTCAGGATGACGAGCTTGCTGTTTTGCAGACCAGATTTCCGACTGCCAGGCCGATGGCTTTGGCGCAGAAACAGCAAAAAGCCAGGATTTACGTGATCTGTTTTCTTGGGCAGGCTCCGGCGAAAGTTTCAGACAGTATTTTGATCCCCGTTGGAGACGGGATGGTGACCAGCTTTTCTTTGCCAAGACTTGTTCGTCGTCCCAGTGAAGTGGTCGGAGCCAGGATTCAGGTGGTTGGCGATGGCCCGCAACAGACAGTCGAAACAGAGCTTGGAGTTGATATTGCTGATTTGGCTGAACGGGCAATTATATCTGGTCGAGCATGGCTTGTTGCCAAAGCGGCCCTCCGTCCGGCATTGAAACAGCTTGTTTTACGTCAGCAAAAAAAGAATCTTGAGAAGCGTTTCGGGGGGGAGGCTGGCTTTGTGTTTGGCTTGCTGGCCAGTGCGTATAATCTTTACTCCGAGCAGGCTGACTTGCGTTCCTGGGAAATCTTGCCGGAGCAAATCAGGGTGGCCAGAATTTTTGTCGATCCCGGGCAATATCGAATGTTCCTTGAGGGAGTTGATGTTCGTGGAGACGGGGTTAAGAACACGGAACTGGGTAGTTACGAGTTGAAGGCGGGTGAAACAATTTATATTCTCAGAAGAATATTGCCTTAACATCGTAGACAGGTTGGTGAGGTTGCAAGATAGCGGAAAGAGGGAAAACCCTTTACGAATCTGGTCAGGATGTTTTATAATAAGATAATAATCTGTCCGGGATCGTTTATCCCGGTTTTTATTTGACGTGGATGCAGTATCGTTTTGGGAACCTTATTGCATAATCAGGGTTTATTGACAAGGAGCAGAGCATGCGCAGAATAATGGCGGTCACTTTCTTTTCTATTCTTCTTGCAGGGTGTACCGGGACTCAGAAGGGTGCCGGAATTGGTGCTATCGCGGGGGCAGGATTGGGAGCTATTATTGGTCATCAGAGTGGCCACACGACGGAAGGAGCTCTGATTGGAGGAGCTCTGGGGGCTGCCGGAGGAGCGCTTGCGGGTGATGCCATGGAAGAATCCGCAGACAAGTAAAGCAGGAGCCGATGAAAATTATAATTGTTGATGATTCCTTGCTTGATCGCAAGTTGTTGTCTCGTACGCTGGTCAACAGCGGAGTCAAAAATGAAATTCTGCAGGCCGAGAACGGCGAGGCAGGAATGAAGTTGATCGCCGAGAATCTGGGGCATATTGCAGTTTTATTGCTGGATTATCAGATGCCCGAGATGTCCGGAGTCGAACTTATGGAAGCCTTGGTCAAAGTTCCGCAAACGGCCAGTATTCCGATGGTTATGGTTACAGCATCGACTTCAGATGATAGCCGGGCAGCCGCCTATAAGGTCAATCCCAATCTGGCGGGTTACGTGTACAAGCCGTATAAACCGGACCAATTGCTGGAACCGATTCGTTCCTATCTGCAATTCTGAAAGGTTTTATGCCCCAAGAAATTCCAGGCATCCAGAATCGCGAACTTTATGAGTATTCCCAAATTCTGATTGCGGCAGTTAAAAAAATGTTGCACCTCAAGGGTGGACTTGTTCTGTCTACCGAGCCGGATATTACTGAAGAGAAGATTGTTGAATTCGGACGCCGGATGCGGGTGGATGGGTTGTCCAAGTTTTCCGAGAAGACAGTTTTCTCTAATATTGTTTTTTATTTGAGTAAAACGGAAATGGACAATAAACAGGCAATAGGCAGTCTGGTCTTTTATATTCCGATCAGTTATATTGCAAAATTGTTGTGGATCTTTGATTATCCCCGGATTGATGAAGACGATGAAACGGCTGTTCTTGATGGTTGCGGGACGGTTGCAAACCTTTTGGCTGGCTGGTTTGTCAAGGGATTGTGTGGCTTTGGCTATATTCATCTGGAAATGTCACATTTCGAAAGTTTTATTAATACGGCAGTTAATGGTGTTGAATTTTCGTCCGATCAAACAGTAAAACATCGGATAGATTTTTGTATCAAGGGTCAGAAAAAACTGGTTGCAGAGTTAACCATGGGGTATATTCCGCGTTATTAGCTGTCGCCAGGGAATCCTTCCTTTTACGTTAATCCGGATTGTTTCAGAGAGTGAATCTGGGTTCAAAGACCCGATTCCAAGTGAGGTTTAAATGATCTCCAGGAAACTGTTAACGGTTTTTGTTGTGGCCGGGGGGATTGCGGCTGTATTGATGGTGCAAACAGTTTTCTCTGGCAGATGGAATTCTGTCCAGGTCAAGCCCCAGCGTCTCAAGGGAGATCTTGCGGCGGAAGTCATTGTGCTGGAGTTTACGGATTTTCAGTGTCCGGCTTGTGCTCAGGCCGCGCTTATGGTTGAGAAAATCGTCAGGCAGAATCCCGGCAAGCTGGCGGTCGAGCATAAATATTTTCCTCTTTCCTCTCATAAGAATTCGCTTCCGGCGGCCTTGTTTGCTGAGTGTGCCTTGAGGCAGGGGTATTTCTGGCCGGCACATGATCTCATATTCAGAACACAGAGTCAGTGGCAGGGTCTGGCAGATCCGTGGCCTTTTTTTATGTCGAGGGCGCAAAGTCTGGGGTTGGATGTGCAGCAGATAGAAGAGTGCTCCAGGGATCCTGAGTCGTTGCGGGTTATCGAGGCGGATATGAATGAGGGCAAGCGGCGTGGGGTGCGAGCGACGCCGACTTTTATTGTGCATGATGAGTTGGCTGTAGGGCTTGATGATCTCAGGCAGAAGATAAATCTGGAAGGTGATTTAAAATCCGGACGTTAAGAATGTTTTTTGTGTTTCTACGATGGATTACAGGATTTGTTTTTCTGGTTTCGGGGATAGAAAAGCTTGTGTCTCCTCCGGAAAATTTTCTTTATATTGTTCGTTCCTACCAGATTCTTCCTGGCTGGCTGGCCGGTCCGGTTTCGTTTCTTTTTCCTTGGGTGGAGTTCTTTGCGGCGGTTTTTCTAATACTCGGGTTCTGGCTCAGAACCGCTTTATGGGTTGCTTTATGTTTGGCGGCCGGTTTTGTGTTCTTTGTTTCCCAGGCCTTGTTCCGGGGATTGTCGATTTCAGACTGCGGTTGTTTTGGAGAGTTGATTCACCTTCAGCCCCGGCAGGTTATTATTCTGGATCTATTGATTCTTGTGGGCGCTGGATTGTGTTTGCGTCGCCTCAACCAGAGCGCACGCTGGAGCTTGGATGCCTGTTACGCCCGGAATAAATAATGAAGAGACTGTTTGTTTTTATTATGGTTAATCTTTTTCTGTGTGCCGGCGCTTTTGGCGCAGATGGTCTGAAAGACCCCAATGTTTCGGGGACATTCTATCCTTCGTCAGGGGAGGAGTTGTTGGCGATGGTGCGCGGTTACCTTGCCTCCGGAGAGGTTGACCCGCTTCATAGTGGTGTTATTATTGCGCCGCATGCGGGGTATGTTTATTCGGGGGAAGTTGCAGGCAAGACTTTCAAAGCAGTTTCCGGGCGGAAAGTTGCCACAGTTGTTATTCTTGCTCCCAGCCATTATTATGCTTTTGAGGGGGCCTCGGTCTGGGCTGAGGGAGTTTTTCGTACGCCTTTGGGAGATGTTGCTGTTGATTCCGTACTGGCAGGGAATGTTCTTTCCTCGGACAAGCGCTTTGTTTTTGAGCGTGCGGTATTTGAACGCGAACATGCTGTTGAGACGCAGTTACCGTTTATCCAGGCCACCTTTCCTCAGGCTAGGATTGTTCCGATCATTTTGGGCCGTCCGGATTTTGATTTATCGAACAGTCTTGGACGGGTTTTGTCTGAGGTTGTCGGTGATCGGGACGATGTGTTGATTTGTGTCAGTTCGGATCAGTCACACTTTCATCGGGACGAGGAGGCAAGAAAAATTGACCAGCGTGGATTGGCGGCCATCGAGCAAATGGACGTCAGGGCCTTCTGGAACGGTCATGTTGATGGTAGTATGGAAGTTGATGCCTTTCATGCGATTACGGCGGCCATGATTTATGCCGGGAACAAAGGGCACAATATCGTCAGAATTGTTGATTACAAGACTTCTTTTGACACGACCCGGGACAGTTCCCGTGTTGTAGGTTACGCAGGCGTTCTTATATCAAGTCCTCCTTTGGAGAAGGCTTCCAAACAGTTGGATTCCATTAGGGATGACGGGGGTCTTTCGGATCAGCAGCGGGCACGTCTGTTGGAAATTGCGAGGAGTACGCTGGACATGTTTGTCCGGACTGGAAAGATACCGGCTTTTGTTGAATCCGACGCTCGCCTTCGGGCTGAGGAGGGAGCGTTTGTGACGCTGCGCCATCAGGGTCAGTTGCGCGGCTGTATCGGCAACATTTTAGGCCGTGGACCGCTTTTTAATATGGTGCGGGATATGGCGGTGGCTGCGGCTTCAGAAGACCCGCGTTTTCCTGGTGTAACACCTGGGGAACTTTCCGAGATCAAGATAGAGATTTCGGTTCTATCCAGACCGCGGCGGATTGCCACTCCAAACGAGGTTGTGCTGGGCAAACACGGAGTTATTGTCAGTCGGGGCGGAAGAAAGGGAGTCTTTTTGCCCCAGGTCGCAGTTGAGACCGGATGGGATCTTGAGCGTTTTTTGTCGGAGCTTTGTGTTCAGAAAACGGGTCTTTCTGCGGATGCCTGGAAAGATGCCGCGACAACCCTGGAAGTGTTTACAGCAGATGTTTTTGGTGAATAGATCTTTTGTTAGTCAGGAAAGGATTATGATATGGCAGCTAATGATGTGAAGTCTGAGGGCGGAAAATCGAAGAAAAAGGGCAAACGACGTGAGGTAGCCGAAGAGCGTAAGCCGCTTTTCTCGGATCGGCAGCGGAAGATATTTCTGATATTGATTGCAGCCATGCTGATTCTTGTTCCGGTAGCTGATAATTTCCGCTGCAAGGCAGCTTGCCTCAAGAAGGTCAAGACTCCTTATCCGGAGATCGCTTGCAGTTATGAATGTCCGTGGCCGTGGCAGCGTTCGCGTTAGGATTCTATGGGGCGCAATGATGTCCGTAATTTATGGATTTTTACTGCGCTGGTTATTGTTATCGGCTTGGTCGCTCTTTTCAGTGCTTCGCATGAGAACCTCCGGGTTGAGCGCAAGATTTTTTATGACCAGCTCTTTGGCGCCGTGCTTGGAATGGGGATTATGCATTCTCTTGGGCGCGTTCCGTTGCGTTTTTACTACGACATTGCCTATCCGTTCTATGCTTTGAGCGTGGTTTTGCTGCTGCTGGTTCTTGTTGCAGGGCATTCGGCGCTGGGTGCTACGCGTTGGTTTAATGTGTTTGGTGTCCGTTTTCAGCCCTCGGAACTTTCCAAAGTCGCTGTTATTCTCATGCTTGCCCGTTATTTTAGTCAGCGTCCGCCCAAGCTCTCTTTTAGTCTGAGAAGTTCTTTTGATTTTCTCAGACGGGATTTGCTGGTGCCGTTGCTTCTGACGCTCTTGTCTTTCGGACTTATTTTTAAACAACCGGATCTTGGGAGTGCGCTTCTGGTGTTCGGGATTTTTATTGTCATGCTTTATGCCAGCGGGGTGGCGGTCGGTATTTTTAACGCTTTTCTATGCTGCTGTGCTGTTATGGTTCCTGTGGGGTGGCATTTTCTCAAGGAATATCAACGTAACCGTTTGCTGGTTTTTCTTAACCCCAATATCGATCCTCTGGGAACCGGGTATAATATCATTCAGTCCAGGATTGCGGTGGGGTCAGGGCAATTGTTTGGCAAAGGATGGTTTTCAGGAACGCAGAATCAGTTGAATTTTCTTCCGGAGAGACACACGGATTTTATTTTCTCAGTGATTGGAGAAGAGTGGGGGTATATAGGGGGAGTTGCTTTGCTGGGTTGTTATTTTATGCTTGCGCATACGGGCCTGCATATTGCCCAGGGGCTCAAGGATCGTTTTGCCCGTCAGGTTGCACTGGGGATTACGGCTATTCTGGTTCTGCAGGTGGTAATCAATATTTCTATGACCATCGGGTTGGCGCCGGTTGTCGGGATCACTCTTCCTTTGGTCAGTTATGGACGGACATCTTTTCTTGTGTTTATGGTGATGATGGGAATCCTTCTTAGTCTCTCTCGTCGACGCTGAAGTATGGTCTTTTTTTCTCCGGAGCGCGTTGACAAAGGTAATCTCGCTCGTTATAGTGATAAAGATGCTGATCCGGCTTTCTGGTTAGCCATTCTTCAATCTGAGTTCCTTCGCAGGAGGGGGCTCTTTCACGGACTGATCAATATGCGTTTTGAACGGGTATCTGGCAAGCAGTTGGGCGAGTTGCTGATCGAACGTGGAGTGCTCGATCGCGACGCTTTAGCTTCTGCTCTGGAGCACAAGAAAAATCATCCGGATCTTTTGTTGGGAGAAATTCTTGTCAATTCGGGCAAGGTCACCGAGGAAGACATTGTCCAGGCCTTGACCTCCCAGTACGGTTTCCCGTATTTGCCATTGGGCAATTATGAAATTGATAAAGAAACGCTGGCGGTTATTCCACGAAATCTTTGCTGGCAGTACTGTTTAATTCCTATCGACAGAATTGGCAAGAGCCTTACTCTGGCAATTTCCAACCCCCTGAATCTGGAAGCTCTTGAGGATGTTGAATTGCTGACGGGATGTGCCACCCAGGTTTTCGTCAGTACATCCCGGGATATTCGTGATGCCATCCAACGTTATTATGGTTCGGCATAATGGCTACTTTCAAGGATCGTATCAAGGCCGTTCTTATCAGGGATCAGATCCTAAAGGCGGAAGATCTTGAGCTTGCCCTGGAGGAACAAAAGAAGACCGGAGGGGAGCTCTCCGGTATTCTCATCCGTCTTGGAATGATTAATGAAGAGCAGCTTGCGTATCTTCTAAGTGAAGGGCTCAGCCTTCCGGTTCTTGATATTGCCCGGATGCGTCTTGATCCTGATGTTGTCAGCATTATCCCTCCTGAAGTCTTGCGAAAGTATCATATTCTCCCTGTATCCCGTCTTGGCAATAATATTTCTTTGGCTATGGTTGACCCGTTGAATATTTTTGTGATTGATAATGTCAAAGCCTTGACAGGGCTGACCATATCGCCGGTTATTGGGCGCAGCCGTGATATCCAGGAGGCGATTGAGCGATACTGTGCGCCCCGGAAGGAGGCGGACTCTTTTGCAAAAATTATGCAGGATATAAAAGGAGCCGATGATCTTGAATTGATCAGTGACGGTGTCGACAAATCTGACAGCAAAGAGACTGAGCATCTTGTCCAGGAGGCGCCGATAATTCGTTTGACCAATACGATTATCCGTCAGGCGGTTGTCGCCAAGGCCAGCGATGTTTTTATTGAGCCGGTCGATAATGCACTGAGAATCCGCTATCGGGTCGATGGCGTGTTGCGCGAAATTGACCGTATGTCGAAGGCCTTGCATTTTCCGATAGTTTCGCGCCTGAAAGTTGTTTCCAATCTTGATATTTCGGAACACAGATTGCCTCAGGATGGCCGGTTCCGGTTAATGCTTGAGGGCGGACGGGAAGTGGACTTCAGGGTCAATGTTCTTCCGACCGCCCATGGAGAGAAGATTGTTTTGCGTGTTTTGGATAAAGGCCAGGAGCACGTGAATATTGACAATCTCGGCATTGAGCCTGAGCCTTTGCGTCAGATTAAGGAATGCGCGGTTCGTCCGCATGGGATGGTTCTGGCCTGCGGGCCGACCGGTAGCGGCAAAACGACAACACTTTATTCCATTCTCAAATTTATTGATTCTTCCGAAAAGAATATTGTGACGGTTGAAGATCCTGTGGAATATCAGATGAAGGGGCTCAATCAGGTCAATATTCGTTTTGAAGTTGGATTGACTTTTACCTCGACCTTGCGTTCGGTTCTGCGTCAGGATCCGGATGTGATTATGATTGGTGAAATTCGTGATTCGGAGACGCTGGACATTGCGGTTAAAGCAGCGTTGACCGGGCATATGGTTCTGAGTTCTTTGCATACGACTACCGCGGCGGGTTCTGTGGTTAGAATGATTAATATGGGGATTCAGCCGTTTCTGGTTTGTGCATCGGTCAACTGTTTTATGGCCCAGCGACTGTTGCGCAAGATATGCCCCAAGTGCAAGGAGGAAATTCGTATTTCGGAAACCTTGTATAACAAGTTGATGATTGCCAGGGTTCTGCCCGGCAAGGATATGGTCTTCTGGAAGGGCCGGGGGTGTAACCATTGCCAGGGGTCAGGTTACAGCAGCCGCCTCGTTGTCAGCGAAGTTCTGGTTCTTTCGCCAGCGGTCAAGAAGCGGATACTTTCCGGTTCGGGGGAGATGGAGATCAAATCTGTGGCGCGTGCTGAAGGTATGAAGACCATGCGCGAGGATGCGCTGCTCAAAGCTTCCCGGGGACAGACAACTCTCGAGGAAGTGGTCAGGGTTACGGCACAGGATGAGAGTTAGACTATGTTGAGCATTCGTCAGAAAATCATGGATGCGTTACTGGCTATGCCAGGCGTTTCTGCTTCGCAGCTTGAGACTGCCCAGGAGGCCCAGCGGATCCAGAAAGTCTCTTTTGGTGAAGTGTTGGTCGCACAGGGGATTATTAGCGAAAAGGATTTGTTTCTGCTTTTGGTAAGGGAGTTGCACATTCCTTCCATTAACCTGGCCAAGTTTCGTATGGATCCTCAGTTGCGGGAGCTGGTTCCGGAGCGGCTTGCGCGGCAGTATAATATGGTGCCCATTTCCTTGATGGGTGATCATATGACTGTAGCAATATCAGACCCGTTGAATGTTTTTGCTGTGGATGATTTAAGGGATCTTACGGGTAAAGGCATAGATATTGTTATGGGAACGCCGTTGCAGATTCGTGAGGCTTTGGATAAGTTTTATGGCGCACCTGGCGAGGATACTGTGGCAGATGTTGCCAAGGGGATTGATATAGGGGATTTGGAGATTATGTCTGCTTCTGCAGATCGTACGGAATTCGCCGAGACCGGGGCGGCGGACCAGGCTCCGATTATACGTATGGTCAATCTGGTGATCAAGGAGGCCATTCAGCAGCGGGCATCTGATATCCACATGGAACCTACGGAAACCAATATGAGGGTGCGTTACCGCGTGGATGGCGTTCTGCTGGATGTTCTTGAGATTCCTCGTGAAAGCCGGAATTCTGTTGTGGTTCGCATCAAGATCATCTCCAGAATTGATATTACGGTTAACCAGGTCCCTCAGGACGGACGTTTTAGAATGCGGGTGTCCGGTAAAGAAGTGGATTTCAGGGTTTCCATTCTTCCCACATCGCACGGATCGAAGATTGTGATGCGGATTCTTGATAAGGCCAAGCTTTCGGTTGGTTTGGGGCATTTGGGCTTTTCTCAACAGGCGGTGACCCTGATCGATGAGGCGATTGTCAAGCCGTTTGGAATGATTCTTGTCACCGGGCCTACCGGAAGCGGCAAGTCGACAACGCTTTATTCTATTATCAGCAAGCTTAATACAATTGACAAAAATATTATTACTATTGAGGATCCTGTCGAATATCTGGTGGATGGATTGACCCAGATCGAGGCGCGAAGCGAGATCGGCTTGACTTTTGCCGCAGGACTGCGAGCAGTTCTTCGGCAGAGCCCGGACATCGTTATGGTTGGAGAAATTCGTGACAATGAGACAGCAGACATTGCGATCAAGGCAGCCTTGACCGGGCAGTTGGTTCTTTCAACCCTGCATACCAATGATGCCGCAGGAGCTATGACCCGTCTGGTGGATATGGGGGTGGAGCCGTTTCTGGTGGCGTCTTGCCTGGTGCTTATTTGTTCACAGCGTCTGGCTCGGAAAATATGTCCGCATTGCAAGAAAGAAGTGGAGATTCCGGAGGAAACCTTGCAGTCTTTGCATTTGCCTGCGGATAAAAAGATTGTTTTTTTTGAGGGGCAAGGTTGTGAACGTTGCCGGCATACAGGTTATCTCGGGCGTTTTGGTTTGACTGAAATCCTGGTGGTGGATGATGCTATTCGGGAAATGTTGCTGCAGGGGAAGTCTTCGGACGAGATTCGGGATTATGCCCGGAGCGTAAAAGGAATGAAGCTGCTGTGGGATGACGCGCTGGACAGTCTTGCCCAGGGCAAAACGACGCTTGCTGAAGTGTGCCGTGTCGCGTCTTTTGAATAATTCAAATTTTCGCTGTTTAATCCGGAGTGCCCTAATATAATAATTTCGGAATCAATATGGGAGTAAACAATTATGCCCGTATGTTGTCGGCGGAAACAACTTATCGGACGCATTCTGCTTGATCGGGGCGTGATCACCGAACCTGAATTGCAGCAGGCGCTTTTGGCCCAGAAGAAGGTTGAGAACCGGTTTTGTCTCGGCGAGATTCTTGTGACGATGGGACGGCTTCGTGAGATAGATGTAGCGATAGCACTGGTTATTCAGCATGGGCTTTCTTATATTGCTCTTGCCAGTCAGGACATTCATCGGGAAGTTCTTGATTTGATTCCTGCGGGGGTAGCGCGCAGTCAAAGGCTGGTGCCGCTTGATCGCATCGGTAGGGTTCTGAGCGTGGTTACGCAGAATCCCCTTAACGATGAGGCGCGAGCGGATGTGGAACACGCGACCGGCTGCCGGATTGCAACCTTTCTTTCCACGCGCTCGGAGATTGATGCGGCGCTTTCCCGTTTTTATCCGGAGACATTTTGATGCCGACTTTTAGTTATACCTGCAAGGATCAGAATGCTCAGACCGTTACCGGTAAGATCGATGCCAGCGAATTGGGTCTGGTAGTTGACGAACTGCGAAGGCGGCAGTTGGTTATTATCAGTATTGACGAAGCGAAGGCGGCAGTTTCTTTCTTGACGGCAAAAGGCCCTGGGCCCAGTGGGCATGCCGTGAAAACAGAGGATGTTATTCTGTTTACGCGTCAGATGGCGACCATGGTTGATGCAGGTATCCCTATTCTTCAGACCATGGAAGCACTGGAAGAGCAGGCCTCCAATCTTTCTTTCAAGAAAATCCTGGCAGGGATTCACGAAGATATCCGTCTGGGTTCCAGTCTTTCGGGAGCCTTCACAAAGTATCCACGCGTTTTTAACAATCTTTTTGTCAATATGATCAAGGTCGGGGAAACGGCAGGAGTTCTTACGACCGTTCTGGATCGAGTTGCTTCCTATATGGAAAAATCCGAGCGTCTCAGACGCAAAGTCACGGGGGCCATGATTTATCCGGCAGTTATTTCCTCGATGGCCATAATTATTGTGATTGTCCTGATGGTCTTTGTGGTGCCGACCTTCAAGACAATCTATAGTTCGATGGGTCAGGCGCTTCCGCCCATGACCAGAGTTCTTATGTCTTTCAGCGAGGGGTTTCAGAAATTGTTTCTCTATGGTCTGGTTGGTGGTGTGGCTTGTTTTATTTTGTTTGTTAATTATGCCAAAACTGCGGCCGGTTCAATGCAAATCGATTATCTGAAGCTGCGCTTTCCGCTTTTTGGAGATCTTGTTTGCAAGGTTGCTGTCAGTCGCTTCTGTCGCACGCTTGCAGTTCTTGTCCAGAGCGGTGTTCCGATTCTGGAGGGACTTGATATTGTACGCAAGACAATTGGGAATCGGGTTCTTGAGAAAGTAGTTGAAGATGTCATCAAGTGTGTCCGGGAGGGCGAAAGCATTGCCGAGCCCTTGCAGCGCAGCCGGGTTTTCCCGGTTATGGTGACGCGGATGATTGCTATTGGAGAGCAGTCCGGCCAGCTGGACAAGATGATGTTAAAGGTTGCGGATTTCTATGATGAACAGGTGGATGCTGTTCTGGAGAACATGACCAGGCTTATTGAGCCTTTGATTATCGGTTTCCTTGGCATTGTAATCGGGTTTATTGTGATCGCGCTGTTTATGCCAATTATGAATATGGCACAAATGGTCAAGTAAACGGGGACGTCAAATGACAAGTATCAGATTATTGGTTCTTTGCAGTTTTATACTGGCGTTGTTTGCAGGAGCTTCATGTCTGGCGCAGCAGGAAGATTTATTGCAGGAGAATATTCTTGATAGCAGCCTGACAGCTTTGCGCGATAGTGTGGCGCGTTTGACTCTGGAAAACAGGGAACTGACGGCGCTTAATGAACAAATGAAACCTCAGCTGACGGAGTTGAACAAATCTTTTGCCGCTGGGCAGGCTGCGGAAGATCAGTTGATGAAAGATCTTGCTGTGACCGAGGCTGCTTTACGTCAGAGGCAGGAGGCCGAAAGTTCTATCCATAGCAAAGTTTTGCAGGTTCAGGGCGAGGTGGATCTTGTTGCCAAGAACTGTAACTTGTTAATGAGCGATCTTTTGGCCAGATCTGCTGCTGATGAAACTTTACGTAAGGAAATAGTTTTACTGGAACAGCAGAATTTCCAGTTGCGTTTTGGCGAGCCGGAGGCAACTGTTGAGCCAGATGACACTTTGCGCGATCTTTTGGCCGAGCGCGAACGCTTGAACAAAGAACTTTCCGGAGCCAAGCAGTCCATGCAGGAGTTAAGAGAGCGCTGGGCTGCTATGGGAAAGTCGGCTGTCGCAACAGATCCGGTCCGGGTGAATGTTCTTCGAGGCGAGATCCAGCAGATTTCCATGCAGATTCGTAATAAAGAGGCGGAGTGTAAACGGCTTGAAGCCAAGGTAGTTGCGGCCAAGAATGCGTCACCTTCCGGACGCTCCGAAGAATTTGTTCGTCAGGATATCAAACAGCGTCTTGAGCAGGAAGTTGGGCGTCTGGAGGCTCGTTTGGAAGAGCTTGAAGCCGAATCCAGAGGGGTGAGAAAGGGTGAGCCAGAGGTTCCATCCACAATGGAGCATCCAGTTAACAGCAGATTGTGGGCCCGTTTCAAGGCTCTTTCGCAGCAGAATACGCAGTTAAAGGCCGAAATGGATCGCTTGCGTCGGGCGATGGTCGAAGCAGATAAGAACAAGGCGCGGGCAGAGGCAGGGCGGGTCCAGAAGTAGTTTTTTTGTTTCTATCGTTAGAGCATGATATATTTGTTATCAGAGAATCCGGCGTGGTTGCGCGGTTTCCCGACTCCTGCATACCTAAAATACTATGGAGCAGGGATTACTGCAAAGGCTTCGTCAGGAAATGCAAAAAGGAAGGAGGAAGGCGGAAGAGTTAAAATAAAAATGGGGTGCTTGGTTGAGAAAAAGCAGGTCAATCAACGGTCTTATAACTAGCTACCGTGTTTCTTCTCAAGGCATCCTTCGGTTTCATCAACAAGAAGGAGTTTTATGTCTAATAAAAAAGGTTTTACTTTGGTTGAGATCATGATTGTTATTGCAATTATTGCTTTGTTGGCTGCAATTGCCATCCCAAACTTGCTGCGTGCCAAGATTTCGGCAAATGATTCATTGGCTAAAAGCACCTTGCGGTCGCTTTCTACGGCTGCTGAAACTTTTGCTACTGCCAGAAGCGGTCAGTATCCTGCCGCGGTCGCAGATCTGACTGGAGCAACTCCGCCTTATATCAACAAGAACTATTGTGACGGTCAGGCTTATGGCGGATTTACTTATGCCTGTACGTTTGGTGTTGGCGGTTACACGTTGACTGCGACTCCTGTTACGGTGGGAACTTCCGGGACAGAGGCTATGACTATGACGACCGGAGGTGTTTTGGCCTGTGCAACTTTGTGTAACTAATACACAGTTTATGGGATAACAAAAAAGGGCGTCCAGACGGGCGCCCTTTTTTGACGTTGATACCCGGGAAGTCTCGGTTCTTCAGACAGGAACAGCAAATATGATTCGTGTCCGATCAGGTCTTACGTTGGTTGAGGTTATGGTGGTGGCCACTATTATAGCCTTGTTAGCTGCGATCGCTCTTCCTAATCTGCGCAGGGCCAAAATTCTGGCCAACGATGCTTTTGCCAAGACCACTTTGGGGGCGATAGCCAAGGCTTGCGAGAATTATGCCATTGCGAATAATAGTCGTTATCCTCTGGATATTACTGCCTTGACCGGGGCTAGTCCGGTTTATCTTTTTAGAAATGATTGTGATGGAGCGGTTCATAATGGGTATATCTTCAGTTGCAATATGGGGATTGGCGGATACACGATTGTTGCCGCCCCCTTGCAGCCCGGAGTCTCCGGAACGGAGGAGTTTACCATGACAACAGGGGGTGTTCTGAACTGCGATACTTTGTGTCAATAGTTCAGATTATTTCATTTTTTTTATCCGCTGATTTATAATTGCGGCGTTGACTGATTTATTTTGCAGAAATCCCAGAAATATGTTCTCTGCAGCGCCGATCTTTGTTATATTCAAGTCAATGCAATCAATACAAACTTATCTTTCCCAATATTTTAAGTTTATCAGATCAGTAATCTCTGCACATAACGATGCGGGTGTGGTGGGGCTTGATCTGGGCTCCAGTACATGTCGTGCCGTCAAGATCGTTCCGCAGCAGAATACTTTCGAGCTGACCGGTTTTATTTGCATTCCCTTTAAAGATAATGAGGCTAAGAATGCTCTGCTAAGTGTTGTAAAAGCTTTTTCTCAGGGGAAGACTGTTCCGGCTTTTGTCGGGGCGGTTTGCGGGCGAGGGACATTGGTTCGATATATCGATATGCCACGGATGTCGTTGTCTGATTTGAGAAAGGCTTTCAGCATTGAGGTGGAGCGATATTTTCCGTTTCCCAAGGATACGATTTATACGGATTGTCATATCCTTGATCCTGACAGCCAGGATCGGCGCATGTCGGTTTTGATAGCCGCTGTCAAGAGGGAGATGGTGGATGCCAGATTGAAGCTTCTTAAAGAATGCGGGATTGATCCGGCGGTTTTAACCATTAATTCTGTTGCTCTTGCCAATGCGGCGACTTTTCTTGCTTCAGGATTGAATGCCCCCGGGACTATGAATTCTGCGTCTGCTCTGCTGGAAATCAACGAGGCACACGCTCATTTGATGATATTTGTTAACGGTATCCCGAAATTCTCCCGGGATATTTTTATTGGTATCGCTGAGATGATCAAGAGGATTTCGAATGCCTGTAGTCTTTCGCCGGAGGCTGCGCGCGCAGCTCTTTTTTCGGCCGATCAAGATGAGCGAGTCGTCCGGATTGCCGAAACAGTCGTTGCCAATCTTGTAGCAGAGGTGCGCCTTTCTTTTGATTATTTCGGGAATGAAAAGAATATACCGATTGCGAAGCTTTTTTTGGTGGGCGAAGGTGTTATGGTGCCAGGATTGGAATCAGGCTTCACCCGTGCTTTTGATGTCCCTGTGGCGGCATGGGATCCTTTTTCTGGTATCAGTATCGGTCCGGGCGTAGACAAAGGCAGACTTGCTGCAGAGGGCAGATCCGCGATAATCGCTTTGGGGTTAGCGTTAAATGAATATTATTCGGCTTAATTTTATTCCCGCTGAAATGCGTCGGGAAAAGAATCGTTGGTTCTCTGCCGGAATCGCGGGGATTCCCCCGGAACGTATTGTGGGTATTCTTCTTGCGGCTGCAGTTCTTCTTATTTTGTTTCATATTGTGTTACTTGCTGTTATGGCCGTTAAATATACTGAAAATCGTATTTTGGAAGCCAGGTGGTCAGCTTCCAGCCCCGAGAAGCAATCGGTTGATCTTTTGTCCAATGAAACGCGCGAGTTGAGGTCTGCTTTGGACGCTTTCAAGCCTGTTCTATCGCAAGGCAATATCCACTGGCCGCGTTTGCTTGCGGATATTTCCGCAAGCATGCCCAAGGGCATATGGTTGACCAGTATGACTTATGCTGATGGACAATTGGTTATTATGGGCAGTTCTGTTTCCAAAACACGTAACGAAATGGTTTCTCCAGGCATGTTGGTTTCTGCACTGAAGCAGAAGGATTCTGTTCAACGGTTTCTTGCGGCAATCGATGTGGATTCGATTCAGCGCAGGGAGGCGACAGCTTTGTCTATAGTTGATTTCACCTTAAAGGCCAGACAGAAATGACCCGACTACAGTCTTTGATCAGAATGTTTGATTCGTCGGATCCCCGCCTGGTGTATGGTGTTATTGCTCTGCTGGTTGTTTTGTTTGCCGGCCTGGACTATTTTCTTGCGGCCCGGTTTCAGCTGAGCCGTCTGGGGGCTGTTGTTGCAAGATCCGCTCAGCTGAAGAAAGACATTCTGGAGTTGAAGGACAGCCAGAATCGCATTCAGCAATTATCGTCCCAGAGAGACACTTTGCGGCTGGATCACGCGGATTTGCAACGGATGATTGTCAGTAAAGACGGGATCCCTGTTGTTCTGGACAGGATTTCTTCTGTTGCAGGACGCTGTGGCGTTCAGGTGAATCAGATTCTTCCCCGGCCGATGGAAGATAAACCTTTGCTCAAGCGCAAAGAAGGTGCTTATTTCAGTCAACCGGTACAGGTTCAGTTGCGGGCCGGGTATCATGATTTTGCCCGGATGTTGGACGAATTGATGCGCCAGGGAGTTTTTTGGAAGATTGATGAGTTGCGGATAACAGCTGGAGAATCGGAACAACGGCATACCATTGAAATGATCCTGAGAGTTTTGATTCTGGAGAAGTAATGCGCATACGGCCATGGTTATTGCTTGTGTTTTTGTCTGTAATGATGCCTTGGTTCCTGATGGCTGAGGAACCCTTCAGGTATGATGGGGGTGGACTGCGGGATCCTTTTCTTCCTTTGGTAACAGAAGGTGGTGCGCTGGTGAATTATGACCGGGATCCTGCCGTTTCCGAACTTGTGCTGGAGGGTATTGTTTTTGATGGTAGTCGTTCGCTGGCCGTTATTAACGGTGATATTTTTCAGGAAGGGCAGAAAGTTGGGCTTTATTTGCTTGATCGCATTGCATCAGACAGAGTGCTGTTGTCCAGAGATGGCGAAACATTCATGCTCCAGTTAAATAAGGAGGACTAAGTGAAAGAATATGTCCAGGGGCCGGTTTTAACGGTTTTGTTCCTGATGCTTGCCGGGATATCTTCTTCTGTCCTCGGGCAGCAAACGGTTGCTGGCACGCAGTCAGCAGCGCTGGACGTCGAGATGTCCCAGTCGGGCAACGTTTCCGTTGATTTCAAGGACGCGGATATCCGCAATGTTCTTAAAGTTCTCGCTTACAAGAGCGGGGTTAATATTATTGCGGCACCCGAGGTAGTCGGGCAGGTTTCGATACAGCTCAAGGATGTTCCCTGGCAGAAGGCGCTGGATGTGATTCTGTCGACATATGGTTACAGTTATGAACAGGATGGCAAGATCCTGATGGTGACCACGATTGATAATCTCAAGAAGCGCAGGGAGAATATGAAGGCATTGGCGGAGCAGGAGCTGGTGATCTCCGAAACTTTTGTCCTTAATTACGGCAAGGCCGAGGAGGTCAGAGCCTCAATTGACAAGATGAAGAGTCCCCGGGGAAGTATTCATTGGGACAAACGGATGAATGCAATTATTGTCAGCGATGTTGAAACCAGTCTGAGAATGATCCGTGCGGTCATTAAAGAGCTGGATACCGTGACACCCCAGGTGTACATCGAAGCCAAAATGATCGAGACTACCCTGAACAAATCGGAGAATCTTGGAATTGACTGGAATGTTGTTGCTTCTGTGACGGGGCCGATGCGGGCTACGACTTATCCTTTCACGGGGAATTCTCAGAACAAGTACACCAACAGCCCGGACTTTCCGGTATCAACCGATGAGGTGGAGCCCTTCTTTCAGTACGGCACGCTGGATTTGACCAAGGCCACCGCGATGTTGAACATGCTCAAGTCCCGGGCGGATACCAATATCGTCTCCAATCCCAAAATTGTTACTTTGAATAATCAGACCGCAAAGATTGTGGTAGGCAGTCAGTACCCTGTCCCTCAGTATACCTACAATAGCGATCAGGGGAAAATGCAGGTTTCCGGATGGAATTATATTGACATCGGTGTTGTTTTTGTGGTAACACCTCACGTCAACAATGCCGGGATGGTCACGCTGGATTTGGAGCCGACAGTTACCGATATTCTGGATTATGTTCAGGTTGAGGGGACGCAAATGCCGCGGCTCAGTACCGAGTCGGCTAGAACGACAGTCATGATTGCTGACGGAGACACGCTGGTTATTGCCGGTCTTATTAAAACGAAAAAAGGGGATACACGCAAGAAGTTCCCTATACTCGGGGATATTCCAATACTGGGGCTTCCGTTTCAGTCAAAGATTGCTCAGGATCAGAAAACGGATCTTGTTATTTTTATGACGCCAAAGATCGTTACCCCTGTTGCAGCGGGCCGCAAGCAAGAGCGGGTTGAAAGCGATGAAATTTGATTTTCAATATTTAAAGGAGAGCCTGTGTCTCGAGAGATTCTGATTCATATTGCCGATGGCGAACGTCGCGTCGCTATTGTTGACAACAAGAAGTTGGATGATTTTTATATAGAGCTTGATCGTTATCAATCGATACTGGGCAACATTTACAAGGGAAAAATTGAATCCATTCTCCCCTCAATCAATGGAGCCTTTGTCAATATCGGTCAGGAACGAAACGGTTTCCTGTATCTGACGGATGCAGATCATCCGCATGTCGAGGACTTTGTTTCGGGGCAGGCGCGTCAGGCTATTCCGGAGCAGAGTTTTCTTGACCGACTGCTTAATCGCAAGGCAAAACCTGCCAATCCCGATGAAGTCAAGGATGTTGGGGAGCTTCAGCCACTTTTACCCGAGGGTGAGCCCGGCCCAGCTGCTTTGCCTGCAGAGGACGCTGCGCTTACAGGTAAAGACAGCCCTCGCAAGGGGCCGCGAGGGTATTTTGGTCGTCAGCGCCGCAACAAACCGATTCCTCTTAAGGTTGGTCAGGAGATTCTGGTTCAGGTGGAAAAAGATCCGTTTGGTACCAAAGGCGCCAGATTGACCACGCATCTTTCTATCCCTGGCCGTTTCATTGTTTATATGCCCTACGACAATCATCTGGGCGTTTCCCAGAAGATCGAGTCTCCTGATGAACGTGCCCGTTTGCGGGATATTCTCAAGGAAGCTGATTTTGTCAAGGAAGGCGGTTTTATTATCAGAACTGTTTCTGCCGGCCAGGATAAGAGTGAATTGCTTAACGATGCCCGGTATGTGTACGAAAAATGGCAGAAAGTGCGCAAACTGGCCCAGGAAAAAAAGGGGCCGGTTATTCTTTATCAGGAAGGTGATATTATCTGGAAGGTGGTGCGCGATTATTTTCGTAACGATGTTAGCGCCATTCATGTTGATTCGAGGGTGGAGTACGAAAAAATTTGCAAATATATCGAGGCATTAATTGATACAAAGCCCTTGAAGAAGGTGCATTACTACGGCGGAGCTACTCCGATTTTTGAGGCTCACAAGGTTCAGAACGAACTGGAACATATTTATGACCAGAAAGTTTTTCTGAAGACCGGCGCGCATATCGTCATTGAGCCGACAGAAGGTGTCACGGTTATTGATGTTAACAGCGGTCGGTACAAGACCCAGGCCTCTCCTGAGGATGCGGCTTATAATGTCAATACTGAGGCGGCTCCCGAGATTGCGCGTCAACTGCGCTTGCGGGATTTGGGCGGAATCATCGTTATCGATTTTATTGATATGTCTCGTGAAGAGCATAAGCGTAAGGTATTGGATACTTTGAGGCTGGAGCTGGCCAAAGACACGGCCAAGACCGAAGTTAACCGGATTTCTAATCTTGGACTTGTGGAGATGACCCGGGAAAGAACGGGCAAGACCCTTGAGTCTATCAAGTTTTCGGAGTGTCCGTATTGTCATGGTCGCGGCAAGGTTCGTATTGATTGAAATTTTTTTCGGGCAACTTTGTTTTGGGGCTCACTAAAATTATTTCTGGTCAAATTCTTACTTTTGCATATAATAAACCTTTTGAACCGGACTTCTTTCCGTTCAGGCAGGATTCTCATTGTGTGTTGCGCCCGGAGTATAAGGACGGTTTTGATCAGGAAATTTAACAATTAACTCGCAGTGGAGGTCATAATGTACGCAGTTATTGATGTCGGAGCCTATCAGTTCAAGGTTGCAGAAGGCGATCTTATTGATGCCCCCAAGCTTGAAAAAGAGATCGGGCAGTCTTTTGATATTAACGAAGTTCTGCTTTTCGCCGACGGGGAAGATGTCCGTATCGGTGCGCCCTATGTTAAAGGGGCAAAAGTTACACTCGAAGTGGTCAGGCAGTTTCGTGATGAGAAGGTTATTAACTTTACTTACCGCAAGCGCAAGGATTCGCGCAAAAAGATTGGTCATCGGCAGGATCTCACGGCTCTCAAAGTTGCAAAGATTTCTGTCTAAAGACGTAAAGGGTTCGCATGGCCTTTGTTGATAGCGCACGTATCAAGGTTAAGGCCGGGAACGGCGGCAAAGGCTGTGAAAGCCACTATCGCGATCTATGGATGCGTTATCCACGGGCTGATGGCGGTGATGGTGGCGATGGTGGCGATGTCATCTTCCTGGCAGATCCGCACATACAAACTCTTTTGGATTTTCGTTTCCAGCAGCATTATCAGGCTGGCCGCGGCGGTCATGGCTCCAGTAAAAATGCAACCGGGAAGCGCGGCGAAGATTCCCTTTTAAAGGTTCCGGTAGGAACCGTTCTTTGGGATGATGAGTCTGGCCTTCTGATCCGGGATATGAGTGCCCCGGACGAAAAAGTGGTTGTCGCTCGCGGAGGACGGGGCGGCATTGGCAATATGCGCCGGAAAGTGGCGGTTCCGCCCACCCTGGGAGAGGAACGCATTGTCCGTCTGGAACTTAAAATCATCGCTGATGTCGGGTTGGTCGGGTTTCCTAATGCCGGAAAATCTACCCTGATCAATGGTATTTCCAAAGTCAGATCCAAGATAGCCAATTATCCGTTTACAACAAAACAGCCGGTTTTGGGGATTGTGGAGACGGATAATTTTAGCTTTGTCGCAGCGGATCTTCCTGGTCTGATTGAAGGGGCGCATTTGGGCCGAGGTCTTGGTCATCAGTTTCTCAAGCACGCCGAACGAACTAAAATACTAGTTCAGGTTATTGATATGGCCGCAACCGAGGATAGAGACCCGGTTGAGGATTACGAAACTATTAATCAGGAACTTGAGCAATACAGCGAGCTTTTGGCGAACAAGCACAAAATACTTGTAGCCAACAAGATGGATTTGAAAGATGCAAAAAAGAATTTGAAAAGATTTCGCAAGAAGCATGATGTCCGGATTATTGAAGTCTCCGCGCTGGAGCAATCAGGCTTGCAGGAGCTGGTGGATGAAATGATCCGGATTCTGAAGTTGAGTGCGGATTCAACAGCCTAATATGTTAAGAAAATTTCCCAGAAAAATACGCCGGGTTGTTGTCAAGGTCGGATCAAGTCTGGTGGCGGATCATGAGATGTTGCCCAGAGAGGCTGCCCTGCGTTCCTTGGTTGCCCAGATTGCAGATATGCGCCAACAGAAGATCGAAGTTGTTCTGGTCAGTTCCGGAGCGATCGTTCTGGGGCTGGGAGAACTTGGTGAAAAAAAGCGGCCAACAGACACCCCGTCCTTGCAGGCCGCCGCTTCGATCGGACAAGCAGCGCTGATGCGGCGTTATTGCGATTATTTCAAGGAGAAAGGGCAGATTTGTTCCCAGATTTTGTTGACTTGGGATGATTTTGCCGATCGAACCCGTTTTAATAATGCACGCAATACACTGGATGTTCTTCTCGCACGAGGAGTTACAGCTGTGATCAATGAAAATGACACGATTTCAACGGATGAAATCAAATTTGGTGATAACGACAAACTTTCTGCTTTGGTGGCTTCATTGGTCAGGGCGGATCTTTTGATCATGCTTTCAGATGTCGACGGTCTTTACAAAAAGGAGAATGGCCGTTTGACCGAGAAATTTAATGAAGTCAAAGTGATTACTAGGGATATTGAAGGCGCGGCTGGAGAGGCCAAGGACAAAAACATCTCCAAGGGCGGGATGATAGCCAAAGTTAATGCGGTCAAAATAGCTTCTTGCGCCAATATCCCATCTATAATTGCGGACGGGCGTATGCCAGAGGTGATCCGTCGCATTGTTATTGACCGGGAGCCGCTGGGAACTTATTTTTTCGAAAAAGAAGAAAAATTGTTGCTGCGTAAACATTGGATACTTTTTGTCGCCAAACCCAAAGGCCGGGTGAAAGTGGATGACGGAGCCAAAAAAGTTTTGCTGGAGAGGCGTTCCAGCTTGCTGCTGCCGGGTGTGCTGGGTTGTGAAGGTGTTTTCAGAGCGGGTGACGTGGTTATTCTTGAGGATATTCACGGGGGAGAACTTGCTCGTGGCATAACAAACTATTCTGTTGCCGAACTTATGAGAATGTCTGTCGATAAAAAGAAACGGCGGGAGTTTATTCATGCCGATGATCTGGTGGTTACGGCACAGTAAGTAACAGCTGTCTTATTGAAGGGTTTTAAGATGTCCTTGAAATCGGTTATTATTGATCAGGCTCGCAAGGCTCGTGAGGCGGCCTTGAAGCTTGCATTATTGTCGAGTAAAGACAAAAATTCGGCTTTAAAAGCTATGGCTTCGGCTTTGATCAAATCACGGGCCGGGATCATCCGCGAGAATGCGCGGGATATTAAGGCTGCCAGTCAGGCGGGATTGCCGCAGGCGATGATTGATCGCTTGCTTCTTAATGAGGCCCGAATAGGCCAGATGGCAGATGGCATTCTGGATATTGCCGCGTTGCCTGATCCGGTGGGGCAGTTATTAGAGGTGCGTAAAAGGCCGAATGGCTTAAGAATAGAGAAAGTCTGTGTTCCTTTGGGGGTTGTGGCGATTATTTACGAGTCACGTCCCAATGTGACCAGTGATTGTGCCGCGTTGTGTCTTAAGTCCGGGAATGCCGCCGTACTCAAAGGCGGCAAAGAAGCGATTTATTCCAATCGGGAAATATATAAAGTTCTCAGGTCGGCTTTGACGGACACTCCTGTTCCGATTGAAGCGTTACAGTTTATCGGATCAGTCGAACGGGCGGCAGTGTGTGAGCTGTTGAAGCTGGACCAGCAGGTGGATCTGGTTGTTCCTCGCGGTGGAGAAGGTCTAATTAGATTTGTAGCGGAAAATTCAACGATTCCAGTTGTTAAGCACTACAAGGGTGTTTGTCACATTTATGTCGCTGAAAAAGCTGATTTGTCGATGGCCGCTGACATATGCTTTAATGCCAAGGTTCAGCGTCCCGGGGTTTGTAATGCTATGGAAAAGATGCTGGTTGACGAGAAAATTGCGGAGAAATTTCTGCCGGGGATGATTGCGCGCTTTCAATCCGCGGGAGTGGAAATCAGGGGCGATGAGCATGTCTGCCGAATGATCAAGGGACTTAAGAAGGCAGTTGCGCGGGATTGGCAGGAAGAATATCTGGATCTTGTTCTTGCGGTCAAGGTGGTTCGGGGTGTTGAGGAGGCCATTGATCATATTAATACGTTTGGCTCCCGGCATTCGGATGCAATTGTAACCCGTGATCGCAGGCAAGCGGAAGCTTTTCTTAAGGGAGTTGATTCAGCGTGTGTTTATGTGAATGCTTCTACTCGATTTACTGATGGGAATGAATTTGGTCTTGGCGCCGAAGTCGGGATATCCACCGACAAGCTGCATGTGCGCGGTCCCATGGGCCTCGCGGGCTTGACCACCTACAAATATCAGGTTTATGGCAGCGGGCAGATAAGGGTTTGAGGCTGTCGCTCCAGGTGTGAATTATGAAAAAGACAGGCCTCTTTGGCGGAACTTTTGATCCGGTGCATATAGGACATTTGTTGATGGCTCGTGCAGCTCTGGAGCAGATGGGCCTGGATCGGGTGATTTTTATTCCTTCCTGTGTTCCGCCCCACAAAAAAATGCCTACTCTTTTTTCTGCTCAGGACCGGCTGCGCATGATTCGTTCGGCCATTGCCGGTATCCCCGAATTTGAAGTTTCTGATTTTGAAATCAGGAAGGGTGGGAAGTCCTATTCGATCGATACGGCCAGACATTTTCGTTCCATTGCTCCTGGGGACGAGAAGCTCTTTTTTATTGTTGGAGGAGATGCAATCAACCAGCTGGACAATTGGAGAGATATCGGGCAACTGAAAGAGCTGTGCTCTTTTGTTTCGGTTAACCGGCCAGGCTATCCTCGTGGGGAAGCCAAATTGCAGTATCATGCGGTTACAATGAATGGCATCGAGATGTCTTCAACCGAGATCAGAAAGCGCATTCTCGGTCGAAAGTCAATACGGTTTCTTGTCCCGGACAGTGTTTTACGCTATATTCTCAAGAATGATTTGATTGAGATTTGATCTCCGGAATCGGTCCGGAGGGTTAACTTTTTAGATAAAAGAATAATTTAACACATATCAGGAGCGGTTATGGTGCAAAATCCCAGGGATGTTATCAAATTTGGTACAGATGGATGGCGTGCGATTATTGCTGACACGTTCACATTCGAGAATCTTGCAGTTTTGGCGCAGGCTTTTTCTCGTTGGGTCAAGCAGGATGCGGCCAGGATTCCAGGAGAGCCTTTGCGGGTGGCTGTTGGTTATGATAATCGTTTTCTTTCCCGGGATTTTTCCCGGATGGTTGCCTCAATTCTGGCTGCAAATGGTATTGAGGTTGTTCTTTCGGATGCATCTTTGCCGACACCGGCGCTTAGTCTTGCGGTGTGCGAAACAAAAAGTGTGGCCGGAGTGGTCATTACAGCCAGTCATAACCCGCCGGAATACAATGGATTCAAGATTAAGACGGCACAGGGCGGCGGAGCCGGTCGTAATATTACGGATACAGTCGAGTCCTATATAGGAACCCAGGACGTCAGAAATACTGATTTCAAGAAGGCCACTGCGGATGGACAAATTAGAATTCTTGATCTGAAAAGCAGTTATTTGAAGTTCATCAAGCATTATGTCAATTTGAAAAAGATCAAGACTGCCAAATTCCGGGTTGTTCAGGATGTCATGCATGGTTCTGGCGGAACTCTTTTGGCCGAGGTTCTCAAGGGCAGTTCGATTAAGCTGGAATTATTGCGTTCGGATGTCAATCCGGGATTTGGCGATTCCCGTCCCGAGCCTTTGCCCCAATATTTAGGGGGGTTGATTGCCAAAATGAAAAAAGAAAAGATTGATCTGGGTCTTGTTCTTGATGGCGACGCGGATCGTGTGGCTGCGGTTTTGCCGGGAGGAGAATTTCTTTCTCCGCAGAAAATTCTTGCCTTGCTGGCACTGCATTTATGGAAGAATCGTGGTATCCGTGGGGGAGTCATCAAGACGATCTGCGGGACAACCATGATAGATAACATGTGTAAGGACAACGGGATAAAGCTCTATGAAACACCGGTAGGGTTCAAGTATATTTCGGATCTGATGATTAAAGAGCAAATTATTGTGGGTGGCGAGGAGGCTGGCGGTATGGGGCTGCCTAATTACATCCCCGAACGTGACGGCATTCTGGCTGGTTTGCTTCTTTTGGAGATGATGGTTTACGAAAAGAAAAATATTGGCAAGATTCTGGAAGAAGTCGAGAAGAAATACGGTCGCTATTATTACGATAAAACCAGTATTCATCTTAAAGGTGTGGTCAAGTCGCTTGATGCGGTCAAGAAGTTGCCTGAGGTTCTTGGCAAAAAAGTTATTGCGGTCAAGGATTATGACGGGGTTAAGCTTGAACTGGCTGATGACAGCTGGATTATGGTCAGGGCCTCGGGGACAGAGCCTATCCTGCGCGCCTATGCGGAGTCAAGAAGTCAGAAACGCACCAAAGATCTTCTGGCTTATGCTCTGGAGTTGGCAAAAACCTTGTGATGGTGTTGTGCGCATGACAAGTTTTTTGCAGACGTTTTATTATTGGGGAGTGACTGCGCTGGCGGCGGCGGTCAGTTTTATTTTTTATCCCTGCGTTGTTGTCGGGCGTGAACATATTCCGGCCAAGGGCGGATTTATTCTTGCCTCCAACCATGAAAGTAATATTGATCCTGTTCTTTTACCGGTAGCTTGTCCGAGGCAGATGCGTTTTATGGCCAAGGAGGAGTTATTTCGTCACCCTCTGCTGGCATTTTTGATCAGGACAGGCGGGGGCTTTCCGGTCAGGCGAGGGAAAGTGGATCGTTCGGCTTTGAAAGAATTCTTGTATCAGCTGAAACAGGGTTATCCGGTGCTTATTTTTCCGCAGGGCACAAGGGGAGGGGTAAAGGTTCAGGCTGGAGCGGGTTTTCTGGCTCTTAATAGTGCAATGCCGGTAATTCCGGCGTATATTGAAGGCACGGATAAGGTGTTGGCCAAGGGGGCGGTGCTTCCCAGACGCACGCTGGTTAAGGTTGTTTTTGGCCGACCGTTTGTTTTGCCGGACGGGCTTTCTTCCCAGGAAGCGTCTCAGCAGATAATGGCCCGGATATCTGAGTTAAAGCCTTCGTTGTAATCTTCGTTCAGAATGTTGTTTCCATCGATTTGTTCTGCCTTGATTCCGGCATTTCTTCAGGGGGTGTTTCTTTTTGTTTGACAAACAGTGATATTTTGTAATAATGAGCAATTCTCCGGCTTTGGGAAAAATCCCAAAATAACAGGCCGGATCAAAGGAAAAGAAAGAAGGAAGTTAAACCATGGCAACAGAAGTAAAAAAATCATTAATGGAAGAGCTTTACGGCAGTACTCTTAAAAGTTTTGCGGAAGGACAGATTGTTCCCGGGACAGTAGTGGGCAAGACCCCGGATGAGGCAATTGTTGACATCGGATTCAAGTCCGAGGGGTTTGTTTCCCTGGAAGAATTCCGTAATCCGGAATTGATCGATGTCGGGCATACTCTTGACGTTCTTATCGAAACAATCGAGGACGAAGAAGGAAAACTGGTTCTCTCGTTTGCGAAGGCCGAGAGACAGAAGGGCTGGCTGAAAATCGCCGATGTTATCAATGAGGGCGATGTTCTTGAGGGTCGGGTGGTTCGTATTGTTAAGGGTGGATATATTGTTGATGTTCAGGGAGTCGAGGCGTTTCTTCCGATGTCCTTGTCTTCTTTCAAGAATATTCCCAGTGACGATATTACTGCAAGACCGTACCGTTTTGTCGTCGCAAAGATGAACAAACAGCGCCGGAATCTTATTCTTTCCCGCCGCGAAGTTGTTCAGAAAGAGCGTGAAGCCAACCGGGAAGTTCTTTGGGGGCAGTTACAGAAGGGGCAGCGCCGCAACGGAGTTGTCAAGGGGATCACAGATTTTGGTGCCTTTATCGATCTGGGCGGAGTTGACGGACTTTTGCATATTACGGACATGAGCTGGTCCAGAATCAGTCATCCGTCAGAAATCGTTTCCTTGGGACAGCGCCTGGAAGTGGTTATTCTTGATTTTGACCGTGACAACTCAAAAGTTTCACTGGGGCTCAAGCAGATTACAGCCAACCCCTGGGAGGCTGTTTACGACAAGTATCCGGCAGGAACAGTAGTTAAGGGCAAAGTGGTCAATATTATGCCTTACGGCGTATTTGTAGAAATTGACAAGGGGATCGAAGGCCTTTTGCATGCTTCCGAAATTACTTGGCAAAAAAAGATGGTCAATCCGCAGGAAATGTTTACTGTCGGCCAGGTTGTTGAGGTGCAGATTATAAATGTTGATCGTGATCAGAAGCGCATTTCCCTTTCTATGAAGCAGCTGGAAGATAATCCCTGGCTTAAGGCGGAAGAGAAGTTTGCTGTCAGTTCACGCGTTCAGGGAACTATTCGCGGTTTTGCTGATTATGGCGCGTTTGTGGAACTTGAACATGGTCTCGAAGGGATGATACACGTTTCGGATATGTCCTGGACCAGAAAAGTTAATCATCCGCAGGAAGTCCTGCAAAAAGGCCAGAAGGTCGAGGTTGCCGTTCTTGCTGTCGATGGTAAAGGTCGCAAGATCACCCTCGGTCTTAAACAGCTGGTTGCTAATCCCTGGCCGGAAATTGCCAGGAAGTATCCGGTTGAGACTGTTGTGGACGCGGTTGTTATTATGAATTCCAATTTTGGTGTATTTGTGAAATTGGAAGATGATGTGGAAGCGCTTGTTTATTCCTCAGAGATCGATAAAGAGGAAGCGGCTAAACTCAAGCCCGCCGACAAGTTGCGTGTTAAGGTCATCAAGGTCGACGTTGACCAGATGAAGATCGGCGTTAGCGCCCGGATCTAAAGTTGAAGCCAAAGGGTTAGAGTCAGCAGGTATCTGAGAAGTTATCCAGAGCTTGCCGGCTCTAACCCTTATCTCTTTTATGGATACAAAAACAGCCCTTTCTATTCTTACTCGCGGAGCAGTCGAGATTATTTCTGTCGAGCTTCTGCAAAAGAAGCTGGAAGAGGCTCGTCAGGCATCCCGCCCCTTGGTGATCAAGGCCGGATTTGATCCGACTGCGCCGGATATGCATCTGGGGCATATGGTTTTGTTGCGCAAGATGCGGCAGTTTCAGGATCTTGGTCATAAGGTTGTTTTTCTGATAGGAGATTTTACTGCTCAGGTTGGCGACCCCACTGGTCGTAATGAATTACGAAAGAAGATGTCCCGGGCAGATGTTGATGTTAATGCAGCTACGTACAGAGACCAGGTTTTCAAGGTTCTGGACTCTTCCCGTACGGAAGTTGTTTTTAATAGCCGTTGGCTTGCTTCTTTGTCTGCCCAAGAGATGATGGAGCTAAGTGCGCGTTCCACGGTGGCCCAAATGCTGGCCAGGGCAGATTTTAAAAAGCGTTTTGAAGATGGGCGTGAAATAAGCCTGCTGGAATTTTTCTATCCTTTGTTACAAGGCTATGATTCAGCCTATCTTAAAGCTGATGTTGAATTAGGCGGGACTGACCAGAAATTTAATCTTCTGATGGGGCGTCAAATCCAGGAGTCAATGGGGCAGTCCCCCCAGGTTGTAATTATGACTCCTTTACTGGAAGGTCTCGACGGGGTGCAGAAAATGTCAAAATCTCTGGGAAATTGTATCGGTATCAACGAGCCTCCCAGGGATCAGTTTGGCAAAATCATGTCTATTAGTGACGGGCAGATGCTTCGTTTTTATGAGCTTCTGACTGAAGAGAGTCTTGATGTGGTCCGACAGAAGCATCCCAAGGCGGCCAAGATGGATCTTGCTGAGAATCTTGTTGGACAGTTTCACGGCGTGATTGCGGGACGGGAGGCCAGAGAAAATTTCGAGCGGGTTTTTTCTCAGGAGCAAATTCCTGATGATGCGCAGGTCTTTCGTCTGTCGCAAGATGGTTCCGGTTTGCTGGTTGATATCTTGGTTGGATCCGGTGCCGCACCTTCGAAGAATGAGGCGCGTCGTCTGATTCGTCAGAATGCTGTGACTCTCTCCGGGGTAGTGCTCGGCGAGGATTGGAAGCCTGAAGTTGGTGTGTTAAAAATCGGCAAGCGCCGTTTTGTCCGGCTGATCTGAGTTCGGCTGGACATTATATTTCTCCGTTTCTTTAAAAGAGCTTGACATTAACACATCCTTTGGGTATACTTTTACTTCCTTTGTGTGCCCTTGTAGCTCAGTTGGTAGAGCACGTCCTTGGTAAGGACGAGGTCACCGGTTCGATCCCGGTCGAGGGCTTATGTTTTGAGTGGAAAGAGCCAATATATATGCGTGAAATCATTCATTTTCAGTGCACCGAATGCAGTCGGATTAATTATTCTGGCACCAAAGACAAAAAGAAGAAGCCCGAGCGTATCGAGCTCAAGAAGTATTGTCCTTCTGAGAGAAAGCATACGACTCACAAGGAAACCAAGAAATAATTAGGCCAGTAGCTCTAACTGGTAGAGCGACGGTCTCCAAAACCGCAGGTTGCAGGTTCGAATCCTGCCTGGCCTGTGAATTTGACATGATCCTAAAAATAAAAACTTTTATCGAAGAAGTTATCGCTGAAATGAAGAAAGTTAGCTGGACTTCCCGAAAGGATCTGGTTAATTCTACCTTTGTCGTGATCATCAGCGCACTTTGCTTGGGAGTTTTTATAACTTTAGTGGATCTGGTTCTTTCAAGAAGCATCAATCTGATTATTAGGTAAATAAATATGGACTGGTATGTTATTCACACTCAAACCGGGGCCGAAGAGCGTGCCAGGGCCGGCATTGAACGACGCATCCAAACTACTGAATTGAAAAATTTTGTAGAAGAAATTATTGTTCCGACTGAACAGGTTTCAGAGGTGCGTGGGGGCAAAAAACGTATCACTGCCCGCAAATTTTTTCCTGGTTATATTCTTATCAAAATGAATATGACCAAGGAAAGTTGGTATTTGATTAAAACCACTCCGGGTGTCACCAGTTTTATCGGTCCTGGTCGACAGCCCCAGAAGCTTTCTGATGCGGAAGTTAATACTATCCTTAAGAGAACAGTAGATACTGAGTCCAAACCGTCACCAAAGATTGTTTTTGACGTGAACGAGCCGGTGCGAATTACCCAGGGGCCGTTTGCGAATTTTAACGGTGCAGTGACTGAGGTTGTTCCCGAGCGCGGGAAGCTTAAAGTAAGCGTGCCTGTCTTTGGTCGTGCTACCCAAGTGGAGCTTGAGTACTGGCAGGTTGAGAAAATCTAACATTTATCCCGGAAAAGATTATGGCAAAAGAGTTAATCGCGAAAGTTAATCTTTACGTTACGGCAGGACAGGCAAACCCTGCGCCGCCGGTTGGTCCCGCGCTTGGTCAGCACGGCGTTAATATCATGGACTTTTGCAAGAAGTTCAATGAGCAGACCAAGGGGCGTGATCCGATGCCTCTGCCTGTCATCATAGATATTTTCAAAGACAAATCTTTTACCTTTGTCATTAAGACTCCGCCAAGCTCGGCCTTATTGAAAAAAACTGCAAAGCTTGCCAAGGCATCTGGCTTAGCAGGAAAAGAGACATTGGCGACGCTTACTCGTGCGCAGGTTGAGGAAGTGGCGAAGCAGAAGATGGAAGATCTCAATACGGCAGATCTTGAGCAGGCGATCAGGATCGTCAAAGGTACTGCCAGAAGCATGGGTATTGTAATAAAGGATTAACATGTCTACGAAAGTCTCTAAAAGGATAAAAAGCGTTTACAAGAATATTGATGCTTCCAAGAGTTATCCGCTTAAAGAAGCTATCGATCTCTTGCAGCAGACGCCGAAGGTCAAATTTGATGAAACTGCAGAATTGCATTTTCATTTAGGTATCGACGTCAAAGCTTCCGATCAGAACGTTCGTGGAACAGTAGTTCTTACGCACGGGACGGGGCGTACTGTTAAGGTTGCTGTAGTATGCCAAGGTGAGAATGTTGCCAAAGCAAAAGCAGCCGGAGCGGATATTGTTGGATCTGCTGACCTGATTCAAAAGATTGAGCAAGGATATCTGGAGTTCGATTGCCTCATCGCCACTCCGGATATGATGAAAGACCTGAGTAAGTTGGGGAAGGTGCTTGGTCCACGCGGATTAATGCCTTCGCCTAAGGCCGGTACGGTCACGGCTGATGTTGAGCGCGCTCTCAGGGAGGTCAAAGCTGGCCGGGTTGAATTTAAGAATGACAAGCAGGGCGGCATTCATCTCGGAGTAGGCAAGCGCTCGTTTTCATCCGAGAAGCTGCTGGATAACGCCATGCAAATAATTGAGGCGGTGTCTCATGCCAAGCCGTCTTCAGTCAAGGGCGTTTTCATAAAGAGTGTCTATTTGTCCTCAACAATGGGGGCTGGGATAAAGGTGGCGTTATGAAAATCGGTCGTTTATGTAAAGAAAAAGTTGTTGAAACGATCAAGAAAGGTGTCTCAACCAAAAATAGCGCTTTTGTAGTTAATTATCGCAATATTTCTTCCGGGGCGATATCCGGATTGCGTAAAAAGCTGCAAGGTTCCAAAGCGAAGATGTATCTTTCCCGTACTACGATTGCCAAAATTGCTCTTAAAGATTCGGGGCTTTCATTTTTGACGGAGAATTTGGAAGGGCATACGGCTTTTGTTTGGAGTGATACAGATCCGGTTCAGGTTTCCAAGGTGCTGGTGGGTTTTGCAGAAAAAAATGAGGCATTTGTTGTTCGCGGCGGGCTTGTTGATGGTGGACATCTCAAACAGGCAGATGTCAAGCGTTTGTCTGAGCTCCCGGCGAAAGAAGTCTTGGTGGCGCAGTTGCTCGGTACTTTGCAGGCACCTGTCACTCGTTTGGCAAGGGTATTAAACGGAAAAACAACAGAACTTATTCTGATTTTGAAACAATTAAGTGAGAAAAAGGGAGGGAATTAAAATGTCTGACAATAACAATCTTTCACCCAAGCTCGCCGAGCTTATGACGAGCATTGAGTCGCTTACTGCTCTTGAGATTTCTGATCTCGTAAAGGCGCTTGAAGCCAAGTTCGGTATCACGGCTGCTGCTCCTGTTATGATGGCTGGCGCAGTTGCTGGTGGAGCTGCCGCTGCTCCTGTCGAGGAAAAAACTTCTTTCAAGGTTGTCCTCAAGGAAGCTGGTGCGAACAAGATCAATGTCATCAAAGAAGTTCGTGCAATAACCAATCTCGGTCTTAAAGAGGCCAAGGATCTGGTTGAGGGTGCTCCTAAGGCAGTCAAGGAAGATGCCACTAAGGAAGAGGCCGAGGATATCAAAAAGAAGCTTGAAGCTGCCGGCGCCAAAGTCGAGCTTCAATAAAGCGTTCAATATCGTGATTCTTTGTCGGAACGGGAAATATTTTCCCGTTCCGACTAATCCTTTTCAAAAGAGAGAACTCAAGGAATATGGTAAAAAAGACATTCAAAGAGTTCAGTAAATTTGTCGACGCGTTCGAACTACCTTCACTCCTCGATATTCAGGTCAAATCTTACGAATCTTTTTTACAGCGCGATCTTGACGCTGACAAGAGATCTGATTTGGGTTTGGAGGAGGTCTTCCGTGAAGTTTTTCCTTTGGAGAGCTATGACGGGCAGATTCGTCTGGAATATATCAGTTATGCTTTTGGCAAGGAGAAATATTCCCGTGCTGAATGCCAGAGAAGGGGGATGACCTATTCTGCCCCTTTGAAGGTCAAGTTGAGGCTGATTACGCCTGTCGATATCAAGGAGCAGGATGTCTATTTTGGTGATTTTCCTTTAATGACTGAAAATGGAACGTTTATCATTAATGGTGATGAGCGGGTTGTTGTGTCGCAGATTCAGCGGCCACCGGGAGTTTCTTTCGAGGCAGAACTACACCCTACAGGGAAAACAATTTATCACGGTCGACTTATCCCTTTGAGAGGAGCGTGGTTTGAGGTCAAGTATGATCTTAATGACGTTCTGATTGCCTACATTGATCGTCGTCGCAATTTTCCTGCAACCCAGATCTTCCGTATTATGGGACTCACAACCAAGGAAGATATGGAGCAGATCTTTGGCGATGATTACAAGAAATTATTGCCAACTTTGGAGAAGGATCATACTGAATCCAAAGAAGATGCGTTGCTCGATTTTTATAAAAAAATGCGTCCTACAGAGCCCGCAACGGTAGATGTTGCAGAAGCTCTGTTTTTCCGTTTATTTTTTGACCCCAAACGCTACGACCTGTCCAGAGTCGGTCGGCATATTCTGAATCGCAAATTAAGCACGAATATTCCTATGGATAATCGTGTTTTGGATATCGAGACTGTTGTTGCAACTACGAAGTATCTTTTTTCTTTACGTGAAGGCCGAGGGGATACCGACGATATTGACCATTTGGGCAATCGACGGATCAAAACTGTCGGAGAGTTAATACAAAATCAGGTTAGAATCGGGCTTGCCCGATTGGAGAGATCAATTAAAGAGCGTTTGGTTGTCATGAGTAATTTCGAGAACCTGACAGCTCATCACTTGATCAATTCGCGCCTTTTTTCCAATCAGATTCAGGACTTTTTTGCCCGCAGCCAGCTGTCTCAGTTTGCTGATCAGGTTAACCCGGTAGCAGAAATGACGCACAAGCGTCGTTTGTCAGCTCTTGGGCCCGGTGGTCTTTCCAGAGAAAGGGCGGGGTTTGAGGTTCGTGACGTCCATCCGACGCACTATGGTCGAGTTTGTCCGATCGAAACCCCCGAAGGTCCGAATATTGGTTTAATTTCATCTTTAACCACGTGTGCTCGCGTTAATGACCTTGGCTTTATAGAAACTCCTTACCGTAAGGTTGAAAACGGTCGTGTTTCCAAAAAAGTCGAATATTTGACGGCAGATATAGATCAAAACAAGAATGTGGCTCAGGCCAACACTCCGGTCGACAAGGATGGAAATTTCCTGGTCAAGGATATTTCATGCCGTTACAAGACTGATTTTCCCAAAGTAGCTCCGCAAGATGTGGACTATATGGATGTTTCGCCCAAGCAGATGGTTTCTGTTGCTACGGCTTTGATTCCTTTTCTGGAGCATGATGACGCGAATCGTGCCTTGATGGGATCGAACATGCAACGCCAGGCGGTTCCGTTAATGATCACGGACATCCCTTATGTTGGAACAGGGATGGAGGAAAAAGTTGCTCGTGATGCTGGCGTTATGATTATTGCCAAGGATGATGGTGTCATTACCAAGGCAGATGCGCTGGAGATCGTAATTGATAACAAGCATGTTTACCAGCTTAAAGTTTACCAGAGGTCCAATGCCAACACCTGTTTGCATCAAAAGCCTTTGGTGAAGCCGGGTGACAAAGTTGTTAAAGGGCAGATCATAGCTGACGGGGTGGCTACTAAAGAAGGAAAGTTGGCTCTTGGACGCAATGCTTTGGTTGCTTTTATGCCCTGGAGAGGCTATAACTTCGAAGATGCTATTATTATCAGCGAGCGAGTAGTTCGTGAAGACGGATTTACGTCTATTCATATAGAACGTTTTGAGCTTGAATGTCGTGAAACTCGTCTTGGTAATGAAGAAATTACCAGAGATATTCCCAATGTCGGAGATGAAGCGCTGAAAGATCTTACCGAAGAGGGGATTGTGCGTATTGGTGCAGAGGTTAAAGCTGGAGATATCCTTGTTGGTAAGGTGACTCCGAAAAGTGAGAAAGAATTATCTCCGGAAGAGCGTTTGTTGCGAGCGATATTTGGAGAGAAAGCTGCAGATGTTCGGGATACATCGTTAACATTATCGCCCGGGATCAGTGGTGTGGTTGTTAATGTTGAGGTCTTTCAGCGCAATGAGCGCGGTCGCAAGTCAAAAGCGGAGAAAGCTAAAGAGCAGTTGGAAATCGATAAAGTCAAAGAATACTATCAGCAGGAACTGGAGTTCCTGTCAAATGACAAGAACAAGAAATTAGCCAAAATTCTCGGTTTAGATGAGAAAAAGGTTGGACTTTTGACCGTAGATGATCTTGAGGAAGATAGCGAAGGCCGTGAGATTCTTGCGGTCTTTAATGCCCGTGCTGCCGAATTAGTTGAAGAAGAAGAGCGTGAGACAGGGCGCATTCGAAAGGGTGACGAATTACCGGCTGGCGTACTCAAACGGGTTGTTGTCTATGTCGCAACCAAGCGTAAGTTGTCGGTTGGCGATAAAATGGCGGGTCGGCATGGTAATAAAGGGATCGTTTCCAGAATTATGCCTGAGGAAGATATGCCCTTCCTTGCTGATGGAACTCCTGTTGATATTATTTTGAATCCACTGGGTGTTCCTTCTCGTATGAATGTTGGTCAGCTGCTTGAGACTCATTTAGGATGGGCAGCCAAGGCTTTGGGCTTTCATGCGGTAACTCCGGTTTTTAACGGGGCGAACGAAGAAGAAATCCGGGAATTGCTCAAGGAAGCAAAGCTGCCTGAAGATGGTAAATCTGTAGTTTATGACGGACATAGTGGATTGCCGTTCGACCAGAAAATCACCGTTGGGCAGATTTATATGCTTAAGCTTAATCACTTGGTAGACGAGAAGATACATGCTCGTTCTATCGGGCCGTATTCGCTGGTAACCCAGCAGCCTCTGGGCGGCAAAGCTCATTTTGGCGGTCAGAGATTCGGTGAAATGGAAGTCTGGGCGCTTGAAGCTTATGGTGCGGCGTATACTCTTCAGGAAATGCTGACGGTCAAGTCTGATGACGTTGTTGGCCGCAGTCGGATCTATGAAGCTATCGTCAAGGGAGAACAGGCCTTGGCGCCAGGGATTCCCGAGTCTTTTAACGTTCTGGTTAAAGAGCTTCAAGGCTTGTGTTTGGATATCAGGCTTGAGAAGGCGGAGACCGCAGAAGACAAAAAGGGTGATAAAGAATAATGGATACCAAGATAGATATCTCCAAGCAGGATCGGATAACAATCAGGATCGCTTCTCCGGACACTATTAAGTCATGGTCCAATGGTTCGGTCAAAAAAGCGGAGACTTTAAATTATCGGACACTTAAACCGGAGAAGGATGGACTTTTCTGTGAAAAGATTTTCGGTCCGGTGCGTGATTGGGAATGCAACTGCGGAAAGTACAAGGGCATTAAATTCAAGGGGATTACTTGTGACCGTTGCGGAGTTCTGGTTACTCGCTCTTCAGTGCGTCGTGAGAGAATGGGGCATATTGATCTTGCTTGTCCCGTCACTCATATATGGTTCTACAAGGCGGTGCCCAGCCGTTTGGCGGCATTGCTCGGCATAGGCCTGCGTGACCTTGAGAAGATTATTTATTACGAAGAATATGTTGTTCTGGATCCAGACAAAACTCCGCTCAAGAAGAAATCTCTTTTGTCTGAGGACAAGTATCAGGAAGCCGTTGCCAAGCATGGAGCGGGATTCAGGGCAAAGATTGGAGCCGAGGCTATACGCGATCTTTTACGAGAGATCGATATGGATGCGTTGGCCAAAAAGCTTCGTAAGGATCTGGAGAAATCCAATCCGAGCGGCACTAATTACAAGAAAGTTTTGAAAACTCTCAAAATCGTTGAAGATTTCAAGTTATCAGGAAATCTTGCTGAATGGATGATTCTTGATATCCTTCCGGTTATTCCTCCTGATCTGCGCCCGCTGGTTCCTTTGGAAGGCGGTCGATTTGCCACTTCAGATCTCAATGATCTTTATCGTCGGGTCATTAACAGAAATAATCGTCTGAAAAAGCTGATTGATTTAAATGCCCCCGAGATTATTATACGCAACGAGAAGCGTATGCTTCAGGAGGCTGTCGACGCATTGCTTGATAACGGTCGTCATGGCCGTCCAGTTCTTGGATCTGGCAATCGTCCTTTGAAGTCTTTGTCGGATATGCTCAAAGGCAAGCAGGGTCGTTTCCGTATGAACCTGCTTGGAAAACGTGTTGACTATTCCGGACGATCAGTTATTGTTGTCGGCCCTGAACTCAAGCTTTATCAGTGCGGGCTGCCCAAGAAGATGGCTCTTGAGTTGTTTGAACCGTTTATTATCCGCAAGCTCAGAGAGCGCGGGTTTGTTCATACGATCAAAGGCGCCAAGCGGATGGTTGAGCGTGCCAATGTTGAGGTTTGGGATATTCTTGATGAAGTCATTAAAGATCATCCGATTATGCTCAACCGAGCGCCGACTTTGCACCGTTTGTCGATCCAGGCTTTTCAGCCGGTTCTGATTGAGGGGAAAGCTATTACCCTGCATCCGTTAGTATGTACGGCCTTTAATGCCGACTTTGACGGTGACCAGATGGCAGTACATATTCCTTTGTCTATTGAGGCTCAGACAGAATGTCGCTTGCAGATGCTTTCGGCAAATAATCTGTTCTCACCGGCTGACGGGCGCCCGATTGTTTCACCGACACAAGATATTGTTCTTGGCCTTTATTATTTGACCAAAGAACGTCCGGCAGTTGAACATGCCAGCAAGATCTTTTCGAATCGTAGTGAAGTTATAGTTGCTTATAATGACGGATTGGTGGACTTGCATTTGGGTATTCGTGTTCGGCTGGACATACCCTTGTGGGGTGAGGACAAGTCCTCGACTATTATTAAAACAGAGCAAATTGGAAATTCAGAAAAATTTGTGCAGGTTCCGGATGCCGGAAAAACAAAAATTTCTGAAACGACGGTTGGACGTGTTCTTTTTAATGAGATAGTCAATCCCGCCTTAGGCTTTGTTAACGTCACTCTCGACAAGAAGCGAATCGGAGCGGTCATTGCTGATTGTTATAAAAAGCTCGGACACAATGAGACTGTTCAGTTTCTTGATCGGGTTAAACAATTAGGCTTCCGTCATGCAACCTTGGCAGGAATCTCGATTGCGATGTCTGATTTGATGCAGCCAAAGGACAAAGAAGCGGTTATTAATGGCGCCAAGCTCGATGCACGTAAGGTCGAGGATCAATACCATAAAGGTGTTATTACCGGTCGTGAACGTTATAACAAGGTCATCGATATTTGGACACACACCACTGAGGTTATTTCAGAATTGGTGTTCAAAAAGATGGATCCGTTCAATCCTGTTTACATCATGGCGGATTCTGGCGCTCGTGGATCCAAACTGCAAATTCGTCAGTTATCAGGTATGAGAGGGTTGATGGCCAAACCTTCCGGTGAAATCATTGAGAACCCCATCACAGCCAGTTTCCGTGAAGGGTTGACAGTTTTGGAATATTTTATCTCCACTCATGGTGCGCGTAAGGGGTTGGCCGATACAGCGCTTAAGACAGCGGATGCCGGATACCTGACTCGTCGTCTGGTTGACGTTGCCCAAGAGATGGTTGTTACAGAAGAAGATTGCGGAACTTTAAATGGAGTTGCCGTATCAGCGATTATTGAGGGAGATGACGTTGTCGTTTCCTTGAAGGAAAGAATTATTGGTCGCGTCGCGCTGGACACTATAGTCGATGTGGTCACTGATCAGAAGATTGTATCCTCCGGTGAGGAAATTAACGAGGAGAAGGCTGAACTTATCGAGCAGCTCGGTATTGAACGAGTGCGCATCAGGACAGTTCTGACCTGTGAGGCTCAGCGCGGTATTTGCGTGAAGTGTTATGGTCGTAATTTGGCCTCACATCGATTGGCCGAGATGGGTGAGGCGGTCGGTGTTATTGCTGCCCAATCCATCGGCGAACCGGGAACGCAGTTGACCATGAGAACCTTCCACATCGGCGGAACGGCGAGCGGATCTGTTCAGCAGGCGAATTTGAAGTCCAAGAACAAGGGGTTATTGAAGTATCATCAGCTCCGTGTTGTCGAGAAGGGCAAAGAGTTTATTGTTCTTAATCGTAACGGCGCTGTTTCGATCAATAACGAGTATGGCCGTGAGCTGGAGCGTTATCAGTTACCGCAGGGGTCATCGCTCTCATATGCTGACGGACAAGTTGTCGAGAAGGGTATCATTTTTGCCAATTGGGATCCCTATACGATTCCGATTATCACCGAAGTCAAGGGTCTGGTTAAATTCGAGGATCTTATCGAAGATGTTACCGTCAGAGGGGCATTAAACCCTGTTACAGGTATCACTGAGCGCGTGGTTGTCGAACACAAACAGGAGTATCATCCTCAGATCGTTATTTCGGTTGGAGCAGAAGTGGCTGGAATTTATTCGATTCCTGTCGGAGCTCATATTCTTGTTAATGACAACGATGTTATCGAAGCGGGACAGATCGTTGCCAAGATTCCGCGTATGGAGCAGAAGACGCGTGACATTACTGGTGGTCTCCCTCGTGTTGCCGAGTTGTTTGAAGCCCGTCGACCGAAAGATCCTGCGGTTATTTCCGAGATCGACGGGTTTACTGAATTCGGCGAGGATCGTAAAGGTAACAGAACAATTATTGTTAAGAGTCCAACGGGGATGTCCAAGGAATATACTATTCCGCACGGCAAGCATCCGACGGTGTATAAGGGTGACAAGGTTTTTGCTGGACAACAGCTCACCGAAGGCCCGACGGTGCCGCAGGATATTCTTCGCGTCTCCGGCGACAAAGTTTTGCAGGAATATCTTCTGAATGAAGTTCAGGAAGTTTATCGTTTGCAGGGCGTCAGAATTAACGACAAGCATATTGAAATTATTATTTCGCAGATGCTCAAGAAGGTGCGTGTCGATGAAGCCGGTGACTCTGAATTTATCGTCGGAGAACAGGTTGATCGCAATGTTTTCCGCAAAGCCAATGAAGTAATAATTAAAAAGAAAGGCAAGCCTGCGCAGGCAACACCGTTACTTTTGGGTATCACAAAAGTCTCTTTGACGACGGACAGCTTTATTTCTGCTGCCAGTTTCCAAGAAACAACAAGAGTGTTGACAGAAGCGGCTTCGTCTGGTAAAATTGACCTTCTTTCTGGATTGAAAGAAAACGTAATTGTCGGTCATTTAATACCGGCAGGTACGGGGTTTCATTTATATAACAATGTTCAAATGGTGAAGTATGCCGACAATACAGCAGTTGATAAGGAAGAGCAGGACGCTTAACTTTAGCAAGAGCAAATCTCCGGCTCTGGATAGTTGTCCACAAAAGCGCGGAGTTTGTTTGCAGGTTAAGACGATGACGCCCAAAAAGCCAAATTCGGCTTTGCGTAAAATTGCGCGCGTTCGTTTGTCGAATAAGGTTGAGGTTACTTCTTATATACCAGGAGAAGGTCACAATCTTCAGGAGCACTCAATTGTTCTGGTAAGAGGCGGAAGAGTCAAGGATTTACCTGGTGTTCGTTACCATACCGTTCGTGGAACGCTTGATGCTTCTGGTGTTGCCAAGAGAAAGAAATCCAGGTCTAAGTACGGAACCAAGAAAGCGAAGTCTTAATTTATGAGAAGAAGGCGTGCAGACAAAAGGATCGTAGTAGCTGATCCCAAGTATAATAGTGAGCTTGTTTCCCGTTTTATAAGTGTTGTCATGCAGAGCGGGAAAAAAATGGCGGCTGAAAAAATCGTATACGGTGCAATCGAAATTTTGCAAGAAAAAATTACCGAAGAAGCTCCTCTTAAGGTTTTCGGCAAGGCGATTGACAGTGTTCGTCCTCGTGTCGAGCTCAAGGCTCGTCGTGTTGGTGGTGCCACTTATCAGGTTCCGGTTGATGTGTCTCCGCTTCGTGGAACTTCATTAGCCCTCCGCTGGATTCGTGATTACGCCCGCAAGAAAAAAGGTAAGCCAATGATGAACAAGCTTGCTGATGAGTTGCTGGCAGCGTATAAGCAGGAAGGTGCTGCTATCAAAAAGCGTGACGAAACGCATAAGATGGCAGAGGCTAATAAGGCGTATAGCCATTTCCGTTGGTAATCGATAAAAGATATTCCATAAAGGTTGGACTAAATGGCAGGCGAGCAAATTCCGTTAGAAAGAATCAGAAATATTGGTATTATTGCGCATATTGATGCGGGTAAAACCACCACGACCGAGCGTATTCTTTATTATACAGGTGTAATCCATAAGATGGGCACTGTTGATGAGGGTAATACGACTATGGATTTCATGGCTCAGGAGAAGGAGCGTGGAATCACTATCATGGCGGCCAATACTACAACTTCATGGAAGAATCATAAAGTCAACATTATAGATACCCCTGGTCACGTTGATTTTACTATTGAAGTTGAGCGTTCCTTAAAGGTTCTTGATGGTGCTGTCATTGTTTTGTGTTCTACTTCAGGCGTGCAATCGCAGACTGAAACTGTCTGGCGTCAAGCCGAACGCTACCATGTCCCGCGTATTGCTTTTATAAATAAAGTCGATCGTTTAGGTGCGGATTTTGAGCGAGTTCTTGGCCAGATTTTTGATCGTTTGGGCGCTAATGCCGCACCCATTAATTTACCAGATGCGCACGAAGATCGTTTTAACGGCATTATTGATGTCGTTAACATGAAATATATAACTTACGCTGATGCTGATGGGCTTGAAGTTTTGGTTAATGATATTCCTGCTGAATTTAAGGAAAAGGCCGAGAAATACCATCATTTGCTGATTGAGAAGGTTGCTGAAGCTGATGATCAAATCATGGAGAAGTATCTGGCCGAACAGCCGGTTACTGCCGCAGAATTAAAAAGTGGAATTCGTCGTGCTGTTTTAAAGGCTAAATTTCTTCCTGTTCTAGCCGGTACTGCATTAAAAAATCGTGGAGTTCAGCTCGTTTTGGATGCGGTTGTTGATTTTCTTCCTTCTCCTCTGGAAGTTATGCAAGCCAGGGGCAAGAACCCTGACACCGAGGCAGAGATTTCTTGTATTCCTGCTGAAGATCAACCTTTGGCAGCGTTGGTTTTCAAAGTGGCTTCGGATCCATATGTTGGAAAGCTTTTTTACACGCGTATTTATGCAGGTACAATTACATCAGGTGAGCAATTGTATAATTCTGGTCGTGGTAAGACCGAGCGTATATCGAAAATATTGATGATGCATGCCAATAAACAGGAAATTATCAATAAAATTGGTCCTGGTGAAATTGTTGCGCTAGTGGGCTTGAAAGAAAGCAAAAATGGTGATACTCTTTGTCGCGAAAAGTCACCGATTGTTCTTGAGAGCATGCGAGTTCCTGAGCCAGTTGTTTCAATGGCTTTGGAGCCAAAAACTAAAGCTGACCAGGATAAATTAGGCATTATTCTTCGTAAGTTTCTTGATGAGGATCCTTCGTTGCGTGTTGAGTACGATCACGAAACATCGCAAACGATTATTTCTGGTATGGGCGAGTTGCATCTTGAAATTATCATTGATCGTATGCGTCGAGAAAACAATCTTGAGGCCAATATTGGTCGTCCTCAGGTTGCTTACAAAGAGACAATTACTCGAAAGATCGATAAAATTGTTGGTAAGTTTATTTCGCAGACCGGTGGTCGTGGTCAATATGGGCACGTTGTTATCAATGTAGAGCCTGGGGTTAAGGGTTCGGGCGTTAAATTTGTCGATGAAATTGTTGGTGGCGCTATTCCGCGTGAATTTATTAAATCAGTAGAGAACGGAATAAAGGCTCAGTCACACAATGGTGTTCTTGCGGGCTATCCGGTCACTGATATGGTCGTTTATTTGGTTGATGGATCCTATCATGATGTCGACTCAAGTGATATTGCTTTTCAGATGGCTGCAAAGATTGCCTTGAAAGATGCTTTGGTTAAAGGAGTTTCGGTCTTTACTGAGCCTATTATGGCTGTTGAAGTTGCAGTTCCTGAAGATTTTATGGGATCTGTTATTGGTGATTTAAATACACGCCGGGCTAAGATTACAGAGTTAGGTAATATGGGAAATGTAAAAACGGCCCGTGCCGATGTTCCTCTGGCCGAGATGTTCAATTATGCAAATGCGTTGCGTTCATTAACGCAGGGGCGTGCGAGTTTCTCTATGGAACCTTCTTACTATGCTCAGGTACCTAACAACATTAGTGAGAAGATCATTGGAGCCCGTCAAGAATATCTCAACAGAAAGAAAGCTTAAATAAGGTTATTAATCAGGGAGGAAGGTTATGGCAAAAGAAAAATTTGAGAGAAATAAGCCACACTTAAATATAGGAACTATCGGTCACGTTGACCATGGTAAGACAACTTTGTCTTCAGCCATTACAACTGTTCTTTCCGAGAAGGGTCTTGCACAGGCGCGTGCGTATGATTCCATTGATAATGCCCCTGAAGAAAAAGAGCGCGGCGTTACTATTAATATTGCTCACCTTGAATATCAGACAGACACTCGGCATTACGCTCATATCGATTGTCCTGGTCACGCAGACTACATTAAAAATATGATCACCGGTGCGGCCCAGATGGATGGTGCTATCCTAGTTGTTTCTGCTACTGACGGGGCTATGCCTCAGACCAGAGAGCATATTTTGTTAGCTCGTCAGGTTAATGTCCCCCGTATTGTTGTTTTCTTGAACAAGTGTGATCAGGCCGATCCGGAATTACTTGACCTGGTCGAGCTTGAAATTCGCGATTTGCTTAACAAGTACAAGTTCGAAGGTGATAAGACGCCAGTTTTACGTGGTTCAGCCTTGGATGCGTTGAATAATCCTAAGGACGTCACTGGAAAAGCTAAGTGTATTATAGATCTTATGCAGGCGGTTGATGAGTGGATTCCTATGCCTCAGCGTGAGCTTGATAAGCCATTTCTGATGGCTATTGAAGATGTGTTTTCAATTTCTGGTCGTGGAACTGTTGCCACTGGTCGTATTGAGCGTGGTATTGTTAAGGTCGGTCAAGAAGCTGATATGGTTGGCTTGCGTCCCGAAGTTGGTAAGACAACCGTGACAGGTGTCGAAATGTTCCGCAAGGAGCTTGATGAAGGCCAGGCTGGAGATAACGTCGGATTGCTATTGCGTGGCGTTGATAAGGATAAAATTGAACGCGGAATGGTTCTTGCCGCACCTGGTTCAATTAAGCCGCACAAGAAGTTTAAGTGTTCCGTTTATATCCTCTCTAAAGAAGAAGGTGGCCGTCATACGCCTTTCTTCAAAGGATATCGTCCGCAGTTTTATTTCAGAACTACTGACGTTACTGGATCAGCAGAGTTACCTGCCGGCGTTGAAATGTGTATGCCTGGCGATAATGTTACTCTTTCCGTTGAGTTGATTGTACCTGTTGCTTGCGAAAAAGAGTTGAGATTTGCTATTCGTGAAGGTGGAAAGACTGTGGGTGCGGGTGTTGTAACAGACATCATTGAATAATATAATAACGGATCAAGTTCCAGGATAACATGCAGAAAATACGCATAAAGCTTAAGGCTTACGATCACAGACTTATTGATCAGTCGACTCAGGAAATTGTTGATACGGCAATCAGGACTGGTGCAAAAGTTCATGGCCCGATTCCGCTGCCAACAAAGAAAGAATTGTATACTGTTCTTAGGTCGCCTGTTATTGATAAGAAATCGCGTGAGCAGTTCAAGCTGGCTACGCACAAACGGCTTATCGATTTGCTGGATCCGACTTCTAAAACAGTTGATGCTCTTAGAAAGTTGAATCTGCCAGTCGGTGTGGATGTTACGATCAAACAATAATTCAGTCCAAGGGTTACTATGATCAGCAGTATGTTAGGTAAAAAAGTTGGCATGAGTCAGATTTTTGACACTGAGGGGAATATCGTTCCCGTCACTGCTATCGAAGTCGGACCATGTTATGTACTTGGTTTGAAGGAATCTCCTTTAAAAGTTGTCATCGGTTTTGATGAGATTAAGGAGTCACGTTGCACCAAGCCTCGCCTGGGAGTTTTTAAAAAGTTATCTGTCCCGGCTTTAAGAACAATTAAAGAGGTCAAGTCAACGGATAATTCTTCGTACACTCTCGGTCAGAAGATTCATGCTGATCTTTTTAAGCCTGGCGAGTATGTTGATGTAATTGGGACATCAATCGGTCGTGGTTTTCAGGGGGGTATGAAGCGTCATAACTGGATGGGTGGCGGAGCTGGTCATGGTTCTATGCATCATCGCAGAATTGGTTCTGTAGGTGCCAATACTTACCCTGGTCGTGTTCTTCGTGGTAAAACAATGCCTGGACATATGGGTGACGAACAGGTTACAGTTCAAAGCCTGAGAGTTATGTTTGTTGATCCAGAGAACAATATTTTGCTGGTAAAAGGCGCAGTTCCTGGTTGTAAGAACGGCTTGGTCACCATCCGTAAGTCCTCTAAACGAGCTTATCGATCGCTGGATGAAAAGAAAGAAGTCGTTATTCATAAACGCAACCCAATGAAGCAGGCCAAGGCCTCTGTCAAAGGGAAGAAGTAACAATGGCGAAGGAATCAATGTCTAAGCTTAATGTTTATAATCTCAGCGGGAAAGAAGTTGGCACGCTTGATTTGCCGGCGGCTTTTGGTGAAGCAGTGAATCCAGCTGTTATCCATCAGGCTATCGTGATGTATCAGGCTAACCAGCGCCAGGGAACCGCAGATACACGTACTCGTGCGGAAATCTCCGGTGGAAATAAAAAGCCATTCCGTCAGAAGGGAACTGGTCGTGCTCGTCAAGGATCTTCCAGATCGCCTCTTATGCATCATGGTGGAATCGTTTTTGGTCCGCATCCCCGTGATTTTAGTTACACTATTCCAAAGAAGGTCAGGCTTTCAGCTTTACTAGAATCTTTAAAAGACAAGTTTGGGTCCAGTTCACTTATTTGTGTCGATGACTTGGTTGTTGATTCAGCTAAAACCAAAGATTTTGTGGCTGTCTTGGCTAATTTAAAGTTATCCGGGAAGAAAATATTGGCTGTTTCAGATGATAGTAAGGAAAGTTTCAAGTTGGCGGCAAGAAATGTTCGCTCAGTCCAATTGATTCGTTCTTTAGATGTCAATGCTTTTGATGTTATGAAAAACAATACAATCCTCGCAACAAAAGCTGCGATGGAAAAAATCCTGAAGAGATTGCAATGATTACTAGCTACGATTTCATCAAGAATATCCTTAGGACCGAAAAAGGCGCCATTATCGAGAAAGATTCTCAGTATCTTTTTAGAGTAGATGGGGCAGCAACAAAGATTGATATCAAAAAGGCAATCGAAGATATTTACAAGGTTAAGGTTCAGTCTGTTAATGTTATGCATATGCCAGGTAAGCTGAAGCGTGTTCGTAACAAGTATGGTTATACGTCAGATTGGAAGAAAGCCGTTGTGACCCTGAAAAAGGGCAACAAAATTGAGGTGGTTTGATTATGGGGATTAAGAATTTTAAACCAACAACTCCGGGTCTGAGGCATGCTTCGCTTTGTGACTTCAGCGAACTGACCAAGCATACACCCGAGAAATCCTTGTTAACGCCTCTCAAGAAGTCTGGCGGCAGAAATAATTATGGGCGAGTGACCTCTCGCCATCGCGGCGGCGGACACAAAAGAATGTACCGTTTGATTGATTTTAAACGTGATCGTCTTAATGAGCCAGCAGTTGTTTTGGGTATTGAGTATGATCCCAATCGTTCTGTGCGTATTGCCTTAATTGAGTATCAGAATGATAAATTGCGTAATTATGTTCTTGCCCCTTTGGAAATGAAGGTTGGTGACGTTATTCTGAGTACAGACAATGAGAATCCTGAAATTAAAGTCGGGAATTGTTTGCCTTTAAGCCGGATACCTATGGGGACTCCCATTCATAATATCGAATTACATCCCGGTAGAGGCGGCAAGATTGTTCGTTCGGCAGGCACATCTGCCCAGCTTTTGGGTAAAGAGAAGGATTATGCTGTATTAAGGCTTCCTTCCGGAGAAATGCGTCGCGTGATGGTAAACTGTCGTGCAACCATTGGTCAGCTTTCGAATCCCGAGCATGGCAGTCAATCGATCGGAAAAGCTGGACGAAATCGTTGGCTTGGAATACGTGGTCAGTCGCGTGGCGTGGTTATGAATCCTGTTGATCATCCGCACGGTGGTGGAGAGGGAAAGACTCCACAAGGTAACCCGCATCCTGTTACTCCTTGGGGTAAGCCAACAAAAGGATTCAAGACTCGTAAGCGCAAGAATTCTGATCAATTTATTATCAAGAGAAGGAAGTAATCATTATGTCGCGTTCTGTAAGCAAGGGTCCTTTCGTTGATGAGTCGTTGAGAAGGAAGTTTGACAAGATGATGGCTTCCGGACAAAGATTGCCAATTAAAACTTGGTCTCGGCGTTCAACAATTACCCCGGATTTTGTCGGGTTCACTTTTGCAGTTCATAATGGACGTAAACATATTCCGGTTTTTGTAACGGAAAATATGGTTGGTTTCAAGCTTGGAGAGTTTGCTCCAACAAGAACGTTCAAGCAGCACGGTGGCGTAAAAGCCAAAAAGGCCATCCAGAAGAAATAACAAGTGAGATTGTATGATTGCTCAAGCAAAAGGTAGATATTTAAGAGTTTCACCGACTAAAATTAGACAAATCCTGGATCTTTTAAGAGGTAAGGATGTTCCGGCGGCTTTAGGCATATTGGCACATTTGAACAAACCGACTAAAGAAAAAATCGTAAAGGTTTTTGAGTCAGCCATTGCCAACGCCAAGCTTAAAGGTTTGTCAGAAAATCAGTTGGTTGTTTCGAAAATTACTGCTGATCAGGGGCCTGTATGGAAAAGATTCCGTGCGGCATCATTCGGTCGTGCATCTGAAGTTTTGAAGAAAACTTCTCATATCACGGTTGAGCTTGACTTAAAGGTTAAATAAGGGGAAGTGAAACGTGGGCCAAAAAGTTTCTCCAATCGCTATTCGTATCGGAATTAACAAGAATTGGCGCAGTCTGTGGTTTTCCGACAGGAAAGATTTCGCCAAGAATGTCGAGGAAGATTACAAGATACGCAAGTATATACACAAAAAATTTATCCAGGGCGCTGTTGCTGGAGTGGATATAGAGCGTTTAAGTGGTCAGATTAAAATCAAAATTTCTTCTGCGCGTCCTGGAGTAATTATTGGTCGCAGAGGCGCAGATATTGATCGTTTGCGCGCGGATCTTTCCAAGATAACAACCAAAGAAATTTCGGTGGATATCAAGGAAATAAAGAATCCGTCTGTTGATGCTACTCTTGTTGCTCAGAGTGTTGCTTTTCAGATGGAGAAAAGGGTAGGTTTCAGAAGGGCGATGAAACGAGCGGTAGAGCAGTCTATTCAGGCTGGTGCTAAAGGAATCAAGATTATTGTTTCTGGACGTTTGGATGGAGCTGAGATCGCCCGTCGTGAGAAATATCATGTTGGGAAAATCCCACTGCAAACATTCAGAGCAGATATTGATTATGGGTTTGCCGAAGCTAATACAACATTTGGTTGTATTGGTGTCAAAGTCTGGATTTATAAAGGTGATACGTTGAAGGATGTTCGCAAAGAAGAAGTATAACGGGAGCTAGTTTTATGGCTTTACTGCCCAAAAGAGTTAAATATCGTAAATCACAAAAAGGTAAATGTCGCGGCGTTGCGTCTTCTGGCGATCGTTTATCTTTTGGAGAGTATGGGTTGAAGGCTATCGATAATGGCCTGATTCATGCCAACCATATTGAGGCTTGTCGTGTCGCTATGGCTCGTAAGCTTCGAGGTGCGGGTAAGGTCTGGATTAATATTTTCCCGCACAAGCCAGTTACTAAAAAGCCGGCTGAAACCCGTATGGGTAAAGGTAAAGGGGATCTTGATCACTGGGTGGCTGTAATCAAGCGAGGCAAGATCGTATTTGAGATCAGCGGTGTTCCTGAAGATTTTGCCAAGAATTTATTAAGGTTAGTTGCTTTTAAATTACCGGTTAAGACAAAGTTTATAGTTCGAGCTCATTAGATCTGATTGAGGGACCAATGAATTTAAAAGATATCAGGAATCTTAACATCACTGATTTGGCGCAAAGAGAAAAGTCTCTCAGAAAAGAACTTTTTGATATGCGTCAGCAAAGTCGCATGGGCAAGGTTGAAAAGCCTGCCAGTTTCAAGACCGTCCGTAAGGAGATTGCACAGATTCTTACAGTTATCAAAGAAAGAAAAATTTAAAATGGAAAAGAGAATAAACCGCCGCAAGATTCTCACTGGTTCGGTTATCAGTGATAAAATGATGAAAACCCGCGTGGTCGAGGTTAAGTCTCATGCCAAGCATCCCAAGTATTCGAAATTGATCACGAATTTTGTTCGATACAAGGCGCATGATGAAAAAAATGAGTCCAAGACCGGTGATGTGGTTTCAATGTCCTTGACTCGTCCTTTATCAAAAGATAAAAGATGGGTCATTACGGAAATCGTGAAGAAGGTTGTGACTGAAGAGGCGGTGGTTTTATGATTCAGATGAAAAGTATTTTGCAAGTGGCCGACAACACTGGAGCACGTACAGCCTCAGTGATTGGCGTAATGAATGCTAAAGGAAAGCTAGTTGCCAACCTTGGCGATATTATCAAAGTTAATATTAAAGAATCAACCCCTGATGCTGCGATCAAAAAAGGTCAGAAGGCCAAAGGCGTAGTTGTTCGTACAAAAGCTCGTGTTCGTCGTTCAGATGGCACATATGTCCGTTTTGATTCTAATGCCGTAGTTCTGATTGACGACGGTGGAAATCCCAGAGGAACTCGTGTTTTTGGTCCGGTTGCCCGAGAATTACGCAATATGGAATATATGAAGATTATATCTTTAGCTCCCGAGGTGGTTTAATGTTACGGATCAAGCGCGACGATAAAGTCATGGTTGTTGCCGGCAAAGATAAGGGAAAGTCCGGCAAAGTAGTCAAAGTTTTAGCAGCTGAAAACAAGTTAATCATTGAAAATGTTAATTTGGTCAAGAAGGCTGTAAGAAAGAGCGACCAGTATCCCAATGGTGGTTTTATTGAAATTGAAAAGCCTGTTCATCTTTCTAATGTCATGTTGGTTGACGCCAAGAACAACAAGCCAACACGTTTTAAGGTCAAGCTTCTTAAGGATGGCGCCAAACTTCGTGTAGGTACGAAAAGCGGCGAAACGATTTAATGAGGTGGTTCAGTGAAATCGGAATTATTTGACAAATATCAACAAAATGTCGTCCCTGAAATGATGTCTAAATACGGCATCAAAAATGTTATGGCTGTTCCCCGTATTGAAAAGATCGTTGTCAATATGGGTGTCGGCGAAGCGCGGGATGATATCAAATTTCTCGAGCAATCAGCCGAGGAATTGGCTCTTATAACAGGCCAGAAACCGACAATTCGTCGCTCCAAGAAAGCTATCTCGAATTTCAGATTAAGAGAGGGTCTTCCGGTCGGTTGTAAAGTTACTTTGCGTCGTGTGCGTATGTACGAATTTTTAAACAAATTGATCAATGTTGTTCTTCCCCGTATTCGCGATTTTAATGGAATTTCTCGCAAGTGTTTTGACAGGGAGGGGAACTATACCTTGGGCGTAAAAGAGCAGGCAATCTTTCCGGAGATTGATCCGACTAAACGCGATTTTCGTTCTCAGGGTATGGATATCTCTATAGTGATTAAAGGTGGCAATGTCGAGCAGAATATGCAATTACTGACTCTTCTTGGAATGCCATTCACGAAATAAGATAAGGACACTAATTTTTTATGGCAAAAAAAGCATTACTTATCAAATCCAAGAAAACGCCTAAATTCTCTACCAGGCATCACAATCGTTGTCATCTATGCGGACGTTCGCGAGCATTTCTGAGACGTTTCGGCGTATGTCGTCTTTGTTTTAGAGAGTTGGCATGGAAAGGTGAAATTCCTGGCGTAAAGAAGGCTAGCTGGTAACAAATCAGATAACAGCATAAAATAAGAGGTTTATTGCAATGGCAGTTCTTAATCCTATCGCCAACATGTTGACTGTAATGCGCAATGCGCTAAAAGTCCGCAAGGAAAGCATTGAAATTCCGGCGTCAAAGCTTTTAGAAAAGATTCTGGATATCTTTAAGAAAGACGGCTATATAAATGATGTCCGCCTTCTTAAAGATAACAAACAGGGTGTGCTCAAGGTATTTTTGAAGTATGATGGCAAGGCCTCTGCTATTGCCGGACTTAAGATGATTTCCAAGCCTGGACTCAGGGTGTATGTTGAAAATGATCGTATACCACGAGTGTTAAGCGGTTTGGGAACAGCGGTCATCTCTACGTCGAAAGGCGTTTTAGATGATAAGGAAGCACGTAAACTTAAGATCGGGGGAGAAGTCCTCTGTTACGTCTGGTAAGGTGTTATGTCAAGAATTGGTAAAATACGTTTAGTTATTCCCAAAGAAGTAAAAGTTAACATTTCGGCGACTCAGGTTTCATTGGAAGGTCCCAAAGGTAAGTTGACTTTACCTCTGCCTTACGGGATCAAATTGGAGCAGAATGATCAAGGACTAGGTGTTTCTCGTCTTAATGACGCCAAACAAAACAAGTCTAATCATGGAACCATCAGATCTTTGATAAAAAACATGATCCTTGGAGTTTCCAAAGGGCATACCAAAGACCTTGAGGTTCAGGGGTTAGGTTTTCGTGTTGTGGCTGCGGGGCAGAAATTGACGTTCAATCTTGGTTTTAGTCATCCTGTTGAGTTTCAGGTTCCTGCCGGGATTAAAGTTCTGACCCCGAAACCAACCGAGATCAAGCTTGAGGGCGCGGACAAATTTCTTCTTGGCTTAGTTGCTTCAAAGATTCGCGCTATTAAGCCCCCGGAACCATATAAGGGTAAAGGTATTCGTTATGTCGGTGAAGTTGTCAAGCGCAAGCAGGGTAAATCAGTTACAAAGTAAGGTTTATGAAAAATATTAATGAAATTAAAAGAGTATTTCGTCATAGACGCATTCGTAAGAATATGTCCGGGACTACAGAACAGCCGAGACTTTGTCTTCATCGCAGTTCAAACAATTTAGTTGTTTCAATTGTTGATGATTCGGTTGGAAAAGTCATTATGGGGAAGTCGACCTTGGCTAAGGATATTAGGGCCTTAACCGATAATCATGGCGGAAACATAAAAGCGGCTGAATTCTTGGGTGAGGCATTAGCCAAAGAGGCTATCGCTAAGGGAATACGCAAAGTTTGCTTTGACCGTGGGGGCTATATGTATCATGGTCGGGTAAAAGCTTTTGCGGATGCGGCTAGAAAATCCGGATTGGAATTTTAATATTTATGGAAGATAAAAAACTAAATCAAAAGAGCAAGACCGAGAATCCAGCAAAGTCAGCGCCTGCACGAACCGGCAAGGAAGCAGAGATGGCTTCTGTCGATAAAGTTACCGGAAAGAAACTTGCATACTCCTCTGATACTCAGCGGCCACAAGGCTCTTCTTCTCAGGGACATCGTAAGGGTTCTCGTCACCAGAAGCCTGAAGCAGAATCGAGCGGGTTGATTGAGTCGGTCATACGTATCAGTCGTGTTGCTAAGGTTACTAAAGGCGGAACCAAAATGTCTTTTAGCGCCTTGGTGGTAGTTGGCGACGGGAAAGGTCGCGTGGGATACGCTTTAGGTAAAGCTGCTGAAGTAGCTATTGGCATCAAAAAGGGGATGAATGCGGCTAAGAAACGCATGATTGAAATTCCTCGCCGCGAAACTACAATTCCTCATCAGGTTCAGGGGAAGTGGTGTGCTACCGAAGTTTTACTTAAACCGGCATCAGAGGGAACCGGTGTTATCGCTTCCGGTCCAGTTCGTGCAATTTGTGACGGAGCGGGCATCAAAAATATTCTGACTAAAGTACATCGCTCAAGCAATCCTCTGAATGTAGTTAAAGCGACCTTCGAAGGTTTGTCTCGTTTGAAGAAAGTCAATATTAATCAGGTTACTGAATAAGGTTATATATGTATTTGCATGAATTGAAATCACCCAAAGGAGCCCGACGCCCTAAAATTTTGCGTGGACGTGGTCCTGCATCAGGGTTAGGTAAAACTTCCGGTCGAGGTGAGAACGGTCAGCGTTCTCGCACAGGGCGTGGCATTATTCTTGGGTCTGAAGGCGGTCAAATGCCTTTGATCAGAAGACTGCCGAAGGTCGGATTTAATCCAAATGATCCGGTTGTATATCAGTTGGTTCATGTTGGTGATCTTAATCGTTTTGATGCAAATACGCGTGTTGATATCAAAGCTTTGAAAGCTCTGAAGCTTGTTTCCAGCCTACGTAAGCCTGTCAAGATTTTATCTGACGGGGAGCTTACCAAGCCAGTTCAAGTAGTCGCTGACAAGTATTCCTCCGCTGCTTCTGCAAAAATTGAGAAGGCTGGAGGCAAGGCTGAACTCGTGGCGGCTTCAGATGTTAAAGTTAAAAATAACAAGAAAGCTAAAAGCCAAAGTAAATGATATCGCAATTCTTCAAAGCATTAACGACGTGTTTTAAAATTGAGGACTTAAGAAAAAAAGTCCTTTTTACTCTTTTTATTATTGCGGTTTATCGCATAGGATGTTTTGTTCCTACTCCTGGAATCAATGGAGCTGCATTGGCACGTTTTTTTGAAAAAATGGCCGAAACAACAGGTGGTGGCAACGTCTTTACGATCATGAATATGTTTTCTGGACGATCTTTGGAAAAGTTAACGATTTTCTCCTTAGGCGTTATGCCATATATTTCAAGTTCTATTATAATGCAACTTTTGACAGCTGTAATTCCTGCTCTTGAGAAGCTTTCTAAAGAAGGGCATGCCGGTCATCAAAAAATCAACCAATTCACCAGATACGGCACGGTCGGTCTTGCTTTAATTCAGGCTTTCTTTATTGCTTTATGGCTTGAAAGTTCGCAGTCTTTCCAGGGCTTTCAAATTGTAAATGATCCTGGTTGGGCTTTCCGTTTGACGACTATGATTACTTTTACTACCGGAACTTTGGTCATCATGTGGCTTGGTGAAAGAATTCAAGACAAAGGCATTGGCAATGGAATGTCTTTGATCATTACTGCTGGTATTTTGTCTTCCGCGCCTGCTGCTGTCGAGCAATTGTTTCTCCTTTTGTCGCCCAATTCGGCCGCTGGAGCTCAATTAGCGCCATTGACAGTGTTGCTTATGTGTTTTTTCCTTGTTTTTGTTATTTTCTCTACGACTTTAATTATTCAGGCGCAGCGGAGAATCCCTGTGCAGTATGCACGCAGATCAGTTGGCGGCGGAAGCAGCACCCAAAATTCTTTTATTCCTTTAAAGGTTGATACTGCAGGCATAATCGCCATTATTTTCGCTCAGTCAATATTGCTTTTCCCGGCTACGATTGCCAGTTTTGTTCCTTCCCAGACATTTCAGCATTTCACTGCAGTTTTAATGAGGGGCCATTGGCCTTATTACACCCTTTACGCTGGACTCATTCTTTTCTTTTGTTACTTTTATACTGCCATTGTTTTTAATCCTGTGGATGTCGCAGAAAACATGAAGAAACATGGCGGATTCATTCCAGGAGTTCGTCCTGGGAAGCATACCGCAGATTATCTTGACTATGTTCTGACACGTATTACTGTAGTGGGTGCTTTATTTATGTGTTTTATCGCAGTTATGCCGGATTCCATAATGGCCGCTGCTCGAGTTCCGTATTTGGTGGCTTCTTTCTTTGGTGGAACTGGAATATTGATTACTGTCGGTGTTATTCTAGACACAATGAAGCAGATGGAGTCACATTTGCAGATGCATAATTACGAAGGTTTTATGCAATCAGGTCATTTAAGGGGGAGACGATGATAGTAGTACTGCTTGGTGCCCCAGGTGCAGGAAAAGGGACTTTGGCTTCTGCTTTAAAAGATCAACTTAAGGTACATCATATTTCTACGGGCGATCTTATCAGAGCTGAGATTAAAGCCGGATCCCAGATTGGTCTAGAGATTAAGAAGTGTGTTGAAAGTGGCGCTTTGGTTTCTGACGAGATTGTCACTAGAATGATTAAGGGCAAGATAGATTCCTCTGTGGCCGACAAGTGTGGTTATATGTTTGATGGTTTTCCCCGCACGAATGCTCAAGCGGCGGATTTGGACAAAATCCTAAAGGGCCATGGTCTTTCTGTTGACTTCGCATTATTGATGGAAGCTTCCACAGATGTCGTTCTTGCGAGATTAACTGGACGTCGTGTTTGCAAAGCTTGCGGTGCACTTTATCATTTGACCAACATGCCTTCCAAGGTTGCTGGTATTTGTGATGCCTGCGGCGGCGAGCTATATCAACGGGCGGATGACAATAAAGAAACTATTTTGAATCGTATGACCGTCTATGCTGAAAGCACAAAACCGATAATTGATCACTACAAGTCGCAATCCAAGCTTCGGGTTATTAATGCCGACAAGGGGGCCGAGGCTGTTCGACAGGAAATGTTGAAGATACTTGATGAAAAGAAATCCTGACATCAGGATTAAAACTCCTGAAGAATTAATTCTTCTTCGTGAAGCTGGTAGCATTCTTGCGCAGATTTTTGTTTCTTTGAAAAGTTCAGTCAAGGCGGGAAAGTCCACTGCAGAGATTGATTTGTTAGTCGAAGAGCTTATTAAGCGCAATGACGTTCTTCCTGCTTTTAAAGGTTATCGTGGATTTCCGAATTGTTCGTGTATTTCCGTTAATGAACAAGTTGTTCATGGTATACCTGGGAAGCATCTTTTAAAAGACGGCGATATTGTCAGTGTAGATATTGGCATTGTTTATAAAGGTTTTTATTCTGACATGGCGGTTACTTTCGGGGTAGGTGTATTGGACTCTTCTGCCCAGAAATTGCTGGATGTTACAAAGCAGGCTCTTTTAAAAGGAATCGCAGAAGCTTTTCCCGGGAATTATTTGGGAGATATATCTTCAGCGATTCAGAAGTATGTTGAATCTCGCTCATTTTCAATAGTAAGGGACTTTGTAGGACACGGGATTGGTCGTCAATTGCATGAAGATCCGGAAATCCCCAATTATGGCAGTCCTAAAACCGGACCTTTATTAAGATCCGGAATGGTTTTTGCAATAGAGCCGATGGTAAATATGGGCAAGCCCGGCACTAAGACTTTGAAAGATGGTTGGACAGTGGTTACAGTAGACGCCAAGCCATCTGCTCATTTCGAACATACTGTCGCAATAACTGATTCCGGACCGGTTATACTTACGGATTGAAAAATGGCAAGAGAAGATTTGATAGAAGTTGAAGGAACCGTACAAGAAGCTTTGCCAAACGCAATGTTTCGTGTCACACTGGATAACGGACATTTGGTACTGGCGCATGTTTCCGGTAAAATGAGAATGCATTTTATTCGAATTCTTCCAGGAGACAAGGTAAAAGTGGAGCTTTCTCCGTACGATTTGGCTCGTGGACGTATAACATACAGGAATAAGTAAAATGAAAGTCAAGTCATCGGTAAAGAGAATTTGCGGTAAGTGCAAGATCGTAAGGCGCCAACGTGTTGTGCGCGTGATCTGCGATAATCCTAAACATAAACAAAGACAAGGATAAGAGGTTATGGCCAGAATTCTAGGTATCGACCTCCCCAGAGAGAAAAGGGTAGAAGCTGCATTGCCTTATATTTATGGCATCGGCTTGACCCGCTCACAACTGATTCTTGCTGAGACCAAGATAGATCCGAACACTAGGGTCAAGAATCTGACTGAGGAGGAAGTTTCAAAGATCGTAGCTTTTATACAAAAAAATTATATGGTTGAAGGTGATCTACGCAGAGATATTCAGCAGAATATCCGTCAGCATATGGATATGGGATCGTATCGTGGCCTTCGCCATCGTAAAGGCCTTCCTGTTCGTGGGCAGAGAACTCGTACCAATTCCAGGACGCGTAAAGGGCGTAAGCAAACGGTCGGCGGAATGAAGAAGAAGGCAGAATAATAGAGGGGTTGAATCATGTCGAAAGTAAACAAGCAGGCTCCCGCTCAAGCGGTTAATACAAAGACTGCTACAAAAAAAGCAAAAGCCAAGAAGAAGTCACTAAAAGGGATTACGACTGGCATGGTCATGATCAAGGCAACTTTCAATAACACGATTGTGACTGTTGCAGACAAGCAGGGGAATACCATCGTTTGGGCAACACCCGGAGTGGTTGGTTTCGCAGGTTCAAAGAAATCTACCCCGTTTGCTGCTCAGGTTGCGGCGGCTGAAGCAGCCAAACGTGCCAAAGAATTAGGCATTGATACAGTTGATGTATTGGTCAAGGGGCCTGGTTCCGGTCGTGAATCTGCTATTCGAGCCATTGCGGCAGCAGGTATCCAGATTCTTTCGATTCGGGACATTACGCCGATACCGCACAATGGTTGCCGGCCACGTAAGAAACGCAGAGTATAAAATAGAAAAAGAGGTTTTGATCCATGGCACGTTATACAGGTCCTCGTTGCAGGCTTTCCAGAAGAGAAGGTGTTAATCTCGGACTTAAGAAGAAATGGTCACTCGAAAAGCGAGAGACTGCTCCGGGTCAGCACGGCCTTAGACGCGGCAAACTTTCTAACTACGGTTTGCAGTTAAGGGAAAAGCAGAAAGCCAAGCGTATTTATGGAATTCTTGAAAGACAATTCAAGAATTACTATTTAAAGGCTACTGCAGCCAAAGGTGTTGCTGGTACTGTTCTTTTACAGCTTTTGGAAACTCGTTTAGACAATGTTATTTATCGTTTAGGCTTTGCCATCACACGTGCCCAGGCACGTCAGATGGTCGGTCATGGTCTGGTCAGGGTCAACGGGAAGAAAGTGAATATTCCCTCTTTCACTGTCAAAGCAGGTGACTTACTGGCCTTTGCCCAGAAAGAAGCAGTTACGAAATATGTCAAAAAGAATCTTGAGATGAACGAAGGCTGGGTTGTTCCTGAATGGTTGATTGCAGACAAGGACGGAAGCCAGGGTAAAGTAGTGCGGGTTCCTTCACGTGAAGATATCTCAGTTCCTCTTTCTGAGCAGCTGATCATAGAATTGTATTCCAAATAGTATTTTCAATATACGGAAATCTTTTAAAAATAGGAGCATATTCATGGGAGTTAAATGGCGTGATTTTCAGATGCCCAAGCGGTTAGATTGTGAAGAGACGACCTATACAGATCTCTACGGCAAATTCGTCGCGGAGCCATTTGAACGTGGATACGGCATTACTTTAGGAAATTCATTAAGACGTGTGCTTTTGTCGTCGATTGAAGGCAGTGCGGTCACATCAATCCGTATAGACGGGGTTCAGCACGAATTTTCGGCAATTCCGGGTGTGCGTGAGTCGGTGGCTGATATTATTCTGAATATCAAAGAGCTGGTTATCCGTTCGCATTCCAAGGTGTCCAAGAGTGTTTTTATCAAAGCGAGCAAAAAAGGCGACATCACAGCCAAGGATATTATTGCCGACGAGACAATTGAAGTTCTCAATCCTGATCATCATATCTGTACATTGACCCAGGATGTTGATTTTAATATGGAGCTTGAGGTCTGCCGTGGCAGAGGTTATGTTCCTGCGGAATTAAACAAAAAGGATGGCGCTGCACTGGGCACTATTGCAGTTGATTCTATTTTTACCCCGATCGAGAAAGTCAATTTGTTCTCGGAGAATACGCGTGTCGGACAACGTACGGATTATGATCGTTTAATCCTTGAAATAACCACCAATGGTGCCATTGATCCCAAGCAGGCTTTGTTATATGCCGCTAACATTCTGCAGCGCCATCTGGATGTCTTTGTTGCCTATGGTCAGCTTCCCGAGGAAGAGGAAGAAGAGGAAGAGGTTTCTGCAGAGGAAGAGGCTGTGTATTCCAAGCTTCGCCTGCCGATTTCTGAGTTGGAGTTATCGGTTCGCAGTTCAAATTGTCTTAAAGAGGCGAATATCAAAACCATCTCTGATCTTGTTCGCAAGACCGAAGAAGAGTTGCTTAATTTCCGTAATTTCGGGAAGAAATCGCTGACTGAAATTGACGAGATTCTCAAGACGATGGGGATCACCCTCGGGATGAAGGTCGATATGAAAAAGTTAAGAAAGAAGAGCGAGTAATCTATGAGACATGGTCTTTCAGGAAATAAATTCGGACGGAATCAGAAGCTGCGTCAGGCGACTGTCCGTGATTTGGCAAAAGCACTTTTGACCCATGAGAGTATCCAGACGACGCAAGCCAAAGCATTGGAAGCTCGCAAACTGGTCGAGAAGCTGATTACAAAGGGCAAAAAGAATACATTAGCGGCCAAGCGTCAAGCGTTCGCCGTTTTGTGCGATCATAACTTGGTTAGCAGACTTTTCAATGTTGTTGCTCCCTTGTTTGCCAGCCGTCAGGGCGGATACACCCGGATATTAAAGTTTGCGTTAAATCGTCCCGGTGATAATGCGCGTATGGTCTTGCTTGAGCTTACAGAGAAGTCACCGGTTTCTTCGGAAACCAAGGAAGTTGTGGCTGGAGGTTCCAAGAAAGTTGAAGATGCCACTCTGGTTGAGAGCGCACCTGCTGTCAAGAAACCAAAAGCTGTTCGTGCAAAGCCAGCAGCCTCGGTGAAATCTGAAGACAAAGTCGAAAAGAAAACAGTTCGCGCGAAAAAAACGGATAAAAAAGAGAAGTAGAAAATTTTTATTCTGTTAAGATAATACTCATTCCTTTACGGCTAACTGGTAGCCAGGAATAATTCAAGATATAAAAAGTGGCTAGGTAAATTCCTGGCCATTTTTTATAATTAGTAATTAAGGTGAGGTTATGTTCAGAATTAATTCTCGTGTTTTACAGGTTGCAGGTTCGACTACTCTTGCTATTACAGCCAGAGCGAAAGAGTTGAAGGACCAAGGTAAAGATGTAGTTAATTTCGCGGCTGGTGAGCCTGATTTTGATACACCGGAGCATATAAAAAAGGCCGCGGTTGATGCCATCAAAGAGGGCTATACCAAATACACGCCCTCTAGCGGAGCGGAAGACCTTCGGATAGCTATTTGCGATAAATTCAGGAAAGATAATGGCATAGAATACAAGCCCTCCCAGGTCGTTGTCGGGTGCGGCGCAAAACATTCGATTTTCAATGCCATTATGGTTTTGTGTGATGTTGGCGATGAAGTTATTATCCCTTCGCCTTTCTGGGTCAGTTATCCTGAAATGGTCAAACTTGCCGGAGCTACTCCAAAGTTTATTTTTACCACTCAGGCTTCAGGGTTCAAGATTTCCGCGCAGCAGTTAAAAGAAACGGTTTCTTCGAAGACCAAAGTTCTTATTCTTAATTCGCCATCGAATCCGACTGGTTCTGTATATTCAAAAAAGGAATTGGCAGAAATTGCGGATGTTTGTCTGCAAAAAAATGTCTTTGTTATTTCCGATGACATTTATGAGAAACTTTTGTATTCTGACGAACCTTTTGTGTCTATTGCATCTCTGGGGAAAGATATTTACAATCAGACCATCACGGTTAATGGTGTTTCCAAAGCTTATGCCATGACCGGATGGCGTATCGGTTATGCTGCCGGACCGCTTGATGTCATGTCATACATGAAAAATCTTCAGGATCACTCCACATCCAATCCGGCATCGATCAGTCAAAGAGCGACATTGGCTGCATTGCGTTCGTCTGAAGAGACGGTTGCGGCCATGCGTGCAGAGTTTATGGCTCGACGCGATCTGATGATGTCACTGGTCGACGAGATTCCTGGCGTTTCTTATGTCAGGCCTGATGGGGCTTTCTATCTTTTTTGTGATTTCAGAAAATTTGGTTCCAGTGCGGATTTTGCCAAGCGAATTCTTGATGAAGAGTATGTTGCATTGATTCCGGGAGACAGTTTCGGGGCGGAGGGCTATCTGCGTCTGACTTTTTCCACATCGCAGGAGCGTATTCGCGAAGGATTGCGCCGCATCAAGCGCATGACGGAAAAATATTGATCTTCTGGGGGCTGTTATGGAATTAAGAGATCTTTTGCTGGAGTCAATAAACCGGGCCGCTTCAGATCTCCATCTTACCAGCGGGATGCCTCCGATTCTCCGGATTGATGGGGATCTGGTTCAAATGAGTGCCCCGCCGCTATCTGCAGACGACACCAAAAGAATGATCTACGGTGTTATGTCTGATACTCAAAAGATTCAGTTCGAAGAAGAAAAAGAACTGGATTTCTCGCTGGCGATGACCGGGCTTGATCGTTTTCGTGTCAATGTTCATATCCAGAGAAGCAGTATCGAAGCTGCGTTCAGAAGAGTCCCGATTTTTATCCCTTCGGCGGATGAACTCAAGCTGCCGCCGATAATCAAGTCATTGGCGCTCAAAATGAGCGGGTTGGTTCTGGTTACAGGCCCCACCGGGACAGGTAAATCGACCACGATGGCGGCCATGGTCCAGTTGATCAATTCCGAGCGCAGTTGCATGATCATGGCCATTGAGGATCCGATAGAATTTCTTCATCCCAACAAGAAGTCGGTCATCAAACAGCGCGAAGTCTATCGTGACACCCATTCGTTTGCTGAAGCTTTGAAACGTTGTCTGCGTCAGGACCCCGATGTCATTATTGTCGGTGAGATGCGTGATCTGGAAACCATTGCCACTGCGCTGACTGCGGCAGAAACCGGACACCTGGTTCTGGCAACACTGCATACTCCTGATGCGCCCCAGACGATTGAGCGTATTATTGACGTTTTCCCTCCTCATCAGCAGATGCAGATTCGCCAACAGTTGGCGAGCTGCCTTCAGGGAGTTGTTTCGCAGAAACTGTTACCGCATATGAGCGGCAAAGGTCGGGTTCTGGCCCTTGAGATCATGATTGCGACACCGGCTATACGTAATATGATACGGGAACAAAGTGTTGAGCAAATGCCGACTATTATTCAAACCGGAGCTCAATATGGTATGAAGACGATGGATCGTTCCCTGCGGGATCTTTTTGAGTCAGGGCAGGTGACACTTGACGTTGCTTTGAGCCATGCCAAGAATGCCGAGGAATTTAGACAATTTACCAGGGTTATGCCCGGGATCAAAAGATAGAGAGGGAAATATGTCTTATCGTATTACATTGCTTCCCGGGGACGGTATTGGTCCGGAAGTTTCTTCTGCCATGCAGAAGTGTGTTGATGCCACCGGAGTTGATATCCTTTGGGAAGAGGTGATGGTGGGCGCTCCAGCCATTGCGCAGCACGGTACCCCGTTGCCTCAGGCGGCAATTGATTCAATCAAGAAGAATAAGGTTGCCATCAAGGGACCAATTGAAACTCCGGTTGGCAAGGGGTTTCGTTCTGTGAATGTTCAGTTGCGCCAGGAACTGGATCTTTTTGCCTGTGTGCGTCCGGCCAGGTACATTGAGGGGACTCAGGCAGTCAACAAGAACGTCAACCTGATGATTTTCCGGGAGAATACCGAGGATCTTTATTCTGGGGTTGAGTTTGATCAGGGGTCTCCAGAGGCGAGCCAGCTGATTTCTTTGGTTAACTCTTTTCCGGGCAAGAAAGTTCGTCCGGATTCTTCTATATCGATAAAGCCCATTTCTGCTTTTGGGTCAGAACGAATTATTCGTGCCGCTTTTGAGTATGCGGTTAATCATGGCCGCAAGAAGGTGTCGCTGGTTCATAAAGCAAACATTATGAAATATACAGACGGATTGTTTTTGCATACGGGTCGCAAGATGGCAGAGGAGTATGCGGGGCGGGTTGTTTTCGAGGATGTTATCGTTGACAACATGTGCATGCAGCTTGTGCAGAGGCCTGAAAATTACGATGTTCTGGTTTTGACCAATCTTTATGGGGATATTATTTCTGATCTTTGTGCGGGCCTGGTCGGAGGACTCGGGCTGGCTCCGGGAGCAAATATCGGAACGGCTGCGGCGTTGTTTGAACCGGTGCACGGATCGGCCCCCAAATATGCGGGACTTAACAAGGTTAATCCTACCGCCACGATTCTATCGGCGGTGATGATGTTGGATCATATCGGAGAAGCCGTTGCGGCCAGGCGTCTGGAAACGGCGGTGTTCGACGTGATCAGGGCAGGTAAAGATGTAACTTATGACCTTAAATCTGATCGCAATGATGTGTCGGCTGTTGGAACAAAAGAAATGGCCCAGGCTATCTGTCAGAGGATAAAAGCTCTTGGTAATTAAGGAAGCTTTCTGTTTTTTGTATTTATGAGGTTGTTTCAATACTTTAAACCCCGTTTTTGAAAATAAGCGGGGTTTTTTTCTTGGATCATGGCAGAATGATGTCACCTATACGATTTGAAGACTGGGGTATCGTAGATTATCAGACGGCATGGCTACGGCAGAAGAAGCTGGTTGGGGAAGTGGTTGCCGGGGCAGGGGACGTTCTTGTTGTTTGCGAGCATCCATGCGTGATTACTTTGGGGCGACAGGCGCATGAACAGAATCTTTTGTTGAGTCGTTCCGGTTTACAGGAAAAAGGTGTTCCGGTTTTGAGTGTTGATCGTGGCGGAGACGTCACGCTGCATGCTCCCGGGCAGATGGTCGTTTATCCTCTCGTTGATCTTAAACGGGCAGGGATGGGACTTAAAAAATATCTGATCAATTTGGAACAAGTGGTCGTTGCTTTCCTGGCGGGTTTTGGTATAGTGGCAAACGGTGACGAAAGCCGTCGGGGGGTATGGGTCGGCAATAAAAAGATCGCGTCGATCGGAATCGGCGTGTCCCGTTGGGTATCTTTTCACGGTATCGGGCTGAATATTGCTACTGACCTGAGTTTGTTTCGTTTGATCCGGCCATGTGGGCTTTCTGTGGAAATGACATCAGTCAGCGAATTGCTTCATAAGCGGGTGCCGGTTAGCGACACCAAGAGTTTATTCGGAGAACAGTTTGTGCGTACGTTCAACTCGGACTTTTCTGTCAAAAGTTGAGTTTCGGGCTGATCTGGATTTGGAATAATTTTCTGTGCAGGCGGAGGTTGCCAGGTGATCCCTGTTATTATCCCTGATCTCGGGGAAGAAATCATAAAAGTCCAGTTGGTCGGCTGGTTGGTTGCTGAAGGCCAGCAGCTGTCAGAAGGCGAGGATATCGCCGAGGTTGTTACTGATAAAGCGGTGTTTAATATAGCCTCACCGGCCGCAGGGGTCTTTCTCCGGAAACATTACGAAGCCGGGGCGGAAATTGATGTCGGCACCATGATTGCCGAGATTGGTTAAGATATGAAGAAGAAAATTCTGTTGATGTACATTTCTAAAGTTTCAGGTCATCGTCAGGCAACGGTAGCCATTGAACGATCAATTGAAAAGATGATTCCGCAGGCGGAGGTTCACAGCATTAACGGGTTTGGCTACAATTACCCTGTTCTGGAGCGAGTGATTAATGCTGCTTATATGGGGGTGATTTGTCATACTCCAAAAGTATGGGATTATTTGTATGATAATCCCAAGGTGGTCAAGCGTTCCGCCAATTTACGAAAGTTCCTCAACCGTTCCAGCCACAAGAAGCTGGAGAAGCTTTTTTCTTCTTTTCCCGCCGATCTTGTGATCTGTTCCCAGGCTTTCCCTTGCGGGATGGTGGCGGATTACAAGCTTTCCAAGGGTCTGAAAATGAAACTTATTGGGGTTCTGACAGATTGGGCCCCGCACTCATTCTGGATTCACCCCGGAGTGGATTACTATGTTGTCCCTTCGGAGGATACCAGGGAGCGTTTTGTCAAGAAGGGCGTCCCGGCTGAAAAGATCAAGGTTTTGGGGATCCCGATTCATTACAAGTTTGCCGAGAGACACGACAGATTAAGGATCAAGACTAAATTGGGACTGGATCCTTTGGTTCCTGTTGTGTTGATTATGGGTGGAGGCCAGGGGTTGGGGCCAGTCAAGGATGCCTTGCGTTGTATGACGAAGCTCTCCATTCCGGTTCAGTTTGTTGTTGTTGCCGGAGCCAATCTCAGACTTTATCAGTGGTTGCTCAAGTTCGCGCGCACATCATCAAAGAAAATATTGCCGCTGGATTTTGCCGCCAATGTCGATGAATTGATGGATGCAGCTTCATTGATTGTAACCAAGCCCGGAGGCATGACTACATCTGAATGTTTGGTTAAGGGAGTCCCGATGGTGATTCTTAACCCTTTACCGGGTCAAGAAGTCAGAAACTCGGATTTTCTGATCGAGAAGGGGATTGCTGTGCATGTTCACGATGTCCGCGATCTTGCGGAAGAAGTCGAATTGCTTTTGCGTTCTCCTGATCGGTTGGCTTCCATGAGCCAGAAAGCTCTTGAATACGGCAAGCCGCATGCTGCGGACGATATTACCCGTCTGGCGATGACCTTGATTGGAACTGGTGAATTAGCACGCTAGGACAGGTTGGTTCCGGAAATTTTCCCGGGAAGAGCAGATTGCTCCTTTGACAATATCGAGTTGATGTGTAGAACAAATCATGTTTCAGTACTTGCTTTATAAAATAGGTCAGGGACTTATTCATTGCGTACCGCGCAGGTGGGCCTATGCGTTGGCACTGTTTTTGTCCGATTGGCATTTCCGGTTTTCTACCAAAGACCGGGAGGCTGTTATGGCAAATTTGCGTTATATTACCGGCTCGGATCAGGATATCGAGTCAAGAGCCAGACAGGTGTTTCGCAATTTTGGACGTTATCTGGTGGATTTCTTTTTTATGTACCAGGTCAATGATCATTTTCTGCGCGATCAACTGAGAATTGAAGGTCGGGAACATCTTGAAGCGGCGTTAGCCAGGCAGAAAGGTGTCATTATTCTTACTGCGCATATTGGAAATTGGGAAATGGGGGCTGCCGTTCTGGCCAAAATGGGGCATAAACTGACGGCGATTGCGTTGCCGCATAAACAGAAACTGGTTAACGGACTTTTTAATCGTCAGCGCATAGCGCATGGGGTGACAGTTGTCCCAACAAGTGTTTCCGTTCGTAAATGTGTTGAGGCCTTGCGCCGGGGAGAGCTGATCGCCCTGCTGGGTGACCGGGATTTTGGCGCATTCGGGGAACTTTTACCTTTTCTTGGCAGGATGACCCACATTCCCAAAGGGGCGGCTTTCTTTTCCGTGAAGACCAAGGCGCCAATCCTTCCTTCGTTTTTGGTTCCGGACGGGAAAGGCGGGTATGTCATGTCGTTCTTTGAGCCGATTTATCCTTCTTGTGCAGTTGCCGGGGAAGCGCTCTCTGCTATTCAGCAGATCATGCGGCGTTATGTCAGCGTTATAGAGAGCAAGATCATCGAAGACCCTGCGCAGTGGCTGATGTTCAGGCAATTTGGAGTTGAAAATGAAGGTTTGCATACTCATTCCGGCGTATAACGAGGCCAAGAATATCGCTCGCTTGGTTCAGGAGATTCGCAAACAGGGATTATATGCTCTGGTTGTTGACGATGGATCTGCCGATGCCACCGCCAGGCTTGCGGCGGAGGCAGGAGCCGAGGTTTTGGTAAATCCTTCCAATCAAGGCAAGGGCTTCTCCTTGCAGCGTGGATTTGATCATATTGCCAATCAGGGGATATACGCTGCTCTTATAACCATGGATGGTGATGGGCAGCATGCACTGGAAGATTTGTCTGCTTTTGTAGCCTTGTTTGAAAAAGGTGGAACTGATATTATTTGCGGCAACCGGATGAATAATCCCCAAAGGATGCCTTTACTCCGGTTAGCGACGAATAGATTTATGTCGTGGTTGATTTCTCTGGTATGCCGACAGCGCGTGGAAGACAGCCAATGCGGGTTTCGTCTTATCAGGACAGAGGTTCTAAAGCATATTCATCTGGCTTCAACCGGTTTTGAGATTGAATCTGAGGTGTTGATCAAGGCGGCTAAAAAAGGATATCGAATCGGGTCGGTCGATATCCGGACAATCTATGCTGGGGAGAAAAGCAGGATTAATCCGTTTTCCGACACATGGCGTTTTATTGTTTATATTGTTCGCGAACTTCTTGCCCGCTGACAGCTTCGGATAGGATCATGGAAGAAAGAATTTTTTATATAGCTATTATCTTGTCGCTGGTTTTTCATGTTGCTCTTCTGACGAGGATTACCGGTCAGGTCAATGTTCTTGAGCAGATGAAAAAGAAGAATCCCGAGATGGTCTACGAGGCGGTCAGGCCGGCACCTGTCAGAAACGAGAAAGTTTCGGAGATTTCTGTCCAGCAGACGGCTGCTGCGGCGCGTGTCGAGGTTCCTGCAACGACACATCAGGAAACGTCCAGAGAGATTCCCTTGTTTCGTAAGACCGGACCGGAAGTGGATACTTACAGAATGTATGAGCGCCAGCCGGAGAAACTGAAAGGCTCCCGGGTTACCAAGGAAGTTGTTATTCCGGTATTGAAGTCTGAAAAGATAGATACACCGACATATGTTTCTTATTATCAGATTGTGCGTGACCGGATCCGGGAGCGGGCTTATGTCAATTATGTTAAGCTCAGTATTGGGGAGGTTTACATAACTTTCGTGATTCGTTCGGATGGAAGTCTTGACCAGATGCAGATTATTGAAAGTCGGACGATCGCAAATGATTTTCTGCGGCAAGTCGGAGAACGCAGCGTTCGGGAGGCGGCTCCTTTCCCTCCGTTTCCAGCCGAGCTTAATTATCCCGAGTTGACTTTTAATATTGCCATATCGTTTCAGTATCGGGAGGATTGAGGCTGACGGGGTGTGATTCTCTGCCGGAGAAAGTATCGGCTTGTCGGCTGGTTTGTGCTAGAATCAGTATCATTTTTCAACAGAAGATATTCCATGAGAGGTGAAAGTATGTGTTCTGAAAAAAATAGCGACGTATCTTGTAAAGACGATGTGAATCAGCCTAAAGACGCTGAAGATTGCTCGTGTCAGGGGTGCGGGAGCGATTGTTCCTGTGAAGATGAGTGTTCGGATGATTGTTCCTGTGGGCAAGGTGGCGGCGAGATGCAGGTTAATTTTGCTAACTATTTGATGTCAATGGCCTATCAGGCAATGATTTTCCTGGGAGAGCTTCCCAATCCGGCCACCGGGCAAACGGAGCGCAATATTCGTCAGGCCAAGTTCCTGATTGATACTCTGGCAATGATTCAGGAAAAGACCAGAGGAAATCTTTCTCAGGAGGAAGAGGCCTTTCTTTCCACATCCCTGGGTGAACTTAGAACAAAGCATCTTGAGGCTGTAGAAAAAGAAAAGTCCGGAAAAAACTAACGGAGATTTGTCATGATCGATAAAGAGTTGCTTTCTATTCTGGCGTGTCCGGCCTGTCAGTCTGATCTTGTGCAGAAGGGGGAACAGCTGGTGTGCCAGAATGCGGATTGTGCCTTGAAGTATCCTGTCCGTAACGGGATCCCAGTTTTGCTTGTGGATGAGGCTTCCAGATAGCGGAATCGGTAATCAGTGGGGAATATATGAAGAAAATTCTTGTGATTCATGGGCCTAATTTGCAGCTGTTAGGGCAGAGAGAGACCGCTATTTACGGGGTTTTGACCATGGAAGAAATTAACAAGACGCTGGAAGCGGTGGCTGCTTCACGTCAGGCACAGTTAACTTTTTTTCAGTCGAATCACGAGGGCGGTATTGTGGATCGGATCGGAGTAGCTTCTGCGGAGGGGTTTGCCGGGATAGTTATTAATCCTGCGGCGTATACTCATACCAGTGTTGCGATTCGGGATGCTGTTTCGGCTAGTCCCTTGCCTGTCGTTGAGGTGCATTTGTCCAATATTCATAAAAGAGAAGAGTTTCGTCATCATTCCATAATTGCTCCTGCGGCCTGCGGACAGATTAGCGGTTTTGGCGCACAGAGTTATGTGCTTGGTTTAATGGCGGTTATCGGCATTCTTGAGAGTCATTGACTGTGACTGCTCGTATTTCTTCTCTCACGGCATTGTTCGCGATTTTCAAGATTGATGCTCTTTTGCTTTGTGATGATGCCAGCATATTTTATCTTACCGGTTATCCTGCTCATGAATCCTGGCTTCTGGTCACAACGCAGACAGCGCATTTTATTACAGATTCTCGCTATTATCTTGAAGCACAAGAGGGCCTGAAAGCAACAGGGATAGAAGTGATTGATTCCGGAGTTTTGCCGGTTGCGCTTACTTTGTCTTTGGCCAAACGCTGGAAGATTAGAGCTTTGGGTCTTGATGAAAGGCGCGTTAATGCCGCCCTGGTTCGCAGGCTGCGTACAGATAAGCCTGCAAGTCTGTCTTTGAAAGCGGCGGACGGGATTGTTGACGGTCTGAGGATGGTCAAGGATGTCTTTGAATTGGACAAAATAAAGGCGGCAATCAAGATCAATTTACAGTTATATAAATATCTTTCTGCGAGGATTCGCGATTCGCGCAGGGAAATAGATTATCTGCAAGATCTTGAAGGGTTTGTGCGCCGAAAGAAGGTGGCGTTCTCTTTTCCTCCGATTATTGCTTCCGGCCCTAATGCCGCAATGCCGCATGCTCGTGTGACTGGGCGGAAACTCTCTACAGGAGAAGCACTTCTGGTTGATGTGGGGGTAGAAAAGGATGGCTACAAGTCCGACTTGACACGTATGTTCTTTTTGGGTAAAATGAGCCTCCGTTTCAGACAAGTTTTCTCGCATGTCCAGGAGGCGCAATTAAAAGCGATAGCACGGATCAAGCCTGGTGTTGCAGCAAAAGATATAGATAGTGCGGCACGCCTGTATCTGAAAGAAAAGAGTCTTGACCAGTATTTCGGGCACTCTCTTGGGCATGGGGTAGGGATTGATGTTCATGAAATGCCCTCTATTTCTCAGCGAAGTAATATTATATTAAAAGAAGGCATGGTTTTTACGGTTGAACCAGGGGTGTATATCCCTGGTCAGTTCGGAGTACGTCTGGAAGAAATGGTTCTGGTAACAAAAACAGGATGTGAGGTATTAAGTGTCGATCGCAATTAATGAAGTTTCCAAAGGCCTAGCCCTCAATATTGAAGGAAATATTTGCGTTATTGTAGACTTCAGTCATGTCAAACCTGCCAAGGGTAGTGCGTTTGTACGTATCAAGCTCAAGAATTTGAAGACTGCTTCCGTCATTGAGCGGACTTATCGTTCTGCAGAAACACTTGAGGATGTTCCGCTAGAAGAGCGGCGTTTTCAGTTTTTATACAGTTCCGGGGACGAGTTTCACTTTATGGATCAGACTACATATGAGGAGCATATTCTTCGGGGGGAAGAACTTGGAGATATGGTGAATTTTCTTCTGGAGAATCTCCAGGTTTTTGGTTTTGTCTATCAGGAAAAAGTTCTCAAGATTGAACTGCCGAATTTTATTGTGACCAGGATCGTGGAGACCGAACCTGGAGTTAAGGGCGATTCAACCAAATCCAATACGAAGCCGGCCAAGATCGAAACAGGGGCGACTATTCTTGTTCCTTTGTTCGTCAACGTTGATGATGACGTGAAGATCGATACCCGGTCCGGTTCGTATGTTGAAAGGGTGAAAAGATGAATCTGAAAGAACTTAAGGAAATGATCGAGCTCATGAACGAAAACGGCTTGGCCGAGATTGAGATCGAGAACGGGGCAACAAAAGTAAAAGTCAAAAAAGCTTTTGAATCCGTCCCGGCCGTTGCTCCGGTGGTTTATACGCCTTCGCCTGCCGTGGTTCCTGCGCGTACAGATATGGCTTCAATACCGGCTGCTGCGAATTCGTCTGTCGAGCCAGTTATTAATCTGCAGGAAATCAAATCTCCGATGGTGGGTACGTTCTATCGTTCTCCTTCACCGGAAGCTGCGCCTTTTCTTGAGATCGGACAGACAGTTGAGGTCGGTCAGGTCGTTTGCATCATCGAAGCGATGAAGTTGATGAACGAAATCAAGAGTGAAGTCAGGGGCAAAGTGGTTGAGATCGGTGTTGATAACGCCGAGCCTGTTGAATTCGGACAGGTTCTGTTTCGTGTAGCTCCGATAAAGTAGCTCCCTGTATTTGGCGAGTCCGGTTTCCGAGCAGATTCTGGCAGACCTTTTGATAAACAGAAAGACAGACATGTTTTCCAAGATTCTTATTGCCAATCGTGGCGAGATTGCTTTACGTATTATCCGGGCATGTAAAGAACTGGGGATATCAACGGTTGCAGTCTATTCCGAGGTAGACCGGGATTCGTTGCATGTCCGCTTTGCTGACGAAGCTGTTTGTATCGGCAAGGCTTCCAGCACGGAAAGCTATCTCAATATTCCGGCTATTATTTCTGCCGCAGAGATAACAGATGTTGAGGCCATTCATCCCGGATATGGTTTTCTGTCCGAGAACGCTCATTTTGCCGAAATATGCGAGTCGTGCAAGATTCATTTTATCGGTCCGACTCCGCAAACCATCCGCATGATGGGGGACAAGATTACGGCTAAAGAGACTGCAAGAAAAGCAGGAGTTCCTTTGACGCCGGGTGGGACTGGCATTGTCAATACCACGGAAGAGGCGCTGGCCATTGCCAAGCAGATCAAGTATCCCGTTATTATCAAGGCCACTGCCGGCGGTGGCGGGAAAGGTATGCGGGTTTGTCATAATGATGTCACCTTGTTGAGTTCTCTGAAGCTGGCGCAGACCGAAGCGGAAAAGAATTTCAAGAATCCGGATGTTTATATCGAGAAATATCTTACTGATCCCCGGCATGTCGAGTTTCAGATTCTTGCTGACTACCACGGGAATATCATTCACCTTGGAGAAAGGGATTGCTCTGTACAGCGCCGTCACCAGAAGCTGATCGAGGAATCGCCTTCGCCAGCTCTTTCGGATAAGCTCAGGAAGCGGATGGGCGAGGCTGCGGTTAAAGCTGCCAAGGCCGCCAATTACCGGGGTGTCGGAACGGTAGAGTTTCTGCTGGACAAGAATGAAGATTTCTTTTTCATGGAAATGAATACCCGCATTCAGGTGGAACATCCCGTGACCGAGATGGTCACTGGGCTGGATCTTATCAAGGAGCAGATCAAGGCGGCTTGTGGCGAGAAACTGAAGCTCAGACAGGAAGACATCAAAATATCCGGGCATTCTATCGAGTGCCGGATTAATGCCGAGGATCCGGATAATAACTTTATTCCTTGTCCGGGAAAAATTGAACAGCTGAATTTGCCAGGTGGCCCTGGTGTCAGGGTTGATACGCATATTTATTCCGGGTATAAAATAAGTCCCTATTACGATTCCATGGTGGCCAAGTTGATCGTTCATGGCCGGGATCGCCGGGAGGCGATCAGGATCATGCGTCGTGCGCTGGACGAGTTTTATATTTCTCCGATCAAAACCACGATACCACTGCACATGCAGATTATGAACAATACCCATTTCGTCAAGGGGCAGATCTCGACGCATTTCCTCGAGAAAATGGCGAAGAAGGAAGACTGATGAAGCCGGAAAGCAGAATTGATCTCGGCGCGATCAAGATCCACAAGTCTGTTGTTGCGGATATTTGTTGTGCGGCTGTGGCTGGAGTGGAGGGCGTAACAGTATTTCGGAATGATGTGCTCGAAGGTTTTCTGGCTCTTTTTGGTGTCCGGCACAACTCTGCTGTCGATGTTGTTCTGGATCCACGGGGGCAGGTGAGTGTTGTCGTCAAGGTGAATGTGCGCTTTGGACTGAATTTATCGGAGATTTCCCGGCGCTTGCAGGATGCGGTTATGACAGCTGTCGAGCAAATGGTAGATGTTGATCTTAAAGACGTCGATGTGGTGGTGCGGGGGATTGAAAGGGGGTAGCGCTTGAAATTGCTGACACGGGTTGCGATCTTTTTTTATGTTTTGTTGATTATGCTTATTGGCTTGTCCGGACTTCTGCTGCTGGCGCATCAGATTGATCTGGGGATTTGTATTGATTTTCTGACCTATTTGTACAAGGATCCGCAGGCAGCTCTGGTTGCCGGGGTTATTATTGCCGGCAGTATGCTGGTTTCGTTGGCTTTGGCCAGAATTATTTATGGCCGGCAGGAGAAGGAAAGCATTATTTCCTTCGACAATCCTCTGGGAAGGGTGACCATTTCTCTTTCCGCGCTGGAAGATCTGGTTCGACGGATGGTTATCCTTACGCCGCAGATCAAGGAAATTCGTCCCAGCATCGTTTCGACAAAAAAAGGGCTTAATATCGAGATTCGTCTGGTTCTTGGTTCGGATGTCAATATTGCTGAACTGACGGCAGACTTGCAGGGATTGATCAAACGCAAGCTTCAGGATGTTATCGGAGTGGATGAAAGAATTATGATTCGCATCCATGTCGTCAAGATTGCGGCTGATTTTACCAAGCCGTCCAAGAATTCCTTGCCGGACTATGATGATGAGGCAGTCGGGCGTCCGCTGCCGTTCCCTGGATATAAAGTCTGAGGATCTCGACATGAAGAAAATAGGCATTCTTACCGGAGGAGCGGATTGTCCCGGGTTAAACGCCGTTATTCGTGCGGTAGTATACAAAGGCCTTCAGGAAGGTTATGTTATTACGGGGATCAAGAATGGCTGGCAGGGACTGATCGACAATGATACGCGGATTCTTGACACTCGCGCCGTTTCCGGAATTCTTGATCGCGGAGGCACTATTCTCGGGACCAGCCGGGTTGATCCTTCGCAGAGTCCCGAGCAGATCGAGAAGATTGCCGAGAATTACAAACGTAACGGGATGGATGCTGTTATTGCTGTCGGTGGAGAGGTTACCCTGGCAACGGCTCTGGATCTTTTTAATCGCGATATCCTGAATGTTGTCGGGATTCCCAAGTCGATCGATAATGCCCTTTCCGGAACGGATTACGCTTTTGGTTTTGATACCGCTGTTCAGGTTGCTACCGAATTGATTGACCGCTTGCATACCACAGCCGAGAGTCATCACCGGATTATGGTTATTGAAGTTATGGGGCATTATACGGGTTGGATTGCGGTCGAAGCCGGTTTGGCCGGCGGTGCAGATGTGATTCTTATCCCCGAGATCAAAATTAATATTGAGAAAGTCTGCGAAGCTCTGCGCAGCAGGCATCGTCGCGGCAAGTCTTTTTCGATCATCGTTGTGTCCGAAGGGGCAGAATTTGACGCACATAGCGGCATTCCCGAAGGCTATGAGAAACGCCGTTTTGGTAGTATTGGCGAAAAGCTGGCCAAGCTGATCGAGAATATCACCGGTTACGAAGCTCGCGTCAGTGTTCTTGGCCATATTCAGCGGGGCGGGGCTCCTACGGCTTTTGACCGCATTCTTGGCACCCGTTTTGGTGTCAAGGCTGTGGAGATGGTCAAGGAAGGCAAGTTCGGGAAAATGGCTTCTTACCAGAATAACCGTATTAAATATTGTGATATTGCCGAGGCCGTCAAGCAGCGCAAAAAGGTCGAAATGGATCTTTTTGATATTGCCCGGGTCTTCTGCGCGGAGTAGCTTTTATGAAACAGCGTTTGCAAAAGATTCTAGAGGATTCCATTTCTGCCCAGAAACAGGCATTTGAATCAAATTTTGAAGCGGTCGATAAACTGGTCGCAGCCATGATCAAGGCGTTTGAATCAGGCCATCGGGTCTTTTTTTGTGGAAATGGTGGTTCTGCTGCGGACAGTCAGCATATTGCCGCGGAGTTTATTGGTCGTTTTCAGAAGGAGCGAAAAGCTCTTCCGGCGATTGCCTTGACTACGGATACCTCGGTTCTTACCTGTCTGGCTAACGACTACGGTTATGATGTTGTTTTTTCCCGCCAGCTGGAAGGCTTGGCTCATCCGGGTGATATTTTGGTCGGACTTTCGACCAGCGGCAAGTCGGTCAATGTTCTTAAGGCTTTTGAAAAGGCCCGCCAGATGCGGGTTTTGACTGTGGCGCTTACCGGGCATGATGGCGGACCGATGGGCAAGATGGCAGACATTTCGATTATTGTTCCTTCAAAGGTTACGGCGCGCATTCAGGAAGCTCACATTATTCTGGCGCATGCTATCTGTGAATTGGTTGAGGAACATTTTGCCGCCTGAATTTTGCATGCCCATGAAAACAACACAAAAAAAAATTCTTAATGCTGCAGAACTGTCCGTCAAGATTGCGGATTATCGCCGTCATGAACGAAAGATCGTTTTCACCAACGGCTGTTTTGATATTCTGCATTGGGGGCATGTCAGCTATTTGCAGCAGGCCAAAAAGAACGATTCGCGTGTGCTGATTATTGGTCTGAATAGTGACCGTTCTGTCCGCACTCTGGAGAAAGGCCCTGATCGTCCCATTATCCCGCAGAAGGAACGGGCCGCCCTGCTTGCGGCGATGTCTTGCGTGGATCATGTGGTGCTTTTTAACGAGCCAACTCCGGAGAAGCTTATAGGCCTTTTGCAGCCTGATATTCTGGTTAAGGGGGCGGACTGGAAGGGCAAGGCCGTAGCCGGAGCGGATCTGGTTCGAGCGCGTGGAGGCAGGGTTGAGTTTATCCGCTATTTGTCGGGATTGTCGACGACGAATATTATTGCGAAGGTGAGAAAAACGTGCGTAAACGCCGCCTAGACCAGAAAGTTTTGTTTCGCGTTGTCGATGCCAATTTTAACCGGGCCAAGGAAGGGCTTCGGGTTTGCGAGGACACGGCCCGTTTTGTTCAGGACAGCAGGGTATTGGCTAAAGGTTATAAAGATGTTCGCCACAAACTGACGGGCGCGATTTCCGGATTTGGTTTGCAGGAGTTATTAAGCGCCCGGGATATTCAGGGCGATGTTGGCAGAACAACCACGGCGCCCGAGTCGGTTCGTTCGTCGGTGAATGATATTTTTCACGCTAATTCGCAAAGGGTTAAAGAATCCTTGCGGGTTTTGGAAGAATTCGCTAAACTAGTGGACATTACAACGGCTGAAAATTTGAAATTGTTACGTTATAAGGTTTACGCTCTTGAGAAATCAGCGCTTGTCGGCAGCTAGGTTATATCTTATTCTGGATGTTGCAGTGCTGGAACGTGAGCGTTTATTGCAGATAATAGATCCGGCCATTACGGGCGGCGTGGATATCGTCCAGTTGAGAGACAAAGCAGGCGATAGCCGTGATGTTCTTTGTTTCGCACAGAAAGTCCGGGATATTGTTGGTCAGAGGGCTTTGTTTATTCTTAACGACCGTCCGGATATCGCCCGGTTTTGCGGAGCTGATGGCGTGCATCTTGGGCAAAATGATGTTCCGGTTTCTGTGGTCAAAAAGCTCTTTGGTTCTGATTTTATTGTCGGTTGTTCCTGTCAGACGCCGGAACAGGTGTTTGTGGCGCAACAGGACGGAGCAGATTATATCGGTTTTGGTTCTGTTTACAAGACACAGACAAAGCCGGACAGAGAGCCGATGCAGCGCAACATTCTTGAGCGCGCGTTGGCAGCGGCCAGTATTCCTTTGTTTCCTATTGGAGGAATTACCAGAGACAACCTCCCGGAACTTGTTGATCTGGGGGCGTCTCGGGCGGCTGTTTGCCGGGATATTCTTCTGGCGACTGATCCTGCCGGAACAGCACGGGTTCTCCGGCGGTTTGTTGATAAGTAATTAAGCTTTTTCTTGCGAGAGTAATTCAGTGGTAGAATGCCAGCTTCCCAAGCTGGCTACGCGGGTTCGATTCCCGTCTCTCGCTCCATATTTTTTGTTGTTGCACAATGCGGATTGATACATGATTGATCCCAAACGTTGTCTATATCTTTCGGGTCTTGTAATCGGGGTGTTGTTCCTGACCGGTTGCGCGACAGTAAAAAATCCTTCCGATGTGGTTGCTCCAGAGAAACAGGCTCTTCAGCTTAAAGGAATCCAGCATAAAGTTAACAGGGGTGAAACCCTCTGGCGCATCGCCAAGGCTTACGGGGTTACTGTTGACGAGATTATCCAGGCAAACAATATTCCGGATGTGGCCTCGATTGAAGTCGGACAGCTGGTTTTTATTCCCGGAGCGGCGGCCTTGCGGAGCGTTCCCGCCGTGAGTGCCCAGGAGGGCAAGGATAATGATTTTGTCTGGCCTGTGCGGGGCAAGGTTTTTTCTTATTTTCGCGAGCTTCAGGGCGGAACACATAACAGGGGAATTGATATCGCGTGTGCCGAAGGCGATATTATCAAGGCGGCGCGTTCCGGCAAAGTTGTTCTGGCCAGTCGTCTGCCGGGACATGCCTACACAGTGATTCTTGAACATGCTGACGGTTTCTTTACTGTATATTCGCATAACGCGCAGATCATGGTTACAGTTAATGATCTGGTGTCACGAGGAAGCAAGATTGCGCTCCCTGCTTCGTCGGGCGGAAAACTTTACGCCCATTTCGAGATTCGCAAAGGGGACAAGCCCAGTAATCCTTTATACTATCTGCCTTGAAAGAAAATATGGAACATTCATTCCTTGGTAGAAAGCAGATTGTTGATTTGATCAAACGCCGTGTTTCCGATCTCAAGGAGGGCTACCGTCAGAATATAGCCCTGATCGGTTGCCTGCATGTCGGCAAAAGTACTGTTCTTCAGTCTTTTCTCGAGGGGTTTGATGACAGCGCTGTCGGCAGTATTTATCTTGATCTTGAAAACCGGGATCTGGACTATTTTGTCATCAAGACCTGTCGTAGCATCCTCCATCATTTCTGCCGGATTAAAGGGCTGGAACTGCACGAAGATATCGGCAGGCTTTCCGCTTCGGCCCGCAGTCATATTCCGGCGACAGTGGACGGGGTTTCCTCCGCCCTGACGGCCCTGGAGAAAGGGCGCACAGCGGAGGCTTTCGATATGACGTTGTCCCTCCCCGAGATTCTGGCCCAGGAATGCGAACTGAAAACCGTTATTATCTATGACGAATTTCAGTCGATCGGAGAGATGGGCGTGCCGGAAGCTTTCCGAAGGCTGGCGGATCGGATTACAACCCAGAAACATTCTTTGTATATCCTGGCCAGTTCCTTTCAGGAACAGGCCTCCAGAATCCTCGAGGAGGAACTGACTCTTCTTTTCGGCAGTTTTGAACTGGTGCATCTTTTGCCGCTGGATCTGAATGCCAGTCTCGAGTTTATCGAGCGTCGTCTTGGCGGAGTCAAGCTTTCACCAACCTTGCGCAGCTTCCTGGCGGATTTTACCGGAGGCAGGCCATTGTACCTCGATATTATTTCTCAGGAGATCATCAATCTTGCGGCGATTTACAAGCAACAGGAAGTTTATGCTCCTTTGCTGGCGCAGGCCGTGGAGAATCTGCTTTTTAACCGCTGGGGAGCCCTGAGCCGACATTTTGAGTTGAGTGTTGAGCGTTTATGTGCCGGGAAGAATAATCGTCTGGTCATGACAGTTTTGTTTTTTCTTGCTGACGGTGTCCACAGGTTAAAAGATATTGTTGCTGGCTGCGGTGCCAAGCAGTCGCAGGTTTCCGCCCGCCTGAATTCTTTGGTTGCAGACGGTGTGGTCGAGAAAAACGGGCCGTATTTCCATATCAAAGACAAGCTGATGGCTTATTGGATCCGTTATATTTTCCAGAAGCGGATCAAAAGTATCGAGCTTGAGCCGGGCAAGCAACGAGAGGAATTTCGTGAGGCTATCCTTAAAGCCATTAACGAATTCCAGACTAATTGCCGTAAAGATTTGTCCAGCCGGGTGATTGAATTGCTCAATTGTTTCGAGAACGAGCATCTGAATCTTTATGGACGCAGCTACAAGCTTCCTATGTTCAAGGAAGCCAAATCTCTTAGGATGGGGCAGGCAGGTGGACAGGAATTTGATGTGATCCAGGCTGAGGCCGACGACGGTGCGTGGCTGCTGGTTTTACGCAAGGATCCTTTGGCCGAAAAAGATATCAGCGGTGTGGTTGAAGAAGTGCGCAAGATGGGGATTCGCATGCGTAAATGCGTTCTGGTTCCCTTCTCCGGTATTGATGATACGGCCCGGCTTTGCGCACTTAATGAGCGCATGTGGATCTGGAATGAGCCGGTCCTTAATTCGTTAATGAGCCTTTACGGCAAGTCATATATTGTGCCATGAAAATAGTTGTCATGTCGGACACGCATTCCTATCCTTTACCCCGGACGTTGATCGACGAGATCAAAAAAGCGGATATGGTTATTCATGCCGGCGACTTTACCGATGTCAGCGTGCTGGATGCCTTACGCAAAGACAAAGAGGTGCGGGCGGTTTACGGGAATATGGACGGGATGGATTTGCGCAGGCAGTTGCCCCAAAGCCAGGTTTTTCGTTGTGCGGATGTTGGTGTCGGGCTTTTTCACGGGGAAGGAGCTAGCGCTGGGCTTCTGGAAAGAGTGCAAAAGCGCTTCAGCGGCGAGGATGTCCAGGTGGTGATTTTCGGGCACACACATGAGCCGATGAATGACATCATAAACGGAGTGCTGTATTTCAATCCTGGAAGCCCTACGGATAATTACCGGGCGCCGTATTGCTCTTTCGGCATTCTTGAGATTGCGGGCAAGAACATCAAGAGCCGGATTGTCCGGATCAGTTAAGTCGAACGAAAGAACCAGTGGCATGAATATTTTGTGGGCACCCTGGCGCGAAGCTTATGTTGTCCGTTCCTCCGGTGACAAAAAGAAAAAAGGCTGTGTATTCTGCGCCATCTTCAAGGAAAAGAAAGATCGCAAGAATTATATCTTTCTGCGTTCTTCTACCTGTTTTGCCGTGCTTAATATCTATCCTTTCAACGGTGGACATTCCCTCGTTATACCTAACCGGCATATTTCCGATCTGACGGAAATGACGACAGAAGAGCGAACAGACTTCTTTGATACTTTGGTGCGGGTAAAAACCATTCTGCAGAAGGCTTTTAGTCCCAATGCGTTTAATGTGGGCCTTAATCTTGGCCATCTTGCCGGGGCGGGGATCCCGGAACATTTACATATGCATGTTGTGCCCCGTTGGTCGGGGGATATGAATTTCATGCCGGTTCTTTTTGAAGTCAAGGTCATGCCGGTGTCTTTAAGGAAGGTTTACGAGGCGGTTGTCAATGCACAAAAGAACTGATATCGAGTCAAGAGAAGATGCCTGGCTGGCTCCTTATGCCATGCGCAGCCGCGAATCCTGGGGGCGGCAGTTCCCGGAGAATGATCACGACGGACGTACGGCATTTCAGCGTGACCGCGACCGGGTCATTCATTGCGAGGCTTTCCGCAAGCTTGAATACAAGACCCAGGTTTTTGTGATTTTCGAGAGTGATTACTATCGCACCCGCCTGACGCATACGATTGAAGTGGCCCAGCTGGCGCGGACGATCGGACGCAATCTTGGTTTGAACGAGGATTTGATCGAGGCGGTGGCGCTGGCGCATGATCTGGGGCATTCTCCTTTCGGGCATGCCGGTGAGGAATTGCTGGACGCCCGGTTACGCTCGGTTGGCATTGGCGGGTTCAATCATAATCAGCGCAGTTTCGAAATCGTCACCAGATTTGAAAAACGTTATCCGGACTTCCATGGCTTGAACCTGACCGCAGAAGTTCTGGTGGGCATTCTGAAGCACGAAAGTCTTTATGACCGGATTGGTGACCCGGCGGTTCTGGAGGATCAGTCGTTTGCTCTCAAGCTGCGCTCCTGTCCCTGTTCCCTTGAGGCTGAGGTAGTCGACAAGGCTGACTGGCTGGCGTATCTTAATCATGACGTCGACGACGGGCTGACCTCGGGCTGTATTACAGTCGAAGATCTCAACGTCAGCGCTCTCTGGCGGGAGGCGGTGGGGCGTTTGCGCAAGCCGCTGCCATCCTGTGCTGATCCGGTGTTTAAATATCAGGTGGTCAAGGAGCTGATTGACATGCAGGTCAAGGACCTGTTGTCCGCCACAAATGAGCGCATCGCCGCGCAGGATATCAAGTCGGCGGCTGACCTGGCCCGGGCCGGAAAAGGTCTGGTGGATTTCTCCGAGAGAATGAAGGCGGACAGAGGAGAGTTGCAGAAAATTCTTAACGAGCGGGTTTATCATCACTGGCGAGTCGAGCGCATGACCTCCAAAGCCAAACGGATTCTTAACAGACTCTTTGATGTTTATTTGGACAATCCCCGGCAGTTGCCGTATGATATTTATGATCGTAGACGAAGCTATTCCAATCAGGATTTACATGGTGTCATATGCAATTATCTGGCATCAATGACCGACAGGGCTGCGCTTGATGAATACAAAAGACTCTTTGAGCCTTACGAAAAAGTATAAACAGATTCTTTCGGCGGTGCATATTGTGTATCGCCTGGTCAATTCGACCCCGAATCTCAAGGAGTTGTCTTTGCGCCTGACACGCCTTTTGTGTCAGTTTGTCCGGGCCAATTCCGCCAGTATTTATTTGCTGGGGCCGGATCGCAAAAAACTCTACATGATTGCGGTTTTCAATAATCAGATTAATTACATTCTGGTGAAAAAAAGTGACCTGGCCAAGGTTTCCGCGATTGAATTCGGGGTAGCCCAGGGAGCCTCCATCTTCGAGGACAGGTTGATGGGGCTTCCGCTGGTGACGGACGAATGTATCGGTGCGATTATTATCAGGCGCAAGAGTGCCGAACCGCCTTTTGATGATTATGACCGGGAAATGTTTTCCATTTTTGCTGAGCAATCGGTGACGGCTATTCGTAACTTGCAGTATTCCGAGCAGCAGCAGAAAATTATTCTGGAGACCATGCGTCTTATCCGGACCATGCTGGAGAAGCAGGGTGTCAATTACCGTGGACACAGTCCGGTATATTTCAAGATTGTTAAAAGTATTGCGGAAAAATTTCATATGGGAGCTGAGAGTATCAATAACTTGTATTATGCCAGTATTCTGCATAATGCGGGCGCGATTGATATTCCTTACCAGATTTTGTCGAAGAAGAGCCAGTTGAGCAAGGAAGAGTTCAAGCTGATCAGGGATCTGCCGAAGAAAAGCGCGGAAATTATCAAGCCGGTGGAGTTCTTGCGGCCCATTCTTCCGGTTGTGCTTTATCTGCACGAGAAATACGACGGAACGGGCTATCCTTCCGGCCTCAAGAGCGATCAGATTCCTCTGGGGGCAAGGATCATGTCCATCGTTGAAACTTTTGAATCTATGGTGCAGGATCGGCCGTATCGCAAAAAGATGCCGCTGGAGAAAGCGTTAAAAGAAATTGAAATGAATTCGGGCACGCAGTTTGATCCCAAAGTGGTGGATGTTTTTCTCAGGCTCTCCCGGACCAGAAATTTCAGAAATTACTTGAGAGTCATTACAAAATAAACCTATAATCATTTATATGAATATAAATTACAAAGAAGCCCAGTTTGAATTGTTTCCCAGTTCTTCCTCCTCTGTACAGGATCTTGAGCGGCCGCGGGCGCTTTCAGCCCAATTGACCGTGACCGGAGAAAATCTTGTCATTTTGGCAATTGCAGGTATAATGTGTCTTCTGCTTTCTTTTTCGATCGGAGTCGAGCGAGGCAAGCGGGTGTCGTTGCCGCGAACTGCAGAACCCAAAACAGTTCTCAGTGAACCGGCAGTGGTTACAGTTGTGCAAAAGCCGGTTGCGGACGAGACTGAGCCTGCGGAAGTGACGCGAAAGATTTCTGTTCCGTTGCCCAATGTGTCGACGCAGGCATTGAAAAAAGAGAAAGAAATTCCCCGGCAGATCCAGAAAGCTTTGCCAGTCGGGGCGTTTACTGTTCAGGTGGCCAGCTACAAGTCCGAGAAAGTTGCGGGCAAGGAAGCGGACAGTCTTAAGAAAAAGGGATATCGGGACGTTTATGTTGTTCCGAAAGGGGCGTATGTGATTGTTTGCGTCGGTAACTTCTCCTCAAAGTCCGATGCAAAAGCGTATACATCCAAATTAAAGAACCGTTATGTAGATACAGTAGTAAGGAGATTGTAAAATGTCGTTGCATTCATCACTCAAGGTTGACAAAGCCGGCGCTCCTGTCCGGACGATTCTGACGCGTGTCGAGCGCATCAAAGAACTCATGAAAAAGGGGCTCTGGACTGAAACCAGTACTGTAACCAATTTGCCTAAAACAAAGCTTGTTCGGGTTAAAGCCGGCAAGAAGAAGGCCAAAGAGGCCGATGCAGGCGCTGCTGGTAAGCCAGCTGCTGCCGGTGCCAAGCCTGCCGCAAAGAAATAACAGCGTTCCAGTTGGATTTTTCTGTTCTAAAGGGAAGTCCGGCTTTAATGACAAGGATAGAAATGTCTCGTCTGCGTTTGCTGACATTTTCCGTGTTTCTTTTTATTTTAAGCATTGGCGAGCCTGTTTTTGCACAGGCTCGTTTTCCTTTTATGGGTCAAGTGGCCGGAGACAAGGTGTCTTTGCGCTCGGGTCCGAATGTAAATTTTGAAGTTATAACCCGGCTCGACAAAGGGGTACAGCTGGTTGTGTTGTCTTCGGAGTATGGTTGGAACAAGGTCAAGCTTCCTTCCGGTACCAGGGCCTATCTCAAGCGGGAATTTGCCAGGCAGCTCGGAGGGGGAGTCGCCGAGGTCACTGGAACCAAAGTTAATGTCCGCAGCGCGCCTTTGATCAATGCTACTGTGATTGGCAAGCTGGAGAAGGGGCGGCGTTTTTTTGTTGCTTCTACTAAAGAGGACTGGCTGGAGATTCTGCCCATGGACGATTTTTCGGGTTGGGTCAAGGCTGATCTGATTGCGGTGATGGAAGGGGTTGCAGTTCCCGAGCGCCTCTATCCCGATCCTCCGGCAGCCCAGGCTGGCCGTACTGAAAAAGCGCTTGTGGCCAAGAGTGAGAATGCGAAGACTGAAGTTTATGGCACGCTCGATAAAAAAGATAACTTGTATTTTCTGGCAGATGCCTCCGGAGCCTCCGTTCTTCTGGAGGGGCCGGAAGCGGTTCTCAAGGGTTTTCTTGGAAAGAAAGTTGTTGTTTCCGGCACGGATGCCGCATTCACGGGTCAGGAAGGTTTCTCCCGTTCCATAAAAGTTCTCAAGATTCAGTTGATTCTTTGATGACCGAGAATATTCTTGTTATTCTTTTTGTTGCGGTTCCTGCGATTATTCTTCATGAGTTTGCGCACGGCTGGGCAGCTTTATGCCTGGGCGATTCTACCGCGCGTTCTATGGGGCGCCTTACCCTTAATCCGCTCAAGCATATTGATCCGGTCGGGACAATACTGATTCCCGGATTGCTTTATGCTTCTTATGCCCTGGGCTGGACTCATTCGTTGCTTATGTTTGGCTGGGCTAAACCGGTTCCGGTGAATTTCTCTGCGTTGCGTTTTCCGCGCCGGGATATGATGCTGGTGGCTTTGGCCGGGCCGTTGGCCAATATCTTTCTGGCCCTGCTGATGGCCCAGATTCTGCGTCTGGGATGGATGCCCCGGTTCTCTATGTTTTTCTTTTATGGCGTTCTGCTGAATCTGGGATTGGCCATCTTCAATCTTTTGCCAATTCCTCCGCTGGACGGTTCCAGGATTGTCAGTGGTTGTCTGCCTCGCGCATGGGCCAGGGCGTATTCCCGTCTGGAACCTTTTGGTTTTCTGATTCTTATTCTTTTACTGAATTTTGGCGGCCTTTCTTTTGTCAGTCGACTGGTCATGCTGGCTTTCAGAACCCTGGGGTTATAATATGAAAACCATTAATATCCCTTTACCGGCAAATGCCTATCCTGTTGTAGTTGGGCATGGTGCTCTGGCTGGCCTTGCGGATTTACTCGGGAAATATCGTCTGGGTACAGATGCGGTTATCATTTCCAATCCTAAAGTTTTTGGCCTGCATGGCCGGCAGTTGCAGGGAGTTTTGCGCAAGGCAGGGGTTACCGCAAAGGTATTGCTTGTGGCGGATTCCGAAAAAAGCAAGTCTATGGCAACGGCAGTCCGGTTGATTGATCAGGTGGTGCGTTACAGTGTTGGCCGGAAATGTTTTATTGTCGCCTTTGGTGGCGGCGTAACCGGAGACCTGGCCGGATTTGTTGCGGCTGTCACCAAGCGCGGCCTGCCTTTTATTCAGGTACCTACCACATTTCTGGCCCAGATAGATTCTTCCATCGGAGGCAAGGTGGCTGTCGATCTTCCTGCCGGCAAGAACCTGGTCGGGGCCTTTTATCATCCGCGTTTTGTTCTGGCGGACACTGCTTTTTTGGAAACCTTGTCCGGGCGGCAAATCAGAAATGGCCTCGCGGAGGCGGTCAAGTACGGGGTTATTGCCGATGCCCGGCTGTTTTCTTTTATGGAAAAAGAATACAGGAGGCTGGTCGAGAACGACCTTTCCGTGATCACTCCGGTGGTGTCAGCCTGCGCGGCGATCAAGGCCAAGATTGTCGCGGCAGATGAAAAGGAAACCAGGGGGTTAAGGACAATTCTTAATTTCGGGCACACTATCGGGCATGCCATCGAAACGACCGCGGGGTATACCTTGTATCAGCATGGAGAGGCGGTGGCGCTGGGGATGCGGGCTGCTGCCAGTATTTCCGTGCGGATGAAATTGCTGGATCCGATGGTTCACTTCAGGATTGAAACTCTTCTAACTGCATTTGGTTTGCCTGAGAATATAGAGGGATGTTCCTTGCCCGGCATCCTTTCGGCGATGCGTTTTGACAAGAAATTCTCCGGTAAAACAAACCGCTTTGTTCTGGCCCGGGATATCGGGGATGTCGTCCTTCAGGAAGGGGTGGATCTTGCTCTTATATCCGCCGTTGTTGGAAAAATGCTGATTCGCAGACGGTCTTCCCGCTTACTTTCTCACTGATACCGAGAGATCCAGTTCTTTTTTCCCGTCTGATATTGTTACGGTTTGAGCATGAATTGTTGTGATGGTGCAGGTTCCTGCCGTCTGTCCTTCTTCGTAGATGTTCCCGTTTATCAGGGCGATTCTCCTGCCTTCTGTTTCCAGAATACCTTCAAGTTTGAGCTGAGTGCAGGCCAGTGTCTGGCCAGGCAGGACGGGGCGCACACTGTGGAGCCAGTTGGCTTTGTTGGTGTTTTTCCCCTGCAAAAGACAAGAGGGAATCAGTAAAGCAACCAGCATGCCTGCTAGGGCCAGCAAGAGTCTGGACGTGGCGGGAGAGGTCTTGAGCGGGGGTTGTGCCGGGCTTGTTGTAATGGGGCTCTGCTGGACTTTTTTTAATGCTTCGTGGATGATGCTCATGAGAAAACTTCCTCTCCCAGGGCTTCCCTGGTGCAGACACGGATCGTTTCTTCGTTAATCAGGAAAGTTTCCTGCACAAAACCTGCCAGCAGGGCGTGTTCGGCCAGAATGTTGATCAGTCTTGGTGTTCCGTTTGAGGCCGAATAAATATAATCGAGTGCTTGCGCCGTCAGTTGCAGTTGTGCCGGGCCACCGGCAATCCGGATGCGATGCTGTATGTATTCCCCGATCTCTTCCCGGGACAGCGGACGGACGTGATAGCGGACGCTGATGCGGGAATTGAGCTGGCGCAGGGAGGTCTTTTTCAGTTTTTCGAGCAACTCCGGCTGGCCGACCAGAATGATCTGCAAAAGCTTGTTTTTTTCTGTCTCCAGATTCGAGAGCAGACGGACTTGTTCGAGTTGCCGGGTGTCCAGATTCTGGGCTTCATCGATAATAACAACGACATTGTGCCCCCGGGATGTTTCTGCCAGCAGAAAATTGTTCAGAGCGTGCGTAAGATCAAGTTTGTTGCTGCTTTCGGTTCGCAGTCCAAGATCTTTGGCAATAAGCTGAAGCAGCTGAACCGGCGAGAAGCTGGGATTGAGGATAAAGGCTGTTTTGATATTGGTATCGATCTTGTTAAGCAGTATCCGGCATAGTGTAGTTTTGCCCGTGCCGACCTCACCGGTCAGACAGAGAATGCCTTTCCGGTTTCTGATGCCGTAGAGTAAGTGTGCGTAGGCTTCCTTGTGACTGGTGCTTTCGAAATAGAAAGCCGGATCGGCGGTGATATTGAAGGCGTTTTCTTTGAAACCGTAAAATTGTTTGTACATGGTATTCGGGCTGTTTTCGAATTTCTGCTTTGGATAAAGGTATCGGGATCGGGAGTAAATCCGGATGGATTATAGCATGCGCACTCAGGGTTTTTGATAAAAATATTCCCCTTCGGGGGTGAGGATGATATAATTCTTTTATGACCTTTGAACAGCCCGGAGCAGACAAACGCAAGTTTTCCCGTATTCCGTTTAAACGTGCGGTGAAATACAGGTTTGATATTAATCAGGAACCCAAAGCCGAGAGTTCGCAGGATCTCAGCCAGGGTGGCTTGCGCATCCGTTCCAACGAGTTTATTCCTGTCGGACAGATTCTTGAGGTGGGGGTTCAGCTGGTTGATTCCGGCGAAGTGGTTAGTCTGCCAGCCCGTGTGAAATGGGTACGTTATAATCCTTATTCGGAGTCCTATCAGCTGGGACTGGAGTTTGAGCAAGGCGAGCTTTATCCGCTTTCGCGTATCAGCCGTTTTCTGAGCAATTCCTGAGCATATCGGGGAGAGCTGATCCGGGTTTGTTTCTAACAGGAGATATTGTGAAGCATCATTCGATTTCCGAGAAGCGTCAGCATCCTCGTCTTGACAACGGACTCTCGCTTAAAATATCGACATCCGAAGGCGATATAGTCACGGAAACCAGCAATATCAGCTGTTCCGGCCTTTATTGCCGGGTGGATCGTTATCTGGAACCGATGACCAAGCTGGGAATTCTGTTACTTTTCCCGGAACGCAAAGGGGATCGGTTATCCACCAGAAAGGTCGACTGTTCAGGTGTTGTGGTGCGTGTCGAGAATATTCTTGAGGGCGAAGGCTTCAGGATAGCGGTTTTCTTTAACGAGATCGCGCCTTCAGACCGTAAGTTTCTGACCGATTTTATTGAGCAGGCCATTGCCCGTAGCAACAACGGGCATTGAGTTTTTGACAGTATTGCAAGGAGATTCGATATGCAGGAAATGGTAGCCAATATCAGTCCGTTACAGGCTTTGCTTGTGGTGGCCTTCCAGGTTTGGATCATTGCCGCGCCTATTGTTATTATTCGTAAACTTGACCGGTTGAGTCGCCTTCTGGAAGAGCGCTCGAGTGGTCCCGACGAGGAAGAAACCCAGTAACATGTCCAAGCGCGCAACGTCCGGCAAGCCGGTTATCAATCTGTATGAAGACGATCATTACGCAGCCTTTTTCAAGCCGGCAGGCCTTCTGGCTGTGGCCGCAGACCGCGGGGGGGAGCATTCGTTGTGCGACGTGGTCAATTCGCAGTTCCGGGGCCGTCCGGATACGCCCCAGGGAATGAAATTGCATCCCTGCCATCGCATTGACCGCGATACTTCGGGGATCATGGTTTTCGCCAAGGGGCAGACCAGCCGGGACACCTTGATGGACATGTTCCGTAACAAGGCTGTCAAAAAAACCTATGTTGCTTTTGTTCATGGCCGCATCAAGCTGCGCCGTGGTGAGATCAGTTCGCCCATCCGTGAGGGGAACGAGCTTAAACCATCTTTAACCCGCTATGTCGTTCTGGAACAGCGTACCCGTTATGCGATAGTCGAGATTCATCCGGAAACCGGCCGCACCAACCAGATCCGTATTCATTTCAAGGAAATCGGGCATCCTCTGGTGGGTGAAAACAAGTTTGCATTTCGCAAGGATTTTGCGCTCAAGTTCAAGCGTACCGCCCTGCATGCTGCGGGACTTGAATTCGTGCATCCGGTGACCGGAGTCGAGGTCAAGATCACAGCCCAGCTTTCGACCGACATGAGAAATTTTCTTGAAAGGAATCGTCAATGAGTTCTCCAGGCGTCAAGGAGTTATCCGAACTGTGTCATTCGATCGCGAAATCCAAGGGGTTCTGGGACAAGGAGCGCAATGTCGGAGAAGCCCTGATGCTGGTTGTGACCGAATTGGCCGAGGCCATGGAAGCGCACCGCAAGCAGGACGGCGCGAATTTTAATGAAGAGATTGCCGATACATTTATCCGTCTTTTTGATCTTTGCGGCGGCATGGGCATTGATATCGAAGCTGAAATATTAAAAAAATGCGAAAAAAACAAGCAGCGCCCGTATAAGCACGGGAAGATTTGCTGAAACCTTTTTATCTTCCTTTCCGGGTGCGAGTCTGCTCCCTTGCGCGCCATGGATCATTTTGACCTTCAGTCATCCTTCCGGCTTATCGCCGACCAGGAAAAAGCCTGTGAATTGTTGTCCGCGGGTATTCTGCGGGGTAATAAAGCCCAGGTTCTGCTTGGTGTGACCGGCAGCGGGAAAACTTTTACCCTTGCCAATGTGATCGCGCGGATCAACCGTCCGACGCTGGTTATCTCGCATAACAAAACCCTGGCCGCCCAGCTTTATGGCGAGTTTCGGGAGTTTTTTCCTTTGAATGCGGTGGAATATTTCGTGAGCTATTACGATTATTATCAGCCCGAAGCCTACATTCCGCAGACGGACGTTTATATTGAAAAAGATTCTTCCGTCAACGACCGGCTGGATCGCCTGCGTCTTTCGGCCACAACCTCCCTTATGTCCCGGAGGGATACGATTATTGTGGCCAGTGTTTCGTGTATTTATAATTTGGGAGCGCCGCAGGATTATCAAAACAGCCTGGTTTCGTTCCGTAAGGGTGAGACCATTGGCAGAGATGTTATTTTGCGTCGTCTTCTGGACATTCATTACGAGCGTAATGATTATGATTTTTCCCGCGGCAAACTTCGGGTGCGTGGAGATGCTGTCGAAATTTTTCCTGCCTATCGCCAGGACGCTTTGCGGGTTGAGTTTTTTGGGGACGAAATCGAAAAAATCCGGTTGATTGACCCCTTGACCGGAGCGGGCCTGCAGGAACTGGAGCAGGCTGCGGTTTATCCGGCCAAACATTTTATTGTTTCGGATGACCGTATGGGAGGCGCCCTGGAGCGGATTGCACAGGAGCTGGAGCAAAGATTGCACGAGCTGGAGGGGCAGGGCAAGTTGCTGGAGGCCCAGCGCCTGCGTTCACGGACCCGTTTTGATCTGGAGATGCTGCGTGAAGCCGGTTATTGCCATGGCATTGAGAATTATTCCCGGGTTTTGTCCGGGCGGCCTCCTGGCGCCAGGCCGTATTGCCTGATGGATTATTTTCCGGAAGATTTGCTGGTTATCATCGACGAGTCGCATGTTACGCTGCCCCAGATTCGCGGCATGTACGAAGGAGACCGCGCGCGCAAGGAAATGCTGGTGAATTACGGCTTTCGCCTGCCTTCATGCCTGGATAACCGTCCTCTGCGTTTTCCCGAATTTCAGTCGATGATCAGGCAGGTGATTTATGTCTCGGCAACGCCCGCCGCCTTTGAGCTCGAGGAAGCCCGGGGGCAGGTGGTCGAACAGGTTATTCGTCCGACGGGGATCCCGGATCCGGAGATTATCCTCAGGCCGAGTGCCGGCCAGGTGGAAGATTTGCTCGGCGAGATACGCCGGCGTGCAGACAAGTCCGAGCGCGTGCTGATTACCACTTTGACCAAGCGGATGTCAGAAGATCTTTCGGAGTATCTGCAGGAACACGGAGTCAGGGTTAAATACCTGCATTCCGATGTAGAAACCATCGAACGCACGAAGGTTCTCCAGGACTTGCGCGGCAACAAATTTGATTGTCTGGTCGGAGTGAATCTGTTGAGGGAAGGACTGGATTTGCCGGAAGTGTCCCTGGTGGCCATTCTTGATGCGGACAAGCAGGGATTTCTGCGCTCACAGACTTCGCTTATCCAGACTTCCGGGCGGGCGGCGCGTAACGTGAACGGACAGGTGATCATGTATGCCGATTCGGTCAGCGAGGCTATGCGCAAAACGATTGATGAGTGCGAGCGTCGTCGCCGGATACAGCTGGCCTTCAACCGGGAACATAATATAACTCCCCGGACGGTCGAGAAAGCCATCAAGACCGGGATTGAAGCCTGGGCCCAGGCCGAAGACCTTGTACGGGAGGTGTCCGGACAGGACAAGGAAGAATTTGATCTTGCCCGGAAAGTTTCCGAACTTGAGCGGCAGATGGAAATAGCGGCACGCAACCTGGAGTTTGAGAAGGCGGCGAGGCTTCGGGACCGTTTGCAGGAGATGAAGAAATATGCGCAATAGGGTGCTTGTTTTTGCCCTTCTTTTGTCTGGAGGCTGTTCTTTTCTGGAGGCCACCGGGGAAGCGGTTGGCGTTGTGGGCAAGGTCGGATGGACGGCGGCCAAGACGGCCGGCAGTGCGGTTTATACGGGAACGTCCATGGCCGGGCAGACGGCCAACCAGGCGAATAAAACAATATCCCGTCCGGAAGGCTCTTCCGACAAGAGGGAAACCAGGGCGTCGGGGGTGAGGCGTTCGGTGGTGCCCCTTATACGGGAACAGAAAAGTTTTTTTGTACGCGTCAAGCTTAATGACAAGTTGTGGGGCAAATTTTTGCTCGATACGGGAGCCAGTGCTTTGCAAATTTCCGGCAAGATGGCCCGGCGTCTCAAGGTTGATCTTTCGCAGGCCCAGGTTGTTCCGGTCACTTTGGCCGGAGGGGCGATGGTCAAGGGAAAAATAGTGACGCTCAAGAGTGTTCAGATCGGCGGGGTTGAGCTTACCAATGTCCAGGCGATTGTTCTGGAGAGGGATAATATGGATTTGCGCGACGGCTTGCTGGGCATGTCCGTTCTGGAACATTTTGTTTTTCAGATCGACACCCAAAGCGGTGAGCTTATTCTTGAAGAGCGCAAGCCGGAGAGTAATGACCGGAAAAACGGAGACCGGCAATGATCAAGGCAGTTGGGCTTGTTTCCGGCGGGCTGGACAGCGCTGTGGCCTGTGCTCTTATGCAGGATCAGGGGATTGAAGTGCATGCCGTGCATTTGTCCATGCCCTGGGGTTGCGGTTCGATTGCCCGGACAGAGGCCTTGGCCGCCGCGTTACGGATACCTTTAAAAGTCATTCCGCTGGGAGATGATTACCTTCCGCTTCTGGTTAAACCACGTTACGGGTTTGGTGCGGCGCTTAATCCGTGTGTGGAGTGTCATGCCTACATGATCAGGAAAGCGGCGGAGTACATGAAAGAAATTGGTGCCGAACTGGTTTTCACCGGTGAAGTGCTGGGTCAAAGGCCGTTGTCCCAGCGTCGTCGCTGTATGGAGTGGATTGAGCAGGCCTCCGGGGTTCCCGGACGGTTATTGCGGCCTCTTTCAGCGCAGTTTTTCCCGCCGACTCTGCCGGAACAGGCAGGGCTGGTTGACCGGACAAGGCTTTTGCGTCTTTCCGGGCGCGGGCGCAAGGAGCAGAAAAAGATCGCCGGGAAACTCGGGGTTGATGTTTTTTCCCAGCCGGGCGGAGGTTGTCTGCTGACCGAAAAGATTTTTGGCTCCAGAGTGAAAGATGTGCTGGCGCGAGGCTGCGCTTCGATCCGGGAGCTGGCTGTTCTGGGCAGCGGCAGGTATTTTCGTCTGGATGAAAGCACAATTGTTATGCTGGGACGCAACGCACAGGAGAACGCCGATCTTCCGGCTTTGGCCATGGACAATGACTATATTCTGGAAACAGTTGATTTTCCCGGCCCGACAGCGGTTTTGCGCGGCGGAGCTGTGTCGGCGGAACATCTGGAGGTTTCTGCCGGACTGATCCAGTATTTTTCCAGACGGCGCGCGGGCGCGCCTTGCCGGGTGCCTTTCCGTAAAGCCTCTCCACAGCGGGAAGACGGGCTTGCAACAGCCCGGATTCTTTGCGAAGAACAGGTTGCTGCAATGCAGATCCGGGAAACGCAATAACAGGGATAACCCATGCAACCGGGAACGCTCGCCAGGTTCTATAATGGATTTTATATCGACACGCCCGTCGGCAATAATGCTTTTTCTTTCGGGTTGCGAACCTCTCGCCGGATTTATGTTCCTCCGTTGGCCGAGGGGACTTTTGCGGATCTCAGGCCCGGGAAGGAGACGGTGTTTGGTGAGGTAGCAGAAGACGGAAAAACACTGGAGGCCACGGGTCTGGAGCGTTTTGTTTATTGGCGGCGCAGGGGTGTTTTGGCCGGTCATCCGGATGGCGCACAGCATATCTTTTATTTTGATAATCACAATCACGCGTTTTTTTTCTGGGGAGCGGCGCGCCAGGCGGGCGTTTCTAAAGACGGGGCGGTGCTGGTGCATGTCGATCAGCATAAAGACACCCGGGATCCCGGCAACTCTCTGGCCGGGTGGGATACGCCGGACGGCTGGCCGCAGATAACGGCGGCGCCCGACCAGTCGGCTTTGGGGCGGGTGTTCTATGCGGCCAATTATGTACTTAATGTCGGCAACTTTATTCCGCCGGCTTTGCGCCTGGGCTGGTTTGACCGGGTGATCCAGGTCGGGAGTGGCGAAAGTTTTATGCTGCATCCGCCGGAGAATTTTGTTCTGGATATTGATCTGGATATTTTTGCTCCGGTCATGGACTACATTCCGGAAGAACTCAAAATCAGCCGTTTGCGGGAATGGCTTGGCCGGGCGCACTGCGTGACGGTAGCCACCAGTCCCTTTTTTATGGATCAGTCCAGGGCGCTGGATATTATTGCCCGCCTTTTCCGCGATTGAAACATATACGAATGTATGATACTGTCTGAATCATGATCGCAACTATTGATATCGGCAATTCAACCATCGCTTTCGGTTTCCTCGGCAAGGGGGATGCCGTGCATGTTGTCCGGATCGAGAACATGCCCGACAGCGAGCTGGTTATGGCCAAGCTGGACAACTTCCTCTTGTCTTCCGCCGAGCGTTATGCCATCAAGAAGGTTGTGATCTGCAGTGTTGTGCCCGATGTCCAGCGCCTGCTGGACGGCAAGATTCGCAAGAGCTGGGGGATTACGCCTCTTGTTGTCGGACGCGATCTTGAAATTCCTATCAAAAACCGCTACAAAAGCCCGCGGCAGGTGGGCAAAGATCGCCTATTGTGCGCGTTTGCCGCACGGGAGATTTACGGAGCGCCCGCGATCGTGATTGACCTGGGCACGGCGATTACCTTTGACGGCGTTTCCCCGCAAGGGGACTATCTGGGGGGGGCGATCATCCCCGGACTGCGTCTTTCTGCCGAGGCTCTTTTTGAAAAAACCGCCCTTCTTCCTCGCGTTCCTATTGCCGAACCCAAAAAAGTTATCGGACGATCTACCGCCGAAAGCATCCAGAGCGGACTGTTTCATGGTTACGGCGCTCTTTGCGACGGCATGGTCACCCGCCTGGGTGAGGAAATGCACTGCCGGCCGCAGGTAGTCATGACCGGCGGCTACGCCGATGTGATGTCCCGCTTCATGCGTCATCCGGTCCACGCGGTTGATGGCGAGCTTATCTTTAAGGGTATGGCGCGGCTGGTGTAGTTTCAGGATCTTGTTATTGCTGTTGTATATTCTCATAATATTTTGGGGGTGTGCATGAGTGAGTTTATCGCCCACGTTCGGCAAGACAAGGATGGTCGTTGGACAAGGCATGATCTTTTGGAGCATTTACAGGCAAGTGCAGTATTAGCAAAAGATTTTTCACGTTCATTTGATAATACTGGATGGGTTGAGCTTGCTGCCCTATGGCATGATCTTGGAAAGTTTCTTCCTTCATGGCAGGCATATCTCAAACGAAGCAGTGGGTATGATCCCGATGCCCATATTGAAGATGGTGGTAGCCGTCCCAATCATAGCACCGTCGGATCAGTCCTTTCTTTCAATCAAGCAAACAATGCCCCTTCTGTTTTCTTAAAAGCGAAAATTCTTGCTTATTTGATAGCAGGGCATCATGCCGGTCTGCCGGACTGGGTTCCGGAGCCAACAGGGGGAGATTTGCAGAATCGGCTGTTTGACACATTACATAATAGGTTAAAGACGGATGAACTTAATGAGCTGCGTGCAGTTCTTGAGGGCTGCGGTCTCCAAGAGTTAATTTCTAAACCATTGCCTCGGGGGTGTCCTGTGGTGGTGGGGGATCAGGAGCATCGTCATTTATGGTTAAGAATGCTTTTTTCGTGTCTTGTTGATGCAGATTTTCTTGATACAGAAAAGTTTATGGATCTTTTAGCTAATGCCCAGCGTTCGGAGTATCCAGGATTGGAGGAGTTATTTTCCAGGTTTAATTTTTATATGGCCGCCAAGGTTAACGGCAGCGACAAAACATTACTCAACGAGGCTCGGAACAATATATTGGAGGCATCTCTTCTTAAAGGTGAATCAGCTCCAGGCTTTTTTTCTCTTGCAGTGCCAACTGGTGGAGGGAAAACTTTAGCATCCGTAGGGTTTGCCTTGCGGCATGCCTTGAAGTATAAAAAAGAGCGAATTATTATAGCTATTCCTTACACCAGTATTATTGAGCAAACGGCTGCTGTTTATCGGGAGGTCTTTGGTGAGGGGGTGGTGCTGGAACATCACAGCAATCTTGATCCTGAGACTGAAACGAGACAAAGCCGTTTGGCATCTGAGAATTGGGATGCTCCTTTAATAGTTACCACAAATGTCCAGTTGTTCGAGTCTCTTTTGGCCAGCCGGACATCCTCTTGCCGAAAATTACACAATATTGCCAATAGTGTGATTATTCTGGATGAAGCTCAAATGCTTCCCTCGGAATATTTGCGACCGATTCTGTCTTTGCTTCGCGGTTTGGTTAAATATTTTGGGGTAACTGTCGTTTTTTGTACAGCAACTCAACCGGCTTTAACCGGACGGATTGGCAGTGGTGAGGGTGTTTTTGAGGGAATATCTTCTTGTGTAGATATTGTAGGAGCTGTTTCTCATTTGGAGGTTTTTCAACGGTATCGAATTGAATGGCCGGATATGAGCAAGAAAAAATCCTGGCCTGAACTGGCGGGTGAATTGGCACGGTTCGAGCAAGTCCTTTGTGTCGTCAATACCCGCAAGGATTGCCGGGATCTTCATCGTTTGATGCCCGATGGTACTGTCCATCTGTCGGCAAATATGTGTGGAGAACATCGCTCCGGAGTTATTGCTTGTATTAAAGCAAAGCTGTCTGCCGGGGAGAAGGTTAGGGTTATAAGCACTCAGCTTGTCGAGGCTGGAGTCGACATTGATTTTCCTGTTGTTTATCGTGCTTTGGCCGGGATTGATTCTGTTGTCCAGTCGGCGGGGCGTTGTAATCGCGAAGGAAGACTTAATCTGGAAGGAGGCCTTGGGAAAGTGATTGTTTTTATTCCCCCGGAACTATCTCCCGCAGGGCTTTTGCGTAAGGGGGAGGATGTAACCCGGGAGATCATTGCGCAGAATCCGGAACCAGCTCTTGGGGCGGAATTATATCTCAGCTATTTCAGGTCGTTCTATCGCTCGGTCAACGGATTTGATAAACCGAAATTTTTTGATCGAATGGTACGCGATTCGAACGATCTTTCGTTCCAGTTCAGGACGTTCGCACAGGAAGTGCGTTTGGTTGATGATCGGGGGCAACGCTCGATTATTGTTTATTATAAAGGGCGCAGGGGATCCAGTGTCGAGTTGATTGATCAGTTGCGCCGCAATGGCCCTGAAGCCTGGCTTTTGCGAAAATTGCAGCGTTTTATTGTAAATATTCCGCTCTATGAAGTTGACAAGCTGGAGAAAGAGGGGCATATCGAGAATGTTCATGGTTATTATGTGCAGAAAAGTACAGGACTTTATAACAATCGCTACGGCCTTCTGACGGATCTGTCTTTATGGCCGACGGACGGATTTATGGTTTAAGAGAAAGAAAGGGGGGTGGATCGTGTTCGTTAACAAAACATTCTGTCTTGAAGTCCGCGGAGATTATGCCTGCTTTACTCGTCCTGAAATGAAAGTGGAGAGGGTTAGTTATGATGTGATTACCCCATCCGCAGCGCGTGCTATTTTTGAGTCGATCTTTTGGAAGCCTGCCATTCGTTGGCACGTCAGGAAGATTGAAATTCTGGCTCCGATAAAATGGATATCTGTTCGTCGTAACGAAGTTGGAACGGTTATGAGTGACCGATCTGACGGTTTTTTTGTTGAGGACAATCGACAGCAAAGGGCGGGTTTATTTTTGCGGGATGTTTGTTACAGGCTACATGCGGAACTGGAGTTTATCCATCCACGTAATAGAGGCGCTGTTTATAACCCTGTTCCGGAGTATCTGGCAGACAGAGAGGAAGAGGCCGAAATAGCTCGTGATCCGAAAGAGGAGAACCCAGGAAAATATAACGCCATGTTCGAGCGGCGCGCACGGAAAGGGCAATGTTTTCATCGTCCGTATCTGGGGTGTCGCGAATTTTCCTGTATGTTCCGTTTTATTGATAATGCGGAGTCCGAAGCACTGCAGCCTATACAGGAAACACGCGAGTTGGGTTTTATGCTTTACGATATGGATTTTAAAGATCCCAAAGATATCAAACCGGCCTTCTTTAAAGCAAGAATTGATAATGGAGTGATGCATATTCCTGCTTGGGAAAGTGAAGAGGTGCGTAAATGAATCGTACTGATCATACGTATCGGCAGAAGAATATTGTAGAAAAGAATGCCTTGAGTCGGGAGGTGCGCCCATGATATTGCAGGCCTTGTATGAGTATTACCAGCGTAAGGCGGAGGATTCGGAGAGTGGTATAGCTCCGGAGGGGTGGGAGTGGAAGGAAATCCCGTTTCTTGTTGTAATAGACAGGGAGGGGAACTTTTTACGTTTTGAAGACACCCGGGAGGGGGAGGGTCGGATAAGACGTGCGAAGAGATTTCTTGTGCCTCAAGGGGAAAAGAGGACTATCGGGATAAAAGCATTTCTTTTGTGGGATAATGTTGAATATGTTTTGGGAGCTAATCCTAGACAAAGAAATGATATTGTTCTGCGCCAAGAATCTTTTCGTAAGCGGGTTGAAGGTTTGTCAGCGGAGCATGAGGAGATTCAGAGTGTCCTTAATTTCTTAAAGAATAATCCATTAGATCAAGTTGAGCGCGCAAATAGTCCGTATTGGAAGGAAATAATAGAGGGAAATGTTTTCGTTACATTTCGTATAGAAAGTAGTTCTGTAAACTGTGTGTGTGAATTGCTTCCGAGAAGCATGTTTAAGTATGAGCATTCAGATGGTGGATGCTGTTTGGTGACTGGGGATCGCGCCTCTGCTGCCCGCCTTCACCCTGCACTTAAAGGGGTTCGGGGGGCAAACACAACAGGGGCGTCAATTATTTCATTTAATTTGCCTTCATTTTGTTCTTACGGGAAAGAACAGAGTGAAAATGCTCCTGTTGGTCCCGCTGCCGCGTTTGCCTATACTACTGCGCTCAATGTTTTATTAGGAAAAGATTCTAGAAACAAAGTTGGAATTGGTGATGCCACGGTCGTTTTCTGGACTCAGAAATTAATGCCAGGAGTGAATTTCGAGGACAGCTTTTCTTCCATGTTTAGAATTGATAAAGAAGATACGGATCGGGGCGTGGCTGCTGTTAAATCCTTGTTTGAGGCTCCAGCGACTGGGCGTTTACCGCTTGATGAGGGGAATCGTTTTTATGTTTTAGGTTTAGCCCCCAATGCCGCACGCATTTCCGTTCGTTTTTGGAAGACGGGAACGGTCGGAGAGTTCTCCGAGAGAATTCGCCAGCATTTTATCGATTTCGAGATTGTACGCAGTTCAAAAGATCCGGAGTTCTTGTCGTTATACCAGATACTATGCAATACGGTTCTTGAGTACAAGATGGACAATGTGCCGCCGAAACTTGCTGGGGATGTTGTTGTGAGTGTTTTGGATGGAACGCCGTACCCGCGGACTTTACTTCAGCAGTGTATGCGGCGAGTCCGTGCGGAAAGACATGTCCCAAGAACACGGGCAGCCATACTGAAAGCATCGATTAACAGATTCAATCGCTTTTATAACAAGGGAGCAAAGGAGGTTCTTGTGGCGCTCGACAGGTCAAATAATGATGCTGGGTATCGGATGGGAAGGTTGTTTGCAGTCCTTGAAAAAATGCAGGAAGAGGCTTTGGGCGTTGAGACAATTCGGGAGCGCTTCTACGGAGCGGCTTCTTCTACACCGGTAACGGTCTTTCCAAGGCTTATCAAGTTGTCGGCTCATTATTTGGCCAAACTGCATCCTGGCCGGAAGGTCAATCTGGAGAGAGAAATGCAGGAAGTTTTGTCTGAAGTTCAGAAATTTCCGGCACAGTTTACCCTGGATGCCCAAGCGATGTTTGCGATTGGCTATTATCATCAACGTCAGGATTTTTTTACGAAAAAAGATACGGATAACAAATAACCAGGAAGATTAAAGGAGAGGAATATGTCTGCTATTACGAAACGTTATGATTTTGTACTGTTTTTTGATGTTCAGGATGGAAATCCGAATGGGGATCCTGATGCCGGTAATTTGCCACGTCTGGATGCCGAGACCGGGATGGGGTTGGTGACAGATGTTTGCCTTAAGCGTAAAATCAGGAATTTTGTTCAAATTGTTAAGGGTGCATCAGAAAATTTTGACATATTTGTGAAAGAAAAAGGTGTTCTTAGCCGATCTATTTCCGAAACATATAAAAATTTGGGTATTGACCTTGATAGTGCCCCAGCGTCTGAGAAAGATGGTAAAAAACGCAATGATAAAGGCAAGGCACAGGGAGAAGAGATTACGCGTGGCCGTGAAAGAATGTGCCAGATTTTTTATGACATTCGTGCGTTTGGAGGAGTGTTGGCGATAGGAGCTAACGCAGGTCAGGTAAGAGGTCCTGTTCAGTTGACTTTTTCCAGATCCGTTGAGCCGGTAGTTGCTCTGGAGCATAGCATCACCAGAATGGCTGTAGCCACAGAGCGCGAGGCAGAGGAACAGGGTGGTGAAAATCGCACCATGGGGCGCAAGTTCACAGTTCCTTATGGTTTGTATCGTGCTCATGGTTTTGTTTCTGCTCATTTAGCCGCTCAAACCGGATTTACAGATGATGATCTGAAATTGTTCTGGGACGCTCTGGTGCAGATGTTTGATCATGATCATTCCGCTGCGCGGGGGCTTATGTCTACCCGTGCACTTGTTGTTTTTGAGCATGGGTCTGCCTTGGGAACCGCTAATGCCGCGACTCTTTTTGAACGGGTCGAGGCCAAGCGAGTGACAGAAGGTCCGGCTCGCAAGTTTGCAGATTACCAGATTCATCTGGATGGCCAGGTAGTTAAGGAATTACCAAAGTTTGTTAAGGTGTAGATGTATACTCCCGACGACCTTCTCCCAATTTCGGCGCTTCAGCATCAGGCGTTTTGTGAACGTCAGTGCGCGTTGATTCATATTGAACAGTTGTGGGCGGATAACCGTTTTACGGCCGAGGGCAATATCATGCACGAAAAAGCCCACGATGAGGATGCCATAGAGCACCGGGATGGGGTGCGGATCGAACGGGGTATGTCGTTACGCTCGTTTCGTCTTGGTCTTGTCGGCAAGGCGGATGTTGTCGAATTTCATCGTGAGTTGCATGACAAGGCCTGGCATCCCTTTCCTGTTGAATATAAACGGGGACGGCCAAAAGAAAACAATTGTGACCGGATTCAGTTATGTGCGCAGGCCGTATGTCTTGAAGAAATGCTGGGCGTACATATTCAGGCGGGAGCGTTGTTCTACGGCAAGATTCGCCGTCGGTTGGATGTTGTTTTTGATGATGCTCTCCGTCAGGAGACTGTTCAGGCCTGTGCACGTTTGCACGCGTTGCTGCGGGCAGGGCAAACCCCTGTGGCTGTTTATGGAGAAAAGTGTGAGGCGTGCTCCTTGATAGAGGTGTGTATGCCTAAAGCCGCTATTGGGAAAGACAGTGTACGTTCTTATATGAAAGAGAATCTTTATGGATAGATTCCGATGAAAAAATACCTCAACACGCTTTTTGTTACAACTCAGGGAGCCTGGCTTAACAAGGAAGGCGAAACGGTTGTGGTGTCTGTGGAGAAAGAAGTGAGGCTCCAGCTTCCCGTGCATTCTTTGAGCGGCATAGTGTGTTTTGGCCAGGTATCCATGAGTCCTTTTTTAATGGGGTTCTGTGCGGAGAACGGTGTAGCGGTATCGTTTATGACGGAATATGGTCGTTTTCTGGCCGGAGTTCGGGGCAAGGTTTGCGGGAACGTTCTTTTACGCCGGGAGCAGTATCGTTGGGCGGATGATCCTCGGACAAGTGTTTCTCTGGCCAAGTCTTTTCTGGCGGGAAAGTTTAATAACAGCCGTTCTGTGCTTAACCGGGCGGTTCGGGATCATGCCGAAAAGATTGAGGCCGGAAAAGTCTCCGAGGCGGCCGGGCGTATTGGTTATGCGATAGGTCAGCTGGAACGGGATTATTCGCTGGATGAGTTACGAGGGTTGGAGGGCGATTCTGCCCGGGCTTACTTTGAGGTATTTGATCATTTGATTGTCGCACAGAAAGATTCGTTCAGGTTTGATGAACGTAATCGTCGGCCGCCGCTGGATAATGTGAACTGTCTTTTGTCTTTCCTGTACACATTATTAATGCACGATATTCGTTCGGCGTTGGAAACGGTGGGGCTTGATCCATACGTTGGGTTTTTGCATCGGGATCGTCCGGGACGGGCGGGTCTGGCACTGGATATGATGGAGGAGTTCCGGCCTTTTCTGGCAGATCGTCTGGCGTTATCTCTGATTAATCGGGAGCAGGTGACTGCGCGCGGGTTTACCAAAAGTGGTTCTGGCGCTGTGATTATGAACGATGATACCCGTAAAATCTTGCTGACAGCGTATCAAAAACGCAAGGTGGAAGAGATTGAGCATCCTTTTATCAAGGAAGTTGTGCCAGTGGGTTTGTTGTTTTATGTGCAGGCATTGCTTATGGCCCGTTATTTGCGAGGAGATCTTGATGGGTATCCGCCGTTTTTGTGGAGGTGACCAATGATGGTTCTTGTTAGTTATGATGTCATGACCTCAAGTGACGGCGGGCAGAAACGATTGCGGCGCGTGGCCAAAGAGTGCAAAAATTACGGTCAACGGGTGCAGTGTTCGGTATTTGAATGTACCGTTGATCCGGCTCAGTGGGCGGTGTTAAGGGCAAGACTTATAAGCCTTGTTCAGGAGGATAAAGATAGTCTGAGATTCTATTTTCTTGGGTCGAATTGGAAGGGGCGAGTGGAACATTTTGGAGCTAAAGAAGTGGTTGATCTGGAAGGGCCTTTGATCGTGTAATTTTTTATTTACTGATTGGCGAACCTTAAGATCACGCTGGATATAGAGAGCCTTCGCCAGGATTGTATGTGTATATATAACAGATATTTGTATGAGTTTCGGGTTTTGATGTTCTTTGACAGGATGTATAAATAGTAATGTTCGCCGAAACAGTGATGTAGATTCTTTTGTTTTAATTGTTTATATTCTTAATGTCGCGCCCCTCGCGGGCGCGTGGATTGAA
>CAJARJ010000017.1 GCA_903944345.1 Candidatus Omnitrophota bacterium
AACAATGCGTCCACGTTTAATGCCTTGACGGTGAATGCGGGCAACGGGATTACGGTGGGGGCGGCGCTTGCCACCGATACGGGAGCGCTGGCTTTAAGCAGTGCCGGGACAATAGGTGTTAATAGCGCGATGAATACGGCTGCGACACTTGCGATTGATGCGGATGGTCTGACCACGCTAGCCGCAGCAGGGGATATTATTTCCGCTGGAGCGGTAACGTTTGGGGGAGTCAGAACAGGACTTCTGAGCCTTGCGGGAGATATTAATACCAATGACGCTTCAATTACCCTCTCGCGTTCCGTAACTTTGACCGGAAATGTGAGTCTGGATACACATGCCATCACGAGCGCAGGCGATATCATGCTGTCTTCGGTCACAGGCAATGGCTTTGATCTGGCTTTGCGTACAGGGCATGTCAATGGGGCGGATATTTCTTTGGCTTCTTTAGCTAATGTTGGGACATTAACTTTTGGTGATGTCGGCACTGCTGTTGTTTCCGGAGCTGCTACCCTTAGCACGGCTTTCATTCTTCAGGATGCCTTGATTTCGGTTGATTTTCAGGGGGCTCTGACTGCACCGACATTGTCGGTTCCGGCTACTGTTTCTGCGTATAACTTTCTTTTGTCCGGAACGGGTGGAGATATAGCCAACCATGTCACTTTTTCAAATACCGGGAATCTTGTTTTGGGGCACTCAGGAGGGAGTCTCACTTTTCGTAACGGGTTAACTGCTGACGGGAATGCTTCAAGAACATTGTCAGGTTCTATTCTTACCCAGGGGGCATCGGTTGATATTGCCGATCAGCTTTCACTGGCTGCGGACGTTGTTATTGATACAGGTAACGGAGCATTGGGAACAATTATCCTTGGAGATGTTCTCAGTAACGGGCATCATCTGACACTCGACTCGGGCATGACCGCCGGAGCGGATATCACTATGGGCTCAATGAATGATCTGAGCGGTGGATTGACGCTGGTTGATGCTGGTGGATCAGTAACCTTTTCTTCTCTGGGAACTGTGTTGCCGGGGAATATTGTTGTGACTCAAAGTCGGGCGGGTGTTGTTTTTCAGGGTGATGTTTATGCGAACAATGTGCAAATATCTGATACGGCAGATGGACAATCTGTGGTTTTCGAGGGGGACGCTCATCTCGCCGGGATGACAATTGCATCCGAGCCATTTGGCATAGCTTTTCTGGGACTTGACAATACAGTTACCAATTTTGTCGATTTTCGTAATACGGGCATTTTGACTATTGGGGATGATTTTGCCCAAAGGACGCTTTTTGGGGCAGGTCTGACAGCCACGGCACCGTCTTCGGTCCGACTGCTCGGATTGCTTGAGACAACCAATGCAGCGCTACGGCTTGGCTCTGTCGTGATGACTGGTCCTGTGAGTTTGCACAGCGGTTCCGGGATAGTTGATGTCAATCAGATTGATGACGGTGTTGCGAGTTATCTGTTGACTCTGGGCAGTCTTTCCCAGACGGGAGCTTTTGTGTTTAGGGGCAATGTCGCGGTGGACACCTTTGCAACTTTTGCAGCACCTTATTCAGTAACTCTTCTGGGTGCTTTGAGTGTTTTTGATTCGGCAGTTGTTTTTGCTAATACGGGAGGAGTTATTCTTGGGAATTCAGAAAATGACAGTTTTCTTTTTTCTTCGGGTTTCTCGTCCATAGCTGGATTGACGACTTCTTTTGCCAGGATCATGACAGCGGCATCCCCCTTGAGTATCGCAGCTCTTTCATTAGCCGGAAACACTACAATTGATACTACAAATAATGCTGTTTTACCTTCGGGAAACGACATAACGCTGGCTGCTGTGAATGGGGCGGCTGCACTTACCCTTAATACCGGATCAGCAGGAAATATTTTGTTCGCACAGGCAGTTGGCGGTCTCACGCCGTTAACCAGCTTGCGGATTGTTAGCGCTGCCAATATCAGTTTTCAGGATGTGACCACAACAGGGGCATTTATTCAGGAGGCTGGAACAGGTGTCAGTACGATTTATGGAGGAATACTGGCTGGGGCTGATGTGGAAATGACCGCAGGAGAGATTGTTCTCTCGGGACAGGGACACATTAATGCCAATAATAAATTAAACAATGTTTATCTGACGGCTTTGACAGGAGCTATCACCAGTGGCGACGCGGGTAGGGATATTCTTGCCAACAACCTTGTTCTTAATTCTTTTTCCGGAGCAGGAACTTTGGAAAATCCTTTGCGTCTGGACGTTACGAGCTGGCAATATTCACACCCATCAACATATTACGAGTCTTTTGGTGATGTGATCTTTACACAACCTGTTGAGCGTGATTATGTTGAGCTTGATGTTTATCAATCTCTTTTTGATGATGATGACAGCGGAGCATACGATATTGTTTCCCAGGAAGACTCGCTTTTGATAACTCGTGATGGCGTCATTGGAGACGGCATGAATCCCGTTGAGGTCAGCGTAGGTGGACGGTTACTGGTAAGCCCCGGAGGGAGCTTCGGACTGCTTTCGGCTGTTATTAATGGAGAGACTTCAGACCGTGCTATACATATTCTTAATTCTCCCTCAGGCTTGGTGCTCTTTAACAACAGAATTTGGGGGGGGCCAACCGAGTTAATGGAGAATTACACCCAAAGTCTGGGCGTTCCTGGTGCCCACACCCATGATTTGGTTGGTGGGCCGGATACTTTCGGGCGCCCCTTGGGAGGGCCAATGTTTTTTTATCTTAATCCGCCGGATATCGTTCGGGATTTCCAGGAGACGTTTGGCGGTACAAAAATATGAGAACTGCATTGCTTGGGGGGAATATATATTTATATTATATAAGGAGAAATGCCAGGGGCAGCCATTAAAGACGTTTTAGCATGAAGCGGGACAAATGCTTGTATTCAGGAAGATCATAGCTTTACTGATGAGTGCTCTGCTGACGGCGGGTTTTCCCTGTTTTGATTATCTGGCGTATGCCTTGCCGCAGGGGGAGCAGGTGGTGGCGGGTAGTGCCACTTTTGATCGTAGTTCTGCCGATAGCCTTCTGATCACCACCTCCGACAAGGTGA
>CAJARJ010000018.1 GCA_903944345.1 Candidatus Omnitrophota bacterium
GGACGCGCTCAGTCGCACCACATCACTCCAGTTAACTCCGGCTTCCGTCAACGACCCCAAATCTGTCCAGTTAACGCCAAAAGCGGTCATCTGCCCAAGATCGTCCCAATTAACTCCCGCCGCGGTCAACGCCGAAATATCGTCCCAATTAACGACTGCAGTGGAAAGGGAATTAATCCCTGTCCAGTTCACACCGGCAGTCGAGAAAGCCTGCAGATCGATCCAGTTGATCCCGGAATCAAAAACAGTTTCTACTGTATTCCAGTTTATGCCCGCTGAAGATAAGGACTGAATGTCCTGCCAATTAATTCCAACCGAAGAGAGCTCGAGCACGTTAGTCCAATTGATGCCTTGCCCGGAAAGAGTTTGCAAATCGGTCCAGTTAACGCCTTGTTCCGATATAGAAGCAATATCCGTCCAGTTAATGGCCGATTCACTTAAAACATTAACCGCTGTCCAATTGATTGAAGAGTAGCTTTGCGCTGCAAAATCGGTCCAGTTAATACCCGACAAGGAAAGAGACTGCAGATCATTCCAGTTAATCCCCTGCTCGCTTATATGACCCAATTCAAGCCAGTTAATGCCACCAGCACTCAGGCTGGCAAAATCGATCCAATTGATACCCGCATCAGTAAGCGCTCCCACATCAAGCCAGTTGATGCCGGCGGAACCAAACGAAACCAGGTCTGTCCAGTTTACAGCGGACTCGCTTAAAGTTTGCAAAGCTGACCAGTTAATCCCTGTCCCGCTCAATGTCTGCAGGTCCTGCCAGTTTAATCCGGAAACAGAAAGACGCCCCACATCCGTCCAGTTAATCCCGGATGCCGTTAGGGCTGAAACATCCGACCAGTTGACGCCTGCCTCGAAGAAAGATCCAAGATCGATCCAGTTTATGCCGGCAGAAGAAAAAGCATCCAGATCCTGCCAATTCATTCCGGTCAGTGTCATTTCTCCCAGGTCAATCCAGTTAACACCCGCCGCCGTCAAGGAAGAAACGTCCGTCCAGTTAACACCGGCCGCGGTTAAGCCGGAAACGCCTGTCCAGTTAATACCGGAGGAAGCAATAACCGAAAGGTCGCTCCAGTTAACACCGGCAGAACTCAAATCGAGAATATCGGTCCAATTGATGCCTGAGGAAGATAAAAGCTGGACATCCGACCAATTAATACCGTTGGAGGAAAGCCGCTCGAGGTCTGTCCAGTTGAGACCCGAAACGCTAATAGTCTGCAGATCATTCCAGTTGATACCCTGTAAAGACAGCGCTTCTATATCCTGCCAGTTAACTCCGGCCTGGGTCAAAGAAGTAAAATCCTGCCAGTTCAAGCCGGCATCTGTCAATTCCGAAACATCTGTCCAGTTAATACCGGCGGCCGAAAACTCCTGAACGTCGGTCCAGTTAATGCCGGATGAAGTTAAAGACAATAAATCCGTCCAGTTAATGTCGGCGTCAGCCAGAACCGCCAGCTCCGACCAATTTAATCCGGCATCGGTAATTGCGCCAACATCTTGCCAGTTCACCCCGGCAAGAGACAGTTCCGAAAAAGACATCCAGTTGATATTTTGTTGACTTAAAACCGCAATATCATTCCAGTTGACCAAAGCCCCCGTGATCACATCCAGATCAGTCCAGTTAACCCCGGCGGAGGCAAGCTCGCTTAATTCGGTCCAGTTGATGCCGGATTGAGCTAGACCTGCCAGATCGGTCCAATTGATTGCTGTTGCGCTCAAACGTGAAAAATCTGTCCAGTTAATCCCTGCCTGGGAGAAAGTCTGGATATCATCCCAGTTAACTCCGGCCTGAGCCAGCGTGCTGATATCGTTCCAGTTGATCCCGGTCACGGAAAATCTTTCGACATCCGCCCAGTTAATTCCTGACTGTGAAAAAGACTGCAAGTCATCCCAGTTAAGAGCCGCGGTGGATAAAGAAGACACGTCATCCCAATTAACTCCCGCCAGCGAGAAACTCTGAATGTCTGTCCAGTTAACTCCGGCCAGGCTTAAAGCGCTGACAACATCCCAGTTGACGGCTGAATGCGTGAAAACACCAAGGTCACTCCAGTTGAGCGCGGCGACGGTTAATTCTCCCAGGTCTTCCCAATTGACACCGGAGAGAGAAAGTCGTTCAAAATCCTGCCAGTTAAGACCGCTGGCGGTAAAAGTTGCCACATCCGACCAGTTAAGACCACTGCGGCTCAATTCGCCAATGTCCTGCCAGTTGACCTGATTATCGGCCAGCGTCTGCAAATCGGTCCAGTTAATGCCTGTCGCGGACAAGCGGCCAATATCGGTCCAGTTAACCCCGGCGGCAGAAAAAGCTGCCAGATCAGACCAGTTAAGGGAAGCGGCCGTTAATTGCTGCAGATCGGTCCAATTAATGCCGACCCCGGTTAACGCTTCCAGGTCAGCCCAGTTAATCGAAGAAACCGTCAGTCCGGCAAGATCGGTCCAGTTAATATTATTAAGAGAAAGCGCTTCAATGTCCGTCCAGTTGATCCCGGCAACTGTCAAGGACTCGAGCGCCACCCAGTTAACGCCACTGGCCGCAAGATGACCAACATCCTGCCAGTTCACTCCGGCTGAAGCCAGGGACCCGACATCGGTCCAGTTGATGCCTTCGTCCGAAAACCGGCCGACGTCCACCCAATTGATCCCTGCCGCCGATAAAGACTGGACATCCGTCCAGTTAACCGCCAGAGAAGACAAGAAAGACATATCCTGCCAGTTAATCCCCGCCTGGGTCAAACCCAGCAAATCCTGCCAGTTAACGGCAAGCGTTGAGAGGGTCTCGAGATCTGTCCAATTGATGCCGCTGGCGGAAAGAACAGCCACATCCTGCCAGTTAAGACCCTCGGCACTCATTGAGGCGAAACTGCTCCAGTTAATGCCGGCTGCGGAGAGTGCCACAAAATCCTGCCAGTTAAGACCAGAGGAGGAAAATGTTTCCAGATCCGCCCAATTAAGCCCCGCCTGGCTGAACTGCTGAATGTCGGTCCAGTTAATGCCCTGAACTGTCAGCCTTTCAACATCAAGCCAGTTAATGCCATTATTGGCCAGCGTCCCTACGTCGGTCCAGTTAATACCGGCGGCTGACATATCGGAAAAATCTACCCAGTTAAGACCGGTAGAAGAAAGGGCGCCGATATCCTGCCAGTTGACACCTGCCAGAGACCACTGCGCCATATCAGTCCAGTTAACGCCGTTTTGCGAAAGCGCAGAAAAATCCTGCCAGTTAATGCCCGCCTCGGAGAAAGCCTGCAGATCAGTCCAGTTAACACCAGTTACTGAAAGCGCCTCGACATCCGACCAGTTGATGCGGCTGCTGCTCATGCGCTGCAAATCGGTCCAGTTAATGCCGGCGGCAAAAACAGCATCCAGATCAGTCCAGTTTAAACCGGCGTCCGACAGCTCGGCAACATCAGTCCAGTTAATGCCGGCGGCAGAAAAAGCCGAAATATCCGCCCAGTTGATCCCGGCGGAAGCCATGGCCTCCAGCGCGCCCCAGTTAATGCCGGCAAGGGTCAGTTCGCCGATGTCCGTCCAGTTAAGACCTTGCGCCGAAAGTACCCCCAGGTCTATCCAGTTAATCCCGGCCGAAGAAAGCTGGCCAAAATCAACCCAGTTAAGCCCACTGGCCGACAAAGAACCAAAATCGGTCCAGTTGATACCCGCCATGGTCAAAGCTTCAAGGTCGGTCCAGTTAAGACTGGCCTCGGACATGGCATTTAGATCATCCCAGTTAATGTTGGCGGTGGTCAGCACGGCCAGACTATCCCAGTTCACCCGATCCGGCCAATTAACACCGGAACCGGTCATGATGGCAAAATCGTCCCAGTTGATGCCCGCCCCCGCGAGATAGTCGAGCTCCTGCCAGTTTATGCCAGTTGAGGCCAGTTCGGCGATATCGTTCCAGTTGATGCCCACGCCCGCCAGGGAACTGATGTCGTACCAGTTAATGGATAAATCGGTCATCAACCCCAAATCAGTCCAGTTAACGCCGCTGTCGGTCAGCAGTTCGACATCCGTCCAGTTGATGCCCGAGAGCGTCATGGAATAAATATCCTGCCAGTTGATGCCGGCCTGGGAGAGAACATCAATCTCCGCCCAGTTGACCGTGGCATTGCTCATATTATCAATACCCAGCCAGTTAATATCACTGCCCACAGCAGGAAGGACGGATTTAATATCCGCAACATTGCTGACCAGCGTATCGATGTCGTTCCAGTCGATAGTGTCTGTCTGAGCCTCAATATCCGCAATGTCGGTCCAGTTAATAGCATCGGTTTTCGCTTTGATGGCCGCTATGTCACTCCAGTTCACATCATCCAGAGAACTCAATGTGTGCTTAATTAGTTCAAGAGGGGCATAGGCAGAGAATCCCCGGGTGGAAAAATCGTAGATTGAGAAGTCTATAAAATAAGAACTGGACTTCTGAGCTGAACTTGGAGACCATCCCTCTGTTGGAGCACACCAATCTTTACTATCGTTTAAGGTAAAATGAACTGTGTGTACAACTGCACCTGTTGAATCATATATGTACCCGTCTTCATCCCCTAAAAGCTCCTTAGCGCATTTGTCCGCTGTCTCTAGATCAACACGTTCGTCATCAGTTTGCAACCATGTGTAAATAAAATATTTTTCCTCTCCAGCATCCCACAACGCAGCAACCTTGGGGCCCGTGCCGGGGAAAACATCAAAGGGATCAGATACTGCATAACCCAAAGAAGAGGTTTCGGCTTTGAGGGTATACGCTGAGCCGGCCCGGCCAATCTTGAGGCCTGAAAAGCTGGCCAGACCATTAACCACCTGCAAAGCTGTAGTTCCTTCAAGCGTACCGGCACCAGGATTGTTCTGGATAGTCAAGGTGATGGTGGTGGAATTATCCGAGGTCACGATATTGTCGTTAGCATCAAGAATAGCCACTACCGGCTGACGGTCAAAAGCATTGATGTGCTTGACGCTGGAAGGCGATACGAGAAAAGCGATATGTGTGGCTTCTCCGTGCGCGAGCGAGGAGGCATCAGTTGAAGAACTGCCGGTGGAAGAGTTGGCACCGCCAGTGTAAATGTCGCTGCCGATCGTGGCTTCGGCACTGCCCGAACCAGAGCCGCCAGAGTACTGAGCCCAAGACGCGCCCGCACCCAAAACGGCAAGCATCATCGCTGCCACTACAAACAGTCTGGCTGCAACAAGGCTTAAGGGCATAGAGAGTAGTTTTTTACAGTTATAATATGACATTACCAGGAATCAACTGGTCGTACAAAAAAGAACATTATATTATTAATTTTATTAAGGGCAAGTTCAACCGATTTTTATGAATTTTTTTTAACTTGACGAAACAAAACCAAGCCCTGCCAACTGTCGACGTCTCCGCAAGCCGCTTACATAGCGGTCCGGACAAAACGGGCTCCGCAAACCACCCCGTAACCGGAGTCGAAACGGCGCAAATATCCTTGCGTATCAGGGTCTTTGGCCGCGAAAATACGGGACGAAACCTGGAAATGCCGGACGCTGGCGGAAAGAAAATCGCCCCCACGGTAGCCAATGCCTTTGGTGGAGGTGACCCCACGACGGGCATCCTGCCCATCAATCCCGGGCCAGTCCACATTGCTAGCGTTTCCTTCAAAGCCGGAAACCATTGTTAACTCGCCGTCTCCGTGCGTTCCTAAAAACTGGCGGCCTTCTGCGCGCCCCAAAGTTACGGCCGGTTCGGCCACATTGCCGGAAAGCTCCATATTACCGTAATAACCGGCTCCGCTGGTGACCCGATTTGTCGAATTCTCGGCAAAGATACCCACACGTAACGCACCTTTTTGCCCGGCTGCCGGGCCACCGGCACGGCCATCTCCGGAGGACCACCCCAAAGAGTTGCGGTTAAGGTTAGCTGTACCGTCAAAAATCGCTTCCTGACCGGACTCATCCTGATTGGGAGGATAGATCTCTCCGGCTTCAGCCGCTTTGTAAGTTGCACTACCCCAGGCAAATTCGTCTGCAACCGAAGGAATATCCACTCCCCGGGCCGCTTTCTCATACTCAAGTTCGGTCATGGGACGCAAGGCAGCCCAATCGGCAAACGCGGCGGCATCCGGCCAGGAGATATACGTCATGGCGCGATCGGGACGCAGGCTGAGTGCCCGGGAAACCGGAACAGTCGAATCCCAGGCAAGAGTATTGCGGTCAATAATAGTGTCCGCGCCTTTACCCCCGTCGACAGAAGAGGTAATGTCCCGGCGCAATCGCGCGGCAAGGGGTAAAGTGTTGAAGAATCCGGCCCATTGGCCTTCGGTTAACTCGTATTTCATCACATAAAAGGCACGGTGACCTTTGGGAAACGAATTGGACAAAAGAAAAATATCCCCTGAAGCGTTTTCACCGGCAGCACCAGTAGACACATAATATGCTCCGCCTGAGGCAGAAGCTGTTGTCGTAATGGCGTTTTCATTCGCGATATACCAGGGAGTTGAATCGGCGGAACCCTGCTGAAGACGAAAATCGGAAGAACTCTCCCCGTCACCGGCAAAAAAGCCGCCTTCGGGGATATAGACCATTTCAACCCCGTAAACCCTGGTGAGAGTGTTGGCGGCTGCGGCCGTCGCATCGGAAAGGCCATCCTGTCCGTAATTCCAGCGCAATTGCACAGCCTGAGCCGAAAAGTTTCCGGTACCCGATAAAGAACGGCGGAAAAAAAGACCTTTCATGTCGTCAGGAATAAGAATTTCAAAACCGGCAGGAGCGGAAAAACCGGCAGGATTGCTGCCCTTGCCCGCCCAGGTGGCATGACGCCAGGTTTGTCCGGCATCAGTCGAATATTTCATAAAAACCCATACCGCATCGTGCGATGTGTCGTTGCGCCAGGAATTGGACTGGGAAATATCCATTTGCAGGGTCATGGTATGTGTCGCAGGATCAATGGCCACAGCATCAAAACGCGTCAGCTGGAGATTATTGGCCCGAGCAGCAGAAGAAACAACAAGAAGCAAAACCAAGATAAAAAACACTTTTATCCGCATATTGTAACCATATTTTATAAAGGGTTAGACGTTATGATTCATCACCGGAACGCACACCGCGGCCACCGACGGACGATGTTGCAGAATCATCGGCGAGCGCCGCACGGGAACGATCGGAAACCGCAAGAAAAACAGCAGCATCGGCCCAGCTGCCGGCACGCAACCCGGAGCCAGCTGAAGAAACGACTCCCCTGGCGGCATCCTGGTCAAGGCCGGGCCAGGAGGTGGTATTGGCGTTACCTTCAAAACCCGACAGCGTGGTCAGCTGTCCGTCACCATGCAGTCCGTTAAAATTCAGGCCCGCCGCATTGCCAATGGTAACCACGCGTTCGCTTACATTGCCGGACAAATCCATAACACCATAGGCACTGCCGCCGGAAAAAACCCGGTCGGAGGTGGCTGTGGCAAAAATACCGCCACGCATTGGCCCCTTGCGATGCTCGGCTCCCAGGGCTTCGTCTCCGCCGGAAAGAAGAACGGATGAAAAATGCGCATTGGCCGCAGGCGTTAAAATAGTTTCTTCGCCGGATTCCTCGGTGGTGCCCGAAACAAGCTGGGCGGCAACCAGATCTGTATTTCCCCAGGCGTATTCGCCGGCTGAAGCCAGGAAAGGTCCGCGAGCCGCTTTTTCGAACTCCAGTTCGGTCATGGGGCGCAAGGCAGCCCAGTCAAGAAAAGCGCATAAATCCATCCAGGTCAAATAGGTCATGGCCCGGGCAGGCCGCGCGCTTGAACACGTCAAGGGCTGCCCCGAACAGGCCACTGTATTACGAAAAAGAACAGCGTCGGAATTTTTGTGCGCCGTATCCGTTACATCCCTGCGCCCACGAGCCGAGGAAGGCAGCGAATTTAAAAACTCGACCCACTGGCCCTCGTTAATTTCATACTTCATGCAATAAAAAGACCGGTAGCCTTTGGGATAAGCCTGGGGGATTGTAAAAGCAAAACTCGTGGCAAATTCGCCAGCATTGCCTGCGGAGACATAAAAATAGCCCCCAGAAACAGCCGCAGAAACACCAACAGGTGCTTCAGAGGTAATGCGCCATGACGAACTATCCGCCGAGCCCTGTCTAAAGGAAGCAGCAGAAATGCCGTCACCGGCATAAAATTCTCCCTGGGGAACAAGAACCATTTCCAGACCAAAAACAGAAACACTTATTTCGGAGGATTCCGTAAAACCAGCGGCGGCATAATCGAGGGTCAGCATAATGTTTTTCGACGAAACAGCTGCCGGAGACGTATTAGCTGATCTGCGGATAAAAGCTCCGGCTTTGTCGGCGGGAACATAAACTTCGAGGTCTGTTCCGCTGCCCGTTCCGGATCCAGACGGATTTAACCCTGCCGCAGTTAAAGGAACCAGTGTTTTTGCAGATGCGGGATCTCCGGAATCGCTTAAACGAACGGTGAGCCAGACGGCATCATGATTAATCTTGTTGCGCCACGAATTATCCCAGGCAAGATCAAACAAAACGGAAACTGTCTTGGCCTTGGTATCCCGCAGTCCAAGCCTGACATTGGAAACGGAAAGATTATTGGCAAAAAGAGCGCCGGGGAGAAAAAGAAAACCAAGAAATACAATACAAAGCGAAAAGGCAATTGCTCTTGTATTCATGCTGCTCCTTGAAACAGGTCGGAAATATAACGGAAATCTTATTCTTTTATGAAAGAAAATCAACGGGCAATATTCTGGTGACCCGTTTGCTCCGGCTTGTCAATTCTGGAATCCACCTTGCTTCTGGAGTGAAGTCTGGCCACAACCATCTTCTCCTCGACGAGCTTGCGATCCCTGGCATCCGGCTTGAGATACAGATACCATTGATAATGCTTGAGCGCCGTGGACTGGTCTCCAAGAAATTCGCCGCTGACAAAAGCCAGATTGTAATGAGCATCCGGGTCATAGGGCAGCAAATCCACAGCCTGGTAATATTCAACAACCGCACGCTGATATTCGCCGCGCTCGAAGTAAACATTGCCCATGTTGTAATGTGCCCTGGCCAACTCTTCCTTGAACTTTTCGTCTTCAGGGTCCAAATCTCCACCCTTCATAAAGACTTCGTTGGCCCGCTTTTCGATTTCCATAAAAGAAGGAGCATCTGTCTTGATCGCAGCATCCGGTGCTTGTGGAGCCTTGCGGGTAGACACCATATCAGTTTCCATTTTTTTAAGACGAGCCTCAAAGGAATCCTGCTGGGCCAAGAGCTGCGACCGGACAGACTCGATTTCTTTGGTGTACTTCTGGTTCAGATTTTCGACCCGGCGAATTTCTTTTACAAACTGTTCACGCTCCGCACGCATTTCCTCAACGCGTTTGGCTTCAAAAGCTTTCTCGTCCTTGAGCCGCTCAATCTCTGCCTGCAGGGACTTGACATCGCCCTGTGCATCGGCAGACACGGCAGATTGCGCCTGGCAAACGCCAGCAAAGAAGAAAACCCCCGAGGCAAAAACACCGGACAGTGTTAGGGTCATGAGTGTCTTCAGGGAAATCTTCATAAAAGGCATCTCCAGAAAGTTTGCGTTAAGCATTAATTATAGGCTTTGGCCGGTTTAATCGTCCCGTCAGCAGCCTTGTAGTTTTCTTTTCCGGTCATGATATGCGGAGTAATGAATATCACGATTTCCGAAGACGTCATGGTGTCACCCTCGGCGCTGAAGGCTTTACCGATAAAAGGCACATTCATAAGAAGAGGAAGACCTTTTTTGGTGCGAACCTTGTCGTCCTTGCGAAGTCCCGCCATAATAATAGTGGTGCCGTCCTCAACCACCAGCGCAGTTTCGACTTCAGTTTTATTAACCTGCGGAATACCTCCCGAATTCTCGGAGTTCAAGCGACCGACAACCGAAGATATCTCGGGACGCAGGCGCATGGTGACCATGCCGTCGTCGTTGATCGTTGGCATTACGTTCAGCTTTAAACCTACGTCAATAAAGCGGACATCTTCGCTGCGGATGGCATTATCTCCAGTTCCGGAAACAGTGGTAATGATATAGGGAACAGTGTCGCCTATGTGAATCCTGGACTCCTCGTTATTGACCGCAAGTATCTGCGGATTGGACAGGATTTTTGTATCACTGACACCTTCCAGCGCCCGTAATCCCAGGACAAAATCATCCACATTGACTTTTCCGACGGCAATCTCCCCGAACCCACTGTACAGGTTGTTGGAAGCCGTCAGACTGGATTTGTTCAGGTAGGTGTTGCTGACCCCGATCAATCCTTTTTCAGAATTGCTGTTATTGTTGGTCATGTAAGACCAGTCGATACCTGCATCGTAAGTCGGCTTGAGGATAACCTGCAAAATACGGGCTTCGATGAGAACTTCTTTGGTTGGCTCATCCATGTGACGGATAATCTTTTCGATTTCTTCCCTGCGGGCAGGAAAAACACGGACAATAAGCTGGTTGGAACGCTCGTCGGCAGTAATCGAGCCTACGGCCTTGGCATCAATGCGCATTCTTAACTTGTCGGCCAGAACATCCGCTTTGGCGTATTGCAAATTATAAACAATCGTTTCCAGAGGCTGTTCAATCTCGGCAATCACTTTTTTCATTTTCTCGATAGCTTCCGGGGTGTCGATCAGCACCACCGAGCCGGTGTCTTCGTCGATAACAATCTTGCCGATATTGCTTTTAACATTGTCCAGCGCGGCCAGAACATAACTCGGCTTGGAATACTGCAGGCGCAGCGTAACGGCCTGGGTCTTGTCGCCAAACTGCCTGCCGAAAGCCGCTTCGTACTCCGCCGCAGTCATGACCTGAACAATGTCGTTATGAATCTGATAGGCAAGCCGGTTAGAGATGACCACAATATCCAAAGCATCCTTGATGGCGACATTATCGAGCAGAACCGTTGATCTTCCCTCGATAAACGGGCTGATCACCACATTAAATTCACCCTTGGTGGCAAGAAATTTGACGATGTCCACAATGTTCATGTCGCGCACGTCCAGCGCGATCTTGCGCCCGAGCCGGTCAGCCATGCTTTCTTTCGGCTCGGTGAGCAGAATAGGTTTTGGCGACTGCCCCTGAGCCTGCGCAAAGACATGAGTCCCCGGTGCAAAACAGGACATCAGAAAAACAGTCAATAACATTCCGGCCGGTCTTGGGGAAGAAAATTTGTAGGGTATCATAGCTTGATAACCATCTCCTCGTTTTCGTGACCAACAACGACCCTGTCAGTATAAATGGTCTTGATGGTCACATCCTCGATTTTGTCGCCTTCTTTCAGAAACCTGGTGACGCCGCTCGAAACTTCCTCGATCATAACCGTGGCTGATTCGGGAACATCCAGCCAGGCCACTCCGACGAGCTTGTAATTCTTCATCCGTTTGTCAAGCTCAGCTTTGGCATTGGTCTCGCCGTTTGCAGAAGCAGCGGTCTTTTCGTAAGGCCTGAATATATTTCTTTGCGCAACTTTGCCGAGATAGTATTCGGAATCCCTGGACGGGGAAGATTTTAACCCGTTATCATTGGCACGAACCGCCGCCGCATCCTCAATGTCGAGTTCTTCCCGCAGGAGAGAAACCCCGCTGACAATTTCCTGGCCGAGATAAACAAGACTGGCAATCACAGCCACAAGCATAACCAGATTAAGATGTTTAAGACCCGGAACGAAACGCCGACCAGAAGGCTTGGGGGCCACCACCGGAGCTGCCGGAGCATTAGCCAAAGCTACGGCTTGAGCCTTTTTAGTGGTCTCAATAATCCTTAAAAGTTTTTGTTCGGCAGTTTCTTTGGCTGACATGAATGGTTTTTTTATGATTAACTGCTTATCTAATAATCATTTGATTTCATGCTAACATACGCTGTTTGCACCGCAAGCAATTTTTGCTATTTTTCATCTCTTGCCGCAAGCCAGGGCCAACTTGATGCCTCCGGCAACAAAACCGGACGACCGGGCAAAAGCCCTTGCGAACATAACCGATCCGGCAAAGCCCCCTCCCCCCAGCGAACGCATCCCCCAAACTCCGAAAGCGGCCTCGAACAAAAACAAAAACAAAGCCAAACCCAACCCCCAAAAAAGCCCTGGCCAGATAATGGCAACCCCAACCGTCCAGGTTGCCGGAACTTCGAACATATCTTTCCAGAACGTGTAATTATCTCCTGTGGCCATCCGGGGATGGTCAAAATACATTTTAGCCCGCCAAACCCCGTGCCGAAACTGTTCCTGCAAGTACTTCCCCAGAGAAGTCTGGTGGTAATGATCCACCAAAGCGTCCCTGAGAAAATGAATGCGGCCGCGTGCAGCCAGAATCCGGTAGCCCAGATCATTGTCCTCTCCGCTGGCCCTGCGGTAATCCTGGTTAAAACCTCCCAGCGCATGAAAGAAGTCCTTGCGAACCGCAAAGTTATAACTGCCCAGAACCTTCGGGAACTCGGGCATAAGAAAACGGTGCCGCAGAACAATCTCCGTATGAATTACATTGGCCAGCATATTCCGGGGATTGGCTATGCCATAACTGCCAGTCACTGCCGTGATGCTGTCGTCGGAGAATCCGGACAGCATCCGGCGGATCCAGTCAGGCCTGGGACAGCAGTCCGAATCAGTAAAAAGCAGAATGTCCCCGAGGGCATGGCGTGCGCCACAATTTCGGGCGGAGGCCGGACCGGCATTGGTCTGCCGGAAATAGCGGACATGCGGATATCCGGCAACAATCGCCGCCGTGTCATCTGTGGAGCCATCATCCACAATAATCACTTCAAACGGCTGCCCGCAGTCCTGCCATCGCAAAGCCTCGAGAAGGGCGCGGACAGTCTGTCCGGCATTGTACGCCGGGACAACAATACTGGCTTTTATCGGGCTCATGATTTTGTGTTTCGCATGATTTCTTTCAGACGATCCAGTTCAAGACCGAGCAAGCCTATTTGCTGGGCCATACGGTCGTTGCGCCGGTTCTGCTGGCACAGAAAAACAGTAAGCAGAAGACAGACAAAAACAAAAGTCCCCAGAAGAACAAAGAAAATGAAATTGCTGGGCACCTCAAAACCGATCAGCCGGGAAACAAAAAACAACTGCTGGCTGAAAAGGCAGCAGCACATCCCCGAAACAGCCACAAAAAACCAGATAAACGCATACTTGAAAGAAAGTTTCTCCCGGCGCACAAGCTCAAGAACAAAAAGAAAAACGCCAGCAGACAAAATAAAGGCCAGAACTTTTATTCCCATGGGCCAAAAACCTTTCTGTCCTTGAACATATCCAGCATGATCGCCGCCGTAACCTTAAGCATGTAATAAGGAGATTTGAGCTTACCAATCGAGCTGCGCCCGGCACTGCGGGCACGCATCAGAACCGGAACCTCCCGCACCACAGCCCCGAGGCGGCGGGCAATCACAATAGCTTCCGGTTCAGGAAAATCATTGGGATAATGCGCGGCAAACAACCGGATAAGCCTGGGGCCGCAGCCACGAAAACCGGAGGTGGGATCAGTGCAGCGCAACCCGGTCAGCAACCGGATAAGCGTAACAAAAAAAAGTATCCCCACGCGACGGGAGAAAGAAGAACGGAAACCGCCTTTCTCGCCGGCAAAGCGGCTGCCGACAACCATATCCGCCTCCCCGCGCAACAACGGGGTCAGCATGGCGTCCAGAAAACGGGGGTCATGCTGGCCGTCACCGTCGATCTGGACAGCGATGTCATAACCATTACGCTCGGCCCAGCGATAACCGGTTTGAACCGCGCCTCCAATGCCGAGATTAAACGGAAGCCGAACCACCTGTGCTCCGGCACCTGACGCCCGCAAGGCGGTATCATCCAGAGAGCCGTCATCCACAACCAGAACCGAAACATCCTTTCTGGCGGCAAAAATTTCCCGAATCACTCCGGCAATGCTTCCCGACTCATTAAAGGCCGGAACAATAACCAGTACCCGCGCTTTCATGCTTCCTCCCTGCCTTGAAGCCGCCGGAACCAAAGCGCCAGGCTATGATCCAGAACCACCGCCCCGGCCTGCAATATAACGCCACCGCCCAGCTCCCTGTTCTCGAGGAAATTTACCGGGACACTCCCAAACCTTTGTCGGACGGCCTGAGTCCAGGACTCCTTTTGCCGCAGAGAAAGCCGGGAGGCTGTAACGATATTGACCTGATCAACCTGATCCTGCCCGGGGGCAAGGCGCAGTTCGGCAAACTTTTCCAGCGCCACAGACAAGAGTTCCTTCTGCAAAACAATCCACAGCAAGAAGAAGACCGGGACCACGAGCAACGCCTGCAACAAAAGCACTTTGACCATGACGTCCATAATTCTATTGCCCTTTTAACAAAAGGTAACGGGCCGCCAGAAACACAGCCTTGTCCTTGTGCTCGGGCCCCATCTCCTCGTCGGGATGGACGCCGTCAAAAGGAAAAGGCCTGCCGTTGGGGAAATGTCCCCGGGCCACCACCATGGCCAGAGTCGAGCCATCGGAAAGATCAAACAGGCTCTTGAGCAAAACCTGTCCAGCGGTTGCTTCGCCAAGAACCACAGCCCTGCGACGGTCCTGCATAACCCCGGAGAAAAGTTCGGACGCGCTTCCGGTCATCTTGTCCACCAGGATGACCAAAGGCCAGTCGAAATGAAAGGCTTGCGGGATAGCCGGAATATCCAGATCCGCCCTGGGGCGATTCTTGCCGGCAAAATAGACCAAAGGCTCTCCGTTGGGAAGAAAAAAAGCGGAGATAGCCCGGGCCGCCAGAGGCGGACCTCCGGGATTTCCGCGAAGATCCAGCACCAGACCCTTGGGCTGGGACCCGGCCAGCTGCGAAAGAAAATGCAGCATATCGTCGGGCGTTCCCTGGTTAAACTTCTCGATCTGCAGACAATAAATATCGGCAACACCTGTCGGCCGCTGAAAGACAGTTTGCTTGAAATACTCGCGGCTCTCCACAACAATTTCAAAAGGCCTGCGGCTGACAGCCTGGATAAAGGACAATCTGGTCTTTTCTCCCACCAGCGGATTAAGCCGGTCAAGCACTTCTTCCTGCGTCATGGTGTCAATCTCTTTCTCGTCGATACGCAACAAAAAGTCGCGCTCCCGCAGGCCCTGGCCATACGCATCGGAACGCGGCTCGACAAAATCTACCGCAAAGCCGGGTCCCTCACGATGCCCCTCGATGCCAAGATCAATCTTCTGCCCGTAAACTTCTTTGGCAAATTCTTCGGCGGGCTTGGGAGGAAGAAAGCGGGAAAAAAAATCATCCGGCTGTTTCAGAAAATCCACCAGATAGGCGCTACTGCGCCAACGAACATAATCGACACTTTTTTGTTCCAGCAAAAGATTCGGATATATTTTTTGTTCAAACGCCTGGAGAAACCGCTCGAAATCGCGCTGCTCGATATCGAAGTAATAATGCTCGGACATGAGCTGAAAAACTTCCCTGAAATAGGCAACATACCGGGCATAATTTTCCGCATCACCCGAGGCTGAAAGAGCCGAGGAAGACTGCGCCCCTGCAGATTCCCGAGGGGGGAAAGAACATAAACACGCCCCGATCAGCACGATAAAAATAAAATTCTGCATTCCTGCAGCTCTCTCAGAGATCATCAGAATGTCCTCAAAAGTCCTGTTGCACTCCGGCCTGCTGCCCCCCGGATACCCGGGAAAAAGTCCCACTCACAGCCTCGATAATTTCCAACCGGCTCACAGGAATATTGACCACAAAATCGGCATGCGAACGACTTTTTCTGTATTCGGGCATCCTGGCCGGCATTTTCAGATAACGCGTAACAAGAGACAAATCAAAATTATAAAGAATGGTGCCGTGATGCAGCAGAAAAACCCTCCCGCGACGCTGGGCATTCCCGGAAAACTTGCGCTCGGTTCCGGCCAGCACCAGATCACAAACCGGACGGAATTCAGCCGGTATCTGCAAGGATTGCAACGCCGCCAGAATCTGGTCAAGAATATACCGGTAAGAACGATTGATGAGTGACAACTCAGGACGCAAATTCCTGGAAAGCACCAACGCAAAATTAAGGCAGCCCGGCCCCTGCACCACCGTTCCTCCGCCGGAAGAACGCCGCAGGACAGGAACCCCGTCCGCTTGTGCCGTGTTAACATCGACATCCTGATCCATTTCACCGGACCGGCCCATAACCACAAACACTGACGGCGACTCCCAGAAACGCAGGACTTCCCCCGCCTGGCCGCTTTCGGCCGCACAAAGCATCTGATCGTCCTGCTGCAAATTGGTTAACGGATCATCAAAAGAAATGTCCCGTATTATCATGCTTTGGATTCGCCGGAAAAATAATTGACCTTCAGCTCGCGGGCGGCCTTAACCTCATCCGGACGGGAGATCGGCATTGTCCTGGGCAGGGACTTGAAAGATGAGGGATCAATCCGGGAAAGCCGGTCAGCCTCAAGCATGACATCCACAAAACCATCCATGGTAGCTTTGCTCTCGGTTTCGGTGGGCTCGATCATGACCGCTTCCTTGACCGTCAGCGGGAAATACACCGTCGGCGGATGAATCTTGCGATCAATCAGGAACTTGGCAATATCAATCGCATGCACCCCGCGCTGTGCCTGTCGGGACGCCGAAAAAAGACATTCGTGCATGCAGACCCGGTCAAACGGCAGATAATACGCCTCTTTCAGACGAGAACGTAAATAATTCGCATTCAGGACAGCGTGAGCGGAGGTCTGTTTGAGCCCGTCGCCTCCCAGCATTAACATGTAAGCATACGCCCGGATAACAATTCCGAAAGCTCCGTAAAATGAGGCGACATAACCTATGGAGTCAGGATAATTATAATTCAGTGCATAGGTTCCATCGGAGCAACGAACAACCCTGGAAACAGGTAGAAAAGGTTCCAGCCTGGCACTGACCCCGACCGGACCGGCACCAGGACCGCCGCCCCCGTGAGGTGTGGCAAAAGTTTTGTGCAGATTAATGTGCACCACATCAAAACCAAGATCACCCGGACGGCAACGACCGAGAATGGCATTAAGATTGGCACCATCATAATACATAATACCGTCCACCGCATGCACCATGCGCGATATCTCGTCGATACGGGAATTAAAAACGCCGTGCGTGTCCGGAGAAGTCATCATAAGCCCGGCACACTCCGGTGTCAGAACCTCAGCGAGCTTTTCGATATCCATGACTCCGTTACGGTCAGACGGTACCGAAACAATATCGTAGCCGGCAATCGCGGCGCTGGCCGGATTAGTGCCGTGCGCCGAATCGGGAATAATAATAAATTTTTTGCGATTGCCCTTGGCCTTGTGATACGCCGCCATAAGCATGACCCCGGTCAGCTCGCCATGCGCCCCGGCGAGCGGCTGCAAGGTGAAGGCTTTCATGCCCGCAATCTCGCACAGCCAGCGTTCGCTCTCAAACAGAACCTCAAGTGCCCCCTGAACATAGCGTTCTCCGCCCTTAAGCTGAGGCAGAAGAGGATGCAAATCACTGAACCCCGGCATGCCCGCAACACGCTCGGTGAACCTGGGATTGTATTTCATGGTGCAGGAGCCCAGAGGATAAAAGTTGGCATCGACCGAGAAATTAAGCTGGGATAAACGTGTATAATGACGAACCACATCCAGTTCGGAAACCTCGGGCAAATCTGCCGGCGTTTCGCGCAGGTAACGGGATGGCAAAGACGCCTTAACCGGAACATCCGATATCGGCAGTCCGAACCCCTGCCGAGAAGTTACACTTTGTTCGAATATCAGATCCATAACTAGCTTTCCAGCACCGTTTTTAAAGCCCTGGCGTACGCTTCGATTTCTTCGCGCGAACGTTTTTCGGTCACCGCAACCAGCAGATAACGTTCCATCCCCGGATAATAGCGCCCGAGAGGAAAGCCGGCAGCAAAGCCGTGAGCGATCATGGCCTCGGCCACATCTCCGGCATCTTTGGGGAGACAAACAGCAAATTCGTTAAAAACCGGAGCACTGCGCTTAACCTCGACTCCAGGAATACGGCCTATTTCCTGGCGGGCGAACTCCGCCTTGTCCAGATTTAACTGGGCCATGCGAACCAACCCGTTTTTACCAATTAAAGACATAAAGATGGCTGCCTGGACAGCGCACAAAGCCACATTGGTGCAAATATTGGAAGTGGCCTTTTCCCGGCGAATATGCTGTTCCCGCGCCTGAAGAGTGTTAACAAAACATCTGCGCCCCTCAGTGTCAATCGTCTGGCCGACAATCCGCCCCGGCAGTTGACGAATATATTTTCTGCGGGCAGCAATAAAGCCCAGATACGGCCCGCCAAATGACAACGGCAGCCCCAAAGACTGGCCTTCACCCGTCACAATATCAGCCCCCATGGCGCCAGGAGTTTTGAGCAAACCCAGAGAAATCGGATAAACACTTTCGATCAGCAAGGCCCCGGCGCTGTGCGCCAGATCCGCAATGGCGGCATGGTCGTCGATAGCTCCAAAAAAATTGGGGTTCTGCAAAATCACCGCAGCCGTGGACTGATCGATCAGACGACTTAACGCGGCAACATCCGCTTGGCCATGCGCCACCGGAGACTCAACAAACTCAAAATCCAGATTGTGGGTATACGACTTGATGATCTTGCGGTAAATCGGACTGACCCCGCCGTCGATCACCACGCGCCTGCGCCCGGTGATCCTGATAGCCATCATCATCGCTTCATACAGGGCCGTACCGCCCTCATAAAGCGAAGCGTTCGCCACATCCATACCTGTCAGAGTGCATATCATGCTCTGGAATTCAAAAAGCGCCTGAAGGGTTCCCTGCGAACATTCCGGCTGATAAGGCGTATAGGCCGTAAAGAATTCCCCTCTCGAAATCAGGGCTGGACAAGCCGCCGGCACATAATGGTCGTAATATCCCCCGCCGATAAATGGCACCAGCCCCTGGGAGTTCTTCCCGGCAAGAGCCGTAAAGCGGCGCATCACTTCGTATTCGGAAAGACCGGGAGGAAGATCAAAAGAAACCGGAGCATGCCGGGGCGCTATGTCGACAAAGAGATCCTCGATAGAGGAAACCCCGATGGTCGCCAGCATGGAAGCAACGTCCTGCTCTGTATTTGGAATATACGGATTCAAGAAAAAATTCCCTGCTATGATCCAGCGTTATTCGTCGGACGACTCACCCGGATCATTCCTGTCCAGGCTTTCGAGGTAGCTTCTGTATTCATCGGCTGTCAGCAGATTGGAAGTCTCGTCGTCATCGGAAATAAGGATACGGGCTATCCAGCCTTTTTCGTAACAATCCCGGTTGATCAGCGCGGGATCTTCCCTTAATTCCTCATTGACTTCCTCGATCTTGCCGGAGATCGGAGAAAAAATGTCGCTGGCCGACTTGACCGATTCTATCGACGTCAGCTGCTCGAACTGTTCGACATCCGTGCCGTCTGTCGGAAGCTCGACATAAGTAATGTCGCCGAGAGCAGACTGGGCGTAGTCGGTGATGCCGACCGTTCCGATCTTGCCGTCAATATCAATCCATTCGTGTTCTTTGGTGTAAAGATAATGCTCAATAATATCCATACCTTGCTCCTGCGATTAGTTTCATGCCTTTAAAGAACCGCGGCGGTAAAAAGGACGCGCAGTGACAACCGCGCTCTCCCGTCCGGCAGCTTCACCAAATATAATGTTTTTGCCAATCTCCGTAAACTCTTTTTTTACAAATCCTATTCCGATGCCGGCATTGAGTGCCGGAGAGAATGTGCCGCTGACCACCTCGCCGACAAATTCTGCTTCCGTGCTGAAAATTTTGTGCCCCTGCCGGGGAGAGCGCCGTGAGGCGGAAACAAAATGAACAATCCGGCGCCGGTCGCTGCGCTGACGCTCCTGCAGCGCCTCGCGCCCGATAAATTCCTTGTTCCAATCCACAAAAGCAAGAAGGCCGGCCTCGACGGGAGAAATCTCCCCGGTCAACTCGTGCCCGTAAAGCGGATAAGCCATCTCGATACGCAAAACATCCCTGACCGCAAGCCCCGTCGGGCGAACTCTGGAGTCCGTCAGGAATTCATCCCAGAGCGCCTGCACCTTGCCGGCAGGATAATAAAGCTCGAAACCCAGCTCCCCGGTATACCCGGTCCGGCTGATGAGCGCCCGCTCGCCAAGCAAGGAAAATTCGCCGCAGGTATAATACGCCAGCTGCCCGGCTTCCGGCACCAGACGAACCAGTACCTCACGGGACAATGGCCCCTGCAGATCAAGTTTGGCCGTCGTTTCACTGACATCCTCGAAACAGGTTCCGGAAGAAAGATTGGCCAAAAAATGCTGGCGATCCGAAGTAATATTGGCCGCATTGACCACGACCATCCATTTCTCCTTGCCCAAGCGATAAACAATCAGGTCATCCAGCGTTCCCCCCGAAGGATTCAAAGCCATGCCATAACGGCAGGAAAACAGCGGCATTGCAACAATGGCCTGCGTTACAATCCGGTCAAGACCACAGGCGACGGGATCACCCTCGATGAGGAACTCCCCCATATGGGAACAGTCAAACAAGGAACAACCCTGACGGTTAACCTGATGCTCCTTAAGAACCCCGTCACGATACTGAAGAGGCATCTGCCATCCGGCAAATTCGACCATTTTGGCCCCGAGGGCAACATGTGAACGAAACAGCGGTGTTTGTAACGCCATAGAATCCTTTATCCTAAATACACGTCCAGACGCTCGATCTTCCCGTTACGAATATCCTCCGCATAAGGAGCCCCGACGAAATCACCATCAATCCTGACTGGCGATTCACCGGAGGAAGGCGTCAACTGCATCCCCGTAACCTTCACCGCACGTTCACCAAAAGTATTCCGGCGCGCCGGGTTGTGATATACCACCAGCATCCGTCCCATCAACAGGAACATATAGTTGCCCGCACTGTAGGAGACTGCGCGAGTCTTTCCATCCCAGGCAAGATACGAGGTCTGACCGGCGGTCTTCGTAAAAAAGCCTCCCGGCAAAGCCGGGCGCAAGCGGAAAGCAAGTCCCTGACCATCGGCAAAAACAAACGGATCCGGTCCGGCATTCATCAACATCCACATATGAACAAATTCAGCCGTACTGCCCGAAAGGCGGGCTACATTGCCCTGTCCGTGCAAACGCTTGTCCGGATGCGCGCTCGAAACAATAAACGACGAATTTTCGAGAATACTGCGACCATAACGTTCCGGCGGCATAAAAGCCACACAGGCCGTGGCGAAGTCACGATAGAACTCTTCAAAAAGCCCGCCACGCAAAAGTTCCAGAAGATACTTGTACTCCATGTGCAGCCAGATAGATTCGTTCTCCAGCCAGCCGCGCGGAAACACCCGGGTGCGCCCGATCTCGCCGCTTTCACAGGAAATATCCGCATTAAGCTTGTACATTTTCAATTTGCTGTCAAACAGGTCACTACCGCGAACCCTGGCATGCAGCTGTGCCGCCTTGCGAGAATCCGGCTCACTGCGCAAGGCATGCACAAAGCCTTCCAGAAAAAGCGGTAAATCATGACGTTTAAATTCCAACGGACGAACATGCGCTCCCGGTTTCCCGGCGCAGGCTTCATCAACCCATTCATAACGGGTCACGCTGTAACAAAAATAAGTCGGGAAAAGGCCTTCACGACGACAGACTGAGGCAACCCCGCGGTCAACCTTGGCGATCACACCCTCAAGAAAACGCCGGACACAAGAAACAGAAACAATTTCTTCCTGTCCGTCAATGCCCTCGCGAACCGCCTGGCGGTAAACTTCCTTCAGGGTGTTGGACTCTCTCCAGTATTTCAGCGAATCAGAAGCGGAATCATTCTCCAACAAAACAGAAAGACCCAACATGAAAACCGACAACTCGGAAAAAACCCTGATCCCGGACTGCTCGTCAGGAGTAATCCGGTCCAAAGCCCCGAGCAAAAACCGGGCAAATCGTTTCAATTCGAATGTTTCGGCAATGGAAGAACCCAAAAGGCCGGGCAAACCATTGAGCGAGTCGTACCATCCGGGCTTGTTGGCCTCCATCTCGATACCAATACCCTGCGGATCAAAAGTCGCCGCCTTGGCGGTCAACAGGCACAGCAGCTTGCCAATCAGGGTGGTCTGATAAACGTCACCCCGGCCATTGTGAACCCTCATTTTATGCCCGGCAGACTTGTCTTCCCGGCCTTCATGCAGGGAGGCATACTGACGAACACCCGCGGGAGTCACAATAAAGCGCTGATCCCGCGGCAAGACATAAACAGAATTCTGGTAGAAAGAAAAGTCCTTGTTTTCAAGCAGGATATAACGCAACTTTTCCGGATAAAGTGCAAGGTAACTCTCGATAATATCCAGATTATATGTCCAGTGATCAACCCAGAAACCTTCCCCGTGCTGGGCGGTTTCCTGCTTCTGGCAAACCCCCAGAACGGCCGCCAGAAATTCAGCCGAAGAAATTCTGAGACCAATTCCGTTATCCGTAATAAACCTGAAAAGATCTCCAGGCATAAACCCTTTAGCCAGAAAATCCCGCAGGGCCTCGCGACGATCCCCCTTGACATAACGATCCAGCAAAGCCGCCAGGCGACCCTGATCAGCCGCGACAAACATCATGCCGCACACAACCAAAGGGTTATAGCCGTCCGCCTGTATCAGGCTGAGAAAGTTGACCACCGCCGTTTCCTTGACATCCTGGTTAAACCAGACGTCATTACGGCGATTCTGATTGACGTCGCGATAATTGCCGTTACCCTGTGACAAATAGGTCGGCGCCAGACGAAAGGCATTGTAATCACGCTCCGGGTCTCCGTGCTTGCGGCTATAGACGTTAAAAACAGCCGGTCCTTCATTGGTGGGCAGGCTGATCGGCAACCCTCCACGCATAACATTATCAAGAAACGTTTGTCCGCAATACGCATTAAATTCCGGCGAAGCACTAAGAGTAAAAACCCTGGATTTAATGCCCTCCACCAGCTCAAGATTCCTGCGCTGCATAAGATCGACATAACCCCTGGCCGTAACTTTCTCCACAATGCCCTTGAGCTCGTCAACACTGGTGGCATAACCGGTAAGACTGACAAGCTCTCGCGCTGCTCCGGCTTTGAGCTGCGTGCGCATGGCCCCCATAGCACAAGGAGTCCGGTTATCGGTATACTGCCGGGATGTAGCAGGGAATGATTCCAGAAAACCTTCCGCCACAGAAAAATCGGTAGCCTGCCCGAATACCAGCGCCGCCTCAACAACAGGATCCAGCAGACTGCCAGGACGCGCGGCGGGGTCGAAAGCAAAATAGAAATTTCCTTCCTTGATATGCTTGACCTGGGGGACATCCGCCGCCTCGACATCAAGCTGGAAATACGGCGCTTTGGCCTCCAGATTCCGGACCTTGTACCAGGCCTCGATCGTGCGACACATATTCTTCATGACCCAGTCATTCTGGCCATAAGGTAAAATAGCGGGCAAGCCGTCGATCATCTGAATCTTCAGATCCGACCTGGAATTATTGCGCACACAAACCTTGCGCACCAGACCGGAAAAAGATTCCTCAGGAACAGTAAAATAATTAACAGTGACAGTCAATCCCAGAGAAAGATTAACCTCCTCGATAGTAAGATCATATGAGGTCATCCTCATGGACTGACGAACACGAAACGGGCTGGCAGACACAGCACGAAAAGGTTCGTAGTACTTTTCGGCCGAGCCTTTGACGACCTTCAAAAAGGTACGAAAACCATGCGATGACACCAGACGGTAAGCTTTATTGGCCGGCTGAAACTCCATAATAGCCTTGTCTTTGGATTCGATACCGAAAGAAGCTATGCCCTGCCCCCGGTTAACGTAGAAAACCCACATGGGAATACCCCATATACCGGCTATACCCGGAAAGAAATTTGAGAAAGGGCTGGCCGCATGATAGTTTTCGATAATAAATGAACCATCAGACTCCAGACGATAGACCGGTTTGTTCTTCATAATTCCCCTCTGTTATTTTGAGAAACCCCATTCAGAACGGCGCTTTAACCGAACGGAACAGATCATAATACCCCGAAGTCTTGAGCATCATTGCCCATGGCCCGTCTGTATCCTTGACCCGAATCCGGCGTAAAGCAAAGATGTCCACCCCGCGGCTGAATCCCCGGTTGGTGGTAAAAGCCGCCCGATAACCCGCATTCCTGGCCGCTGACTGGGCTTCGTGGGTAAAACCGCCAACGGGATAAGAAAGGTATTCTACCGGAAGGGCCAATTCCCGCTCGATCAGCCGCTTGCTTTCTTCCAGCGCCCAAACCAGCTTATCGCCTTGCAAACTTGGAAGATAGGTCTCTCCCATAACATGACTGCCAATCGTAATTCCATTGGCCGCCATCTGGCGAATCTGATCCCAGGTCAAATAGCCACGGGTTCCTATGTGATCAGGAGCCAGAAATAGGACCGCAGGGAAACCATAGGCACGCAAGACCGGAAGAGCTGACGTATAATTATCGTCATAGCCGTCATCGAAAGTGATCACAACCGTCTTGTGCGCAAAACGACGCCCGGCTTGCATTCCTTCTGCAAACTCCTTGATCGAAATCACGTTACAACCCTGTTGACGCAAAGCCGCCATTTGACGGGAGAATGTCTGCGGCGTAACATTATTTAACGGCTCGTGCGAAGTATGATCTATCGAATGATACATAAGCACGGGCACCGCATAGCGTGACGGCAGCCATAACAACAGCCCGCCAAAAACAAGCAAAAGAACAACCAGTACCCCGAATATTTTCTTCTTCATAAGAACCTAAAAAAACTTCAACGTCCGGACAATTTTTCTTTAACCAGATCGCTGAGCAGTCGCCCGTCAGCCGAAGGGCCGGCTTTCTCACGTGCCAGCTTTATAACCGCACCCATGTCTTTAATAGTAACAGCGCCCAGCTCTGCCAGCGCGGCATCGATCAGCCTGCCAATATCTTCGGCTGACATGGCTGCCGGCAAATAAGCTGTCATGACATCAAGTTCTGCACGCTCTTTTGCAACCAGATCGGTGCGGCCGCCTTTCTCGAACTGCTCAATAGAATCCTGGCGCTGCTTGATCTGCTTGCGAATGACCGAAACAACCTCGGCATCATCCAGCTGTTCCAGTCTTTTGTCGACCTTAACCTGTTTAATCATCGCACGTAAGTAATTTACAGCAGACGACTTCTGGGTATTGCGCTCTTTCATCGCCTGGATATAATCTTTGTTGATTCTTTCTTCCAAAGACATGTGTCCCCCTTGTTATCAGCAATCATCCTTTAACCCGCCAAGCAAAGCGGGCTAGGCACAATCAAATGGTCTCTATACTAATTATTTTATCCCGCGATTTCAACCCCTTTATAATGCTTATTGCAGATCGGCGCACAGAGAAATGCCGTGCGAGAACCTCGATCAGCGCATCATTGGCTCTGCCATCCAGAGGCGGGGCCGTCAGATAAACCTTGAGAAATTCTCCCTGCCCGTTGACCTCAACCCGTCGAGATCCGGCAAAAACCCTGACCTGGACTTTCATAAATTTTATTACCCTTACAAATGTCAGACCCTCTGCTTTCAAGGAAGAAAGTAGCCGGGAGATTCTGTCTTCAACCAGCTGCGATATTTGCGCCAGTCCGGACACCAGCGAGCGACTTCCCGCCAAAAAGCAGCAGAATGAGCAGGAACTGTCAAATGACACAATTCATGAACAACAACATAATCGATCACATCCGAAGGAAAAGCAAACAGAGCCCGGTTAAACGAAAGACTTCTTCGACGAAAATTACAACTCCCCCACAGGCGGCGTTGACGACGTATGGTTAGCAACGGCGGACGCAACCCCATACGCAGGCACCAGAGATCCACCCGGCCGGCAAGATAATCCCGGACAGAACGATCCACCCAAAGAGCTAATGCCTGTCTCGCGGCGACTTCACAGCGGGAAGAGTCATACGCCCGGGGAACCAGCAAACGCCATTCATCTGGCCCGTCCTCGAAATATGGACTTTCACGGTCAGAGGCAATAATGCGCAAATATTTCTTGTGACCCTGAACATAAAAGAAAGCCCCGTCATTGCAGTCAAATGAAACAGGCCTGCCCGACTGAAGCAGCCTGTTCCTAACCCGCACGATCCAGTCAGATTTCTTATTGATTATATCCTGCAGAAAAACATTGGCAGCCGATAAAGGAGCCCGTAGAACAACCTGTCCGCCCGAGGACACCGATAATTGAACAGTCCTGCGCGCAGAACGCACAACCGCGAGGCTGATAAGGCCGTGAGCAGTCGGCACTTCCCATAATATATTCATAAAACCGTGACAAACAGGGTCTTAATTGACAAACTTTACGTCTATCGCAACATTCCGCTGGCCAGAAATATTCATGGACACATTCTCACCGTTCTTAACCATGTAACCGCCATTACCATATAAAGATTCCAGCCGATCACGCTCTTTCTGCGCACCAGCCCTGACGTCTGCAGCTTTACGCCGCAATGAAGACATGTTCCTGCGAACACCTCTGATACGATCCTTGAAAAGAAGAACTTTGGAACGCCCCTCATCCAGATCGGAAATGTCCGGCTGCAATTTAGCCAACTCCTGACGTACCGACTTGAGTTCACTCTCAATTTCTTTATTCTTGCGACGAAAGGCATTTATCATCGACTCGAGGGCTTCCCCTTTGGCCACCGCGGCTGACTTATAACGTTCCAAGGCAGCAATACCGTCCTTAAGATCATTGTTGACGCCCTGAATAAAAGACAACTCACCGCTGATGCTGACCAATTCCTGACGAGCCTGATCAAGCTCCTCTGTCATATTTTTGACTTGGGCTGAAAGATTCTTGTTTTCTTTGAAATAATACTGAAAGTTACGGGAAGTCTTTACAGCCGACTGCTCGTTCATATGATTAATTTCCAGTAAAGTACGGTAATTAACAATCAATAACCAGAAAGAAAAAATGGCCAAGCCGACCGCAACGATTACAAGCAGTTTATTAATCAAAGAACTGTTGGCAAATTGATCACCCATAACGATATCCTCTTTTTCAACATACTGAATTGACCGTAACTATTAATCCGAATAACCCCGAAGGGTCCGGTTAAGAATATTAATATTGACTCCTTCAGACATTTTGGCCAGCCACGAGTCGACACGTCCGGAAATATTCTGAACCGTTTCTGGCGACGGCTCTACAAACTCCATCCCGCATAAATATTTTCCTGAAGACGCCCCCGTAGCCCGCCGCCAAACCAGGCGAACCTTGTTGGGCAAGAAAGAACCATCACCGGAATCTTGAGGAAAAACGAAAAACAGCTCATCCCGCGAGGGAGGCTCGGGTATATCCAGCACGGCCAACGCACCCGACACACTTAAATCCCGTACAAAGCCGCTGCCAGCCAGGCGATAGTCCTGCGAACACCAGCGAATGGAAATATCTTCTTTAATCCTGACATGCCTGCGATTTTCTTCAGTCAACATAATTATTTTATCCAGGAAGTTATTATAAGCAGAGGTTGTGCCCGATGCAGCCTGTTGAACCCATCTGCCCGCACAAGAATACTTATATCCAGCTGCATAGAATCATACTATGTAACACAAAAAACTTCCAGCAACAAATATCCGGCACAAAAAATCCGAACTTATCTTTTGTCACGCATCCTTTGCATACGCTCGCGCATCATTTCCTGCTGCTGACGATTTCGCTCGGCCTGACGTTCCCGCGCATCATCGGCCGCAGTCGAAGCGGGTGCCAAACGGGACTGGGAACGCTCACGCTGTGACTGAATCTGTTCCCGCTGACGCTCAAGTGCGGAACGCTGTTTCTCCTGCTCCAGTTCCGAGCGGACACTGGCTGCAGACAACAACTCCTGAATCTGAAAATTCTTTCTTGCCAGTGCGTCAGACAAAGATTCGCTGTCTGTTTGCGACTTCCGCAAGCGCTGAAGGATTTTATGAACATCATCCCGATAAGCTCTGCCTGCTTCCTGAGACAACACTCCAACTCTGGTGTCAAGCTCTTCGATCCCGGAAAGCACTTGGGCGTATTGCCGATCTGTGCTTTTTGACTTTTCGGTCTTCCAGGCAGAAAGGGTCGTTTGCCATAAATTGTCCATGCGGGATAATTCCCGGGCAACGACCGGATCTGCATTACTCGCAGAAAAAAACGAGCGCACACTGGACATGTCTTCAAGCATTTTTGCTACCGCTTCATCCACGTCGAATTCCATACGCCTGGTGATTTCGTCCCGAAGTCGATCCAGCTCATCTCTCTCGCCCTGCAAAGTGTGCACGCCTCCACGTCTGTCTGCCTTATCGGCTGCGGAATGACGAACCATAATTTCCAGCCCGGAAATAACATGACGCCCGAAATTTCCATTAAAAAGAAAAGAAATAACACCAAAGAATACTGCCAAGCCAAACATCAGATAAAAAAGTAGTGCCATCATTTCTCCCGTAACAATATTGGCGACCGGCTTTAAGAATATCAGGACAAACTGGAAAGGAAGGAAAACTTTTAGACGGCAAAAAACCTGAAGGACAAACAAACCGCCGGGGATTCTCTTACTTGGAAGACTTGATAAGGCCTGACGGCGATGCTGTTTTAAGCTTTGAATCAATCCGGGTCAGATAATCCCGAGTCTTTTTATACCCGCTAATCACCGCATCAACTTCCTGAAAGGCAACGCGCGCCTGTTCAAACAAATCTCTCTGATAAAGACTGAGCGCATCCTGGTACATCCGCTCAACCCCTGACTCAAGATCCTTACGAATCGCACGGCGCTGATCCTCCAGTTTGCGATTATCATATTCAGACCGGACAGAGGCACTCCTGGAGTAAAATCCTGACCGAGTCGAAGGAGAAAAAGACCTGTCAAGTAAAGGATCATATTCCAGGGAACGCTTTATTTTTTCGTACTTGCGGCGCTCTTCAGCCTGCAACTGCCTCGCTTTTTCCTCTTCTTTCCTTTGTCTGACAAGGTACTTTTCGCGTTCCCGGCGGTTCTCTTCCTCAATCCGGCGCAGATCTTTTTTGCTTTGAATAGCCTGGGCTCGATCAAGGGCAACTTTTGCATCTACGTTACGATCCCCGGCTTCGACTTCCCCCAGGGCTGGTGCAACCGCCGGATTTTGCAACACAACAGCCTCTCGATTTGATTCCAGCAATACTTCTTCTTTCTCTGCGGCCTGCAGCCTGCTTTGCTCGTAGTCACGCTTGGCTAAGATACGGTCGATCCGATCAATATACGACCTTGGAGCCAGAAATGCCGGATCAGCCTGGGAGGCCTCCTGAAATTTGGCCTTTGCCTCGGCAAACCTCTGGGCACTATAATGCTGCTGTCCCTCCCGATAAAGAATCCGGGATTTCTCTACCAGCGCCTCTTCGGCCTGAAGTTCTGCTTTCTTGATTTCCTTAACCGTTTTAACTCCGGAACGGCGACTGATAATCCCGGCCTTGACCTTTTCCATCCCGGCAAGAACACTCTCAAGTTCGGTAAATTTTTGCTGAACCGATTGGTAGTCGCCACGACGACTCAAAAGATAAGCATCCTGATTCAGCTGATCCGCTTGCACAGCCAAAACGGCTATTTTCTTGCGATCAAACGCTTCTATGACCTGCAGTTTGGCTTCTTTTTGCTGTTGCTCGACATTCAATAACATCCTGTCAACATTCCTGTACTTTGGATCAAGCCGGCTCACCTCAATAAATTTTTTGCGGGCAACGCCATAATCCCCGGCTTTTAGAGCATTCGCTCCCTGCTGAAAGAAATCTTCTGTCAAATTCTCAATCGGAATGCTCTGCTTGCCGGACAAAGCCAGAGCCTCACGCACCAGTGAGTCATTTTTAATCTCCGGACGTTCACGCTGCACCAGGTTTGCAATCCGGCGTTGCTCAGCCTTGATGTCTGCAAGAATCCGGTCAACTCGGGAAAGAGTCTTGTCCGCGGATACTGCCGTAGTATCCTGCGACAACAAATCCGCCTGCTGATGAATTTTCCGGGGACGATCAAGCTGCACTGCCCGCTTGGGTTCCGGCTTGGGATCATCTTTCTTAATCAAGATTTCCTTGTTTCTGGCCTGAAGCTTTGCATCCGCCAAAGCCTGTATCCGGCGTTGAGCCTGATCGCGTATGGCAAGATTCTGGTCAATCCGGGCAAGATAAGATACGGGCGCCCGGAATGACGGATCAGCTTTAGAAGCCTCGAGAAACTTGGCCCTCGCTTCAGCAAACCTTTGGGCGGCATAGTGCTGCTGACCCTCCCTATACAAAATCCGGGATTTTTCTACAAGCATTTTCTGGGCTTGAAGTTTAACTGTCTTGATATCTTTGGCAGCCTTGACCCCGGAACGACGATTAATAATCCCGCCTTTAACTTTCTCCATCCCCGCCAGGACAGCTTCAAGTTCCGTAAATTTTTGCTGCACCGCCGGATAATCTCCCCGACGACTTAAAAGATAGGAATCCTGATTCAACTGATCCGCCCGCAAAGCCAAAGCTGAAATCTTTTGGCGATCAAAATCTTCAATCACCTGCAGTTTGGCTTCTTTTTGCTGCTGGTCAACAGTCAACAACATCTTGTCGAGATTTTTGTAGTCTGGGTTTAACCTGCGGACTTCAATAAATTTGTTGCGGGCCAGCTCGTAATTCCCAACTTTTAAAGCATTGGAACCCTGCTGAAAGAAATCTTCTGCCGGATTCTGCAACGTGACACTTTGCTTGCTCGGCAAAACCTGAGTCTGAGGAACCTTGAAATCTTTCTTTATTTCATCAGGGCGCTCACGTTGCACCAGGGACGCAATCCGGCGTTGTTCGGCCTTGATATCAGCAAGAATCCGATCAACGCGTGACAGAGTTTTGTCGGCAGATGCTGCCTTTGCTTCCCTCGACAACAAATCCACCTGCTGATGAATCTTTCGGGGCTGGTTAAGCTGTAACACGCGCTTGGGATCCGGCTTGGGCTTTTCATTTTTGATCAGGATTTCTTTCTTCTCGACCTTAATCTCTTTCTTGATGTCGGCTACGGGCTTAACGGGCGGCCGCTTTTCTGTTACCACTATTTGTTTCTTCCGCGGTGACTTGATGACAACCGGATGAACAATTTTTTTCTGTTGTGGCACCTCAACTCTTTTAACCTGAGCAGGCTTGACCACCGGGGCCATTTTCTCGGCCTTTATTTCTTTCTTGACTTCTTTTTTGACTTCTTTTTTGACTTCTTTTTTGACTTCTGGTTTTCGTTCCTTCTTAACCTCAACCACAGGAACAATCGACTGAACAATTTCTTTCTTTTCCTGCAAAACAGGAGCTGCCTGCGCCTGACGTATTATCTTTATATACTCCTGTGTCGACCGATATCCCAGATACTCTTTTTCAATCCGTTCAAATTTAGCTAATGCAGAAACAAGATCGCCGGCTTTATAAAGCTGAACCGCCTCTTTATAAAGAGAGTAAACATCCTGAACCTGCGCATCTTTCGGGAGTTTATTTTTTCCAGCCGCTTCAAGAGCAAGAGCATCATCGGTACGCTTCAGGTAAAGTTCAGCTTGTTTATAACCAGGAACCCTGGCTAAGGTTTCTTCAAACGCGGAGCGGGCTTTCTCCCACCTTCTTGAATTGAATGCCTGCAAGCCATCCTGATAGGATATTTCTGCGCTGGCATAAATTCTTTTAATGGCCAACTGCTTCTCTCTTTCCTCTTTGGAAAGTTTCTCTTTCTCACGAGACTTCATTAGCTCATCGACATCCTGGTCAATGCGCAAAATATGCTCCCGTGTTGATTTGAATCCGGAAACACGGCTATTGACAAAAAGCAGCTTTTCTCTGGCCTCAATTAACTTTCCTTCTTTATACAAACCAATCGCTTCCTGGTAGACAGGCTCAACCTCTGATTCCAGACGCGACTGCAGATCTTTCTGCGCCTGCTTTCTTGCTTTTTCTTCTGCCAGAAAACGTGTTTGAGCATCAATTTTCTGCTGTTCGGCGTCCTGTTTGGACTTGTCTTGCAAGAGACGCTCGATTTTAAAAAGATAATTTTTTGTCTGTTTGTACCCCGGACTCAGTTTTTCAGTCTCGGCAAACTTCTCCTGAGCAAGAACGTAAAGGTTTTTGTCAAAAAAACCAATCGCTTCTTTATAGGAAGACTCTACGGCATCTCGCTCGGCCTTCAAGGCCTCAAGACGAAGTTTTTCTTCCTCACGACGACGATTTTGTGCGGAATTCAGCTTTTCAGCTTCTAAGGCGCGAGCAATGCGCTTGACATAAGAACGGGTTGCTTTGTAGTCCGGAACAACCGTCTCCAACTCCTGAAATTTCTCTCTGGCCTCAAGGTAGTGTCCGCTCTCAAAACTGTCTGACGCTTCTTTATAAAGCTGCTCGGCCTTGCGATCTATCTGCTGTTTGCGCTCTTCTTCCCTGGCTTTTGTTTCCTGGGACTCTTTCTCCTTGAGTTCAATCTCGGTCTTTTGCTGCACTATCGCCCCCTCGTCAATGCGGGCAGTCTCAAGCTCGATCAGGTGCAAATAACTGCGAACAGCTTTAAAATCGGGTTTAATTTCCTCGACAGAGGAAAAAGCGGCCTTGGCTTCCTTGAACTTTTTCTGTTCATAAAGCACTGCAGCCTCATCATAAATCTGGTTGGCTTCCTTGACCGGAGCCTTGGTCCAGACAGCTGTTGCCTCAACAGACTCTTTCATCTCAGGATGTTCGAGAATATTGATCGCTTTTTCGTAATAGACCCGTGCTTCATCCGTACGTCCCTTGGCTGACAAGTCCTGAGCCTTGTGGTAGTACTCTTTAGACTTTTCTTCCCGCTTGTGATTGCGTCTGATAATATCCTGGTTTCTGATCTTGTCATTGAGGCTCTGGATATTCTCGTGCGACTTTTTGATCAAAAGCTTGAGATTATAAGGCTGGACAGAATCGGCAGAAACCTCGGATGGTTCCAGAACAGAAGACAACTGGGCCCGTGAATCAGCCGTCTGCAGGCAAATGGTCAAGAAGACAAACGCTATTCTGAAATATGTCTGTTTCATTGTTCCGCGGGTAACATGTTGTTTTTCCAGAAAACGAAAGAATATCCCGGTACAAGAAATAAGCGAACGGAAATGATGACCAGGCGCATACTTGAATGCCGTCGAAAGCGGATGTATTCTAGCACAGCACCCAAAACATCTTCTACAATTTTCTGCCATATTTTATCCCGGATCATTCTTTAGGAAAATAAAGTCCGGTCACGCAGATCCTGGTCGCGTCAAGAAAGATATTTCGCCGAACGAATATTCTTTTCCAGATGGAAAACAAGAAAACTATTCAGGACGCGCCTTAATTCCTGCCGGATGACTGGCGGGATTTTTAATTTCAGACAGCCCGCCCATTGCTCACGCTCGATATAAAGCAAAGTTGCCAGCATACCGGCAGAAACTGGCCAAAGGTCAAAATCCCTGCCCTGACACCGCCGGCAAACCAGTCCGCCTTTTTTCATACTGAATCCGGCCCGTTCGGTTCTGCCGGAAATTTCTTTTCCGCAAGTGACACAGGAATCAATATGCGGGCGAAAACCCGACAGGGCCAAAAACTTGATCTGAAACATGTGCACCAGCCGGTCAATATCCCGGTCAACACACAGCGCCCGGAAATATTCGACCAGCAAGTCGTAAACCGCCGGATTAGGATCTTCGGCAACAGCAATCCTGTTCACCAGCTCGGCCGCATACTCAGCGGCAATAATTCGCCGGGCGTGGCCGCGGAACGCACTGAAACACTCGCGCATATCACACTGACTGACCAGATGAACATCGCTGTTGCGATACTCATAATAGACAATATCGTTTACAGAAAATTTCTCCAGGCCAGAGCCGAACTTGCGCGGGGATTTGCGTATGCCTTTGAGCACTCCGGTGACTTTACCCCGCCGACGGGTAAAAAAGAAAGCCAGCTTGCTTGTCTCTCTGTGATCCATCGAACGCAAAACAATGGCCGGGGTCGAAATAATAGCCATACTACCTCAGCAGAAAGTTTTCGCTCTCGTGCATTCTGGCCCGCTGGGCAGGCGTCGCATCGTCATGCCCTAAAAGATGCAGGATCCCGTGCGCCACACAGCGCAGAATTTCCCGACGGTATGGCTCAAGGTAAAAGCGTGCGTTACGCCGGACTTCCTCGGGGCAAATATAAATCTCGCCCTCCAGAAAAGCTTTGCATCCGGCTTCTGAACGCCGGGTTTTTACCGGCGGCTGCGGCGTTGTCCCCAGATCGAAGGTGATCACATCTGTCTGCCCGCGGTGAGCCAACACACGAAAATTAAGCCTGGCCATAGCCGCACCGGAAAGAAAAACCACCGACAAGCGGATTCGCCGGACTCCGGCCTTGTCGAGTATACCGGAAATCCGGGCACGCAAAACCGCAAGCGAGATACCGCACTTGCCCTCCAGCAGGATGTCCCGGCCAACCATATCCGGTCCAGTCAACGTCCTAGGAGGCATTTTTTCTTTCAGGATATTTTATCCGCACATGATACATGGCGCTGAGCGTCCGGGTGAAGGACTCACAAATCAGTTCACATTCCCGAAGGGTCAACGGGCACTCGTCCAACTGTCCATCGATAAACTTGTTGTTGACAATCTTTCTGGCCACAGCGCTGATCCGCGTGGGAGTATGATCTTCGATCGCCCGCGTTGCCCCCTCAACAGCATCCGCCAGCATGACCAGTGCGGTTTCCCTGGTCTGGGGTTTGGGGCCAGGATACCTGTAATTCTGTTCCTGAACAGAATCAATATCCCCTTCCTCAAGAGCTTTTTGATAAAAATAATAGATCAGGCTTGTGCCATGGTGCTGCTCGATAAAGTCAATAATCCGCTGATTGAGCTTGCTTTGTCTGGCTAGTTCTACTCCGTCACGAACATGATTAAGAATAACCAAGCGGCTCATGGACGGTTCAAGATTCTCGTGACGATTGGGCGACAAGGAATGATTTTCGACAAAAAAATCCGGTTTTCCGATCTTGCCAATATCGTGATAGTAGGCTCCGACCCGGGTCAAAAGTGAATTGGCGCCAATGGTATCCGCCGCTTCGCCTGCAAGATTGCTGACCACCAGGCTGTGATGGTATGTCCCGGGAGCCTCGAAAGCCATCCTGCGCAGTAAAGGCTGATTTAATGCATCGGACAGTTCCAGCAGACTGAAGTTGGTGACTTCTCCAAAGAAAGACTCAAAAACCTTGAGCGTCGCCAGAACAACCAGTCCCGAAACAAAACCGCCAATCAGCAGAGGCCGCAGGACGTGCAGGGTCGAATCCAGAGAAAGCCGCGGGTCAGAAAGAAAAAATGCCGCCGCCTGAGCCGCTCCGGAGAGAAGTCCGGCTACAAGAAGCGTCCCGCGGGTACGCGCATCACGCACCGCGTAAGCTCCGGTCAAGCCGCCGATAAAAAAGGCCAGCATACAGTGAAAACCTGCACCGGTCAGCAAGGCCACGATTGATGCTGACAGAAACGCCATGGCAAAGGCCAATTGCAAATCATTGAAAAGCAACATGGTCAGCATAGGCGCCGCGGCGACAGGAATAAAATAGAAAGAGAAATCCGATGAAAATGTCATGGCATGGGCGCTGGCGGCCAGCAGTGCCAGAAGAAAGCCCAGGCGCAAAAAACAACGGCTGGCAATTCCTCTCTGGACAGAAAGATAGAAAGCACAAATCAGTAATAAAAGGGGCATCAACAACGAAAGGCCGGAAAGCAGGCAATAACCTGTTAGCAGGAGAAAGACCGAACTCGCGGCAAAAAAGTTACTTTTCTCTGTCTTTATTTTCCCGATCATAAGCCTCAATGATTTTCTGCACCAGTTCGTGACGCACCGTATCTTCTTTTGTCAGGTGCACAAATTTAATTTCTTCTACATGACCAAGCACCCGTTCGGCGTCAATCAGACCTATAGTCTGTCCGTTGGGCAAATCACTCTGGGTCACGTCTCCGGTCACCACTGTCTTGGAATCAAAACCCAGTCGGGTTAAAAACATTTTCATCTGTTCGGGAGTGGAGTTCTGGGCTTCATCCAGAATAACAAAAGACTCGTTAAAAGTCCGTCCGCGCATATAAGCCAGCGGAGCCACTTCGACAATACCCTGCTGGGCATACTGTTCGACCATCTCCGCTTCCAGCATCTCATAAAGAGCATCATAAAGAGGGCGCAAATACGGCATGACTTTCTGCTCAAGTTCTCCGGGCAAAAAGCCGAGATTTTCTCCCGCCTCGACTGCAGGCCGGGTCAGAATGATACGCCGCACCAGCCCCTTTTTTAAAGCGTTAACCGCCATGGCCATAGCCAGGTAGGTTTTACCGGTTCCCGCCGGGCCGATACCAAAAACAATATCATGCTGCTTGATCGCCTCGACGTATTCGATCTGCCCCCTGGTCTTGGGAGTGACCAGTCCGCCCTTGACGGGCAGCTCGATTCTTTCCCGGGCCAGGCGTTTGAGACCGCCTTCTTTTTCATCGGCCGCCAGACGATTGGCATAAACGATATCCCGTTTTTTGACCACCCGTCCGCTTCTGGCAATCCCCAAAAGATAATCAAAAAGCTCGTTAACCTGCCGGGTCTGTTCTTCACTGCCATCGATGCGCAAACCATCCTGGGTCCGATAAATCCGGACGGAAAACTCGCGCTCAATGGTCTTCAGGTTCTCGTCGTAACGACCGAACAGCGACTGAATATCGCGATTGTCAGTAAACTGCAGATTCAGTATCATGCATTCCATCCGTCCTGCGACGAGCTTAACGACTTACGCCGTTTTCTTGGACAGGGGCACAAGCCCAAGCTCGGCCAGCTGTTTAGGGTCGACCAAAGAAGGCGCATCAGCCAACTGACAGGCTCCACGCTGGGTCTTCGGGAAAGCGATTGTATCCCGAATGGAATCCAGCCCGGACAAAATGGCCACCAGACGATCGAGCCCGTAGGCCACCCCCGCGTGCGGCGGCGCGCCATATTCGAAGGCACGTAAAAGAAATCCGAAACGGCTCTCGATCTCTTCTGCGGATATCCCAAGAATTTCAAAAATACGTTTTTGCACTTCACGCTGGTGAATACGGATAGAGCCTGAACCGATCTCGTTTCCGTTGAGCACCAGATCATACGCCCGAGAGCGGATATTGTTCAGATCCGTTCCCTCCAGACGGGCAACATCTTCGGGATGAACAGCTGTAAAAGGATGGTGCTCGCTGTCCCAGCGCTTCTCCTGCGCGTTCCATTTGAAAAGCGGGAATTCTGTAACCCACAAGAACGCAAACTCGCTTTTATCCTCGCGGTTTTTGCGAATATCTGGCTTGTCGCATTTGTATTCTGCCATCGCCTGCGCGTGTGTCATCCGCGGAAACGGTATAGGCAAATCGATTCCTCTGGTTTCTTTCAGGACTTTCTGAAACATCCGCTCGGTAAGACTAAAAACGTCTTCCTCATCCACAAAAGAAAGTTCCATATCGATCTGGGTGAACTCCGGCTGGCGGTCCGCACGTAAATCCTCGTCACGAAAGCATTTGACAATCTGATAGTAACGATCCATGCCCGACACCATCAGAAGCTGCTTAAACAGCTGCGGCGACTGCGGCAAAGCATAGAACTGTCCGGCATTAAGACGTGAAGGCACAAGAAAATCCCTGGCGCCTTCGGGAGTAGACTTGGTCAGAACAGGCGTCTCAATCTCGCAAAACTGCTCTTCGTTAAGAAACAACCTGACGGTATTGGCCAATTTGTGGCGCAACATCAGGGATTCGCGCATTTTATCACGACGAATATCCAGATAACGGTAGGTCAGACGAATCTCTTCGGTCACATCAACGTCCCCGTCAATTTCAAAGACCGGAACCCGGCTGGTATTAAGAATCTCCAGTTCCTTGGCCAGCAACTCCACCCCGCCAGTTGGCAGATCAGCATTAACATTTTTAGGCGGACGAACACTAACCGATCCTTTCAGACGAATAACGTATTCCGGACCAAGAGTTTGCGCCAACTGATGCGCCTCTCTGGCTACCGAAGGAACAAACACCACCTGGGTGACTCCATAACGATCACGAATATCTATAAATATCAGTTTGCCATGATCACGACGGCGGTGCACCCATCCGCATAAAACGACATCCTGATCCTTGTGCCCGGGCCTTAATTCTCCGCATGTATGTGTCCGCAACATCTCTCAACGACCTTTCCTGTAAGAACCTGTTTCCTGTGTTCAATTTTTGAGGCACAAGCGCTGCACTTCATCAACCACGCTATCACGCGATACAGAGCGCTGTTCGCGGGTGCTCATATCTTTAAGCCCGACCATAGACCGGCTGGCTTCATCCGTCCCATAAATAATGACAAACTTCGCCGACTGGCGGTCCGCCTGCTCGAATTGCTTCTTGAGCGGACGCCCGCGGCCAAAATCCATTTGCGCGCCAACCCCGGCCATCCGCAATTCGTTAACCAGCCCAAAAACCTGCGGCTCAAGCTCTTCCTGTCCGCAAACAACAAAAACATCCGTCGCAACCGCGGGCAACGACAACTGCGTCTGGCTTGCCAGCGCCAGCATAACGCGTTCCATCCCTAAAGCAAAACCGATAGCGCCAAGAAGACCGGACTGCCTGCGATCTCCTCCGCCCAACTGCTCGATCAATCCATTATAACGCCCACCAGCCCCGATAGCGTCCTGCGATCCAAGACCGGAAGATGTGATTTCAAAAACAGTATGCGTATAGTAATCAAGTCCGCGAACCAGGCGCGGAGCAATCTCATAAGGAACACCGGCCGCATCAAGGGCAGAACAAACCTCACGGAAATATTGTGCCCCGCCAGAGGAAAGATGCTCTCCCGCAATATTGAGCTCCCGGATCATGGCCTGACAATCCGGATCTTTGGAGTCAAGCAAACGAAAGACATTTCTTTCATACTGCACCCGGCACTCTTCATTGAGTGATAAAATTTTATCCTTGAGCTTTTCGCGCAGCCAAAGAGCAAAGCGAGCCTTGTCCTGTGATGTTCCTAAGCTATTGATATAGACCTTGAAATCTTTTAAACCCAGAACTTTAAGAATATGGGTTGCAAGAACAATCATTTCCGCATCCAGCAGCGGATGATCCGCCCCGCGGCCAATAGCCTCGGCCCCAATCTGATGGAACTGGCGCAACCGGCCTTTCTGGGGACGCTCGCCGCGAAACATGGGGCCAATATAAAAAAGTTTGGACAAAAACTCCTCGCGCCCCATATCGTACTGATTATAGGCCCGCACAACAGAAGCCGTGCCTTCAGGACGCAAAGAAAAGGCCGGAGCCTCTTTCCCATTCTCGTTCCCCGCTTCAGCGCGGCCGGAAACAAGCCCAAGCAGCTGCTTGTTGACCACCTCTGCGGTCTCACCCAGAGAACGCTTGAAAAGAAAAGTGTCTTCGAACAAAGGCGTACGGATTTCCTGATATCCGTACCGCTGAAAAAGAACACGGGAGGTGTTCTCCAATAAATTCCATAACGGTATTTCGGAAGGAAGAATATCGGCAGTGCCGCGGGGATTGCTGAACTTGACGGACATCTGACCTTGCGTTACTTGATCTTCTGTTTCATTTCCAACCCAGGCTTGAATACAACCACCCGGCGAGGAGGAACCGGAACCCCCACACCTGTTCTGGGATTGCGTCCCAGGCGAGCCCGGCGTTCCTTGATCTTGAACACACCAAAATTGCGCAGTTCAACCTTTTCATTCTGGTTTAAAGAATCCACGATCACATCAAAGGTCTTCTGAACAATGCGTTTAACATCAACCTGCTTGATCCCGGTTACATCCGTGATCTTGAGAACAATATCCTTCTTGGTCATAACTCCATTCCTCCAGTCTGTTTCATAAAAGAATCATAAGCATCGTATCAACATGGCTTTATGATGTCAAGCACAATCCCGCAGGAACCTCTCAGAGCTGGGGTTGATCCGGTGTGATCAGCCAGAGCACGATGTAAGCAAGCAAGCCGAAACCCCAGAAACCGCATATCACAAAACCCAGACGCACAAAGGTCGGATCAATATTGAAATACTCGGCAATACCTCCGCATACCCCGAAGAGCATCCGGCTGGAACGTGAACGGGTCAATTTTTTCATAAGCCCTCCGTTTCAAATAACAACCTTGAACGATTCATGTCCGACGATCGTCTTGATCTCGCCCAAAAGAACCTCACTGGGAGCGACATAAAGATCCCGCCCGACCTTGATTTCAACACTCTTGTAATTGCGTGTGTCTATCTGCAAATGAACCGGAACCTTGCCCGGGAAATAAGCCAGCTTGCTGCGAATCAGGGCCAGCTTGTCCGGGCCTGCCTTGGTCATGTCGATCCTGATTAGCTTGACCAGCTGATAAATCTGGTTAACATCCACTAGGCTTTCAACCTCGATACTGGCGCCCGTTTCACGCAAACGCAGAACCCCTTTAAGAACCACAACCGCTCCCGTCTTGATAAACGGTTCCGCCGCTTTACAGGCTTCGGGAAAAATAACAGCTTCAACCTTACCCTCAAGATCTTCCAGACGCAGGATCGCCATGCGTTTGCCCTCGCGTTTGGTGACGGTAAAACGAACATCACAGATCATTCCGATAAAAACAAGCGCCTTTTTGTCTGACATTCGTGCCAGCGCACCACTGGTCGCGTTGGCAAACGTCCGCACCTCAACCTTATAGCGATCCAGAGGATGCCCGCTTAAATAAAAGCCAAGCAATTCCTTCTCGAACGACAAAAGCTGGGCCTGTGGCAATTCCGGAATATCCGCCAGAGTTTCTTTCTCCTGCGCAAAACCTCCAGATGCCTCGCCCAGCGAAAAGAATGACATTTGCCCCACCGCCACTTCTTTCTGGCGGTTCATACCAAGATTCAACGCCTGGTCAAGCACCGCCAGCATCTGGGAACGAAAGGCCCGCAGGGAATCAAATGCCCCACACCTGATCAACGATTCAATCACCTTGCGATTATTGGTTCGAAGATCCACCCGGCGACAAAGATCAAAGATGGAGACAAATGCGCTGCCCCGTTCCCGTTCCTCAATCAGGGAACGGATCGCTCCCTCCCCGACGTTCTTGATCCCGAGCAGACCATAACGAATGGATCGTTCCCCCGTGACCCAAAACCTGGCCACACTCTCGTTAACGTCCGGAGGAAGAACCCGGATTCCCATGCGCTCGGCCTCTTTCACATACTCGACGATCTTGTCGGTATTGTCTTTTTCGTTGGTCAAAAGAGCACACATGTACTGGGTCGGGAAATTGGCCTTGAGCCAGGCCGTCTGATAGGTAATAACCGCATAAGCGGCGGAATGCGAGCGGTTAAATCCATACCCGGCAAACTTGTCAATAAGGTCAAAAAGTTCATTGGCACGCGGCGCAGGAATATCGTTGACTTTAGCCGCCCCCTCAACAAATGCCGCCCGCATTTTCTGCATCTCGGTAACCTGCTTCTTTGACATCGCGCGGCGCAGGTCATCGGCGGCAGCCATGGAAAAACCGGCCAGGATACTGGCCATCTGCATGACCTGCTCCTGATAAATAGCTACGCCATAACTGTTTTTCAGAACCGGCTCCAGCTTGGGATGAGGATAAACCACCGGAGCTTCGCCTTTTTTTCGACGAACAAAATCGTCAAGCATGCCACTGCCCATAGGGCCAGGCCGATAAAGCGCCAGAAGCGAAATAATGTCCTCAAATTCCGCGGGCTTGCTGCGAATGAGCAGATTGCGCATCCCGTCGCTTTCTACCTGGAAGACTCCGGCACTTTCGCCACGGCTGAGCAGGTCAAAAGTTTTTTTATCATCAAAGGGGATGGTCGAAATATCTATATCCTGGCCTGCCGTGCTTTTGATAATCCGCAAAGCATCATCGATCAGCGTCAGAGTCTTCAGACCAAGAAAGTCCATCTTCAGCAACCCGATTTTCTCCACCCCTTTCATTGTGAAAGCGGTAGTAATCTGGTCTTCGGCCTTGTACAGAGGACAGTATTCGATAAGAGGCTTGTCGGAAATAACCACACCCGCCGCGTGAACGGAGGCATGCCGGCTCAGGCCCTCCAGAACTCGGGCAATTTCAACCAGCTTGCGAGCAGAGGCATCCTGGGCCAGCAATTCTTTCAGCTGGGGTTCATTCTCGATCGCCAGGTCAATGGTGATGTGCCTCGGCTCCCCTTTCTCGTCCACCAGCCGATCAGGAATCAGCTTGGCAATCCGGTCAACATCGGCATAAGGCAGGCCGAAGGCCCGCCCGACATCACGGACAACCGCCTTGGACTGCATGGTGCCAAAAGTAATAATCTGCGCCACATTCTCGCGGCCATAATGGCGCGTGACGTAATCCACCACTTCCCCGCGGCGCTCGAAACAGAAGTCAATATCAATATCCGGCATGCTTTTACGGTTGGGGTTCAAAAAACGCTCAAAAAAAAGCGAATATTTGATCGGATCAAGATCGGTGATCCCCAGCAGGTAACTAACCAGACTGCCGGCCGCTGATCCACGGCCGGGACCAACAGGAATACGCTGACTTTTGGCATAATGCACAAAGTCCCAGACTATCAGAAAATAGCCGACAAAACCCAGATCGGCAATGACCTTCAATTCGAAATCCAGCTGAGCCAACACATTATCGGGAACAGTCGCCCCGTAACGCCGCTTGGCGCCTTCCAGACAAAGATGACGCAAGTACTCCTGTTTACCTTCTCCGGACGGGGTAGGATAATCCGGCACATGGTATTCACCGAACTTGAGTTTGATATCGCATTTCTCGGCGATATGCAGGGTATTGGTGATTGCCTCCGGAGCCCAGGAAAAATTACGAGCCATTTCTTCAGGGCTTTTAAAATAAAACTGATCGGAATTCATCTTCATCCGTTTGGGATCGGCCAGTGTCGTCTGGGTCTGAATACATAATAAAAGCTCATGCGCTTCATAATGAGCAGCCGAAAGATAATGCACATCATTGGTTGCCACCAAAGGAATCCCTGTTTCTTTGGAAAGACGCAACAATCCTTCATTAACTCCTCGCTGCTGGACAATCCCATGCTCCATGACTTCCAGGTAGAAATCTCCGGGCGCGAAAATCTGACGATACTCCTCCGCCAGCGCCAGCGCTTCTTCATATTTCCCGGCAAGCAACTTCATCGGGATCTCCCCTTTAAGACAGGCAGAAAGCCCTATCAGTCCTCCGGCATGCCGGGCGAGAAGTTCCTTGTCAATACGTGGCTTGTAATAAAATCCTTCCAGAAAGCCGGATGAAACCAGCTTCATCAGATTCCCGTAACCTTCATTGTTCTTTGCTAAAAGCACCAGGTGGGCGGTATTGCGCTGATCAGCAGAACGATCAAAGCGGGTGGTCGGTGAAACATATATCTCGCATCCAATGATAGGCTTGATATTGTTGACTTTACAAGCGTCGTAGAAGTCCAGCGCCGCAAACATATTTCCATGGTCGGTCATGGCAACCGCAGGCATTCCCCACTCCGCAGCTTTACGTGCCAGATCCTTGACCTTGCACGCACCGTCTAGAAGGCTGAATTGCGTATGAACATGAAGATGGACAAATGACATAGAGAAGATTTACCAAAAAAAACCGCATCATCTGCCTGCTCGAAAAACAGCACAAATGATGCGGTGCAACAGGTCTGTTATTCCCACTCGATGGTTGCCGGGGGCTTGGAGCTGATATCGTAAACCACCCGGTTAACGCCGCGAACCTCATTGATGATCCGATTGGAAATCTTTGCGAGCACCTCATAGGGGATATGGGACCAATCCGCCGTCATACCGTCAATGCTGTTAACACAACGAACCGCAATAGTATATTCGTATGTACGCTGATCGCCCATAACGCCGACACTCTTAACCGGCAAAAGAACGGCAAAAGACTGCCATGTTTGCTCATAAAGGCCTGCCTTCTTGATTTCTTCCAGAACCCGCTCATCGGCTTCCCGCAACATGATCAGGCGATCTTCGGTGATCTCTCCGAGAATACGAATCGCAAGACCAGGACCGGGGAAAGGCTGACGCTTGAGAATATTGTCGGGCATGGCCAAAACTTTTCCGATCGCCCGAACTTCGTCTTTGAACAAATCCCGCAAAGGCTCAAGTAGCTGCAAGTGCAACGATTTGGGCAAGCCGCCAACATTATGGTGGCTCTTGATAACAGCCGAAGGACCTCCGGTCGGAGAAATAGACTCGATCACATCCGGATAAAGGGTACCTTGAGCCAGAAACTCGACACCACTCAGCTTCTTGGCATTTTCCTGAAAAACTTCAACAAAAACGCGCCCGATAATCTTGCGTTTTTCCTCAGGATCAGTCACACCTTTGAGCTCATCCAAAAAACGCTTTTCGGCATTGGCTACCGTCAGATTCATCTTGAAGTTGCCCTTAAAGGTATTATAAACAACTTTAGATTCATTCTTGCGCAACAAACCGTTGTCGACAAAAATACAATGCAGATTACTGCCAATCGCACGCTGGAGAAGAACGGCTACCACTGAAGAATCAACACCACCGGAAAGACCCAGCACCACTTTCTTTTTGCCGACGGTTTCCTGAATCTTTTTGACCGAAGCCTCAATAAAGCGATCCATGGTCCAGCGCGGCATACATCCGCAAATACCAATCACAAAGTTCTGAAGGATTTGCAAACCACGCTGGGTGTGAACAACCTCAGGGTGAAACTGCACTGCATAAATCTTTTTGGTACGATGCGCCATAGCCGCACAACCATTGTTAATGGTATGCGCCAACTTCTCGAAACCGGCAGGCATCTGGGTAATCTCGTCGCCATGACTCATCCAGCAAGTCAGATTGGTGGCCAGGTTAAGAAAAAGATCCCGATTGGAGTCCACAAAAAGCTCGGCTCGTCCGAACTCGCGATCCTTGCACTTGGTGACCTTGCCACCCAAAAGATGCGTTATCACCTGCATGCCGTAACAGACCCCAAGAATCGGCAGACCCAATTTGAAAAGTTCCTTGTCAGGCTGAGGAGCCGACTTGTCGTGGACACTCATGGGGCCACCGGAAAAAACCAGACCCTTGGCTCCCATCTCAAGTACCTTTTCCGGAGAAATATCAAAAGGAACAATCTGGCTAAAAACCTTGCACTCCCTGATACGCCGGGCAATAAGCTGGGTGTACTGGGAACCGAAGTCCAGCACTAGAATGACATCCCTGACCTTGGATTGCTTCTTGATCGTCACGTTCGAGAACGTGGCGCCCTTGAGAGACATCAGGCGAGTTTCCATTGACTTGGACTTGCGCTGAAACATGGAACGTTTGAACATGCCAGGCTTCTTGGCAGCAACTTTGCCTTTTTCATTGTTCGGCTGAGGCTTCGCCATCATTGTCTCCCTTGCGTTCTAAAACAGCTTACTTGCCCATGCCAACTTTCTGGCTCATCTGGAATACTTTTCCTTCGCTCTGAAAAGAGTGGGCAATAATAATCTCGACATCATGCATTTCCTTGATATTCGCCGCACCCAAAGACCCCATGGAGGTTTTTAGGGCGCCTACCAGATTCTGTGATCCATCGTCAACCTTGGCTGGTCCAAGAAGAATTTCCTTAAGCGTTCCGGCCTGCCCGACCTTGACCCGTGTTCCTCTGGGCAGATTAGCATTGGACGTTGCCATCCCCCAGTGATACCCGCGTCCCGGGGCCTCGAACGCCTTGGCAAAAGCGGAACCAACCATGCAGGCATCGGCTCCCGCCGCTACTGCCTTGCAAATCTCTCCACCAATACGCATGCCGCCATCGGTAATAATCGGAACATAACGGCCTTTGCGCTTAAAAAAGTGATCGCGCGCAGCTGCACAATCGACAGTAGCTGTGATCTGGGGAACGCCAATACCCAAAACCCCGCGACTGGTACAAGCCGCTCCGGGGCCAACCCCAACCAGAATCGCTGATGCCCCAATTTCCATCAACTCAAGGGTGACATCATAAGTAACAGTGTTTCCGATCATTATCGGAACTCGGGAATCTTTACAGAACTTTTCAATATCCAGAATTTTATACTCACTGGAGAGATGCCTGACCGTGGCCACTGTTGACTGAACAATAAAAAGATCACAACCAGCCTCTTCGGCAATCTGATGAAACTTCTTGGCATTCTGCGGGATACAACTTACAACGGCAGGAACTTTATGCTTCTTGATTTCTTCAATACGCTTGGCAATCAGACTTTCCTTGACCGGCTTAGTGTAAAGACTCTGAATAAGCTTAGTGGCCTCATCCGGTGCCGATTCAGCAATCTGATCAAGAATTTCGTCAGGATTTTCGTAGCGAGTCTGGACGCCATCCAGATTGATGGAAGCAATTCCGCCCATTTTCCCCATCTCGACGGCAAAACGAACATTGACAACCCCGTCCATAGAGGCCGCCAGAACGGGAATATCAAACTTCATTTTCCCGATCGACCAGGAAACATCCACTTCATTGGGATTAATGGTTTTATCCCCAGGGACAAGGGCCACCTCATCAAAACCATAACAACGGCGTGCCCTGCGGTTGATGCCAATCCAATCGGCCATATACGCAACCTCCAATATATCAATAAGTTACAACAAAATTACGCTTGAAGTCCGGGAATAGATAGATAAACACGTTTCTATATCATATTAAAACAGGCCAAAAAGTCAACAGGAAAGAAAATCCCCCGGAAAAGAGTTGCTTCTTTCCCGGGGGATCAACTTAATGAAGACTGCCAGGCTCTGATTACATCATTCCGCCCATGCCGCCACCCATTCCGCCCATGCCACCCATCGGAGGCATAGCCGGCTTATCCTTCTCTGGCGCATCCGCCACCAGACACTCGGTGGTCAGAAGCAATCCGGCAATGGAGGCCGCATTCTGTAAAGCGGTCCGTGTAACCTTGGCCGGATCAATGACGCCACTCTCGAGCATGTCGACATAAGCGTCCTGATTGATGTCATAACCGATGTTTTTCTTTTCTTTCTTCAGGCGATCAACGATAACCGAACCTTCCAGTCCGGCATTGGTGCACAACTGACGCACCGGGGACTCAATCGCGCGCAAAATGATATCAGCGCCGGTCTTCTCGTCACCCTTGAGATCCAGAGCCTGAACATCCTCCAGACAGCGCAGCAGGGCCACGCCACCGCCAGGAACAATACCTTCTTCAATAGCCGCACGAGTGGCATGCAAAGCATCCTCAACGCGAGCCTTCTTTTCCTTCATTTCAGTTTCGGTAGCCGCCCCGACATTGATAATAGCAACACCACCCGACAACTTGGCCAGACGTTCCTGCAGCTTTTCCTTGTCATATGAAGAATCGGTCTTCTCGATCTGATTCTTGATCTGGGCGATACGCCCCTTGATGTCGACAGTCTTGCCGGCACCTTCAACAATTGTAGTATTCTCTTTATCGATCTTGACTTTCTTGGCACGTCCAAGGTCGGACAGCTGAACATTCTCCAGCTTGATGCCGAGATCTTCACTAATGGCACGTCCGCCGGTCAGAACAGCAATGTCTTCCAGCATGGCCTTGCGACGATCGCCATAACCAGGAGCCTTGACAGCCGCGCAGGAAAGAGTCTTGCGCAGGTTGTTGACAACCAAAGTAGCCAGAGCCTCACCCTCAACCTCTTCGGAGATAATCACGATCGGAGCACCCGCCTTGGCCACCTTCTCCAGAACCGGCAGAACATCCTTGATATTTCCGATCTTCTTTTCGTAGATCAGAATAAAAGGATTATCGAGTTCACACTCCATCTTTTCCATATCAGTCGAAAAATAAGGAGAAAGATACCCCTGATCAAACTGCATACCTTCAACAAGCTTCAGTTCGGTATTGATTGTCTTGGACTCTTCAACGGTGATAACGCCATCCTTGCCGACCTTGTCGAACGCTTCGGCGATCTTCTTGCCGATCACTACATCGGAATTAGCCGCGATGCAAGCAACCTGCTCGACTTCGCGATTATCCTTCATGTCAACTTTCTTGGACAGCTTGCCGATTTTGCCGACAACTGCCTCGACTGCCTTGTCGATCCCGCGCTTGAGCGCCATAGGATTGGCCCCAGCCGTAACGTTCTTGAGACCTTCGCGATAAATCGCTTCGGCCAGAACGGTAGCGGTTGTGGTGCCATCACCGGCATTGTCGGAAGTCTTCTCGGCAACTTCCTTGACCATCGCGGCCCCCATGTTCTCGAAAGCATCCTCAAGTTCAATCTCCTTGGCAACCGAAACACCATCCTTGGTAACCGTGGGTGAACCAAATTTCTTGTCCAGAATAACATTGCGACCCTTGGGTCCCAGCGTAACCTTGACAGCCTTGGCCAACTGTTCCACACCACGCAATATAGAACGGCGCGCGGTATCATCAAACTGCAAAATCTTTGACCCCATAATAAGCCTCCTTTAGATTGTTTGCCCGGAGATACAGACCTGTCCGCACCCCCGGTTAACTCTTACTTGACGATCGCCAGAATTTCCTCTTCACGAATAATCAGGACAGGATTACCTTCCTTGTCCTTGATCTCTGTTCCGCTGTACTTGCCGTAAAGCACAACATCGCCGACCTTGACTTCCAGCGGCTGAAGCTGACCGTTGTCAGATATTTTGCCTTTGCCGACAGCAAGGATTTTACCTTCCTGAGGCTTCTCTTTTGCTGTGTCGGGAAGAACAATTCCGCCCTTGGTTACTTCTTCAGCATTAAGGGGCTGAACCACGACCCTGTCCGCTAATGGTTGAAGTTGCACTGAACACCTCCTGTTTAATTTTGTTGAACGAATATTCTTAAACTTGCTTTTAGCAGTTATCTACCTAGAGTGCTAAAATAGCCCAAAAAAATCTTTTGTCAAGACAAAATTTTGGGAATTTTGCGGAAGAACAGAAAACAGCGACGGAAGGGAAAAACCGTTATTCGAGAATTTCGCTGTATTTCCTGAGCAGTCCATGTTCAACAGCACGAACATTTCCGTCGGCGCCAATATAATAAAGTGCTGGCACACCGTAAACCAGATACTGCTCGGAGACGCTACCCTCTACATCCAGCAGAATAGTATAATCCGGGCGCTGAGCGGAGAAAAATTTTTCAACCCGGTCTTTCTGTTCTCCAATATCAATCAAAATAACCTCAATGCCTTCTTTGGAAAACTGCTCTTTGCTGGTTTGTATAGCAACCATCTGTTCGCGGCAATGCGGGCACCAGGTCGCCCAAAAAAACAGAATAGCCTTTTTACCCTTGATCTGCTCAAGCAAGGAAACGTTCTCCCCCTGAAGTGATGTCAAAGTAAAGTCCGCAGCCGGCCGGCCAACCAAAGGGTGATCAAATGGCCCCTGGGCACGCACACACCCGGCTCCCGGAAGCAGAAAAGAAAAAAACAGCAACAACCCTAGCCACGCTCTCAAGGAAATTTTCATAAGAACCCTTTCTATAAACCCGGGTTGAACCCCGGTCAAAAGAATAATTGTCCCGCTCGCAAGAAGAACCATTCTGCCAGACCCAGCAACAAAAATGCCAGCCATTTCCTGACTCGAACCATCCAAAGTCCGGACTTGGGCAGACTGGCCAGAAAGCCGCTGAATGTTCCGGCCAGAAGAAGCGATGCTCCCATCCCGAGCGCAAAAACAAACAACAAAGAAACGCTAAAAAAGATATTCTCCCGGGAAGCCGTCAACACAAGCAAAGAACCCAGCACCGGAGCCGTACAGGGGCTCAAAATAAACCCGGAAACAAAACCCATGACAAACAAGGGCCAGAGGCCACGCCCGCGTATATCCCTGCCCCCCATAGCAAATGACGGCAAGGGCAACACATCAAACATGACCAGCGCAAAGAGCACCAGCAAATTCCCGGCGATAAATGGCGGCCAGAACGTATTCTGCAAACGACCGAACATCTGTCCGGAAATTGCGGCGAAAACAGCCAACAAACTGTAGGAACACGCCATCCCCAGCACATAAACCAAAGACAGAAAAAAACCTCTCAGCCGGGAACGGGAAACATTGGCTCCAGCCACTATGGCGACCAGAACAGGAAGAACCGGATACACACACGGAGTAAAACTGACCAGAACCCCGGCAAAGAAAACTATCCCATAATCCAGCCATCCTCCCGTCAAAGGCATGATCACTCCACCGCAACAATCGTCACGTCAAACCTGAGATCTTTACCTGCAAGAGGATGATTGAAATCCAGTTTGACTGTTTTATCCATTACTTCGACAATCGTACAGGGAAAACCGTTACCCTGCGGATCCTGCATTTCAAGAATAATTCCCGGTTCAGGAACCAGGTCCTGCGGCAACCTGGAACGTTCAAACTCGCGCACCAGCTGGGGATTAATCTGACCATACCCCTCGACAGCCAGGACATCCACAGACTTTTTTTCATTAACCTTCATCCCCTCAAGCCCTTTTTCGAGACCGGGAATTAACATCCCCTGCCCCTGCGTGTATTCAAGCGGCTGCTTGCCCTCTGTTGACTCGACCACCTGACCATCGACAATCAACGTATACTCCAGCTTGACTTTCCGATCCTTGGCAATCGAAATCTCCTGTGCCTGAAGTGACGCGGCATTTGCTCCCAAAGCCAACACCATAATAACTGCAGCCATCATCCTCATGCCTTCCCCCTCGTAGTTATTATTAAAAACGCCGCCCGCCATTTTTTGCGGACAGCACTGCTTGTTTTCCAAACAAACAGCATACCAACCCGAAACCATCACCTTGTCGCTTCCCGTCCATACCGCACTACGGCGTAGCGGAAACCGCGGGCCTGACCCGATAACCCAGAATTTCCCCGCTCACATCACTAAAAAGCACCGACAAAGGCAAAGCGTTGCGCAAAGCGATCCATTCGCCGTGTTCGTTCCCGCTCGTCCCAAAAATCACCGCAACAGCTCGGCGGGAAAGAAAATCTTCCCGGACATGCTCCATTGGCGACAAATAAGAAATATCTTCTCCAGGAGAAGGGATTTTGATGGCTGATCGACCGGCAAAATAATAAAAACGGGAAATGTCATTCGTATAGACAGGCACATTATCCGCCAGCGAACGGACTGTTTCCGCTATTCCGGTTTTAGCATTTGCGGATACACTCTTTCGGTATTGCCCTCGCAGCATATCCTTAACCAGGCTGGCTGTACGCAAAAAACCTACCGCCAGCAAAACAACCACAAACAGCGCGCTAAAACCGCGCAGTCGCTTCCCCGAACTTTTCAGCTGCTGATGATCCAGCAGAAGCGGGGCAACAATCATCAAAAGCACGCAAACCGGAAGAACTTCTTTCCAAGTGACCAGAAACTTCTCGTCCCAGAAAAGCCCAGCCGCAAACAACCCCATCAGATATAAAAGAGAAAAAACACCAAAAACCTGTCCGGCCGCAAAAAAGCGCGGATTTTCAACTCTGATCAACTCAATAGCCCGGGGACGCAGAAACATATACCCCAAAAAGGCAAGAAAAACTCCCAAAACAACCCAACGCAACGGCCAGGGCACAAACGCCGGCAGCAAATAAACCGAAAGGGCGTCGGGAATATTCGCCAGCTTATCCAGTGACAACGGATACACGGACATCTGCCTGCCTGCAATACCTCCGTCTATTAAACAGCAACGGACAAACCAGAAAAACGGGAGCAGAGAAGATACCATAAAATAAAGCAAGCCGTAATAAAATTTCTCCCGTCTCAAGCCAAGCACCAGCAAAGCGGAAAAAATCAGTAAAACACCGGCATAAGAGGTCAACGCCGCCAAAGCGGCCAAAGCGGCCGCTGCCAGAAGATGCCACGTCGTTCTTGTCGAACAATACGACGTTAGCATCCACAAAGAAGACAGCGTAAAAGCCAGAAACAGCGGCTGGGCAAGAATGCTCATGTGAGCTTCAGCCATACAAACCGAAAGTAGTGCCAAAAGCCCCGTAAGCAATGCCGAACGACGACGTCCAGTCAGATAAAAAGCCGCCATTGTCATCAAAAAAACATTCCCGGCCCATAGCAAAGCGTTAAAGCGCAAACCCCAGGTCGGAAAATCCATACCAAAAAAATTTCCGAACGAAAGAAAAAACGGATACAAAGGAGGTTGCGCCGTCATCCCCTCCAGACTGCCCGCAGAGGAAAAAAGGGAAAACCCATGCCCGCGAACAAGATTCCTGGCCACCTGAAGATAATCCAGCGAAACCTCGGCAAGGCCAGGCCCCGAAGTCGATCCGGCAACCAAGGCGACAATAAACGCCGTAAAAGCAATCCAGGCCGCCATCCAGATTGAACGATTACCTTCATTCTTCATATTTTTCATAAGCCACCGCCATCAAAAGGTTAATCAATTCCTCGTTAAGCTTCCTCATATTGTACTGCCGCTCAATAATTTCCCTGGCCTGCGCAGCCACCGTCTGGGCCAGCGCAGGATTCTGCCAGACCAAACGCAGTCCATCGCGCAACGCCAGAGGATCTGACGAATTGACAAGAAAACCGGTTTTGCGATCTTCCACCAGCTCACGGATCCCTCCGCTGCGGGTCGTCACAACAGGAACTCCACTGGCCATGGCTTCCATCAAAACAACAGGAATGCCATCCTCATCGTCATTGAGCGACAACAGCCCAGGGGCCAGGAATAAATCCGCATCTTTCAGATAACGATGGATAGATCCTGAATCCTGCCAACCGGCAAAACGCACACAATCAAGAATCTTTTCACGACCGGCCAACACTCTTAACTGATCACGCAAAGGACCATCTCCAATAATGGTATACTCGCAAACGATTCCGTCACGAACAAGTTTTCCTACCGCCTCCAAAGCACAGGCAATTCCTTTTTTTTCTACCAGACAGGCAACCGATAAAATTCGCAATGGCACCGTACCAAAACGTTTACGTGTTGCGCCTCCAAAACAGGAAAGATCAACACCAGCCCGATGGACTCGAATTTTCTTCGCAGGACAGCCAGACTCCAGAAGCCGCTCCTCGGAAAAACGACTTGCCGGCAAAAAAAGGCTCACCCGCGAAAAAATTTTGGAGGAAACCTTTAGAACCTTGCCGTCCCCCCCTAAGGGAATATCATCACCACGCAAGGCTGATACCAACCGCCCGGTTATAGCCCCGATTTCCTTCATCTGAATAACAGTCAACATATCCTGCCAGGAATGACAATAGACAATATCATGATCCCTGATCGCAAGAAACGACTGCATCCGAAAAAAAAGACGCAAAGATAAAGCTTCCTGCCCGTAACGCCGGATATTCAACGACCTGAGAGCTGGAACAGGCGCTTGCAGCAATGTTACCAAAAAAAGAACCAGAAAACGCAAAATCCGCGCTAACCAGAATTTCGGCATCTCGTTAAAGAAACGGACATGCGAAAGCAACCCGGAACGAATGACATCCTCATGTACAATCAGATCAGAGGATCGCGCACCGGCATAAATTCTTAAATAATGCCCTTGATCCAGCAAACCAGTAATTTGATTCAGAATAAATGTTTCCGATAAGGATGGAAACGTTCCGACAACAAAACAAATCTTCATATTTTTTGCGACCCGCTGTTGGCACCCAACCTTGTGAGGAGACAGCAATCTATTTTGAAACAACCCCCTCACAGGCTCTAAGCCGCTCTGCTGTTTCATTCTTCAAAGCAGCAATAATACTCTCATATTGCTTCTTCAAAGCCGCAGATTTGCGCTCAGCCCGGATGGATGACTTGACTGCCAATCGCATAACCCCTTGAGCTTCAGCAACTTTATTCCGAGCAGATTCTTCGATGTCCCTGATTCTTGGCGGTCTTGGATCGTTGACGACTTTCTTTTGGCTTACGGTAAGCTTTTGATTTGTTTGTTTGAGTTCCTGCGTTAAAGTCGCCAGCCGGTCTTCCAAGGGCTTGGAGGCAGCGCGAACCTTTTCATTAACCAATGTCTGCTCCGCATTCAACCGTGCTTGTAAATCCAGCACTTTCTTGTCGTAACCCTCCCGCTCCCTGGCCAGGCGTTGATCGCAACGCGAAGACGCGCCACGCGATTCTTCAGTAAGCCTCGCCAAAGCCTTCTGCAAAGCTTCCTTCTCTTCACGAAACTTCTTGAACTCAAGCTGTAACTGCCCGCTTTCCCTGCGCACGGCCTCAAGGCGAGACTCTTTTTGTTCCAGCATCAAAGTCTGCACTTCTGTTTTACGAGTATAATCAGCCAGTTTACGCTGCCAGAGAATGTTGTTCTGTGAAAGAGACTGCTCCGATTCCTGGCGCTGCGAAGCAAGAGCTTTTTGCAAATCCGCGACCTTTAGCTGCAAATGCAGCTTTTCCTGTGAAAGAGCCTGTTCACGCGCAAGAGCTTGCTCTTTCTCGACCAATAAAGCCTTCATCTCCAAATCCTTGTCGGCAATCTGAACCTGGACTTTCCTGAATTCTTCCTGCAAAAAAAACAACTCATCCTGCAAAAGAAATTCGGCATCCCCGGAAGCATAAACCATTCCGGAAGACCCCGCTATCAGGCCGACAGAAAGAACCAGTCTTAACAAAAAGCAGCCATTTTTCATATATTTCTTCTGATACACAGCAAACTTGTCTACCCCGGGTTTGCTTCATGATACCGCTTGTAACGACGCGAGGCAACGTGAAACTGATATAATAATTAACCCTAATCTGCTTCAGGGTGCCAAAAAGAAAGCATCAGTTCCCCGGGAAAGAACCGGGGTTGTCGCCAGGAGAACCAGCTGCAACCGAGCCCAACGATCCTGCGGATGCACAGCGATGCGCTCACGCAAGGTTTGTGCCGCCCGTTCACTGCGCTCCTGATAAAGCCCATTGGGGATATCGGCTTTTTTGTCCCAACCATAATAAAATCCCTGATACAATAAGCGCCAAAAGACAAATATTTCAACCAGCAACGGTGAATAGACACCCTCTTCAATAAATGTCCCGAGCCAATCAATACATTCCCGCTCGATTTCACGAGTACTGGAGCCTCCCCGGTCTTTGAGAACAGAACGCACAAGGCGCAAAAGCACGCTACCCCGCCAGTCCAGACCTTGCGAACTGCCCAGCAACTCCTTCAGCACAACGCACGACTCCTCGTACTTCTTTTCTTCCAAAAGAGCAGCTCCTTTAAGAAATTCCACCCGCGGCCGACCTTCGGGAAACAGCCGCAACTCCTCGTCCCAGGGATCAATGTTGTTCTCCTGACGAAAGAAAGACTCCCCGGTTGTCAAGGCATCCAGCACCTTCTCCCGGAGCGCTGTCCTCTTTATTTGCAAGAGCCCCTCGTAAACTCCCATATGCTCCGGAAATCCTTCACGAAACTTACGCGTATAAGCGGCCAGAGCTTCAATGTAAACAATAAGATCCCGGCGAATTCCGGCGAATTCATCCGTAAGATGAAGGCTCGCCGCCTCTGCCCTGATATGGCCAAGCTGTCCGAGCGCTTTCTGCGTTTCATCCTCCCAGAAGCCCGTGGAGCCTTGACGATAACGTGCGAACCTTTCCATATCCGTCCGCACAGCTTCTATCCGATTGACATAAAAACACAGCGTGATCAAAGGATTTTCCGGCTCTGCCTGATTCACAGCGAAAGCAGATAAAGGGAAAACACACAATGCGATAAAGAAAAAGGAAATAAAACGCATCATATTCCAAGATGTTCAATTAAAACCCGAATCCCAAGCCCCAGCAGAATAAGACCGCCCAGAAACTCGGCCTGACGTCCCAAGCGGCAGGAACACCATTGACCAATAAAAACGCCGGTGAATGCCACCCAAAACGTCACCGCCCCGATCACCGCAACCGCCACCCACAGCGGATAATCCATAAAAACCAGGCTAATCCCGGCTGCGAAAGCATCGACGGAAGTCGCCAGCGATAAAACCAGAAGCCTGCGGCGAGTCATGGGTTCGTTACGGCCATCGCAATCTTTTTCGAACGATTCATAAAGCATTTTTGCCCCAACCAAAGCCAGAAGAGAAAAAACAATCCAGTGGTCATACGCTTCAATCAAATCCCGGCAAGTGTCAGCAAGAAGTCCACCGGCCAGCGGCATCATCATCTGAAAGAAAGCGAAACTGGCACCAATTCTCAAGGCATGTCCAACCCGACCGGAACGCAAGGAACTTCCGGCTCCCACAGATACGGCCAAAGTGTCCATTGATAAACCCAAGGCTACCAAAACAAGCATCCACAAAGAAATCACAATTCCCCTTCCGCGATCAAAGTTTTTATACCAAACAATACCGTATCAAGCAGAAAGGGGAACGGTTTTATCCATTCCCCTTTCTGTGCAGGCTGTCAACAACAACAGTCTTACATATCCATACGACGGGACGGCTTGGTGTCAGCCGGCGGGTTCAGACGGACAACATTCACGGCTTTAGGTCCGCGAGTATCTTCCTGAACCTCGAACTCCACCTCTTCTCCGTCAACAAGGTACTTATATCCGTCACCGGTGATACCGCTGTAATGGACATAAACGTCCTTACCGTCGGTCATCGTCACGAAACCATACCCCTTTTTCCTGTCGAACCACTTGACTTTACCTGTTTGCATATGCTTCTCTTTCTTTGATACGTTGATACGGTCCTGCAACCTCTGCCTATCAGAGGATCGATCCGGTGTTATTCACGCAAAGCATTTATTCAGCTGCCTCAGCCGCGACAGGGACTTCGGTTCCTTTTTCTTCCTTAACTAAGGTAGAAATCGAACGCTTGCCATCCTTCTCGACGTAATCAATGACAATATCATCATTAACAGCCAGATCGGTCAGCGCATTAATATTGCCGAACTCGGTCTCGGCAGTAACGGCATACACAACATTGACATCCGCATCATTGGCAAAATCGTATTCCTTGATCGTAACCTGGCCCTCTGCGATAGCCACAACTGTACCAAAAGAAAACTTGTCGTTGTCATCTTCCTGAGCACGGGATATATTAACATTGACCAGCACAAAACTCAAAAACAAAAACATAACTGCCATCAATTTCCTCATAACACACCCTTTCTTGAGGGGAAACATGATTGTTTCTCGCCCCTTGTTGTTTAACAAATTCATGACTTACTGCTTTGAATTATATCATTACAGGGATGAAAGCAAGATGAAAGAAAAATTAAATCTTCTTAACCTGTCCGGCCAGGGGCAGCTCGACCGTAAAAACCGAACCGCCTTTCCCCCGGCTTTCCGCTTTAATATCTCCACCGTGACCACGGGCAATAGCCAGGGCAATACTTAACCCTAGGCCATTACCCGGATCCTCACAAGAATCCGGCCTGTCCCGGCGAAAGAATCGGTCGAACACCCTGGGAAGGATATCGGCAGCAATCCCGCAACCCGTGTCGCAGACCTGGGCATACAACCGTTCATCCCGTTGAACAGCAGAAAGAACGACCGCACCTCCCGCATCAGTAAAACGAACCGCGTTATGGATCAGATTGAAAAAAAGTCTGCGTAAATGCAGCCTGTCGGCCGAAACCAGCAAGGCACCCTCGGGCAAATGCAACGTGATCTCAATACCTTTCTCCTCGCCAAGAATGCTGGCCTGACCAGAAATCTCACGAAAGAAAGCACAAAAGTCAAACACTTCCCGCCTGAAAATATCCGGATGATAATCAAGCCTGGCCAAAAGCAGAAGATCCTCCACCGTCTTGAGCATACGCTTTGTTTCTTCAAGATTGACCTCAATGACCCTGCGGTATTCCTGCGGGGAGCGCTCCTTGCGCAAAGCCAGCTCGGATTCACCACGCATGATCGCCAGTGGCGTACGCAGCTCGTGTGCCACCTGGGAACTAAACTCCTCAATATGCCGAAAAGACTTCTCCAGTCGCCCGATCATTTCGTTAAACGCCGCCACCAGCCGCCGCATCTCCTCGTTATTCCGGGGCGGAGCCAGACGCTCCCCCAGTTTACGATGACTAATACGTTCCGCCGCTCCGGTAACGTCCAATACCGGCTGCAACATCTGCCCGGCGAAAAAACGACCAAGCAGAAACATAAACACAAAGACAAACGGAATACTGAGCAGGATAACCCACAAACGTGTCCGCAAAATCTGGACAACCGGACGCTGGGAGGTGGCAATCTGCAAAAACCGCAACTGTCCTGCAACCACAAAAGGCACAGAAATACCCCGCAACACCCGCTTCTTGTAATAAACATCGGCAAAAATTACCCCATCAGTCCGGCCAGAAGTTGGCAGTTTCCGCGCCAGCACAAGAAGCAAATCAGTAGACAACCTCCGGCTGCGCCCACGAACCTGCCCATCTTTCGTTGTCAGAAAAAGCAGGTCTTCCTGCATGTTCAATTTTCCAAAATACTGAGTCCAATAGAAATCCAGTTTAGCCAGCAGCTCAAGTCTAACATCTATGTCCTCGGGAAAATTAATCCGGTTAAATACGTAATCCACAACCCTGGGGGAGTCGCCAACAGCCCGGGCGTAAAGATCAATAACCTTCTGGGTGACCCTTGCCTTGTTTCGAAGCTCGCGATCCAGCTCCTCGTACAGACTTCTGGAAAGCCCCCAGTACAGAAAAAAAGCGTACAACAACAGAACAAGGCCCAGAATAAGGGAGAAAAGGATGCTGATTCGGGAACGAAAGGAACTGATTCTCATGCCGGATTCGCAGGCAAGCAATAGCCGCGTCCGCGCACAGTGTGGATCAGCGAGGGGGTTTCATCAATATCGATCTTGTCGCGCAAATGCTTGATGTGCACATCAATCACATTGGTAAAGCTGTCGAAATCTTCATTCCAGACCTGCTCGGAAATCATGGTACGGGTCACAACTTCATCTGCGTGCAGCATCAGGAACTCAAGCAAAGCGTATTCTTTGGCACTGAGCGTTATTTCTTTACCGGAGCGAAAGACCCTGCGCGACAGCTGGTTAAGCTCAAGGTTCTGCACACGTAAAACATTGGAAGCCGAACCGGAAGAGCGCCGCAGCAACGAACGAACCCTGGCCAGGAATTCATCGAAAGAAAAAGGCTTGGTCATGTAATCGTCGGCGCCGGAATCAAGGCCCGAAACCTTGTCAGCCACCGCGTCCCGGGCCGTCAGCATAAGGATCGGAGTGCGCACTGCTTTCCTGCGCAGTTCGCGACAGATAGAAATACCGTCACGCTCCGGCAGCATGATATCAAGCACAATCAGGTTGTAAGGGTTTGTTTCCGCAAGAAACAGCCCTTGTTCGCCGTCAAACGCCAGATCCACCGCAAAGTTTTCCTCTTTTAACCCGCGCTGGATAAAACTGGCGATTTTTTTCTCGTCCTCAATCACGAGAATTCGCATACAATCTAACCTGTGAAAGCGGCCAGTGCTGTTTCAATCTGCACTCTTGCAGCAGAAAGAATTTCTGCTTCTTTCTCGGGGTAACGGTTTATGCCGGCAGCTGAAACGACGGCGGTCCGGTAACCCATAAATTCAAAAAGCTGCTTGCTCAGACTCGAACTGTGATCAAGAGCGGACAAGTCACCTTCATAGGCTCCACCGCTGCTGGACACAATCAGCGCCTTGCGTGCCTTCATCAGTCCGGCATACCCTCCCTGAGAGATATCCCAGGTCTCACCTTTCTGCATGACAGAATCAAACCAGGCCTTGACCACCGCCGGCTGGGAGAAATTATACATAGGATACGCCAGAACCACAATATCCGCACCCTTGAGTTGTGCGGTCATACGATCCATCTTTTTTAAATACTCCTGTTCGCGGGCATCCAGTTTCTGGCCAACATAATTTCTGTTATAGTAGGCTGCGAGTCTTTCCGGCATAAGAAGATCCGGAACATCTTTGACCAGATCAAGCAAATCAACAACAACACCTTTCGACTTCAAAAGTCTCGCGGAATAATCCGCGAGCTGCTTGGTACGGGAACGTTCCTGACGCGGACAATAAATAACAACCAAAGCTTTCATTGGGCCTCCTTGTATAAAGAAACTATTTCCGACCACTCCTCCTCGGAATATTCGGGCTTGTCCGCAAAAAAACCATAATCGAGAATCTTGCCTTCCAGAGTTCCGCGACGAAACAGGCACCTTTCTCCAGAGCCAAGCATTTGCACGATTTCGCGAGCATCCTCTACACCCAGAATCGGCTTTAACGCGGTTGTTCGAAACTGATGCTCAACCCCCGAACGTTTAAGAAGCTCGATTGACGCCAGCGGCCTTGCTATGTCGCTCATAACACCAATAGCCTTACAATAATATTGCGGGGACGATTTGACATCCATGGCAACAAAATCAAGCAAACCCCGCTCCAGCAATCCTCGCAAAACCTCCGGAGATGAGCCATTAGTGTCGAGTTTGATCAGAAAACCCATAGACTTGACACGCTCAAGAAAAGAGCCAAGCCCGGCATGGAGGGTAGGTTCACCGCCAGTCACAACCACTCCCTGCAACTGTCCTCGACGCTTCTCCAGAAAGGAAAAAACATCCTGCGGAGCCAGAGAAGATTCAAAAAGTTCCGGCAAAACCAGTTCAGGATTATGGCAAAAGGGACAGCGGTAGTTACACCCTTGGGTGAAAACGACCGCTGCCACCTTTCCCGGATAATCAATTAATGAGAACTTGAGCAGGCCTCCGATGAGCATACCTGATACGTCTTCCTTTGCGTAAATTCGGACTTTTTTCCCTTGTTCCACTGACTGACCGGACGCAGATAACCGACAATGCGGGAATAAACCTCGCACTCGTTCTGGCATTTCGGACAATGCGCATGCTCGCCAACGATATAGCCGCAGGTCGGACACACACTGAAAGTCGGAGAGATCGTAAAATAAGGCAGACTGTACTTTGTGCAGACTGTTTTAACGAACGACTTGACCGCTTCGGTATTATCAATCCGCTCTCCGACGAAAACATGAATAACTGTCCCCCCGGTGTAGCGCGTCTGCAGGCTGTCCTGATGATCCAGCAACTCGAAAATATCATCCGTATGATGCACCGGAAGATGGGTTGAATTGGAATAAAAAGGATCCCCTCCGGCCGCTTCGCGGACGCAATCGCGTTTGAGATCCGGATAAAGATCCTTGTCCATGCGGGCCAGACGATAAGACACCCCTTCGGCAGGCGTCGCTTCCAGATTGTAATTGCTTCCGGTCTCCTGCTGGAAGCGTACCAGAACCTTGCGCATGAAATCCAGCACATCCTCGGCAAACTTTTTACCGCGAGGAGTGGAAATGTTTTCGCCCAGGAAATTCAGGCAGCATTCGTTCATGCCCACCAGTCCGATTGTGGAAAAATGATTCTTCCAGTACTGCTCGAAACGCGATTTGACGCTGCGCAGGTAATACTTCATGTAAGGATAAAGATTGTCGTCGGTAAACTGCTCCAGAACCTTGCGCTTGATCTCCATGCTCTCCTTGGCCAGAACCATCATGTGTTCCAGGCTGGCATAGAAAGTCTCTTCGTTCTTGCAGACATGGCCCAGACGGGGCATGTTGATTGTGACCACCCCGATAGATCCGGTCAAAGGGGACGCGCCAAACAGGCCGCCGCCGCGCATGTTAAGCTCACGATTATCAATTCGCAGACGACAACACATACTGCGAGCGTCCTCGGGACTCATGTCAGAATTGATATAGTTGGCAAAATATGGAATACCATACTTGCCGGCCATATCCCACAAAGGAGTCAGCTGCGGATTATCCCAGTCAAAATCCTTGGTCACATTGTAGGTCGGAATCGGAAAAGTGAAAACGCGCCCCTTGGCATCCCCTTCGATCATGACTTCCAGAAAGGCCTTGTTAAACATGTCCATCTCGGCCTGGAACTCGCCGTAAACCTGATCCTGAACTTCTCCACCTACAATGACCCCCTTGTCCTTGTAATAGGAAGGAACCCGAACATCCAGAGTCACATTAGTAAAAGGCGTCTGGAACCCAACCCGGGTCGGGACATTAACATTAAAAAGAAATTCCTGCAAAGCCTGACGGACATCCCTATAAGTCAGGCCGTCGTAACGGATAAAAGGGGCGAGCAAGGTATCAAAATTGGAGAACGCCTGGGCTCCGGCCGCTTCGCCCTGAAGCGTATAGAAAAAGTTAACCACCTGTCCCAGCGCCGAGCGAAAATGCTTGGCCGGACGGCTTTCAGATTTGCCGGAAGCGCCTTTGAATCCCTGCATCAAAAGATCATACAAATCCCAGCCGACACAGTACACGCTGATGCTGTTAAGATCGTGAATATGAAAATCCCCGTTATGGTGGGCATCGCGAATCTCGGCCGGATAAATCTTGTTTAGCCAATAGTCTTTGGAAATCTCGGAAGAAATATAATGATTGAGCCCCTGCAGGGAATACGCCATGTTGGAGTTTTCGTTAACTTTCCAGTCGCGGCGGGAAAGATACTCATCAACAATACTTACATTAAAACGACCGGCAATCTCGCGCATGCGTGCATGCTGATCACGGTAAATAATGTAGGATTTGGCTGCCTTGCGATAGGGAGATGTCAACAGGACTTCTTCGACGATATCCTGTATCCCCTCGACCGTCGGCAGTCCGGTTGGATACGACTGCAAGGCAAGGTTAAGCACCCGGATTGTCAGCTTCTGGGCGGCTTCCTCGCCAAACTCTCCCGAAGCCTGGCCGGCTTTAAGAATAGCCCGGGCGATCTTGCCCGTTTCAAAAGCGACTTCAATTCCGTTGCGTTTGACAATCCGGTTAAAAATTTGCGTGGTGTGCACTTTCCCTCCCTGTAGTTTGGGGTGTTAAACAATCACTGCCGATACTGCCCATGACGTTTGCGCGTCGCCGCGTCGTCAAAAGGTTCGTACCGTCTTTTTTCTTCTTCATAAACCGACAAAACTTTCAGCCCCGAAAAAGCCCGCTTGATCAAAAACATCTGACCTTCATCCAGCGGCTTGACCGGACTAGGCCGCAATGGCGTATTAAGCTGAACCTCATCCGGGGCAATCCGGCGCGCCATCCGGGCTATTTCTGCCGCAGAATCCTTGTTCGCTTCGGTCATCATGATCTGCAGGGCCATCCGGCCCTTGAATGTTTTTCTGAAATCCACCAAACCGGCCACTATTTTCTCAAGAGTGATTCCGGGACAGGGAACATTGACAGCCTCAAAGGTTTTCTGATCCGCAGCTTCCAGCTTGAAAAGAACAAAATCTGCCTCTGCCAGGTCTAACCTGACCGCCGCATCCTGAATGGTGGACGAATTGGTGATAACTGCGGTCTTGAACGCAAAGCCGCTATGCACCGCCCGGATCATGGCGCCCAGATTGGCCGCAAGAGTCGGCTCACCATTACCGGAAAAAGTCACATAGTCAATACAAACATCTGCAGGCAGACCTTTAAGTTCGGATACTATATCCTCAACAGATACAAATACTTTGCGCTCAACACCAAAAGAATTGGCCGCGCCAAGCTGACAATACGAGCAGGCGAAATTACAATATTTACGCTCTGTATTAAGTGGATCAACCCCAAGAGACATGCCCAGCCGCCAGGAATAAACCGGACCATAAATATACTTAAAGGCTGAAGCTGTCATTTAAAACCTGTGTAATTGCAAGAGATGCAGCAAGAAATGTTGAAACGTCAAATCATGAACCTGGATTTTGATAAAAACTATATGTTGTTGCGGTCGCGCCTTTGCAACACAATATATAGTATAATCGCTGGAGATATTGTCAATCTCTTTTCCTGAATTTATCCCGATTTTCAACAAACAAATTCGCAAAATCCCGGGCTATGGCCCGATTGCGGTTCCTCGCCGGGAGATATCACGAAAAACGGATTGAGCCCACTGTTTGGCAATAGCATGATCAACCAGCAAAGGACAATATCCCGCACGCGCCAGCCTGAGGGGGTCATGGATGTCGACGGGCGATAAATTTCCCAATTCCGGTAGCCATTTTTTAATATATTTTACCTCCGGGTCAAAACGGGTCTGTTGCAGCCAGGGATTAAAAATACGAAAGTACGGCTGATGATCGCAGCCGGTCGAGGCCGCCCACTGCCAGTTACCATTATTAAGTGCAGGATCGTAATCGAGCAGCCGGGAGGCAAAATAACGCTCCCCCTTGCGCCAGTCAACGTGCAAATCTTTAACCAGAAAAGAGGCTGTGACCATGCGGCAGCGATTATGCATAAAACCGGTCGTATTAAGCTCCCTCATCCCGGCATCAACCAGAGGAAATCCAGTGCGCCCCTCGCACCAGGCTAAAAAGAAATCTTCCCTGTTCTCCCAGCGAATCGCGTCGTATTCAGGATAAAAAGCCCCTGTGAACACATGCGGGAAATGCCAGGCAATATGAGTAAAAAAATCCCGCCAATAAAGCTGACGAATAAGCGGATGATCGTCACCTAATACGCGGGATATCGCCGCATGTGCTTCGCGCACAGAAAGCGTTCCGAATTTAAGGTGAGCCGAAAGACCACTGGTCGCGGCGAGCGCCGGGATATCCCGCCGGGAAGCGTAATCCTTCAGGTGCTCAAAATTTTTCAGAATCTTTATGACCTGAGCTCGACCGCCCAAGAAGGCCAGCCGCGGATTGTGTATCTCCCTGAGCTGACCCTCTTTATAACTATGACGACTCGGGCACACCCCCCCTAAAAGAGTTCTTGCAGGAAAGCTTTCCGCCGGTAAAGGCGCAGCCTGGCTCAAAGCCTTGCGGTAAAACGGCGTAAAGACTGTATACGGCCCACCGGCATCTCTGATCACCGATCCCGGCGGGAAAAGCAGAGTGTCATGCATTTGCTCACAGGTGCACCCGCACTCGGTGAGCCGTTGACGCATGACAGCATCCCTGCGACAACTGAAAGGGGTATAATCCTGGTTCCAGAAAACCGCTTCTATTTTGTGTTCAGCGACAAGATCGGGTACGACATCCTCGGCCAGCCCGTAATAGAAATTAAGTCGGCCGCCTTTGTCAGCCAGGCTCCGCTCAAGATCGGCCAGGGATTGCCGCAGAAACTCGAAGGCATTGGGACTGAAATAATCGTGCGGTTCGCATTGCCTGGGATCAAAAATAAAAGCCGTAATGACCTGTCGCGAAACTTTCATGGCCCTGATCAAGGCCGTATTGTCGTCCAGGCGCAGGTCGCGGCGAAAGATAAAAAGAGAGCGAGCGTAAGCCATGTCCGGACTAAAGCCACCTTCTCTTGCGGAAATAGACGAGCATCCCCGCCGCCACCGCCGACATCAACCCCAGTGCCCAGATGTAGCCAAAAGGCCAAAGCAATTCGGGCATGTTAAAAGGCGAAGCATGCGGGTTGAAATTCATTCCATAGACTCCGGCAATAAAGGTCAGTGGCATAAAAATCGTGGCAATAATCGTGAGCACCTTCATAACCTCGTTGGTACGATAACTTACGGTAGAAAGATATATCTCCAGCATGCCCGAGGCGGTATCACGCAGCACCTCGATTTTGTCTGCCGCCTGGATAACATTATTATACAAATCTCGAAAATACACCTCCGTCGCCGGACGGACGAGGACGGATTCACCCCGGGCCAGGGAATGCACGGCCTCGCGCAAAGGCCATACCGAACGGCGCAGGGTCAGAAAATCTTTCTTGAGGCGGCTCATCCGCTTGAGCAATCCCGGATCCGTCTTTTGAAAAAGCAGAGTATCCATGGCCTGTAAATCTTCACCGATCACATCAATTACGTCAAAATAACGCTCAACCAGCGCAGCCAAAAGAGCATGCAACAGATAATCTGCCCCCGCCTCGCGCAAACGCGCGTAGCCCGAACGCAGCCGCCGGCGGACCGGATCAAAGACATCTCCTTCCCTGCCTTCCTGGAAAGTGATCAGAAAATTATTACCCAATATAAAACTAACCTGCTCCTCCTGCAGACGGCTCTCTTTCCGGTCACGGGAAAGCATGCGGGCCAGCACAAAAACATGGCTGCCGTACTCAACCATGCGGGGGCGCTGATGCGCCTGGGTGATATCTTCCAGCATCAGGTGATGAACACCGTAAGCCTCTTCCAGACGGGCAAGAACATCGGGACAATCCAGCCCCTCCACATTGATCCAGGTGACTGTGGGCTTGTCGCGATAGGGGACACACTCCTCGACATCTTTGACATCATGTTCACGCAAGGAGCTACCGTCATAATCCATAACGGTAATGCGAACAGGAGAGGCGGTTGTTTTTCGGGGTGGATGCGCGTTCATGATGATTTGACTATAGCATTCCTGAACTCGTGGTCAAGCAAGGAAATGACTAAGGATTTGTATGTCGATTGGAAGCAGCCGGGTCAAAACGCAACGCCGCTGAATTGATGCAGAAACGGCGGCCTTCTGGAGCCGGGCCGTCTTCAAAAACATGCCCCAGGTGCCCGCCGCAAACCAGGCAATAGGCTTCCGTCCGGTGCATGCCGTGCGAGCGGTCTTCCCGCAACCCTATACTGCCTTCCGGTGCCGGGCGAAGGAAACTCGGCCACCCCGTACCGGAATCAAACTTGTCCTGCGACAAAAAGAGTGCCGTGCCGCAGGCCGCACAACGATAGACTCCGGGCTGGTGATGATCGGCATACACGCCGCTGAATGGCCGTTCCGTACCCCTTTCCCTCAGGACGCGGTATTCCTCGGAAGAAAGCAGTTTCTTCCACTCATCCTCGGAACGCGACGCCGTCGGCCCCTTGGGCAAAGGACAAATTGCGTTTTGCACCACCCGGCTCTGTCCTGTCTTCATATCAGCACACCCCGCATAAAACAGCGTAACTATAACCAAAACAAAAACGGCATACAATGCCCCCCATCAGGAAGCGGAAGCCCCTCTGCCGACACTCTTCAGGCTGTGTCCGGCATCCTGGGCTATCGAGCGCCCCAGCGAAGCCACCATCCCGGAAATACACAAAGCACAATCTGCGGGCTTGTCCTGGATACATATTTTGCCCGGATAAAGCTGATAATGCTCCCGATAACGCGTCGGAGTGACATTCGGCATAAGAACATTGGCCCCGCAACGCAAAGCCCGCTGGCGACCCTGCTTGTCAATGGACCCCATGGCCGTCGTTGCCGGAATATGTGTGTTACGCGTGACCAGACGAATCAAGGCCACAGCTCTGAGTGTCATGTCCAGCGTACCACTGACCGCCCCCTCCAACGGAGTCTGGGGATTGGGAATAAACGGCCCGATCCCGATCATATCAAGATCCAGAATTTTCATCAACATAATGTCGTCGGCAATCATCTCCGGAGTCTGACCGGGCAACCCCACCATAATACCCGATCCAACCTGAAAGCCCAGTTCCTTGAGCCAGAGCAGACATTGCATCCGCTCGTCAAACGAAGAGTCTGGCTTCAGCTCGGCAAACAACCGGCTTGAGGAAGTTTCGAAACGCAACAGATACCGGTCGGCTCCCGCCGCCTTGAGGCTGGCGTATTCCTCGCGAGTTTTCTCACCAATCGAAAGGGTAATGGCCACCTTGAGCTCACGCTTTATGCGCTCCAACAGGCGACAAACATCTGCCACCGGATAAGCGGAACTCTCTCCTGACTGCAGCACCAGGCTTTTATACCCGAGTCGCGCGGCATTGGCCGCAGTTTCGTAAATCTCGTCGATACTCATACTGTAACGTTCAACAGCACGGTTGCTGCGCCGCAATCCGCAATAAAAACAGTCTCTGCCGCAAACATTGGAGAATTCAATAAGGCCGCGCAAATGCACAGCATCCCCTACCTGCTCGCGCCGGACACGATCAGCCTCGGCAAAAATATCCTGCACATCAGGCCTCGTCAGGCCGTCTACAATCTGTGCGTAGGTCATAGGCTTCAGGCATCCCCCTTCCCCGCGTGTTTCTCGAATAGTTCCCGGATTTGCTCCCGGTCGATGTCTGATCCATTACCAGGATAGAACAACAAAGCCCACTCCGGGCTAAGAATAACTCTTTGCGGAGCATCAAACGATTCTTCCAGCGGCAAACGCCCCGCGGCATAAGACCAGCGCTGACCGGCAATACGCACCAGGTGCACCGGCCCGCCGGTCTCGGACTCAAGCATTGACTCCAATTGCTCAAAAGCCTGCATCATGTTGACATTCACATAACCTCCCTCGCCATCCGGCATTTTAATACCGGGGCGTATCCATTTGCATGCCCTTCGCTTACAAGTAAAGATCCCGCTCCCCTGTCTTGATTCTGCGGTGATAATCCATAAAAATATCCAGTGCCTTGGGATTCTTTTCCTTGATCTGGGCTATCTCTTTGTCGATCAAAGGCTCTCCGGCCTTACGGGCTTCTTCGCTGCCAAAATCATCCAGCCATTCCTGAAAAGTCAGTACGGCGTTAAGTTTACAAAACTTTCCTTCGGTGCCGCTGCGCAAAAGATCCATAATACATTTTCCGGTGCGCCCGCAGCGATAGCCCGCCGTACAAAAAGAAGTAATATGCCCCATCCGGGCCAAATCACGGATAAGCTCATCCAGCGATCGGGTATCTCCAAGAATAAACTGCTGGCGGTCTTCCTTCTGAACTGTCACCGCGTCCGTCGTCCCGCCGGAATAGGAACCGATCGCAATACGGCTTGAGGCGTCCATCTGGGTAATACCCATGCGAACGGCCTCATCACGGATATCGGCTCGTTCGCGGGCGGTAATGATCATGCCGGTATAAGGAACCGCCAGACGGATAATCAGCATGATTTTCTTGAAATCCTCGTCATTCACCAGATAAGGCCAGTCTGCGGGTATCGCAGAATTCAAGGCAGGCACCAGCCGAGGGAAAGAAATCGTATGGGCCCCGATACCCAGACGTTTTTCCAGCTCCTGGGTGTGATACACCAGCGACATGAGTTCAAATCGCCAGTCGTAAAGACCGAAAAGCACTCCGATCCCGACATCATCGATCCCCGCCTCCAGAGCTCGATGCATGCAATACAGTCGCCAGTTATAATTGCCCTTGAGAGTCCCGGCAGGATGCATGCGCGCGTATGTTTCCTTATGGTAAGTTTCCTGGAACACCTGATAAGTTCCGATACCAGCTTCATTGATGCGGCGCAAGTCTTCCACACAGAACGGCGGCGCATTGACGTTAACCCGACGGATAGACCCGTGTCCATTCCGTGTCTTGACCCGGACGGAATAAATTGTTTTCAGGCTCTCGATAATATAGTCCACATCATTCTTCGGGTGCTCCCCGTAAACCACAATCAGGCGTTTGTGACCGATCTCGCCAGCCAAAACAGAGATTTCCCGGCGTATTTCATCAGGTGAAAGCACCTTGCGCTGCGCGTCGCAATTGTCGTTATTAAACCCGCAATAGGAACAGCGGTTCACGCAATAATTTCCCAGATAGAACGGGGCAAAGGTCACGATCCGGTTATCGTAGATCTTGAGTTTGATCCTGAGAGCGGTATCCCGCATTTCTTCCAGCATCCCGGGATCACGGACATTGATCAGAACCGCAACCTGCTCGGGAGACAGATCCTTGATTGCCATCGATTGAGCCAGGATTTCCCTGACCTGACGGGGATCCGGCTCTTTGGGCGCCTCCGCCAACTGGCGCTCGATCAGAACATCGTCAATGAAATCGCGTCCGTGATCCATATATTTGACAATCTCGTCATTCTTGATCCGGCGGCTCATCCAGGATGAGGTATTTGTCTCTTCCGTCAACATAGCTGTTCTCCTTTTCGGGAATCCGTATGGATCATCCCTTGTTAAGCTCTTGCTCAAAAGCTTCCAGTGCCGCCGGAAATGGCGACAAAGCTCTCCTTAAAACTCCCTGCACCAGAGAAATTGCAACGCCGTAATTCGTTACCGGAACGCCCATCCCCCTGGCCTGCTGCAAACGAAAAAGTGTTTCGCCCCGCGTCAACATGCATGAACCGCAATGAATCACCAGCTTGTACCTGGCCAGATCCTGCGGATAATCCCGCCCGGCACAATGTTCGACCACAAGATCCCCTCCGACATGCTGACGCAGCCAGCGCGGAATCTTGACCCGTCCGATATCATCCTCAAGGGCATGATGCGAACAGCTTTCGGCCACCAGAACCCGGTCGCCGGGAACAAGCTTGTCAATCGCGGCCGCCCCGCGCGCCAGCTCAACCAGATCTCCCTTGAAGCGGGCAAAAAGAACCGAGAACGTAGTGCACTTGACCTCCCGGGGCGTATCGGCGACAGTTTTCATAACCACCTGCGAATCGCAAACCACCAGATCAGGCGGGCGGCGTAAATTAGCCAGGCAAGCGGCATACTCGCGATCCTTGACCACAACAGCAACCGCGTCATTATCCAGTAAATCCCGGATGGCCTGGACCTGCGGCACAATAAGCCGGCCCTTGGGGGCTTCCAGGTCAATAGGAACCACCAGCACTACCGTTCCTCCCGCCGGAACCAGATCACCCAGCAATGAAAGCGGCTGGAGAAAATCCTGCGGACAAACCTCCAGCAAATATGCTTTTAAACGATTTAACCAGACCTCTCTGTTTTCCCTGCGAATGCTCGACACCTCCACAACCCTCGGGGTCAAACCAGCAAGCCTGGCCATAAAAGCAGGCGAGGCAGGAGCAATATCCGTCTTGTTCACGATGACAATAAACGGCTTTTTCTTTTCCTGCAAAACGGCCAGCAACTCGTCCTCTGACGCACCCCACACCTCAGGCTCGACAACCACAAGCGAGATATCCGCACGGTTCATGGCCCTTCGGGCCCGCTCAATACGCCGATCGGCCAGCTCCGACACATCATCCAGTCCCGCCGTATCCAGAAAGACCACCGGCCCCAGAGGCGGCAGTTCCATGGTCTTTTCGACCACATCCGTGGTTGTGCCCGGAACGGGGGAGGTAATAGAAACATCCTGTCCGGCCAGCATATTAAGAAAACTGGACTTGCCGACATTCGCCCGGCCAAAAATGCCGATCTGTAAACGTAATGACTTAGGTTGCGCCTGCATTTTTTATTCTCCCTGATTACGGAAACCGGACAAATTGTTCCGGAACAGAAATCTGAAAACCATATACGACAAAGGCACGATCACCGCCCAGGACAACAGAACGCTCGTTAGAAAATAACGCAAATACCCGCCGCCGGGATCATCCGCATCACAAGGAAAGAAGACGCAATTGACATTCTTGAAAGCCGGGGTCAGCAGAAACGTTCCGACCATAAGAACCGCCCCGCAGGCAACCGCCCAGACAAGCGAGCGGCGGTCAAAGCCAAGGCGTGTAACTCCCCAAAAGGAAACCGGAATAACAAAAGTATGAATCACCGCCGACCCCCAGTAAATCAGCGGGCCGCAAGGCTCCAGCATGGCAGTACGCCCCATCCCCCGTCCAAAAAATTCCAGCACAAAATCCAGGGCCCACAATGACTGGGCTGGAACCGAAAGAACCAGACAAACACTCAAAAACAAGGCCGAACGCCGGAACAATGCATACGCGAGCAACAGCGTTATCAAGGGACAAAACCAGAAAACCTCCGTCCAATCCCCCCAGTTGGCAAAAATATCCATAATAACCAGAAATACGCTCAAGGCGGCCAGCCGCCGGAAAGATATGCCGGAAGAACGCTTTCTCACTTTTTATACCCCAGAGCTGTCAGATTATGGGGAGCGAGCACCTTGTCAACCAGCTCACCGCCCAGACGTTCCGTCAGAAAAACCCTTAAATCCGCGCGCCCGCAGGAATCAAACTCTTTTAACAGATCCCTGGCTTTCTCGTAACCGATAGCCGGAACAAACGCGGTTACAATCATCCGGCTCCGGTCGAAATATTCCCGGCACCCGGAAGCATTGGCCTCTATCTGATCCACATGACGGGCAAGAATACGGCTGGCATTGATCAAAAGCTCCAGTGAATCAAGCAGAGCCCCCGCCAGAAGCGGAAGAAATTCATTGATCTGGAAACTCCCCCGCGAAGCGCTTTCGGTAACAAGAAAGTCATTGGCCATGACCTGCAGTCCGGCCTGGATAACCGCCTCGGGAATGACCGGATTAACCTTACCCGGCATGATCGAGGAACCGGCCTGCAAAGCCGCAAGGCGCAACTCCCCCAAATAATTAAGGTGGCGCAAATCATTGCCTATTTTGACCAGATTGGATGCCAGCGCCTTGAGAATTCCGGACACTTCGACAAAAACATCTGCGTTAGCCGTTTCTCCGGCGGGAAGCTCTCCGCGCGACAAGCCAAACCCGGTCAGGGCACGCAATTTCTCGATAACCAGAAAAATATATTCACGCGGAGCACCCAGTCCGGTTCCGATAGCCGTCCCCCCAAGATTGACAACCCGAAGACGTTCCTCGCATTTGAACGTACGCCAGCGGTCTCTGGCAAACGCTTCTGCCCAGACCGCACATTCCAGCCCGAGTGTCATGGGCACGGCATCCTGCAACTCAGTCCTTCCAATCTTGACAATCGAAGCAAACTCATTTTCCTTGCGCTGGAATGCCCCCTGCAAAAGAGCGACCGACTCGCTCAACAGTCTTAACTGTCCAATGGCCGCAACCTTGAGCGCTGTCGGATAAACATCGTTCGTTGACTGATGCAGATTGACATGTTCCAAAGGATGAATCCTGTCGTAAGCCCCGCGAGAAAAGCCAGAGAGCTCCAGTGCGCGGTTGGCCAGAACTTCGTTCATATTCATATTCGTCGATGTGCCTGCGCCTCCCTGCAAAAGGTCAACCGGAAACTGATCGGCAAGCGCCCCTTCAGCCACTTCCCGGCAGGCGCCAACAATCACCCCGGCCTTATCTGCAGGCAGAAAGCCCAGATCAGCATTAGCCTCGGCACAGGCCTGCTTGACCTGGGCCATTGCCATAATAAGCACCCGCGGCACCTTGCGGGCAGAAAGCGGAAAGTTCTCCAGCGCGCGCAGGGTATGAATTCCCCAATACACTTGCGCGGGGACATCCCGCTCTCCCAGCGAATCTTTTTCACGACGAACAGAATCCATCTCCTACTCCTTAGCCAACGCCGAACGGACCGTGACACTGTCCACCGCGCCCAATTTTCCGGTGAGAGCACCAAGCTGATCGGAAGTCATATCAACCGTCAGGGTGATCACCCAGCACTGGCGGTCACGATAAGGAAGTCCGACTCGGGCAATAATATCTTCGCCATAATCCATCAGGATACGGTTGACGACCTGAGCCGACTTCTTGCGGTCTTCAATAATAATTCCAACAAAACCCAGCCGCTTGCTCATTCATTCCTCCTTGTTAATAAAAAAACCCGTCCCGGCACAAAGCCGGGACGGGAATAATTGATCGCTCCCAATCCCTGACTTCAGGAACTTGCGTTCCCTGGCTGCGGGTTTTTGAAAACTATACCAGATCGTTACTTGTTATACAAGGGCCGTGATACATACGTTGTGTGCAAAAGCTCATGCGCCTTATGACTCAACGGCTTCTCCAGAAAATCCTTGTACAACTGCTGTACATACGGATTGTGATGCGAACAACGCACCGTCATAGCCGAATCTTCGTCATAAAGCCCCTTGGCGCGCTGCTGACGGATTTCATCGGTCACCATGTAAGGCTGTCCGCCGCCGCCCACACACCCGCCGGGGCAAGCCATAACTTCAATAAAGTGATACGGCACAGGCTGTTTCTTCTCGATCGCCTCGCGCACCTTGTTCATGACATGCTTGACATTGGCCAGGCCATGCGCCACCGCAATCTTGACCTCGGTTCCCTTGATATTGACCGTCGTCTCCTTGACCCCCTCCAAACCGCGCACAGCGTAGAAATTAACATCCGCCAGATCTTCTCCGGTCACATTAAAGTAAGCCGTACGCAGAGCCGCTTCCATAACACCTCCGGTTGCGCCGAAAATTGTTCCGGCACCGGCATAATCACCCAGAATCGAATCCGCCTCTTCATCGGGCAAAGAGTTAAAATCGATGCCGGCGTGTTTGAGCATACGGATCAATTCGCGGGTGGTCAAAGATATATCCACATCCTGGTATCCGGAAGCGAACATATCCTTTGTGCGGCCAATCTCATACTTCTTGGCGGTACAAGGCATGACCGAAACAACAACTATTTTGGAAGGATCTATATTCTGCTTGCCGGCATAGTAGGTCTTGGCCAGAACGCCAACCATTTCGTGAGGGCTCTTGGCAGAAGAAAAATGCTGGATCATGTCGCCATAATACTTTTCAAGATAATCCACCCAGGCCGGACAGCAACTGGTAATAAGAGGCAATGCCCCCTTGCCATGGGCAAAGCGCTCCACAAATTCGCCGGCTTCTTCAAGAATGGTCAAATCCGCACCGAAGTTGGTATCAAAAACCGCCTTGAACCCCAGGCGACGGAAGGCAGCATAAAGCTTTCTGGTCAGATTTGTTCCGACCGGATAACCAAAACCCTCCCCGACCGCCACACGAACCGCAGGCGCGACCTGAACCACCACAACCTTCTCCGGGTCCTGCAATGCATCCCATACCTTGCGGGTATCATCATGCTCAAAAATCGCACCTGTCGGACAATGCGCCGAGCACTGCCCGCAACGCACACAGGGAGAATCCGCCAGCTTGATGTCGCCGGCAGGAGCCATGCGCGTATTAAAACCGCGATCCATGAAAGAAAGAGCCCAAACATCCTGTACGTTCTGGCAAGCATCAATACAACGCCCGCACTTGATACATTTTTTGGGTTCCAGAATAAGGGTTCCGGTCGACTTGTCTGCCGGAATTTCCGGGACAATACGCTCAAAACGATCTTCACGAATACCAAATTCGGCGGCCAGTTTCTGCAATTCGCAATCATTGTTGCGTCCACAAATCAGGCAGTCCGTAGGGTGATTGGATAAAATCAGCTCCAGAACAGTCAGACGGGTCTGGACGATCTCGGAATCATGAGTGGTGACTTCCATCTTGTCTTCCAGGGGCGTACAACAGGCCCGCAGGAGTTTACGATTCCCCTTGACCTTGACAATGCAGATGCCACAGCCCGCCGAAGCAGTCAAATCGGGATGCTTGCATAAGGTCGGAATCTTGACCTGCACCAGCTTGGCGGCTTCCAGGATGGTTGTTCCATAAGCAACTTCCACCGGCTTGCCGTTAATGAGCGCTTTAACCATAGTAACGGTAGACATGAATAGCTCCTTGTTATTGACGAGAAACTGCAGTGAACTTGCAAACGTCAAAGCACTGCCCGCAGCTGATACACTTTACGGCATCGATCGTATACTTGTCCTGCCGGCTTCCGGAAATCGCATCCGCCGGGCAAACCCGGGCGCACATGCCACAGCCGGTGCATTTCTCCCGGGTGATCCGGTAAGAAACCAGGCTGGAACACTTGCCCGCAGGGCACTTGTGATCGATAACGTGCGCGCGATATTCGGACATGAAATACTTCAACGTCGACAAAACAGGATTGGGAGCTGTCTGCCCCAACCCGCACAAGGATGCTTTCTGCATGGCCTGGGCGATCTGTGAAAGACGGGCGAGATCCTCTTCCTCCGCCTTGCCGTGAGAAATCTTTTTAAGAATAGCCAGCATCTGGGTGCCTCCCACGCGGCAAGGAGCGCATTTCCCGCAAGACTCATCCACACAGAAGCCAAGATAAAACTTGGAAATATCCACCGCGCAATCGTTCTCGTCGAGTACAATCATGCCGCCGGAGCCCATGATAGACCCCAGTTTCTGGAGGCTTTCATAGCCCACCGGCGTGTCAAAAAACTGTTCAGGAATAACGCCGCCAGAAGGCCCCCCGGTTTGTATGGCCTTGATGGCGCGATTGTCCAGAACCCCGCCGCCGATCTCGAACACGATGTCCCTTAAAGAAATGCCCATCGGAACCTCAACCAGGCCGGAATTGCGTACCTTGCCGGTCAGCGCGAAAACCTTGGTCCCGGTCGAACCCTCTACCCCGATCTTTCCGAAAGCTTCCCCGCCCTTGCAAAGAATATAGGAAACATTCGCCAGAGTCTCGACGTTGTTGATAACCGTCGGATTGCCCCACAATCCCTTGACCGAGGGAAAAGGCGGACGCGGACGCGGATAACCCCGTAAACCCTCGACGGAAGCAATAAGGGCCGTTTCTTCTCCGCACACAAAAGCGCCGGCTCCCAGACGGATTTCAATGTCAAAACTGAAAGAAGAGCCGAGGATATTTTTCCCCAGCAGTCCCCTGGAATAACAAATATCAATCCCCTTCTGGATGCGCTCGACAGCCAGAGGATATTCGGCACGAATGTAGAAAAAACCCTTGGTGGCACCGATCGCAATCGCCCCGATCATCATGCCTTCGATAACAGAATGCGGATCCCCTTCAAGAACCGAACGGTCCATGTATGCCCCGGGGTCGCCTTCGTCACCGTTACAGATGATGTATTTCTCGTTCCCCTGGACACCCCGGGTGATGTTCCACTTCATCCAGGTCGGGAAGCCCGCGCCACCACGTCCGCGTAAACCCGACTTCTTCATTTCCTCAACAACTTTCTCCGGCCCCAATTCAAGCGCCCGGGCCAGCCCCTGATAGCCGTCATGGGCTATGTAATCTTCAAGGCTCTCCGGATCTATAACACCGCAATTGCGCAAAACAATTCGCATTTGACCAACGGAACCCTCACGGGCGATACCAGCGACTTGCTCGCCCTTAAGCAGGGTTTTCTCAATAATCTCGGGAATATGCTTCTGTTCAAGATTGACGTAAGTAAACCCTTCCGGCAAAACCTTGAGCGCTATCCCGCGGTTGTAAACCCCGATATCCGCCGCCATAAGCGTCTGAACTTCAGAGGACAACCCGCGATCACGCAGCTGACTGTTTAAGGACACCAGAAATTCCCGGGTCTCTTTCTTCAATTTTCCGTTTGTGTCCTGAATAAGAACTCTTTTCATGCCCTTGTCCCCTGGTTGTGATTAAAGGTGCCACCTCGCGGATGTTCCGCGGGTTTCAGATCTCGTAAATATGCCCTTCGACCAGTCTTTTCTGACACACATGCTCGTCCATGATCTTGTGCGCGACATCCTTGTTGACCTTGCCGTAAATCACTCTGGGCGCACCCTCAACACTGACTTCAACCAGCGGTTCGGCAGAACACAACCCCAAACATCCGCATTTCTTGACCTGAAGTTCCAGCCCACGGGCCTTGACCTCGCCGGAGAGGACTTCAAGCACTTCCTTGGCGCCGGCCGCAATCCCGCAGGTAGAATACCCCACGCGGATCCAGTTCTTCGGCTGGCCAGCCAACGTCTTGTTCTTGATCGCCAAAAGGTCTTCTTTCGTCATCGCCATGCCGCCCCCTTATCCGTTCTTGACGGAGTCTTTGGAATATTCCGCAATAATATCCATCACATCACTGCGCTTGACCGCGCTGTAAACCTTGTCGCCGACGGTAATGACCGGAGCGAGGCCGCAGCAACCCAGGCAGCGGACAATCTGCAAATGGAAGAAGCCATCTTTGGTTGTCTGCCCTTCCTCGACATGCAAAATCCCGCGGATTTCATCAATAAGCGCTGGCGCTCCCTTAAGATAGCAAGCCGTCCCCAGGCACACCGAGATATTAAACTTGCCCGGGGGCTGAAGCTTGAAATAATTATAAAAAGTAAGAACTTCGTAGATACGCGCCAGGGGCGCATCCATCTGCCGGGACACTTCCAGCGCCGCTTCACGGGGCACATAACCGTAACGGTCCTGAATGTCATGAAGAATCGTAATAAGATTCCCCCGCCTGTCCTTCCATCTGTCTACGACGGACTTGACATCTGCACTGAGCGTCTCGATGATCATACACGTCTCCTGTGTTTGTTTGAAAAGCCGGATCGGCGCGCACGGCTGTCTTGCCTGATGAGGAAACTGCCGGAAATATTTTCTGATTATAAAGATGATCGAATGCGCTGGCAAGGGAATTGTTCTCATTCCGCTGTCACTCCGAAAGCAAGAAAAACATAACACATGCGAATGCGTTTTGATAAGATAAGATCATGTTTTTCCGCATCTGCACTTTAATGCTCACCGGTCTGCTCATATACAGGATCATTCTACCTGTACCCTCCGCCGACCTTCCCCTGACGGGCGAAGCGAACACGGTCGTTTTCCAGGCCGACGGCTATGGCGGCCCGATCAGGATGCAAATGGTGCTGACCAATACAGGGAGCATCCAGCAGCTGCAAGTCCTCACCCACCAGGAAACAGCCGCTTTTGTCACACAACTGGATACTTTTCTGGCACAGTTCAGACAGAAAACCGGAATCGACGACCAGGAACCGGGCAGGGAGATTGATGTCATGACCGGGGCGACCGTCACCAGCCGCGCGATCACCCAGGCCGTTGCAGCAACCTTGCATCAACAGCCCGCCCGTAAAGACCCCCTTCCCCTTCTGCCATTGCTCCTGTCCGCAACACTCGGTCTGTCCGCACTGGCCGCATTGCTTCTTGGCAACCGGATTCTTCGCGGCCTGGTTCTACTCTCTGCTCTGTTTCTCTTCGGCCTGGCCCACCGCAGCATATTCTCCATTCTACAGATAGCCGGAATACAAACGGGACATGCACCTGCTCTTTTTGCTGCCCCCTGGTGGTGGATTTCCTTTGTCCTGGCACTCGTGCCTGCGCTGATCCTGGGGCGGCTTTACTGTTCTTCCTTATGCCCTTTTGCTGCCATTCAGGAGCTCCTGGCCAAAATCCAGAGAATACCCAGAAAACAGTTTACACCTGCTGCAGAGACCGACCGCAGAGCAAGAAAAATCAAATACCTGGTCCTGCTTGCTTTACTAACGCTGACTCTTGTTCTGGGCCATCTCTCAGTTGCCGATATCGAGCCCTACATCACATTTTTCACAGGCCGGGGCACATGGCCTGTCTGGAGCCTGCTAATTCTGGTGCTTGCGGCAGGAACGTTCTTTTTTCGTTTCTGGTGCCGATATCTTTGTCCGGCAGGCGCTTTCATAGGTCTGGTCGCCCGTTTTGCCCGCTGGAAAATACAGTCGACTCCGGCCTGCACCGGCTGCCATGTCTGCCTTGCCGCCTGCCCGGTTAACGCGCTGGAAGCTGAAGGTTCTTTTGTCCAGGCAGAAACGGCCGAATGTATTCTGTGCGGGCATTGTCTAAAAATCTGCCCGCAGAAATGCCTACACCTCACGGCAACTCAAGCCAGACCGGCTTCAGGAACCCAAAAGCAGCGTAGGGCTGTTCCCTCCCCAGTCGCCCCTGAACAAACCTGGCTCTTGCCTGTTTTTCTGCTTCTCTCCGTGCTTCTGCTAACGCTTGGCGTGATGTACAATATTTACCAGTCCACATCAACAGCGGCCACAGCCGAATCCGCGACTCCGGATAAAAGCGAACACCTGAAGAAAGAATTGCTGGATATGGGATTAACCCTGCATCCAGCGAAATACTGGAAACCATGAAGACAGTCGAATGCCTGCTTTGTCCACGCCACTGCCGCCTGCCCGAGGGCGGTCGAGGTGACTGCCTGGTTCGCACCAATGTCGGCGGCAAGCTCTATTCCCTGGTTTACGCAAAACCATGCTCAGTGCATGTAGATCCTGTTGAGAAAAAGCCTTTCTTCCATGTCCTGCCCGGATCCTCGGCTTTTTCGCTGGCCACTGCCGGCTGCAATCTGCACTGCCTGTTCTGCCAGAACTGGCAGATCTCGCAAAGCCAGCCGGAAAAAACACAGAACATTGACCTGCCACCCCAGGCTGCAGTCGACAATGCCCTGCGCCATAACTGCCGCAGCATCGCTTATACCTATTCAGATCCGGTCATTTTCTATGAATACACCCTGGACACCGCGCGACTGGCCCAGAACGCCGGACTGCTGAACCTGCTGGTTACGGCAGCCTACATCGAGCAGGCACCTTTAGCCGAACTCTGCACGGTCACCCAAGCCGCGAATGTCGACCTTAAAGGAATCACCGAAGCCTTCTATAAAAAAATGTGCCGGGCCTCCCTGCGCCCCGTTCTGGATGCTCTTGTAACTATGAAGAAACTCGGAGTCTGGCTGGAAGTTACCAATCTGGTCATCCCGACGTGCAATGACAGTGACGAAGATTTGCGCACGCTGGCGCGCTGGATAAAAAATAATTGCGGGGCGGATACTCCGCTGCATTTTTCCCGATTCTGGCCCATGCATCAACTGATGCATCTGCCGCCCACTCCGGAAGAAACCCTGACCCGGGCCAGACAAATTGCCCAAAGCGAGGGGCTGCACTTTGTGTACACCGGGAACATTGCCGGACACCCCGGGGAGAACACCTTCTGCCCTGTATGCAAAAAAGAACTCGTACAGCGTAAAAGATACACCTTAGGAGAGATTCACCTTGCTTCGGGGGCCTGCGCGTTCTGCGGGCACCGCATCCCCGGCATCTGGTGACAGAAAGGACTCATGACACGTCGCAACTTTATAAAGACTTTACTGTTAATCAGCATTGGCTGGGTTCTTCGGCTGCGGCGACCTGCTGAAGACTTTTCGGCAGACTTGCTCAAGGAAGCGCTTTTTTACCGCAACACCAACGATCTTGCCGGATAAAGGCCGTCATAAGCCCCAATTGCAGTAACGCACAAAACACCAGCGTGTCCGAACTCCCCCACAAAGGAACAAGCACAACCCCTCCCAAAACAAGCCCCAAAACCGATCCAAGAACATCTGCGGCATACAATTTTCCCGGCACAGCTCTCGAAGAAACCGCGACAGCAAATTGCCCCCCGCTGACAGCCCCTGCGCAAAACGAAAGAAGAAAAAGCCCGGACAGCGAAAACCAGCCAGCTCCGCAAACCGCCAGAAACGGCAAAACAGCCGCTCCCGTAAACGACACCGCTGAAGCCAAGGCCAACATCTTCCACGACACCAGACTTTTTCGGTTCTCCGCCAGCCAGGCACCGGCACAAACACCTGCCAGAAAAACAGCCGTTATCAACCCGAACCAGGAATAGACATACCCGAACAATGCCTGAAAGAGAATCAACACCGACGACTTGATAATCATCAGTTGAAAACCCCCGGCTGTTGCCGTTACCAAGGGAAGTCTGAACCCGGACTTCAATCCGGGAAAAAATACAAAAAGAACCAGACACCACAACAGCAGCAAACCGTGCTCGGCCATCTGCATAAAGCGGGCAAACAAAGAATTAAAATGTGTCGACCAGAAAGACAACGAAGAGGCAAAAAGTACAGGACGAAGATCCTGATTAATTTCTCCGGGGACAGCAAGCATTCGCTCCAATCCCCCCAGACGCAGACGGTCAAAACGCTCATCCCAGTATCCAGGCTTGACCCAGGATGTTTCAAGACCACGCTCCCGCAGCCTTCTTTCAAGTACCCGAGGATCCAGGCTAACAGTTCCAGGCGAGCGCACCCCCAGAAACAAGGTTCTAGCCCCCGGAAGGAATCTGACTTCTGGAAAAACCGCCTTCAAAGTGGCAAACAAAGACCGCAGAACTCGACGGCATTCCTCATTGATATAGTTTTCGGCTGAAGTCATGGTCAAGGCCAAAACTCCCCCCTCAGCCAGAGCCAGAGCGGCCTCTTCAAAGAATTCCCTGGTGTAGAAACGATTCTGCAAAAGCGTTAAAGGATCACCGGCATCCACAATAATCACATCATACAATCCCCGGACTCGCTTCAGGTAAGCCCGGCCGTCCGTACGGAAGACCCGGAGACGAGGATTTTGTAAAACTTGCCTAACCAAAGGCATTTCACGGGCCAGCAAAGCCACAGTTTGAATATCCATCTCGGTACAGTCAACAGCCATACCTGGATGCTTTAACGCTTCCCGTTCTCTTCCCGCCGCCAGCGTCCCGCCAAGAATAAGCAGCCGTTTTGGATCGGGATGAGCAAGCAAAGCATAATGCACGATCTCTTCCGCAGAGGCCGCATCTCCTGCCGAAGCAGAAAACCGGCCATCTTCAAAGAAACTCAAACTGCCATTACGCTCCAAAAGAAGGCTGCGACCATAAACCGTGTCTTTTTCTGCAACGATTCTAAAGCCTTTCCAGGAAGCTGCTCGAATAATAAAAGCTGTTTTTTCTCCAAGGCCAGCCAGAAAAAAGAACAACATCGCACCGCCAAGCGCAATTTTAAAAACCAGGACTCCCTCGCCTTTAAAATAAATAATCAAAGCAGGAAGACAGACCAATACCACAATATCCCAGCTGCGCATAAAGGGAAAGAAAAGAAACGTCGCCCCCACTCCGGCAAGAAAAAAACCCAGCGCTTCCTGCGCATACAAAGACATGACGCGCCCTTTAGCCTCTCTGGTCAAGGCTGAGAAAATTGCACCAAAAACAATGCTGGCGGGCAATACCAAAAAGAACGCAACCAAAACACTGATCAGTGGATCCGGGATCTGTCCAGGCACAAGCCCAAGACCCAAACGCACTGCAGAGGCCGCCAGCGCTATCAGCGGCGCCAGAACAGACACCAGCCCAAAAAGCAATGAAGCGGAACTTTTTAACCAGATACTGCCGCAAGCTATCCCCGCCATCCAGCCAGCAAGGCACAGCATATACACCAACTCATTGCCGCCGAAAGCGGCCATAAGTTCCCGCAAAACAAACAGCTGCAACAGGCATGAACAAAACCCCAGACAGAAAGCTTGTATCAACATCGCAGGGATCCTCATCAATAGCGGTCAAACACATCCGTAAAAACAAAGAGCGCAGGCTATAAATCTGCCTGCGCTCTTTAAACAAATCATTCTAAGGTTTACTTGCCAATATTCTGCTTATTATAAAAATCCCAAAGAATCTTGGCGGCCAGATCTTTACCACCCAAACCAAAAGCAAGCCCCAGCGCAAGACAAAAAGCCGCAAAAAAGATCTGAAACGTCGTGCTGACAAAAAATGTAGAAATTCTCAACTGCTCAAATGTCATGACCGTTGTAAACAACAGAATCGCTATCTTGGCAATCGAACCCAGCAACTCGGCACGCGAAACGTCAATATTTGAAGCTGCAGCCTTGATAATACTGTAAATAAGATTGGCAAAAAACATACCGATCAAAGCCACAAAAACCGCGGCAATAACATTCGGAATAAACCCGGTGACTCTTTCCAGAAGGTGCGCCGCGACAACCAGCCCCATCGAATCAACCACGACAGTAAACACCAGCAGCATCATCGCCCAATACACGAGGCCAGCCAGCAAAGAAGACGCCGAGAGCATCACTCCGCCCTTGGTGAGCATTGCAGAAAACCCGATCTTGTCGGAAAAAGAATTAAACTTGACCTGATCAAGTAGTTTCTGTGCAAAACCGCTGAAAACTTTGGCAATAATCCAACCGAAAAGAAGGATCAGAAGCGCGCCAAATAGCTGGGGAACAAAAGCCCCAAGTTTGTTGAGCATCGTTACAATCGGCTCGATAAAAAGAATATCAATCCCCGCCATATTTTCTCCTTTATTTAGAATTTTTCAACGCAAGTTGATTACACTCTACATGAATTTGTAAGTTATGAAAATAATTTTTCATCTTTTTTAACTCGTTATCCTATAGACAGATCGAGTCAAAATTATACCCGCAGAAGGCCCCGGCAGGCCGGAGCCATCAATAGGGTGTCTTGAGTCGCCACCATTCGGAGAAGTCCGGAAGTAGCGGTCGAAAAATGGAGTTAACCAGCCGCGAATTTTTCCGTGCAATCAACTGGTTACCAGCAAGCAGTGCCGCCCTGACCCGGGAGGAGTTGACAATATCCGGCGTAACACCCTGACCATAAAACATATCCGGGGTACCTGCACCTTGCGCACGAGCCAGAATGAAACCGGAAGAAAGATTCTGCAAAAAATCCCGCAACATTTCCCTGGCAACGGCCTCGCCGCCTCTGATCTGCATAGAACTTGTTTGTCCGGTCAACATGTTGGTGTCGGTCCGGGTTATGATATCAACACCCGTGTAAAGTTTTCGAAACAATGCCAGCGCCCGGGGATTATCATCCTCAAGCGCGGAAAAGAATGGCCGAATATCCCCAAAACCGGCAGCAAACAAGGTGTTATAGAGAATATCCCATGTCCGAGTATCTTTGCCTGGCTCCTCCTGCCGGGGGATCTGCTCAAGCCCGGGAACATCCATAACCAGAAAGCCTTCGGCCGAAAGCCGCGCCCGCGCCATGGCATAAAACTCACGCGAATAAAGGCGGCTAAGGTTGTAATCGCTTGGAGCCGGAAAATCCAGATAAATGGCATCAAAGAACTCGCGTGACTGGCGTACATAATAAAAAGCATCGTCAATAACCACCTGCACCCGGGGATCCTCAAAAGCCCCTTGGGTCAAAGAGCCCGGCCCGGAAGCGGAACGGAACAAGTCAACCACCTTCCTGTCGATCTCAACTAAAATGATCTTGCGGACGGAAGAATACTTGAGCAATTCCCGAATCAGAAGGCCGTCACCGCCCCCCAGAACAAGAACAGACTCCGGAACACGAACCGAGATTGCCATAGGAACATGCGCAAAGAATTCATGGTAAAATTTCTCAACATCAGAAAGAAACTGAAAATCATGCCCAAGATACAAAGCTAACCCGTGCGGACGAACCTTCCTGCCAGCTTTGCCGTTACTATAAATATCCAGCAAGTCATCCGGATAACCGGCGGCCGAGCGAATACTCACCAAATCAATAGACTGATACGGACTGCGAACCCGCTGCACTTGCGCCAGAAAGGCACTCTCATCAGGAAGGGCATAAAAGCGGCGCAAGAAATACTGTTCAAATCTTCCGGCGCCGGCAAGCGTCAAAAAAATCAGAATCGCTGCCAGAGCAGACCAAAGTAGCTGCCCCGCCCCCCTGACCGGTTTGACCCACCACAAAACAACGGCAGCCATAAGATTAACGACAGCAATTAATCCGGCAATCTGCAATAACCCGAACCTAGGCAACAAAAACAGCGGGAAAATCAATCCTGCGGACAGCGAGCCCAGATAATCCATGCCCAGAACCCGAACCAGAAGATTTCTGCCAGGAACCGCCTCCACAGCCATATCCAGAAGAAGAGGCAATTCGATCCCCGCCAAAAAACCGACGGCAGACGAAAGCACAAGCGCGCTGAAAAAAAACAGGACGTCCGCAGCAATAACCTGATCCCCGGACAAAAAGGACAAAGCGCCCGACTGGGCTGCATGCAGAAGAAGAACAGATCCTCCTCCCACCAGGCTCAAAACAATTTCCACCCGAAATAGCCTGAGTTCCAGCGGAGCGTTTTTGAAAAATCTTCCGCCTGACCAGGCCCCTGCCCCCATGCTCCCGACAAAAACCCCCACCGCCAGACTCACCCAAACCAGCTGGTTAGCCGTAAAAACCGCAACCGTCTGGGCAAGCACCAGCTCATAAACAAGCGCACACGCCGCCAGGACAAACGACAAAAGATATATAACAAACATCATTCGTCAAAGCCCCTGGACATCACACTAACCTCTGCTTTACGGGCCAAAAGCCCCTGCTTAAGAAAATCAATCGCCCTCTCGGGAAACATGGTTCCGCAGGTCAAAACATCAAAAGCCGCATAACCGTCCTGGGGCCATGTATGAATAGAGAAATGTGATTCAGCAATAAAAATCATCGCACTGACACCCTGCGGCTCAAACTGATGGAAATGGGATCCAAGAATAGTGGCGCCGCTGTCACGGGCGGCCTGCAGAAAAAGAGGACGCAAAACTTCAACCCTGGCCAGGGGCTCCGGATCACAACCGGTAAACTCGACAAGATAGTGTCTGCCAAATTCATGTTTTCTGGATTTCATAACGCCTCTTCATGAAGATATAAACGAACACAGACCTCCTGGATTCGCCCGGACCAAGCCAGCCCGGCCAACGTCAGAAGCAGCAGCAGTGCCGCGCCACGCAAATACACTCTCGCCTTAACCCCGAACTCAGGTCGCCAAACCAGAACCAGAAAAAGCGCCCCCGCCGCATTGCACGTTGCGACCGCCATCAGAGAAGGCACAAGTCCGGATAAAGGATAAAGACAGAAAACATATAACAAAGTTCCGGCAAAAGCCCCGAGATAATCAAAAGCGATCAGCCGGTTACGATCGGACTTTAAATCACTTGCGCCCAATGCAAGAAGCAGCGGCAACTCAAACCCGGTCAGAAAACCAATCAAAACAACAAGCATGTGCGCCCAAAACAAAAGAAATCCGGATGGAAAATTCAACGCATCCAGAAGAAAAAGACCCGGAACAGCCGAAACACCAAACAAAATCAGCAATGTTTCAACCTTAAACAGAAGCCGCCAGGGTCTTTTGACAACATAACGTTCAGCCGCAAAAGCCCCTACACCCATAAAACACATATAGAGACCGATTGTCACGCTGTAACGCAGAACGGTATTGGCAAAAAACGCGGAAAGAACCTGGGCCAGCAACAACTCGTAAGCCATACTGCATAACGCCAGAACAAACTTGAGAAAAAGCAATGGCCGGAGCCGTCCTGCGGTTAAACCTGCAGAATCGACTCCGGCCTTATATGGCGTCTGCCGGAAAATCAAGCTTTCTCCTGAATCACCCGCATCAGCTGCCGGGCCGCTTCTTCCGGACCCTTTCTCTCCCAACCGGCCAGTCCCAGACGAGTACGCATCTGACCGACATAAACTCCCTGCCTGAAGAAGTGCTCAAAATAATCTTTCGCCAAAGGATCGTGCAAATGCTTGTACTGGGCAGGACCAAAAACATTGGAGAAATAAGAATGCACCAGCCCCGTCGCCGTAGTTGTGCCCTTGCTCATGGCGGTGCCTTCACGAAAAACGTTAAGCGCAGCCTCCGGTGTCTTGAAGCGCTCGACAATCGGATGATCGTCATCAGTGGCATCATAATTATTTGCATAAAAAACAAAATCAATCTTCTCACCCTTGATAACCTGCTGATACGAGGTAACCGGAATAATGATCCTGGCATTCACCTGATTGGCCGACATGATAATCGCACGGTCAATCTGGCCGAGCGCATATCCAGGCTGCAAATCGTCGAGGCGCAGAAACGCCCCGATCTCGGTGCCGTAACCCAGCACCCGCCCGTCGGGGGCAAGCTGGATCGAACCCATGTCATCCGCAACAATAATCAGATCCTGGATATGATCCTCACCCAGTCCGCGCAAAGCCTCAAGCGTTTCAGACTTTCCGGCACCGGTATCTCCGATAAAAAGCAACGTACGGTCGATATCCCCTTTCAGAATAATCCGTACCAGCGCGCCATGAAAGGGCATAATCCCGCGCTTCATCATGATAACGTTATGCAGGGTCAGGACCATCTTTTTGACATATCCGAAATAACCGAACTCGGGACGAAACGGAACCGCACCAACAAGGAGATTATTCTTTTCGTCATCAAAGAAAACCTGTTCACAGTTAAAGCGTGCCAGGCTCTCGGGAGGAACTCCGTAGGCATACACACCATCCGGTTGACGCTCCAGATCCTCGTCTCCGGCAATCTCGAAAAGATTGCATAAAGAATGACCCAGCTCGGCAAAACGGTTATGAAAATAAACCATAATCAGCAGCTCTCCGACTTTGGCCGGATAACAAAGCCAGTCGTTAGAGTCGAAGCTCAGCCCCTTGATCGGGCTCTCATTAACCCTCTCGGCACGACCAGTCCGCTTGTTCATCGGTGGCGTCAGAATGAGCGGAGGGTACAAGAGCATCTGCCGGATCATGGGCACATTGTTCAATTCGGCATACTCCTGCGGCAGCTTAACCTCCCTGGGTACCGATATGGTGGACACCTCGGCTCCCGCCGCAACCTGACGATAAATACGAGGGTGCTGTCCGGTTACATTCTCCTGGATGTCCCGATACATCTGACGAATAAGATTAGTCAACTGACCAATCGTCTCGTTAAATGTGCGATACGGGCGCTTGTCCCAGTTCTTGTCCTGCCCGCCGGAAATGATAAAACGGTCAAAACTGCGCCAAAAATTGTAAATACTTTCGATCAACTCATTAAACAATGTGGGATCCTGCAGAAAGACATCCGATCCTTTCACAATATTAGGAACCAGACTGGCCGGCATCTTGGTCAGATACTTGATAGTCTGGATAAGCCGGTCGATATCTCCTGTGTCGGCATCTTTCTTGCCGAAGACCTGCATCAGAATAGAACGACGTTTGGCCAGTTTGCCAACGGCAGCAGTTACAATTCCCTTGAAAAGCTCGCTATCGATAATCTCTTCTTCGGTCTCACAAATCCTGTTCTGGATACGCAGAATAATTTTCGTATCGTATATGTCATAAGACTGCATTTAACACCTTCCTCCTGTTGTTTTTCAGTGCGCAAACTTCTTGTGAAGCCATATTCTGTCAACGGCCCGCTTGAATGCCATATTGATCGGGAGCATTTCCCGCGATAAATCCGGATCAATACTGCTCAATCTCAAAACATAATCGGACATAAAAACGGGCTTATCCTCAGTGCCTTCCGGCTTCTGAATGCCCGGCGCTGCCAACGGCAAAATTTTATCCTTTAGAACAGAACAGGACGCCAGCCGAAAATGTCCATGCCGGTCCCGATTTCCGGAAAAACCGAACAGCCGGCAAATCAGCGGACGCGAAGCATACTGCAAACACTTGCCTTGCCCCGAGGACCCTGCCTCAGGAAAAAAGAAAATGCACCGTCCCTGAAAATCCTGCTTGTCGGCTTTTTCGTAAAAGCCCTCGGCCTGCCGAAGACGATCAAGCTGCGATGCCAAAGGAAGCAGCTCAAGCTCGGAAGCCTGAACATGCGGATTCTGACAGCAAACCCCGCAACCCACAGGACAGGAAAAGGCCAAACTGCGCCTGAACGCTCCCGTATCCCGGTCTACGTCAAGAAACAAATACTGCACCGCAATAATCTTGCGGCGCAAAACATCCCCATGGGAAGTTCTGTATCGCTCCAACAACAAAAGGCAACGCTTTTTCCAGCGGGCTAAAGTTGTTTGCATAACTCCCCCTCTGCTTCGTCTCTCGTCTTATCTTAGCAATTATACGGTACGCCGCAAGAATAATCTGGAATCCACCCGGGGAAACTCAGCGGAACCACAGACATCGACGAGAAAGCAACCCGACAGGCTAACGGACGGCCCCGGGATTATTTAATGTATTACGGACTTCCCGCTCAAACTCAAAAGGCGAAAGCCGGCGGGCCTCACGATAGAAATCCAGGGATTTATCTCTTTGCCCCATAACAGCATAAATCTGTCCCAGACTGAAATAATTAATGTAATTAAGCGGTGAACGGCGAACCGCCTCCTCAAACGAAGCGGCACTTCCCGCAAGAAAATCTGCCCGGCCATTTTCCTTCCAGGAATTCGCAAGTACAATACCCGCTGCAGCCGGATAAACACAGGACCAGGGGTTCAGGCGGGAAGCCTGAACAAAAAGATGTCCGGCCCTGGCCAAATCACCTCCTGCTCGCGCGACCTTGCCTTCCATATACAAAAAGAAAGAAACCGACAAACAAACACTCAGGAACAATAAAACCCCCGCCAAAACTCCGGCAAAAACAAAGAACAAGCGCTGCCAACCTTTTGTCCACAATCTTCCGGATGAGGGACGACTCATAGCTGCCAGAGCCGCCAGCATGGCCCAGCCATGCCAGGCAATATTGGGTTTAATAAAAGTGAAGCTAAAAAAATTATCAATCAGAAATGCCGTCAACCCCCAAATCAGCCCGACAACAAGCCAGGCATCCGCGCCATCCCTGTAAAGCGCTAATGCCCGACGAGATGCAGCAATAAACGCAGCTACCAAAGCCAATATGCCGACAAGGCCCAAAACCCCTGTTTCCACCAGCCATTGCAAATAGGTATTATGCACGAAAGCTGTTAGCGCCTCCTGCGAAGTCACCAGATGGCGCGAAGCCATGCCAAACGCGCCAAAGCCGCATCCTCGCAATGGATGCTCGGCAATCAGAGTCGCGGCATTCTGATAATATAAAAGGCGCGGTTGCAAGGCCGCGCCAAAATCCTTACGCGCCACAACCCAGGCAAAAGCCACCAGAAAAAGAAGTACGAAAAGAATCAACCCCGTAGTCTGGATGGAGGACAGGCTTCCTCTCATTCTCCGGTAAACAAGCGAAACCAGCAAACAGGCGGACAACAGAAAACTGCTCCAGGCCAGAAAAGAAAAAGTGGCCAGAAAGCCAGTCAGCAAAACAGCCGCGAAGCTTCCCCAGAAAATACGACGCCACCAACCTTTCGCTGCCACCGCATAAATACCACCCAGGGGAAGAAACAGCAAAAGATAACCCGCCAACGAATTAGGCCAACCCAGCAAAGAAGTGGCCCGGCGGCGAGTCAACACATAATGCAAACTGGAATTAAAATCCTGGAGCAGTGCGTCAGACGGCAGCGGCTGACGCAGAAAGAGCAAAACAAACTCCCGCACGGCAAAAGCCGCCGTCACCAAAGCACAAAGGAGCATGCCGATAACAAAAATCCTGATACGACACGGGCTGTCCAGCAGGTCGGAAAGCATAAAGAAAAAAAACAACACCGACCCGAAAACCACCGCAGAAATAACACTCACCGAACGATCGACGCTATAAAAAACGGATAAGACCACCGCAAAAAACAACAAAGATAATGGAAAAAAGAATCCGGAACGAACCCATACTTCCCTGCTAAAGAATTTATAAAACAGATAGCCAATAAAAAGCAGACAAGATAACCCGGCGACAATCAAATTCGAAAGTTCTTCCCGAACAAAGATTTCCGCATGCGGGAAGAACTTCCAGATTGTCAAACGCAGAATAACCAGACTCAGGGCCGCATACAAAAAGACATCTTTCCAACCAAACAACCTTGCGGTAATGGCGGAAAGCGTTCTCTCATACTCACACTTCATAGTCAGCCAAGCGCCGCTCCGAACGAACCGCCGTAATAAAGCCCTTGATGGCTACATGCTCAGGATGATCCTGATACTCATCTAACGCTTCACGAGAGGCAAACTCGGTATACAAAACCACATCCGCTGAACTGTCAGTCGCGCTAAAGTCCAGGCCGACTTCCAGCTTAAGCATACCGTCGATACGTCCATTAAGCGCCTCAAGCTTTTCTTTCATCAACAAAGCGTTCGCAGCTTTATCATTGCCTAACGCGCTGTCCTTCAGTTTCCAGAATACGACATGCTTGATCATAAAACTATCTCCTTCTGCGGTTAACCCGTTCCTGGAACGGATACGATTCATGCGGCCATCTTACTGACCAGACCTATGATTCTAACCTCGAATCGCGGAAAATCAAGTTTCACTCTGCAAGAAACTGCGAGGATCAAAAAAAGCTGACAAAACATGCTTCTTGCCGCCCAGACCGGGGATCTTGCGAATCACAAAACCGCGGTCGGTCAGACCTCGCCGGACAAAACCCGCAACAGTAAACGTTGTCAGGGTTGTCCCCTTCCGACTTAAAGCGGCTACTCCGTCAAAAACATGATCCGACCACATTTCAGGATTTTTGGAAGGAGCAAAACCGTCCAGAAGAACCACGTCCACCCCCTCCGGTGCCAATCCTGCGGTCTTAACCAGCGACAATGCCTCTTGCACATGCCGGAAAACAACTGTCAGAGTCACCCGATCCTCATCAAAAAGAAAAGACTTTATTTGTCCGGGCGAGGGAGTATATTGCGCTGCCAGCGCTGCGGCCTGCGGAGCCAGCACCGGCCAAAAAGCCAGTGCCCGTGTCAGATGCTCAACGGCCAAAGGATAAAGTTCCACTGAAATAAAATGTAACCGCCAGGAACGGGGAGCTGTCTCCCGCCACAACTGCCAGACACTACAAAAATCCAGCCCGGTCCCGAAACCTGTTTCCAGAATCGTAAAAGTTCCTCCCTCCGCGGAGCTCAAAGCCAGAAAACGTTCGCGCAAAGCATTGGACTGACAACACACATAAACAGATTCGTCATAACCACTTGAACGACAGAAATACTTGTCGCCAAAAGCGGTAGACTGGGGCATCCCCTGCTCGTCCCAGACAATATCAGCAAGCGAATCGGCAAGGCTCATGGCTCTCCGTCATTTGCAACTGTCAGCGTCAGCTCCATTGCAACCGAGCCCATACTGCCACGGGTCGAATGGACTGCACCCAAAGTCACTTTGCCCATATCCAGACCCAAAGACAAAAGAGCCTCGTGAACTACTTTAGCGCGCTCCGTTGCCAGAGACGACATGGCAGCATGATCAGCAGGGGCGCTTTCAATCAATTGGCGCCTGATTTCCGTAATAAAAGCATTCTCCTGGTACTGGCCAGGACGATTCTTGTACTTCCTGGCCAATGACCAAAGACCACGAATCCCGAAACTGCGCTGATACAACATCTGGTAAAGCTGACTTTCCGTACGCGAAGAACCCGCCCTGAGTTGCGCATAATTTCCTGCCAACGCTTGCGCTGCCAATGCCTTCCAGTCCATATCAGGATCGAAAGCCCCTTTAATCTCAAGCTTTAAAGCAGGACGCTGTTCCATGCCCCGCACCAGAGTTGCAAGTTTTTGCCGCTCGGCATCCGTCAATACCGCCTGCCCGGGCTGAAAACGCACGTAACCAAGCTCGTCAGTTCCACTCTCCGAACCAAGAACAGAACCCAAAAAAGCAAAAGGACTGCTCACGACCTTGAAAAAGAAATTACGGATCACCTGTCCAACCAACGGCCAGAAACGAAATTGCGGATCACTCAAATCCCCCGTAACCGGGAGAGCCACCTTAATTTGCCCATTAGCATCCTCCAAAAGTGCCAATGCCAAACCAAAAGGTAACCCCAGCATCTTTGCTTTGAGTCCGGCGGCCAAAGGTAAAATTCTGAACCAGCAGGCGATGATCAGCCGAAAGCTGATTGCCGGCAATACGATAATCCATCCGTAAATCAAACTTGCCATCATCCAGTTCCCGCCCGGTATATTTACCGACATACGGCGAAAGCACCGTCAGCACGTAACTGCCCAGAACACAGCTCATCTCCAGTTCCGGGGGCGATTGCAAAGGTTTAAGCCGGGCCTCCAGATTCACAGTGCCCCGCCCATCCAGAGTCCCTTCCACAAATACCCCGGTCCACACACCCGGATCTGTTGAGAAACCGGTCACCCGAATCAGAAGTCCACCCAGATTTGTAACAAGCCGGGGAGAAACTGTTTCATCTGTAAACCCCAAACGAGCTTCGCGGACAATCAAACTATCTACAAATACGGGGGGAAAGGATGCCTTCCGGGAAGAGGAATCTGCCGGAGTATCCACCGCGGCGGAAGCCTTCGGCGCCGGAAAGGATGCCACAAAATCCAAAAGATTAAAACGACCCTCCGCAGACAAGCGGGCATCAACCTCAAGACCGTCGAGCACAACAGACTCGACACGTAAATTCTTTTTTAACAATGCCAGAAAACTGACATCCAGGCTGGCCGCACGTAAAAAGAACAATGGCTCCCCTTGGGTATCCCTGAGCTCAACACCACGGACACCTATGCTGAACATATAAGGGTTCACCCAAACGGCGGACACAGCAAGCTTGCGTTTTAACAACTTGCTTCCCTGGGCTTCAACTGCCCAGCGGAGCATAAACGGCAGAACAATAAAACCGAGGATCGTATAAACACAAACAACTATCCCGAAAAACTTCAGTACCTGAACAAGGCTCCGGATCCCTGACGGACGTGCAATTTTCTGCATAGAAATCTTCCCGAAAAACTTTTCTTTTTGCGATGACAACGCCGATTAACACATCTTGATATCTCAAATCAGAAGAAAACCGTAGACTGTTCAAACAAACAGTCTACGGCTTCCTCCTCAAGCCCAGACAAAATATCCGGTTCTTTAGAAAGACCAGTTAACTATGGGCAGAAACTCAAACGGCTTTTTGTTGCCGTTATAATTGGCCAGACCAATCTGAAGTCCGTCCAGTGACTTGGTCACATTAATAAATCCCAGCTGGAATCCGCGCATCTCACGGGCATAATTGACAAACCCGCCCTGAAAACCTTTCACAGCGCCGTCCGCATAATTCAGAGCACCAATGGCGGCCCCGGAAAAATAGGACTTGGAGAAATTTCCCAAACCACTCTGTAGCCCGACAAAATCACCGCCAGCGTAATTAACCCAAGCCGCCTGCCAGCCATGAAAAAAGCCCTCTGTCCAGCCAACCATCCCGGACTGTAATCCCGTAAAGTCTCCCTCGGTTACAGCGGCAAACCCTCCCTGCCAACCGACAAAGCGACTGCCCGTACGACTAACCCAGCCCGGCTGCCAACCATAGAACGCTCCGTCAGTCCAGTTGCCAAGACCCAGCTCAACACCGATCACATCCCCTTTGGTGCGGTTGACACCGAAGAAACTATAGCTTAAACCGGTGACATCCTGGTTAACGGTATACAAAAGGTTAAGCCGAAGGCCTTTGATCGATTCGTCAGCCGGAACCAGCTGAACCGGATTAAAAAGCGACAACTGCAAAAACTTTGCCTCCTGGGCACCTGCCGGCATCGCCGCCGCGAATACAACAACCGTTAATAAAAGTAACTTTCTGAACATAAGGCCTCCTTGATTAAAATCATTCACAAACTACTCCAGTTATTATATCCTTTATACCGCCGGGAACAAGGAAAGATTTGAAAGAGATCTTTTTTTGCCGGAGATAACCTGGACTACGCGAGGAGTGACCAATAAAAAGAACCCCGAACGATCAGGTTCGGGGTTCTTTATTAAAAAAACTTTATCCGCAACGGCCAGAAAAAGTCAGCTGGCAGTTATTGTCCGTACTGCAATTCCAGCAGTTTCTGCTGAGCGCCTTCTGCCGGTCTCCAGAACCAGCCCTGGGGATCCCAGCACTGTGAAAAACCATAATTATCAACAACCTGCTGATAGGCTTTGGCTGCTTCTGTCTTCATACCGGCCAGGCTATAGGCTTCTCCCAGAACAAACGCTCCGGTTCCGACATCATTAAGAGCCCAATATTTGTGAATGTTCTCGGCAGGAAGCTCGGGAAAATCCTTGAGGAAAGACTGCATCTCTTTGGCACGCTCACTGTAAAGAGAATCCATCTTTCTGAAGTAACCGATAACTTCATCCAGATTCTCTTTCGCCAACGATGCCCACATCTTGCTAACCAATTCATAGGAAGTCATGTTGCCAAAATCCAGATCCAGATTCTTCTCGATCATGTACAAACCATCACGCGCCGCTTCCGCAGGTTTCCAGAATGTTTTGCTGCCCGGATCATAGGTCTGACCATAAGAGAATTCGTTAATGACTCTTTGATAGGCGGCCTTGGCTTTGTCCATATCTTTCGCCTTGCGATAAGCCTCGCCCTGGATAAAAAGAGAAGTCGCAACATCATTAAGTGCCCAATACGAAAAAACCTTGGCCGGATCACCTGCAGGATAGTCGTTAAGGGTAGCTTGCATTTTGGCTGCCTCAGTCGCATAGAGGTCAACACATTTTCCGGTATAAGTTTTTACCCCTGTCAAATCCTTCTGCGCCAGCGACTGCCAGGCCTTGGATGTCAGTGTATTGGACTTATAATCGCCAAAAGTGTAGACACCGGGGACTGAAGCGGGCGCCGCAGACTGGCTTGTAACCGTCGTCTGAACTTTTTGGACAGGAGGCTGAACCTGCTCGACAGGCTTACTGGCAACCTGCTGATTCTTGGGAGCGCAAGAGGTACAAACCCAGTCCCAATGCCTGCAAGCACAACCCGCCGAGGTTAAAAGAAGAACACATACACCCAACAAATTCAAATAAGAATGTTTCATAAGCCACCAACTCCTGATTATTGATTACAATGTAGCTGTTATGTTTACCCGCATCAGCTCCTGCGATATAAGCCTGTTTCTACACAAACGACCCTGTAAAGTTAGCATATAACGTCATCGAATGTCAACATTAAGAATCTTACGGTCAGATTTGACCATAACAGACAGCAAGCCGCTCATTAAAATGGCACCGCTTGCCACTAGACAGAACAATACATCACACAACAAGCGTGAGCGCGAATCCAGACCTCCCGGGTCACGTCAGACCGCTCCGGCATTCCCTGTTACAATATATTCGACCGGATTGTAACTGTCCGTGAAAACTGGACTCCCTTCCAGACTATAATCTTGCGGCGGCACCCGGGTAGCAAGCAATGCCTGAAGGCCGCCGGGGGGTTCTATGCGGAGAAAATCATCATAAGTTCCCATGCGCATACCAGCCACAATAATAATATTCTGCAAATCCCCGGGATTCTGTCGATTGGTGGCGTAAACATCAACTCGCCCGAAAACCTCAGACAGAGTTCGGGTTATGGCGCGAAAGAATCGCGCTCTGTCTCCTTCAATGGCACTAATAATATTCATCATGTAAATACCATCCGGAGTCAATCTCTGGCGTACCAGATCAAAAAACTCTTTTGTGACCAGATGAAACGGAACATTGTGCTTGCCATGGAAAACATCTCCAAAAACAAGATCATACTGGCCGTTATCTGAACGCAAATAGCGCCGCGCATCTTCTGCAGCAATCTTCATATGCGGATAGTCCCCGGTACGAAAAAAAATCTTGCCTGCTTCGATCACCTGCGGATCAATCTCGCAGACCTCCACTTGGGCACCGGGATAAGCCCGGCTCAACGCCTGCGGCATGGTAAAAGCGCCTCCACCAAGAAAAAGTGCCCTTTGCATCCGCGGACAATAAAGCCGACTCAATTCCCAGTACCGGTTATACACCAGCGGACTTTCGGGCGAATGCTCGAAGCGCGCCCCCGCTGTAGAATTATCCGTATTAATTGTCGTCACAAAATCTCCATTAGCCAGTTCCGGCCCCCGGAACACAACTATGCGGTGAAAGAATGTGATCTTGTGAAAGAGAATATGCCACGGCATTGGCGGATTTTTCCTGGCAACCCATCCTGCCAGGAGCAAGGCAAGAAATATAACCGCCACAGGCACCGCCAGGTTCAGTGGTTTTCTAAGAGCGACTCCATAAACCGCTGCTGCCATGCACGCCAGGACAATCCCGCTTCCCAAAAAGATCGTCCACAAATCAAAACGTGGAATAAGCAGAAAGCCGGTGGCAAAAGTCCCGGCGACACTCCCCAGCATGGAAAGCGTACCCACTATCCCGGATGATATTCCAACATGCCGATCCGCGGACAATAAACTGACCAGGCGCACACAAAAAGGAGGCACCGCACCGAGAAGAAAGCCAGGCAAAGCAAAAAACATACCTGCCGCCACAGCAGGACCCCAAACAGCACTGGTTCCAGACAAAAAAAGATCAGCAGAAAGATGCAAAAAAGGAACTATCAGAACAAAAACAGCCGCCAACCCAAGAATATGCCCCAGCAAAACAGGGGTGGGCTTGCGGTCAACCAGCCATCCACCGTAACAATAACCTGCACTCATCGCAGTCAGAATGACTCCGATCAGTCCGGTCCAGGTATAGAGACTATTGCCAAAAACAGGAGCCAGAATGCGGTTACCCGTCAACTCAATGACCATAACAATCGCCCCAGAGAAAAAGGCAATCACAGACAATAAAAGAGCTTCCGTCCAGGCTGAACTTTTCATTAAACCCCTTTGTTCAAGATTAAAACAAGCTGCCTGATTTTACCTCACATGCTCGGGCTTGACCACGCATTTCCCCGGAAATATCCCTCAAGACAACAAGTTTCAAACAAAACTTCAACACAACGTTCTTTCATGATATTCTCGGACTTATTACTAACAACCAAATCAAAATCAAGCCGCCATGCTTTTTAACTCCACACAATTTTTTCTTTTCATTCTTATTGTCTACGGACTTTACCTCATCTTGTCCCATCGTTGGCAAAACAGAATGCTCCTGGCCGCCAGTTGCATCTTTTATGGCGCATGGGATGTCCGTTTCTTGCTGCTCATGTTTATTTCCATAACCGCAGACTATCTGTGCGGCCCCCGAATCTATTACGCCAAAGACAGGCAAACCGCAAAACTCTTTCTTTCTATCGCTCTCACTGTTAATCTGGTTATCCTTCTTTTTTTCAAATACTGCAATTTTTTTGTCTCCAATCTCACTTCTCTCCTGAGCTATTGCGGCCTGACAGTTAACCCCTACACCCTCGACATTGTGCTCCCGATCGGAATCTCCTTTTACACGTTCCAGGCCATGAGCTATTCGTTCGACCTCTACCGCAGGGAAGTCATCCCTCCCGCCAGATATCTGGACTACGCTCTTTTTGTCACCTATTTTCCTCAACTCGTAGCCGGCCCGATCATGAAAGCCAGGGATCTGCTGCCACAGGTACTCAAAGAAAGAACTGTCACTGTAGAAAAATTTAAAGAAGGGTGTTTCTGGATTCTCTGGGGCTTTTTCCAAAAAGTCTATGTTGCCGACAATCTGGCCGGAATTGTAGAACCCGTCTTTTCTGCCACCAGCCCCCGGGACGGACTGACGGTGCTGCTGGCCGTATACGCTTTCGCCTTCCAGATTTATTGTGATTTCGCCGGTTACTCGAACATTGCCAAAGGCCTGGGAAAAATCATGGGCTTTGATATTATCACCAACTTTAACTTGCCCTATTTTGCCACCAATCCTGTCGAGTTCTGGAAAAGATGGCACATCAGCCTGTCTTCCTGGCTACGCGATTATTTATATATTCCCCTGGGAGGGAACCGTCAGGGACGCCTGCGTATGTTTCGCAACCTGGGGCTAACCATGCTGATCGGGGGGTTGTGGCACGGAGCGTCGTGGACCTTTGTTTTATGGGGAGCCTACCAGGGGGCGCTGCTGATTGCCTACCGCGCCGGAGAACCGCTCTGGCATAAATTCCGTTCACTAACCGGAAGACTCTCCCTGCCTTCAGGCCTGCTTTATGCAGCCAAGCTGTTTTTCTTTTTCCACCTGATCTGCCTGGGTTGGCTCGTGTTCCGGGCTCAATCCTTTGAACAAATTTTTGTTATGCTAAGAAGTATTCTAACCGGATTTCTGCCTGTCAATCAACAAGCTGCATGGCAAACAGCCGCAGCCATTTTGCAGTTTACGTGGTTCCTGGTGCTTATCGAAATCATGCAGTATCATCTTGATGACCTGAAATTCATTCTGCGGCAAAGCCCTCTGGTCAAGGCAGGCTTTAGTTACATATGTTTTCTCCTGCTCATTTTCTACGGAGCAGAAGGAACCCGGCAATTTATTTATTTTCAGTTCTAGAAAACCATGAAGAACCTCGCCAAATCCTTTCTGATCTATGTTTTCCCGATCCTGCTTCTGGTGCTCTGGATTGAAACGGGGTTGCTTGCGGTCCGAAACAGCTATTCCCAAAAAAAAATCCTTCTTGAGCAGCATCTGGCGGAACATGAAGTCCTCATCCTGGGCAACTCTCTGCCCTGGCACGGAATCAACCCGGGCCTGATCAGTGCCCGGGCATTCAATCTCTCTATGGTCAGCCAGTCTCTTTTCTACGATCTGCAGTTTATTGCCCGGTATACCCCGCGAATGCCCGCGCTCAAGGCAGTGGTTCTTTGTGTAGATTATACGTCTCTTGAAGACGATATAAACCTCTCTCCCGAGTACTGGCGGAGCTTCTTTTACGAACGTTTCTTCGGATTTCCACTGGAGTCCGAAAAGTTCGCCTGGGACATCATGCGCTTTAGTTTAATCAAGCTTTATGGCGGCGACGAAACACTTCGCCTGGCCAGAAATCTTTTCCGGGACCATCTTGACTATGAGCAGCTGGAAAACGGCTTCGCCCCCAGGATCAATCCGGGATATCTCACCAATGAATCCGAGGCCCGCAAACGCGTAAACTTCCTGCACACCTGCATGAACTCGTCTGCTATCCCACGCAACAGCGCCCACCTCCGGGAGATCATAAGGCTGCTGCGCGCCAAAGGAGTCATTCCCGTGTTAGTTTCATTGCCGGTCTCTTCGGGGTATACCCTTGCGCTCGATCAGAAGAAACTTCAAAAGATGCAGGAAACCATTCAAACAATTGCCACCGAATCAGGAATTAGCTATCACAATTACATGTTCGATCAACGCTTTGCTACAGAAGACTTTTTTGATGCAGACCACCTGGCGGTGAATGGCGCCATACACTTTACCAATATCCTGAATCTGGAAGTCATTAAACCCCTGCTGAAGACAACTAACCCGGATTAGATCCCTTCTCCTTCCTGCACCATCCAGATATCATCAAACCGACTCTTCTTCGAAATTTCAATCTGAACTATCTTCGAATTATGAACAGTGATCATCACTGTCCCGAAATTTAATCCATGAATAGACTCGCTTATATCTTTAATAATCGCATCATTAATAATATTTCTGCCTGGTTGCTGAATGCTCATTTCTCTACCCTCCTTTGGGGATTTTTTCCACAAACTTGACCGATCTTCAAACAACCCTGTCGCCTTAATGCCACCAAGGATACCGTAAGGCCACAAACCTAAAACGCTATTAACTCTATCGAGTTAGTAGGAATATAGCATGCGAATAAAAACTGTCAAGAAGATTATATCCAGCCTTCTTGGAAACTTGCACAACCGACACAAACCTGCCCCCTCTTTTGAAGGGGCAGGACAAGCATTCAGCTTGTAATAATATCTTCTCTGTTTAAAGGTAACCATCCGAAGTCTTAAAGATACAAGCCTGTCCGCCGGATAAATTCGCCTCCCAGCGCCTGCACAAGATCCTGACGAAACTTGCCAAGAATTTCATCCCGCGCTCCATAATTAAACGAAGGATATCCACCGGAAGCCGACTGGTCGGCACTGACAAAAAAAATAACACTGCCAGAATCCGCATCAACCAGGGCCCCTACAGCTTTGCCGTCAGCAAAAACCGTATTACTATCAATCAAGAACCCGCCAATAATAGTCAGATCCAGAATCTGCAGCGCATTATTCTTCTGACCAATATCGGCTGATCCCCCAAAAAGAAACACGTAGTCTGCCCCTTGGCTTCTGGCCAGAGATAGCATGCTGGCGACCTTCTTCTGCACATAAGCCTCAATATCACTGCGCTTGTCCGCGCCCGATACTTGCAAGCCTGCAGCCGGTAAAGGAATTAAATCTGTAATCGGCAAATCTGACTCTCTGATAGCACGCAGCATGGCCGGATGCGGCGACTGCTCACCCACCTGAACAACCGCAAGCCGAAAAGGTTCTTTAAGACGCGTAAGCCTGGGGGACGCTGCCTGATTTGATAAACCGTATATGAGATTTGAATAATTATTCTCTCCTTGTTCCCGCAGAGACAAACCTGTCGTTTCACAGCCGGCCAATCCAAAAGAAACCAGAACCAATCCAACCAAAACAAGCGCCTTGATCTGCATACCCGTCTCCCTTGCTTTATAGTTGATATGTCAACTATATGGTTAAAAAAAATGCGCCCCGATCTATTTCAAGAATAGCAGCATTTAGTTGATAAGTCAACCATTTTTACTTCTACAGCAATTCCCAAATAGACTATTCCCGCGGGTGTTTTAGAAAAAACTCCCACATCTCATCCGTGGCTGAAATATCTTCTGTCACCTCGCCCACAATGCGCCTGTACCAGAGGGCATCAGACTCCCTTCTGCCACCCGGCCAGGTATGCCCACCTGTCTCGACGGAGCACAATGTCACCTCAGCCCCCTGGCGACAAGAATGATGGGTTCGGCACTCGACGTTTCCCCTCTGAAAAGTCACATAGGATTTCAGTTCACAGGCATTATTGGCTACCCAGCTTGACACAACTTCTTCAACTGGCATCAGATCATCCATAAGTCGAATCCTCACAGGCACCGAAACATCACTATGGCCGCCAGCAAACGATATCATTTTATCTTGCTTTCCGTGGAAATGCATAATCGGCACCGGTTTTGACGGATGACAAGCCTTCAGGATCATGGTAGTCGCCACCGGAGCCGCAGCTGCAATTCTATCACTTAATTCACAGGCAACCCGGTACGCCATTGCTCCACCATTAGATATCCCGGTCACATAAACACGATCCCGATCAATATTGTAATTGTCCTGCAATGCATCAAGCATTTTCCGAATAAAGCCAATGTCATCCGCAAAAGACGCGTCCCGGGCATTATTTTCCCTGGGGCCAAGATTCCACTTGTTTTTAGGCGCAACAGCTCGCGGATAAACCGCTATGAACCCGGATGAATCAGCCTTATGGTTCATACCGCTAGCGAGCTGAATATCCGCAGGCGTTCCCCCTCCTCCATGAAAAACAATAACCACTGGGGCGGACCGATTCGGAGTTACTGAACGCGGGACATGAACCTGATAAGTGCGTTCCAACCGACCGTGACGAAGGGAGTGTTCAAAGTTTTCTCCGTTCTTTACTGTCGGTTTATCCAACGGGGCAGCCAAGGATGGCAAAGAAAACAGAACCAGCGAAAAACACACAACAGCCAGACAACAAAAGAAAGAAGAAAAACCCGCTCTGTTGAAATTCTGCCTTCGCCTGTTTTTCATATTCCTCTCTTCTTGCTGCCACTGCCCCAGACTTTCCCGGTATTGATCAGTATGTTGATTAAGGACACCGGACTGTTTATCGACATTCTTTACGTAGTGCGCAGACAAAGCTTAAACCATAGAACACGTTGCGAAAGAATATAAAGTTACCTGATAAAACTATTTTGTGTGTCCCTATTTATAGATCAACCGATGGACTGCGGCCCTTCTTCACCTGTTCGTATGCGGATACAACGCTGCAGCTCTGTCACAAAGATTTTGCCGTCACCGATCTTTCCGGTTCGCGCCCCCTTGATGATAGCGGCAATCGCGCGATCAACAAAGGGCTCATTAACAGCAATATCCACGCGAATCTTGCGCAAAAGATTCCCTGTTTCCTTGACCCCCCGATAAAATTCGTCAACCCCCAACTGACGGCCGTGCCCCAGCGCTTCGGAAACAGTAATAAGGTTGATCTCGGCAGCATACAACTCGCGTTTGACTTCTTCCAGACGATGCGGCTGAATAATAGCAGTGACAAGTTTCATGATATCCTCCCTTGTTATTCCAGCATGGTGTAAGCCCGTTCATAATGCTGGGTAATGTCCAGCCCCATGATCTCTTCTTCAGCGCTGACCCGAAGGCCAAGCCATTTATCCACCACAACAGCAATCACAAAAGTAACTGCAGCACAATAGGCCACCGTGACCAGCGCTGCAACAAATTCTGTGCGCAAAAAAACCGGGTTGCCTGCCAGAAGCCCATCCGTTCCGGCCGCGTTAACCGAGACCGTACCAAAAATACCAGTAGCAACCATTCCCCAGAATCCGCCGATGCCATGCACTCCGAACGCGTCCAGGGAATCATCATAGCCCAGCTTCTGCTTTATGACACTGACCGCAAAAAAACTTAACCCGCCAGCCACCAGTCCGATGCAAATAGCCGCCATGGGTGCGACAAAGCCGCAGGCGGGGGTAATGGCCACCAGCCCGGCGACAACACCGGAAACCGTGCCGAACATAGTAGGTTTACCCGTCACGAGCCATTCAACCGCCGCCCAACTGCAGGCGGCAGCTGCCGCCGAAAGATTGGTGGTTACAAACGCGTTGACCGCGACACCATTGGCCGCCAGCGCGGAGCCGGCGTTAAACCCGAGCCAGCCAAACCACAAAAGCCCGCCGCCCAGAACAACAAGCGGAAGATTATGAAGTGTCGGACGGGTCAATCCCTGACGCTTGCCCAGAACGAGTGCCGTTACCAGTCCGGCTACGCCGCAATTGATCTCGACAACACAGCCACCGGCGAAATCCAGGGCTCCCAGCCCGCGCAGCCAGCCGTCCGGAGACCATACCATATGCGCAACAGGGATATATACAGATGTCACCCACAATGCTACAAAAACCAGAAAAGAAGAAAATTTGATACGCTCGACCAGTGATCCGATCACAACAGCCGGTGTTATGACCGCAAACATCGCCTGGAAGATCATGAACGCGGCATGAGGAATCGTCGAGGAATAGTCCGGATTAGGTGCCGCACCCACTCCCCGCAGCCCAACCCACTCCAGGCTTCCGATAAAACCGTTACCATGACCAAACGCCAGCGAATAGCCATACAGCGCCCACAAAATCAGCACCATGCCCAGACAGGCAAAACACTTCATCAAAATGGAAAGGATGTTCTTGCGGCGAACCATGCCCCCGTAAAAGAAAGCCAGTGCCGGCGTCATAAGCATGACCAGACCGGCGGAGATCATAACCCAGGCCGTGTCCCCGGCGTTAATTCCCTGTTCAGCGCCCATAATCCAGATCCTCCTTCGGATGAACGATTAAAAAACAAAAAGCCCGGCCCCCCGACAGAGTCGGGGAACCAGGCGCCATTGCCCGGAATAATATACTTCAATGCATGACCTGACGGGCTACGCTGTCCGCGCAGGGCAGGTCATAATAGCTTTCGAAAAATGGAATGTCAAGACTGCCTGCCCGAAAGAAACTAACCGGATATCGAACCGAATATATACACAATCCGCCTCCCTCCAGCAAGACCTTAACCCCGTCTAATACCACATTAGGACTCTGATTTGCATACCAAAACATTATGTGCTATCTTCTGCCGTATATCACGTCTTATCTATTGGTTGCTTTGATATTGTCTCTGTCTGATATTAAGAAAACTCGAAAAACTATGAAAAAACAGCTTCAACAAAGATCGTTCTCTTTCCGGATGCTCTGCGGCTGGCTCAGCCTGAATCTTGTTATCGCCGCGATCATCCCGTCCAATGCTTTTGCACAAGGGGCATACTTACCCGCTCCCGGATCCATGCTCCTGACCAGCCCGGCGTTCACCCCCGTTATCATGCAGGGCATAAAAGTCCATGAACAAAACCCCCTTTTATTAGATTTCATAATCGATAACGGACAGACGAAGTTCCAGGCCGACAGTGCTGATTTCAGGTCTGAAGCCCAGAAAATAATCAAATATTTCCTGGCCGCGCTAACGATCAAAGAAGAAGACCTGTGGGTAAATCTGTCTCCCTACGAAAAAGACCGGATGATTCCTGCGGAATTAGGCAAGACCGATCTGGGCCGGGACATGCTGGCGCAGGACTATGTGCTTAAGCAATTAACCGCTTCCCTTATTTATCCCGAGAAAGATCTCGGAAGAAAATTCTGGAACAAAGTGTACGCCCGGGCACAGGAACAATTCGGCACAACAGATATCCCGATAGATACTTTCAATAAAATCTGGATCGTGGCAGAGAAAGCCAAAGTCCTTGAGCGCAACAATACAGCATATATTGCAGGTGCCCGTCTGAAAGTGATGCTGGAACAAGACTATGTCGCCGAGCAGCACAGGCACGATGCCACACCTTCCGATACCGCCCTCGAACCATCCGGCACTCCCGCCAGCAGGATCATGTCTGCGTCCACCCCGGATGAAACCGGCGCGTTTGAATTGGCCCGGGACATCATCCGTGAAATTATTGTTCCCGAAATCGAAAAAGAAGTCAACGAAGGCAAAAACTTCGCCCCCCTGCGCCAGATATTCTATTCCATGATCCTGGCAACCTGGTACAAGCTGGCACTAAAAGACGCTTTGTTAAATCAGGTTTACAGCAACCAGGGAAAGACCAGCGGCGTATCGTCAAATGATCCAGGGGCAACAGAAAAAATTTACAACCAGTATCTGGAAGCCTTCAAAAAAGGCGTTTTCAACTATATAAAGGTTGAATCCGAAGGGGACGATAAAAACCCTTTACCCAGGAAATACTTTTCAGGCGGCGAAGATTGGGCAATGCTGCCGCGCATCCTTGAACGAATCGAAACCGAACGCTTCTTTGGTGCAGACGACTTGAGAAGCTCCGCAGGAAGAAGCCTGGCCCTGGTCAAGACACAAGTCGCACCGCGACATGCCTATCTTGAACCAATGCCCCCAGAAAAATACACCCTTTCAGCAACAATAAATCCGATGCGGCCGGCTTACACTGGCAAAATGCTGCAAACCAACCATTCTCCGACAAACGAAAAACTCCCAAGGAACACAATAGTAATCGGCACCGGACGATCCACCAGCTACCGCCCCAGTCAATTTACCGAACAAATCTTCATTAATACCGAAGATTCAAAAAAAACGCCCGCAGCTCTTCTATACAAAAGCGCAGACGATTTCACATTGAGCACTACGGGTGCCAATGTCATTGTTATGGCTGACGCAATGCTGGGAAGACCCGATGAAGGCCCCATTCTGTTAGGCCTGCCTGTTATCGTTGCCACCACACTCACAGAAACCCTGGATCCACAACAACTTGCAGCCTTTATTCGTCAGACCAGCGACGCGAACGACGCTTTCGTTGCTTCGACCGGATCCCTGCTCACCCGATATGAATCCTTGCTGGCCTCTTATGCGGACAAATTAATGCCCGAGCATATTCACCAGCTGGCGGATTCATTGCGCCTATCTCCCGCCTTTCTGGAATCAGCAGATACTGTCAAAAAATCTCTCGGCCTTCAGTCTCTCGAGGTAGAAATTGAAGCCGGCCCCATTCTTGGAGACATTATCGACGCATTTCTGAAAAGATCCATTATAGTCCAAACGTTAAAAAACCATAAAATCCATATCACTGCGGTCAAGGCTGCTCGCGCCGAACGCAAGGATCCTTCCCTGAAAATTCCACTGCCCACGGATGGAATTGTCAATCTCATGTTTAGCTATCGTACCAAGACCAATCTCTCTACTGATGCCAATGAACCAATAATCCCGAGAAACATTGATTTTTCTCTTCTTGTATACCCCTCAACCAACGACATCCAACTCCCGATATACGACAAAAATATATCTATCCAATTCGAAGGATCCCGGTTTAGTCTTTTCTATAACTATGATTCACTCATTCATTACCCCATTACGCTTGTAACCGGTGAATTGATCAACGGCACTCTCAAATTGTTCCATCCCTCACAGGATCCTGATTCCCCTGTCGATATCCTGGTACAATATACTCCTCCGCGAACCAATCCTCCGGTTGTCCACACATCGGCCTCGACAGAGCCTGCAACCGGTGGTATCGATCTGGACGCACGGAATATGTCTCTGGATATATCCAAGGACGGTAACGGAACAGCCCTACAGATCGACCCGGCCATGCTTGCCGAATTCCAGAAAGACAGTTTTACCGGCGTGGAGGGAATCATCCTGGAAATAACTCCGCTGTTAATTAGTGCCGATTAGGGGTGTTATTCGGAGAATAACCGGTGAAATGCCGCTGAAATTACCACTCTGTAACCGCTCCAACACCTGCTCATCAAAAGCAAACATTGCTGCATCTCCGGAAGCCGTCAACGCTCCGGAAGCATCCAGATCGATACCACCAACATCCTGATTGGGCGCACGTTCGCTGCTGTCTGCTCCACTGTCGGCATCCTGCAAACTTTGCTCAAGTCCCAACGAGCGAATATCCTTTATGACTGCGTCGATAGATACCGGCGCTCCAATCATCCCGCTGACCGCCCGCGCAATTGAAGGCAGATCCCCCCCATGCAAGCGGATCATCTGCGAATACATAACCCTGAAAATATTCTTGATCGCAGACAAATCAAACGCTTCACGCCAGCTCAACTGCGGATGGACTTTTTTCTCGGCAGCCACGGCCTCGGCCGCTCTTTGCAAGGATGCCTGACGCATGGCAGTTGTTTCCTCAACCGTCAAAAGATGATCGCCGTTGGTCTGATCTGTCTCATAAGATGAGACCGTTACTCCACCGGCATTGGCCAGAGTGTCCGGAATGACATTAATCCCCTTCTGCTCAAGAATCCTTTCAGCCTCTTCCGTGATCGGCCCGTTAGCCCCCTCAAAGACCCATGGAGCAACAACAAGCTCTGCCTCCCGTGCCGTAATCGCTTCCTGAATAGCTGCAGGAACAAGAATGTCAACCCTGGCTCCGAAAACAGCATCCGCCACAGCCTGGGGACTATCCAGAGCAGCTGTCACCCCCTGTAAAAAAATCCGCCCCTGAGTCCAGGCATCACGCAACGTTCCAGCCTCCCTGATCGCCACCAGAATATCCTGAAGCTCATTCTCGGTCCAGACACCGTCACCTTCTTTCACCAGCGTGATCCCCAAATCATTGATCACTTTAAGGCTTGCTCCTTCTTTGACCAGCCTCAAAGCAGTAAAGTAGCCGACATTCCCGAAGCCATTGACGGCTGCGGTCTTGCCTTGAAGATCTCCGATAAAGAATTTGATCACATCCACAACACCAAATCCTGTAGCTTCGGCACGTCCGGCCACGCCGTAAACATCCGGATCCTTTCCGGTAAAAACACCCAACCAGGGAACCGGAATACTATTGTCGCGCCAAAACCTGTAGGCAACATCCAGATACGCAGTTCTGGTCGGGTCGGAATCCTCCTCGATGGATCCCAGCGCTTGATACAGATCCACATTGTATTCACGAATAATATTTGTCTCTCTTGTCAGATAGCGCAAATATTCATCCTCGTACCAACCAAGAATCTGCGAATCCGTTCTCATATCCGGAGCAGGAATATCTTTATCGGGACCGATTGTCCCTGAACGGGCTAAAGCCCAGGCATGCGCCCTTGCGATCCTTGCCTTGTTGGCCAGCGGAAATTTCTTCCAGTCAACCTTGCCATCCGCCCCCGCTTCATAATCCTCCAGCGTCCAGACTCTACGTCCACTGGAGTTCAGCTTTCTGGTGATCTTGCCGATAAAAATACCCCCTTTCCCGCCGCCCAGCGCCAAGCGACTGCCGGAAACTTTCAGCGTCATCCCCAGAGACAAAGCCAGAACATCTCCCTCAATCCATTTCCCTACAAAACTCCGCACTTCTTCTTCCGAAGGCTCCAGAGCAACAAACTTCTCCCACTGATCAACAAAATCCGTATCATTCATAAGATCGCTTGCAAGAACCCAACGAATGCCTCCCTTGGCCGGCCCCAGAATTGTGTTGTTTCTCACTCGCTCGAAATAGATATCAGCCTCCTGCTTCTCCCCGGACGGAGAAATCTGCGGAATCGTTGCCCATGACTTTGTTACTGTCCGTGGCTTAAGCAAAGACAGTACCAGTTGCGGATTAAGCTCCTCTTTAAAACGGTCAGATATCCCCCGAACGCGATTGCGCATTTTGGTCCAGTAAGGATTCTCCAGACGCTTAACAGCCTTCCCTGCAGATGTTAACGTAGCCGCCTCATCCTCCATTCTTCCCGAGACCGTGACCACCAGCGTCTTGCCGACAGCATCCTTTACATCAGTCCGGGCCGCATTATCGACCGTTTCGGGAACCGGATTATCCCCGCCCGAAAAATATTTACGGGGAATCACCTCACCCATCGGGTTTATATCGTCCTTGATAAAATTAAAAACCCCCTGTCTGTAAGCGTCTACATATTTATTCCAGATTGCTTCCGGAGCTAAATCCACGCCGCTATCTTTGACCCAGGCCCCTTCCAGTCCTCCGGTTCTGGCACGGTCGGCATAAGCCCGGGTCAACAGCGATTGACGAAGATTACGCTTGTACCAGGTTGCCAGAATAACCGCCTGATGGATCTGACGAAGCCCGGCAAAATTCCTACCTTCGTTCACGTCTTTCTCGATCTCGGGAATAATAATATCCCTGAGCACCTGTTGGGATATATCGGGTGATGAGCTTTCTTGCAAAGTCAATACCCCCGCCGCACCACTGGCATATTGAGCTGCCAGATAATCTGTTTCCAGCATGACCTTAAGATGCATGTCCGTAATCAGGGCTGTCATCCGATTCCCATCCTGAGGATTCCTGTGGGCATATACAGCCGCGCGATCAGTTACAATCCAGACCTTATTCAACGTATCGACAGGAATTTCTGTCGTGCCAAACTCGTTCTGCGCACGCTCGTACACTCTGTCCCAGAACGCTTTGCCCAGTGACTTCTCCGGAGTAATCATGGATGCAGTAAGCTGTTTAAGCACATAGTCCTGGGCCAGAAGATCGCGCCCCAGCTCGGTTCTTCCCATCTCTTCGGACAGCATCCGGTCTTTTTCATAAGGAGAAAGATTGACCCACTGATTCTTTTCCGGAGTCGTCAGCGAAGCCAGAAAGTACCTGACCAATCTTTCGGATTCCCCGGCTATTTCTTTATCATCAGCGCTACCGGGCAAAAGACCGGTATGACCGGTATCTACAATAAAATCAAACAAAAGGGGGTTATCGGCATAAACAGCGACCCCCTGCAGACTCACCGGAACAAACGCCGCACTGGGCTCGACCATTGCTCCCGGCTCCGGCAAAATCAGGTTTTGAGCCAGGACCGCATCAGGGCCAAGAACCGTGCTCAACAAAAACGCCACCAAAACAATGACTGCATTAACCCGCTTCAACATACATCCCCCCCTCTATTATGAAAACCCCGCATCTCGATGGCAAAAGATGTCATTCCGAAACAAAAAAAAGAGGCCCCATGATCTGCATGATCACAGGGCCTCCGCGCCTTTTCATTTTTCCCGGCTACAACGTCAGGAATAAGCTTGCCATATCTGAGATATACGCCGGAACAAATATCTTGTCAAGCATATTTATGAAAGCTCGTCGATAAAAGAACATCCCAACCACTTTACCCGTCATGAACCGCGCCTCCGTCAGAACGTTGTCTGGGCACCAATCGGGACCAGTGCCTCCCCCATAGGTGTGATGCTGCGAATAATCGGAGCCAGTCCCCTGATATCGAACATCGCCGCATCCTGCAACGGCACTGGCAGCGGAAAGCCGGCGGCATCCCTTTTTATGTTAATCCGCAGATATGAATCATCCAGACTAATACCTCCCGGGGCATCCATAGCACCGTCAGAAGAAGACCGCGGAATATCCAAGAAATGCACGGGAAGAATATCCAGCATGGCCGCACGCGATGCAATCGAAGTATACGTTCTGCGAGCAAGATACCTTGTAACGTATTGACGGGGTGTTACAATCGCCGCCGCTATCGACTGGCCGAAGAAGTCCGTAAACTCATCAACCACAAAATCAGCCCCGGCCCGCAAGGGACGGTATCCCCGGCGAAGACCGTCAGAGTTGATCACCGCAACCCTGGCCTTTGCAGCCACCTCCTTGACCGCCCGGATATGCCCGGACTGCTCATCAGAACTTGCGGAAAACTCGTCCAGGAAAACAAGATCGGCATCCCTGTCAATACTACCCGTCGGCAAACGACCGTCATCGTCTACGCTCAGCACACGAAAGTCAACGCGACGCTCGCCCCGCAACCCGAATAACGGACGATAGAGCCGCTCGAACTTGCGTGCGATCTCTTCAAGATCCCCGCCTTTTGCCGCCAGCACTGTAATGCGCACCGGCCCCCGGGCATCTGCCCTTGGAGGCTGAAGAGCCCAGGCTTCCAGTAAAATACTGACCGCCGTTTCCAAAGACGGCGCAGAGACTCCCTGAAAGTCCTGATGATACGCCTGGCGAGTTCCGGCCTCGGCCGATGCCACCACATTCTCGAAAACCAGGGCATTGGCGGTACCGATACGACCATAGACCCGGGACAAGCCCGAGGGAAGTATTTCATCCCGCTCTTCCACCGGTTTGCCGGCTTCCCCTGCCCCTGCGAAACCAAGTTTCAACTCGTCCGGCCCCTGCGCCACGTAAGCATTGGATTCGCCGCCTCCCGGAGTGACTGAATAGGGATTGACCAGCGGATTCCAGAGAATATTCGTCTGCACCCCCTGTGTTCTTGCCGACAATCTGTCAATGCGTGTCGCCTCGTGCAAGATGCGTAGCGACACCAGGATATCTTCCATTCTCTGACGATACCTTTTACCCCGCGATGTCCACTGCCCTCCTGCCTTAAGCCAGGATGCCGCAAGATTACGCTCGATCCGGGCAATGGCTTTTTCTATTTTCGGCTCCACAACAAGCTCTCCGGAAACGCTGTCTTTTCTCACAACCGGGAAAAGACGCGTAACATACTCTTTTTTCTCCCCGTCAAGCTGCACGGTCGGATGCATAAGAATCTGGCGCAGTTCGTCGATCGGGAACGCCTTCTCCCGGCCCTCAAACCGTCGCACAATATCAAAAGCCGCCTGGAAATCACGGATCAGATCCTGCGGATCCTCAACCCCGACGGAGACCCGCACGCCACTGAAAGACATCCCCATTCGGGGAAGCTGCTTTTTGGCCTCTTCGGGCATGGTTGAAGCCGCGCCGGCCAGAGGCAACTGGATTTGCGTCCGCACCTCGCCAAGACTCACCGAGTGTTTGGCCGTCCTCAAGAAAGGAAACAGCTGAATAAACAATCTTGCCGCATCGAGACTGCGCAGATCGAAATACACCATATTTCCGTAGTTCCCGTCTTCGGCCTGGGCCCGGGCGACAGAAAACTGCGGATGATCTTGGTCACCCGGATAGCTTATCAGAGAAACCTGATCTTTCTGTGTCTTGAGCCAGTCGACAAATATGCGCGCATTCTCCGCTGACTTTTTGTAACGCTTGTAAAAAGTCGGCAGCCCGTGCTCGAACAGGTTCTCGAGATCCTTCTCATGCATTGCAGCGGAACGAACTTCCCTTAACTTTCCGGCAAGCTCTTTTCTGGCCACTGTCACCGTGCCAAATACATTTCCCGTTCCCAGCATTTTTGTGACCACCTGAACCACAATATCCACCCCGAACCTGAGCGGTTGCTGACCAGCGGGTGTAGCAAACGCTCCGTCGAATACCGTCAGCGCCTGCGGAGCCCTGCTTTTTACGGTATCCACAATCTTTCTTATATCCCAGACACGCAACGGCGGATTGTTGGGTGATTCAAAAATAACGCCCGCTGTATTGGAATCAAGAACACCCTCAAGCTCGTTATCCGGATCCGTTACATAACGGACATCGACCCCGAACTGCCTATAGAAATCAAGATTGGCATCCGTGCCGCCATAAGCCGAACGAATAAGAACGATGTTGGGATTAACACTTTCACCGCGCGACAAAAGAAACCGGATCACATCCGCCATTCCGGACACACCCGACGGAGAGCTAACTCCGCGGTATTGCCGGCGCTCCCTGTCATTGCCTGCCAGCCATTGCGTTTCAAGAAAAGCGACCGCCCGCTCAACCTTCTCGCCGATCTCCAGACCCGAGCGGCGCAAGGTCGACAAATACTGACCAAAAGCTTCTTCTCTGTCCTCAACCTGCGGAAAAAGAAGTTCCAGCGAACCGGACGACGAGCCCGACGCTGCCTCCTCAACCGACGAAATCCCCGGGGATACAAAATCCGCAGCCGTACCCAACTCGACGCCCGCCTGCGTTACAAACGAAACAGCCGCGGGAGGAGTGCCTTCCTTTCCTTTGATATTATTAACACCCGTCACCGTGGCCCTTTCCGGAACATCTCTGGATACGGTAGCATTGGCTCCGATCCTGGCATGACTGCCAACTGTAACCGGACCGATAACAACAGCCCCGGCCCCAAGAAGAACACCTTTGCCGACTACCGGATGCCGCCTCTGTCCGTCTTTCTTTCCGTTGGAACCGAGTGTCACGTTATGCAGGATATAGGTATCATCCCCTACCACAGCGGTTCCGCCGATCACAATCCCGATACCATGATCCAGAACAATCCCCTTTCCCAGTCGGGCACCTGGATGAATATCAATATTCCAGCGCTCGGAAATACGGCTCTGAACAAACTCGGCATCCATCTTTCTTCCGTTCTGCCAGAGCCAGTGCGCCACCCGATACCCCTGCAACGCCTTGAACCCTTTAAAACGGGAAAACGGCGTGATCTTGAACTCGATCGCCGGATCATTTTTCCAGACCGCGTGCAGGTCGGCGCGCACCGCTTCGCGCACCTCGGGCGCACCCAGCATTTCATGAATGACAGATTGAATATCTTCCTTTGAAACATGCTCATTGGACAATGTGTTTGCCAGAAGGTCTTCAAGAGCGGACTCCAGCGTTTCGTGATCCAGAATAGTTGCCCTCAGCTCCCTGCCCAGAAACGTTTCCGTTGCTGACCCGACGAACTGACGAACCTCGTTCTGCAACTCTTTCCACAACTGATCAGGCGTACCAGATGTCGCAGAAAAGACCGGCGTTACTGCCCCCCCTGCACTCTCTTGCGAAGCATACGTCTTTTTCAAAACCTCCAGGCGCTCCCTGGCCTCCCGGGGATGAATGGCTTCCACTCCCCGCCGGTCACGATGATTCCTGAGCCCGAGAGACAGGTCTTCTTTGGCAACGACAACCAGCCCCTTGCCAGCCCCCTGAGCATTAATGTCAGAAACCGCAACGCTCTGGCTCTCGATCGCCTCGGTAAAAGCCAGCAAAGCCTGCGGACTTTGCGCAAATGCTCTCTGATTTAATGCGTCAAAACGATTTGATCTGGCATAAGGGACAAGAACGATAGCCGTTTGCCGGTTCAGGGCCTCCTGCAAAGTCTCAATATCGGAAAAAAGACGAACAACTGCCCTCCGTTGACGGGCGTAACGGACAAACACATTGTTTTCAGAAACCCCGTCAGGCAGCAGCACAAACACCTGGCCTCTTTTTCTGTCCACTCCAGGCCGCTGCCGTGCAAAACGAACCAGATTCTCTACCCCCGAACGCTGCGTCGCATAACTGACGCCATCGACAGAATCAGCCTCGCTCTGAAAATGCGCCCTGGCGGTCAATTGCTCCAAAGCACGCACAAGACTGCCATCAGAGAACGCATCTTCGTCATCTGACAATCTTGCATACGCCCGATTGATAGCACTGACAAGATCCGTATCAACAAGATCGCGTCCGGGCCGCGCCAGAAACTCCGCGGCCGCTGCCTGGGACGCATCCGACAAAATCTCCGCATCAACCCCAACCATCCCTCCGGAGAAATATTTTCTTGGCACAATCTCGTTCATCAACGGATCTTCTTCCTCCTTGATGTAATTAAACACGCCGATCCGGAAAGCCTCCAGATACTGCTCGTAAACTTTCTCCTTGGCCGCAGGATCTTCAGCCTCCACACCAGCCGTTCTGTTCCTGTCGGCGTAGACCTGTCCCAACAGGCTCTCGCGCAAAGAACGCTTAAACCACGTCGCCAGGATCATCGCGTTATATATCTGCCTTAAAACAGAAAAGTTCCTGCCTTCATTCACCTCCTGCTCGATGATAGGGATAATAATATCCCGAACAGCTCCGGCGGAAAACTCCCGTGTTGCAGAAGCCTCTTGCCCGGGCTGACGAAGAGGTGCCTGTGCGCTCTTTCCGGCTGCAGTCTCCCCGGCCAGAAAATCGTTTTCCAGCATCACTTTCAGATGACTCTTCACCAGAAAAGCAGCCCCGCCTTTTTCGTAAATCTCCGCCTGATCGGCGCGAATCCATATTTTGTTAAACGTATCGACGGGAATATCCGTTGTCCCCAGTTTTTCATAAGCCTTGCGATACACCTGACGCCAGAATCCGCGGCCAACATCTTCCTCGGGGTACATCAGTGAAGCCGTAAACTGCTTGAGAATATAATCCTGCTCAAGAAGCTCCTTTCCTGTATCTGTCCTGCCGAAATGGTCTTCGATAATCCTGTCGGACTCATACGGGGAGAGATTAACCCACATATCCTTGTTGGCGACGGTCAGCGCTGCCAGAAAATGACGGATCAGCTTTCCATATTCGTCCTTCCTGCGCTCCTGTGTCCAGCCTGTATCTCCTCTGTCGATCACAAACTGGAAATGAAACGGATCCCTGCTGTCGAGCTTGAGTCCTACCAGCTGGGCCGGATGAAAAACCCCGGTGGGATACAATAACGTTCCCGGAGAGGGCAACCCACCGATAGCCTGGGCCCCCGCCGCTACGGCGGGGACTCCAGTAAGCATGGACAAGATCAATACGACAGACAGGCCTTTAACAATTTTTCTTCTTATCAATTCCAGCAGCATAAAGCCTCACTTCTCTATTTATCAAAACGCATAATGCGCGCTCAGAACAAAACCATCACCCAAACCAACTTTGCTGTTTCCTGTCGCCTTGCCGGTGTCAACATAAGCCGCAACAAGCGTCAGATTCTTGTTGGCAAGCCAGGCGGCGTGAACATCGTAATAGTCATCGTTCTTCCATCCCGTCACCTGGGCACCCTGCTGGTACTCAAATCCAACCGCCAGATCCCCGGGGAGAATAACGTCCACATTGCCAAAACCGATCAGGTCCCGCTTGGTGCCAAAACCGTAAACGCCGGTCGAGCGCGCATCTGTCGATCGGACACCACCGGAAAGAAGGACAGGACGGGGAAGATCGGGAACAAGTTTTGTCGCCACGACATAATAATCATAGCCCTGATCGTCCACATTTCCGGTGACGGCATATGTTGTATCTTTATAGATCGCTCCGACTGCCAGCGCGGGAACCCATTTGGTATCAGCGGCGTTCTCCTTGAGCAACAGCCCCTTGAGGCCAACATTGTTTTTATGAATATTGTTGGCCCCGCTTTGCGCGATAGTTTCGTTTCCGTAAGACACTTCCAGGCGATCAAAAAATGTTGTCGCCACGCCTGCAGTCGTCCAGTCTGCCTTGACATCGTTTAACCTGATACGCCAGATGCCGAATTGCGGCTTGTTGACAACATCCTTGAGTGAAAAACCTTCCGCCCCTTTTTCTTGCGCGTCAAACGGCGTTCCTGCTGTATATGCCAACGGATTAAAGGCAATACCTCCCACACCTTCCACATTGTTTAATGGGACTCCGGCATGCACTGCCCCCACATTAACCAGAAAGACCACCCCTGCGATAACTGACCCGACCTTGTTGTTCTTAATCATTGCTCAACCCTTTCCTTTCGTGCCGACAGCTCCAGAAGTCTGGTCATGTCTTGCGTTTGTCTTTTTTTGTTTTCCCTTTTATATGTCTTCCGGTATTCCGGCAGACCGCATCTGTTTACCATTCATCCGTATCGGCTTCAAAACACTAACGATTAAACTATAAATAAAAAAGGTCAAGAATTCCCCCTTAGAATCAGGGGCGTTCTTGACCTCCAGTTGACTGGTTAGTCTCTGACTGCCGCTAAAAAAATAATTCAATAAAACTTAAATCACTACCAACTCTGTCGAGATAGTAGAAATATAACATCAAAATAAACTTTGTCAAGATTTTTTAATACCAGGTGCTGAATCTCGCGCTCGATTTTCAATTTACGCGTTGGAATCCGGCGATGATAACCTTATGCCACCCTGTCATAACGGCAAAATATTCTGCAATCCGTTCAAAAGATATCCTGTAATCATAATTCCTACGGTCACAATCCCGAAGAAGATCAATATCAGATTCAGTTTCATGGCCCTTCTGAGCATGATCGCCTCAGGAAGGCTGAGAGCAGAAATGGCCATCATAAACGCCAAAGCTGTCCCCAGAGGGATTCCTTTCTGGAAAAGCACCAGGGCAACCGGCACAATGGCCGCACAACTGCCATACATAGGAACCCCAAGCAGCGTCGCCAGAGGGACAGACATAAAGCCAGTACGGGAAATAATCGACTGCACCGTTTCCTGGGGAACATAATTATGTATAAACGCTCCCAGCGCCACCCCGGCCAGCACCCACAACCAGATCTTTCTTGTGACGGAAAAAGCCTCATCCCATCCCGCAAGAAGTCTGTCTCTGAACAACAACTTCCCGGCGTCACGGGATGTGTCCGCAGAAGAAAGAGGCAACATATCAGCCACCAGATACCGTTCCAGTCCCAGTCGCCCGATAATAATTCCGGCGGCAACCGCCAGGAGCAACCCGGCCGAGACATAGGCCGCCGTTATCTTCCATCCAAACGTCCCCAGCATGATAACTACCAGATATTCGTTAATCAGAGGGGAGGCTATCAAAAAAGACAACGCGACTCCCAAAGACATTCCCGCTCTGACAAAACTTAAAAAGATCGGAATCGACGAGCAGGAACAAAAAGGCGTAACAGCGCCGAACAGCGCCGCAAAGACATTGCCCATCAAGCCAGTCCTGGCCATCCAGGCCTTGATCCTGTCCTGGGGAATAAATGTCCGCAGAACCCCAATCAGAAAAATCATGCCCCAAAGTAAAGTCAATATCTTGATGGCATCATAAATAAAAAAACTCAAGGCCGCCGCAAACGTGGATGAGGACATCCCCAGCAACCTGTAGACCACCCACTCGGAGAAAGCTAACAACATTTCGACCCTTTCTGTTTCTCAGAAGAACAACAACACGATGATTTCGATTTCTCCTCGAGCTTCTTGTCCAGGCTCTCTATCCAGCTGGCCAGCCAGCCTTTCTTTTTGCCGCTTTCTGTATTCTTTGCCGTACTATTCATGCATCCCTCCTCTGATAATTTTGCAACAACCGCCATCAATCCTTATCGCCTTGATATTAACCAGTCCGTCCGCGATCTTCTTGCGAGCCGAGGCCACAATCCTTGAAAACGTCGGGCGGGACACCTTCATCAGCCGGGCCGCCTCTTCCTGTTTCATTTCTTCAAGATCGGCCAGACGAACAGCCTCAAACTCATCCAAAGAAAGAGTAACCCCCTCCAAAGACTTGTCATGAATCTTGCACAACGGACGAAAGCATCTTTCGCCCGGATGACACTTCACCCATCTTGTTTTCTTCGGCCGCATCCAACTTTTCCCTGATGTTATGAACGATTGTTCATAATCATAGCAGAAGCAAGGGCCCCGTCAATAGAGCTCTCAGGCAACAGAAAGAGTACCAAAAAACGCCACCCGAACACCTAATACTCCTTCTCACCTGCGCGGTTGGATCGCCTAATTATCCAGTTTAATAACCGACACTTGTTTTGCTAATAAAACATCAAGCATAATTTATTAACAAACTCAATTAAACCTTCCACTTGCATTATTAACAAAGGGTGTCATAATGCTTACATTCTTTACCAATCTTCTTTTTGCGTTTATTCGCGGTAAGCGCATTTATGGCTATCCGCTGACATTTTCTTTAGCACGGCATACGGGATCCTAATCCCGATTGTCACTTGCATATTATTCACAATATCGGAGAAACTAATCAAAACAGGGGAGGATTTATGTCTGGACTTTCTGATTTTCAAATCGGCAAGCAGGTGATCTGTTCTCTATTAGCCTTCTTGCTAGCAACTGGCCCATCTTTAAGTCACGCTCAAAGCGCCTTTGTAGCCGCCTTGCCAGAACCAGGAACCATACTCGACACGTCCCCATCCTTTGTCCCGATTCTTGTCAAAGGCATGGTGATCCACCCTGACCAGCCGCTTCACTTTGATCTCATCGTTGATTCAGGAAACGACCTTATTGATCCCCAACTGATTCAACAGGAAAGCGAACGCATGACAAAATACTTCCTCGCGGCGGTGACTGTTCCGGAAAAGCAACTGTGGGTCAATTTGTCCCCGTACGAACAGGATCGTATGATCGCAAACGAATTGGGACAGACTGTCCTTGGACGCGACATGCTCGCACAGGACTATATTCTAAAACAATTAACCGCCTCCCTGATCTATCCTGAAAAAGGTCTGGGCAAAGAATTCTGGGACAATATCTACAAACGAGCCCTGGAAAAGTTTGGAACAAGCGCCATCCCGGTCGATACTTTCAATAAAGTCTGGATTGCGCCCAAACAAGCCGAAGTATACGAAAAAGGCAATGCCGTATATATTACCGGAGCAACGCTGACTGTTATGTTGGACAGCGATCACCGGGCCATGACAGAAAACAACACAGCCGCTACTGCTGAGGACAACCTCTCCCAGGCCATACTCCGGGAGATCATCATTCCCGCGATTGAGCAGGAAGTCAACGAGGGCAAGAATTTCAGCCACATGCGCCAGATATATCATGCTGCCATCCTGGCCAAATGGTACCGGGAAAAGATACAGAACACCCTGCTGGCAGACGTGTACATGGACAAAAACCGTGTGTCCGGTGTAACCACCGACGAGAAGACACTCAAGGAAGAAATCTACAACCGCTACATCGCCGCTTACAAGAAAGGGACTTTTAACTATATTAAAGAGGAAGCCGATCCCCAGACCGGCGATTTACTGCCGCGCCAGTATTTCTCTGGGGGAGAAACATTGGCGATTGACCATCTGGATCGTGCAAGTAACCCCGACAAAGCGCAGACCCCGACAGGAGAACTGTTCAGAGTAGAGATGCTCGGACAACCCGACTCCGCTCAGACCTCTGGTCTGTCAGATTCCCTGTGGGCCATCGCCGCACGGCTGGGCTTGACGCTTGCTCCTGTCTCGACGGCATTGGCAAGCACCACTGCTGTGGACGTGGATCAGTCGCCCATATTGTCTGACCCTGTCAACCTTGCTGTTTTTAGCACTATCTCCCTGTTGAGTCTGGCATTTCTCCTGTATGACCGGAGAAAATCTTCAAGCAGGAAGCATCAGGACGCAACACCAGCAAGATCTTCCCGTTCGGCCAAAGAAACCGCGGCGGTATTGATTGAGGATGTGTTTTCTTATGTCCGCAATAGTCCCGGAAGAATAGCCCAGCGCCTGCGTGAGAAAGGACAAGCCAGATTAATCGAGGTTTACAGCTCCCGTCAAGACTGGAAAAGTCTCTCAGCAATGGGAACACCCGGGATTCTCGTATTAGCAAAAAATAACCGCACAGAAGAACTGTCCGGAATATCCATCCCGGAGCTGGAAGCAGCCGCTGCTGAAGCCAGGAACAAACGGACCCTGGAAATCTTTAACACCATAAACGGAGTTATCAATAAACTAGATTCAAGCCGCGGGCTGGAATATTACGAAATCAGACCAGGCCCCATGGCCAATGACCCCGTCACAGGCACGAAATACCCGACAGCGCCTTCCGTAACCCTGCGCACCCGTACCGCGGGTCCCGAAACTGCGCCAGAAACTCCAGACGCCGCGGCTGTAAACGGTGGTATCGACATTCAGTCCATTGCAGTCACCAGACAAGCTGGAGAGAAAGCCTCCCGCTTTAACGACGAGGCAATCCGCGGAATTATTACTGATACCTTTAACGGCATTACGCCCGTTTTTATCAGGATAAGCCCGCTCGATAATGTGCTGACGATTTTGCGGTAAATAATTGGTGACACACAGAATTGTTTCTCAACAAAACAATTCTGTGTGTCACCAATTATAATCTTTCCGGCAGGCGCCGCGATAACAATCAGAAAACTGTGCGCTTCTCTTCTGAAGGCTGTTAACCGGCAGGCGATCCCAAGGCAGGTTGGCCGGAGCCCCTATAACGTGAAAAGAACCATTTGCAAGCAAGCTCATAACATTGAAAAAGTCGTGATTCAACGGCGTCCGGTAAGCTTTAGCTGTATAGTCTTGCCCTTTTAGAATGTCGCCCCTCAAACAGGCCAGCTCCGCCAAAGATACACTCGATGGAGTCGGATGATCAAAAAAATCTGCCCGCACGGGGAAGAAATCATCATTAAATGACTCCATCCACACATCTTCTTTCCTGAAAGCCTTTGTTTTCAAATAGAACTCCGCCATTTCCTCACCCCAAAGGCCAGTTTCTTCGTGAAGATAGGTTAAGAAAAGAAGCATAGCCGCATAATCCTGGAGGAACTCATCTTTCTGAAGCTGTCCAGCACAGGAACTATGCGCTAATCGTCCATTCTGATAGTGCCGTGCCAAAAGATTTCCAGCCAGATCGCTGGCCTTGGTCAACTCTTCCTGGTAGCCAAGATACCGATGGGCATGAACAAAGCCGATACCCACAAGACAATTCCAGAAAGTAACAAACTTTTGATCCACAAAAGGCTGTGCCCGTTTCCTGCGTTCTTTCAAAAGAATAGCCTCAATCTCGTCCAATGAAGAATGATCTTTTCTGATCAGATGATTCTTGCCTTCAAAATTTCCTGTAATCGAAATGTCATAAATCCGGCTAAATTGCGCATACTCTTGCTGTGTCAAAACCTGCGCCAGACTCTGCTGTCCCCAGAGATACGTTGCCCCTTCCTGATGATCCGTATCAGCATCATGTCCCGAATAATAAAGACCCTGACTCTCAAAAGTTTCATCCAGGCAATTCAACAGCTTCCTTACCACCCGGGAGTAAGTGTCTTTCCTGAAAACAGCGAATGCCAGACTGTAAACCCACACCAGCATAGCCTGGTCGTACAACATTTTCTCGAAATGAGGAATTGTCCATTTCCGATCGACGCAATATCGAAAAAAGCCCCCCTGCAGATGATCGTGCAAGCCGCGCAAATACATATTGTCCAGGGTCTTCTCAAGGTCGAGCTTAACCTTTTCATCTCCGGAAGAAGCAAGGGAATAAAGCAGAAACACAAGCGTCGTATGCGGAGGGAATTTTGTACCCCGGCCAAAACCACCGAACTCGGGGTCAAAAGAGCCCCTTAGAATATTGACCAGATCCGCCTCTGTTTCGTAACTATCCTCTGCCCAGGTTAACGGCGGATCAAAAGATTTAACCTGTTGCCCGGAACGGGCATAATAATCTTTTACCTTCATTAAAATTTCGATAAAAGACACCCTGCCGTATTGCGGCTCAACAGGGGCATAGGTCATGGCATACATAGGATGAAGATCAGGCGTGAGAAAAGCGTTTAGCGGCCACCCCCCGCCAACACCGGTGGCCGTTATGTAGGCCATCAAGTAATGATCAATATCGGGGCGCTGTTCCCGGTCAATCTTGATGGAAACAAAATGATCATTCAGGTACTGCGCGGCGCGCGCATCCTGAAAAGATTCCCGGGCCATCACATGACACCAATGACAGGTCGCATACCCGACAGAGACAAAAATTGGCTTTGAACTTTCCCAGGCATAATCCAGAGTTTCTTGAGTCCACTCCTGCCACCAGACCGGATTGTCCTTGTGTTGTTGAAGATAAGGCGATGAAGCCGTGTCGAGGTTATTCCTGGAGAAGTTCATACCCACCTGAATTCTGAAAAAAGATATCCCCCTCTAGCCGTACCCCCTAGTCATAGTCTATTCCTAATCGATCAATAGTCAATACGGCCAGCATCCGGCAAGACGCGTTTCCGTAAAACGTTCCGGTAACCGGCATTGTCTGTAACGGATCAGCCGCGGCGCTCAAAGCAAGGTAATGATGATCACACGCCACCCCCTGGGCCGGATCGAACCCCCGCCATCCGGCTCCGGGCAAGAAAACCTCCACCCAGGAATGAAGGTCCGCAGGGCCAGCCGCATCATCATTCAAGTAGTAACCGCTGACATACCGGCTGGCAATCCCCATCCGGCGGCAAAGAGCCATCGCCAAAACTGCGAAGTCCCGGCAACAGCCCTTGCGTTCCTTTAAAGTGAAAGCTGGTGCCCAGGCGGCACCCTCATTGCGCTGTTCATAAGAAAAGCCGTTGCAAACAGCCCGGCACAAGTTCGTCAGAAAAGAAAGCGTGTCCTGATTGCTGTCGGCAGCAAGACTAGCCGCAAAATCCGCGAGGGTGGATATTTCTTCCCGGTCCATATACGGCACAAGCGCAGCGGCCTGTTCCGACGGATAGACCATTGGCAATCGGGCACACGATACCGGATAGAAAATGAAGTGCAACGGATTAAAAGGTTCCACTCGCACCACCAACTCGCTGCGTATTTCCAAAAGATCGCAAGCCTTCCGAAACCAGGCCAGCATAACACGATCCCCGCCCGCATCCAGAACACTGCTTGTCCCCGCCGGCTCCGGAGTAACTTTGAAGTCGTGCGAGTCAACACAACAGGTGCCCAGTCGCGGAAAAAGACGCAAATAATGCGGATCAAGCACCACTTTGTCTGTATAGCGATAACTGGTCTGATGAACAATGCGAAAAGAAGTCATCTTACTGCTGCTGCCCCTGTTCATAATTTTCAAGCAACTCATTGGCCCAGTCCTCGGGAAACTCCTCAATACCCTGAGAAATTTTTGCCTGCCACCAGTTCGAATAGCGCATCATCTGCTCGTGGGTCAACTGCTGGGTGGCCATGTAAAAACTGTTCTTCCGGCAAAGAATCAGGTCAACCGGGTACCCGACGTCATTCGAACTCACCTGCGTCGCATTGAATGAAAGGAATCCCACTTTCATGGCAAAATTGAGGCTGGACTCATACCGCAGGGCGCGATCCAGGATCGGCTTACCATGGCTCGTATTGCCGATAATAAAATAAGGATTCGCATCGCCCACCTCCACCCAGTTGCCCTCGGGGAAAACCATAAAGAGTTTATGCTCCGGGTCGTCCTCAAGCTGTCCGGCAATAAGCGCGTGAATATTGAAATCATAATGCGCCGCTTCAAGCGCCTTGCGGTCTTCATCGCTTACCCGACGGATCTGTGCTCCGAAAGCATTCACCAACTGGTAGAGCTTGCGATACTCGAAACCGGACTCTTCCACTATCTCGTTAAAGTAAATCATGGCCTTGTCGCGCAGCGCCCGCAGGCCGGAGGTCATGAAAAAAACGGCATACTTGCCTTTTTTCTGCTGAATAATAACCTTTTTGGCTGTCAGCGTCTGATTACCCGTAGTAATCCGCGTATCTGCCAGTCCAATCAACCCCTCTTTTACCTTGATCCCGAGACAATATGACATAAAGCTCCGCTTCTGTTAATGCACCTGATTAAAAAACGTATGGAATATTTCTTCCCCAAGGCAGTTTAGCCTTACCTGAAAATCATCCAGATACTCGTGTAACCCGTGATGAACCACATCATCTACATCATTAAAACTGAACCGGGCAATGATCTTGCCCAGCTCTTTCTCGGCCGCATTACCGAACGCTCCCACGGGAGCGCCGGAAATGGCATGTAACGAACGATCCGCCTCCAGCAGCGAGAAATGGATAGCTCGCGGAAACTCCCGGTCAAAAACTAGCAGTTCCAGGATATTGCGAAAATCCATCCCCCCGTATTTCTTGCGATACACCTCATAAGCGCTCGTCGACTTGAGCAGCGCCGACCACTGCAACAGGTCAATCGCAGTCCCGACATCCTCGATTCTGGGCAGCAGATAAAAATACTTCATGTCAATGATCCGGGCCGTCTTGTCTGCCCGCTCGAGCAAGCGCCCGAGATTGGCAAAATGATACGACTCGTTATGCATAAGCGTTGAATCCATAATACCATTAAACAAGTGCGTCCCGTTCTTGATATCACGATACAGGTCAGACAAGTTCCCGTGCCTCTTCATCGTCATATCCTTCACAGACAAATAAAGTTCGTTTATCTGACGCCACATCTCGCTGGAAATAATCTCGCGCACCGTCCGTGCATTCTCCCTCGCCTGGGTCAGGCAACTCAGGATGGAATTGGGATTATTTCTGTTGAACGTCAGAAACTCAACAACCGCCTCGCGGGAATACTCGCCGTACTGGGATTCAAACAGAATGTCATCCCCGGTAACACGCACCAGCGGTTGCCACTGTTCCGGCAAATCCCTGGGCAAATCGATACTTAACGAAATATTAACATCCATAAACCGGGCATAATTCTCCGCCCGTTCGATGCAACGATTCATCCAGTAAATAGAATCCGCCACCCGACTAAGCATGATCCACGCTCCCTTCCGCATTGCTCAGAACCCACGTATCTTTGGAACCGCCGCCCTGGGAAGAATTAACAACAAGCGACCCCTTGCACAAAGCAACACGGGTAAGCCCTCCCGAGAGAACCAGCGGTTCTTTTCCGAACAGGATAAACGGCCGCAGATCAACATGCCGGCCTTCCAGCCCGTTGCCAATGAGCGTCGGAACCCGGGAAAGCGCCATGATCGGCTGAGCGATATAATTACGGGGGTCCTTCCTGATCTTGCCGATAAAATCCTCCTGCTGCGCCCGGGTGGAGGCAGATCCGACCAGCATGCCGTACCCGCCCGATTGACCGGATTCCTTGACAACCATTTTCTCTATATTGGCAATAACATGCTCCCGTTCTTGCGGACGCCAGCACAAATACGTCGGGACATTGGGCAGGACAGGATCCTCGTGCAAATAATACCTGATCATATCGGGCACAAAAGCGCAAATAACCTTGTCATCCGCCACCCCTGTACCGGGCGCATTGGCAAGCACCACCCGCCCTTTACGATACACATCAAACAGTCCGGGCACGCCCAGCAGGGAATCGGAACGAAACACCTGAGGATCCAGCGACTCGTCGTCTACCCGACGATAAATTACATCAACCTGTTTAAGTCCACGGGTTGTCCGCATACAGCAAACCCCGTTATCCACAACAAGATCCCGCCCTTCGACCAGCTCCACCCCCATTTGCTGGGCCAGGAACGAGTGTTCAAAATAGGCAGAATTGTAAATACCCGGTGTCAGCACCACCACGTTCGGTTCCGGCACATCAGAGAGATATTCCAGCATCTCCAGAAGGCGCAGCGGGTACGTATTGACCGGACACACGTGGGTTCGCTCAAAGACTCCCGGGAACACGCGCTTCATGATCTCGCGATTCTCCAGAACATATGACACGCCGGAAGGAACACGGCAGTTATCTTCCAGCACATAATAGTGCCCGTCAGAATGGCGAATAAGATCAATCCCGCTGATATTGACCCAGCGGTTCCTGGGCGGATGGATTCCTTCGCAAGCCTTGAGATATCCCGACGAAGATTCAATGATCTCCTGCGGGACAACCTTGTCTTTAATCACGAGTTTCTTGCCATAGACATCATCAAGGAACGCATCCAGTGCACGGACGCGCTGGATCAACCCCCGCTCGATCCCGCTCCATTCTTCGGCAGAAACGATCCTGGGCAGAAGGTCAAAGGGCATGGTGCGCTCGACCCCTTCTCCCTCGGAATAAACGTTAAACGTAATGCCGCGGGCGATATAAGTTCTTTCGGCCGCGTGCTGTTTGGCCCTCAACTCATCCAGACTTATTGCCTGCAGATCATTAATAAAGGAACGGTAAGCCGGACGGACATCGCCGGAAGGGAAAAAGACCTCGTCGTAGAAACCGTCGGACTGATAGGACTGCAGTAGATCTTTCATCCCGGCCTCCCTGATATAATAAAAAAAGCCCGACAAAAGAAAATTCTTTTGCCGGGCTCCATTACCCCTGAAAACAACATCAATATCGTTTCAATCGTCACTATATCGGCATATGCGTCCGCTGTCAAGAAAAGTAAAACCTCTGCCGGCCTTTTTCATCTGCTGCCGTTTGCTAAACTCATCCCTTTAAGGTAGCCGAACCCGACCAGGCGGCAATGCTCTTCATCCCACAGGCGAAACGACAACGAACGAAAACTGTCCCGCAACGTAACTGGCGTGATCTTCTGAAAAACAGGATTTTCCAGGTAGCACTTTTCCAGTAAATAATTGGGAATCCGGGGGTTCAGATGGTGAATGTGATGAAACCCTATATTGCCAGTAAACCATTGCAATACCCTGGGGAGTTTATAAAATGAGCTCCCCTTAAGCGCTGCGGTAACGTAGCTCCACCTATCGCTACGCTCCCAATAAGCTCCCTCAAACTGATGCTGCACATAAAATATCCATACGCCAACAATCGCTGCTACCGTAATTGAGGGTATCTGGATCAAAAGAAATGCCTTCCACCCCACCAAGAATATCAACCCCGCAGCAACGAGCACAATGCCCAGATTGGTAAGGTGAATCCCCCTGCGGGCGCCCCGGTCCGTACTGCCTGACGGGATCCGGTGCAACACAAGAAAAAGAAACGGAGGAATGACTGTAAACAGAAATAGCGGATTCCTTAGAAAACGATAGGCCCAGCGCCTGTAACGGGGTGCCTGCAGATACTCGGATACGGTCATAGTCCACACACAGCCGAAACCACGGCCATCAAGATTTCCGGATGACATGTGATGTCGATTGTGTTCCTCCCGCCAGGGAGCATAGGCAGTATGAATAATAACCCCGGTAATAACCCCCAGCAACTGATTCGCCCACAAGGACTTGAAAAATGCCCCGTGTACACAGTCGTGAAATATGATAAAGACCCGAACCAGAAAACCTCCCGCCAGAATCGCCAGCGCAAGGGTCAGCCAATACGATACCTGCAGACTAACGAACATGAGATACCAAACAATGGCATACGGGACAATCGTATTGACAATCTGCCAAAGACTCGCTCCCAGCCGGGGTTTTTCATATTTGGTAACCAGCCCAACCAGGAACCGTGCAAATACAGCGTCATTTTCTTTACCAGAGGTATTGTTACCCATAACAACCTTTCTCCAAGGCAATAGCAAATGTCCCTTATAGTTGAGTCGTTCGAAAACAGGAACGGATTACATATTGTTTTGATCTTCTCTGTGCTCACTTCCCGCTCAAAACAAATGTAAGGTCTGAAGATCGCAGCTTGACCAACAGGACAGGAAAAAACAACCCCCACCATAAGGAGGATGTATAAGCAACTGTGACATCTACGATAAAAGCTGTTCAAGCCCGTCCACGGAATTCTGTAACGGAAGTCCACTGGGAAGCAGCCTTTAGGCAACTGCTAACAAAAGCTCGAACCCTTGCCCTACTCGAGGAGCAAGACAAGGGTTCATGATTCAAGTTCGGGACACACAATTGTTTTCTGATGTTTTTTAGAGAGCAGACTTCGTTTCCTGGCACCGTATCAGCTCGACAAGTTCTTTTAATTTCCCGGAACCAATTCCCCGGCCAAGCTTGAAATGCACAATCCCTGCGCGTAACTGCATCCTGACAGTCTTGCGGATATTGATAGGAAAAAAACAATGCTTAACCGCACCGCAGTTGAAAAGGCGCGCAAGAACAAACTGACCCGCCTCAAACAACACCTTAAAATCTGACATCTTTAGCATCGAGATCTTGTTCTGACGACTGATATAGGCGTAGTGATCGTAACAATTGCACCCGTTCGAACAATAGGTATTGGCTATAACAATAATTTTCTGCTGACTCTCAAGCGCCAGTTCCTTTAACAACGACTCTCGACGAGAATCCTGAGGGGTAAAAATAACCGCGTCATACTGCCTGCAATCAGCACGATACATGGTCATGGTCTCCCGGGGAGTCAATATTCTGTCCGGAGCCACATACTTCGTACACGAACCAAAATAAGCCAACCTGTTGCCAAGGTCATGCCGAAGCCGGTCTTCAAGAACCCTGTTATTGATAATGACTCCGTTACGAACTCCGTACGTCTCGCCAAGCTCTGCCAATTTTCTTATCGGCTTCAACGCCGAGTCTTGCAGATCATTCGCTTCTACAAAAAGGTTGGTCAGTACAGCGTGAAAGGGAATACCTTTGGCATTGATCATTCTCACCGTACGAAAAAACTTGTCGGAAACCCGATCAAGCTGGGGCCTGCCCATTCTGAACAGAAACCTGTCCCACAAAAACTGTCCGTCCAGAGTGTAATTAAACCGCCCGCCGTGCAGCGGTGAATCCGGAATGCCCCCAAAGACACGTATTGCAACATCCGGCAACCGATTAAAGCGATCCAGCTGATTAAGAGAATACGAATATAGCGGCACTTCTATTGAATACTTTTTGGACATGATATTATTTAGAAAACCACCAATAAATGTTACCGGAGAAAATCCACCTCCGGTCTGCTGTTAAAACTTGTAAGCCAACCCGAGATCGATGGAATACTGGGACATTTTTGTTTCCGCCGAATTAATAAACTGCTGGGCGAAGTTTTCCGCACGGAATGTTATTCGTGGCGCGTACATTGCCCCGATATTCAGCGAAAGAGCATCAGTTATGCGCACTCCAGCCCCAAGGGTGAAGTGATGTTCCGCAATCGCCGGGAAAGCCACCCCTTCAAAAAGACGATCCTGGTCGAGCGGATTCTTCCCATAATTATAACCGGCACGCAGCGTCAGAAGCCTGTTGAGATCATACTCAGCACCGATTTTGTAAACAAACTGGTTCTCCCAGTTCATGTTCCACGGTGTAGCCCCGCTGCTGTTTTCGGAATAAACAGGCTCCCCCTCACCCGTGCATTGCGGCCAGTTAATCCACGACACATCAAGCGCAACACGAAATGTTTTTACAGGTTTGAACGCAACGCCCGCAGTAAGCGTTTGCGGCTGGTCAAAATTCATCTTGTCTGTTCCGCGGTCAGTATTGAATTTGAAATCCTGGAAATCCTGAAAACTTTCATAAGATAATCCGAGAGAAACCTCCTCGACGAGCTTGTAAATGGCCCCTACCGTATAACCCAACCCCCAGGCCACTCCTCCATGATGCTGAACCTGGGAAGGATCTCCGGCTTCAAAGTCCATGGTAGCATAATCGATATTGGGAGCAAACCCCAGAACAAGCTTTTCATTTACATTCCAGGCCAGCGCAGGTGCGATCTTCAGAAGCGAGTATTGCGTATAGGTCTTGTTATTATAGAGATTACTTTCATACAAAACCCCCATCCCGGAAACACCGTAAGCTCCAAGACCCAAAGTGATAGTATCGTTCTTGTGCAGAACAAATCCCATGGCTGGTATCCATGAAGCGGCCGCATCCGATTTAATCTTGCGCCCGTTACTGGTAACCATGCCGGCATCACTGTGCGCAGAATAAGACACATGCGGCTCGAAATATGTCAGCCCTATATCCAGCCGCCGGTCCAAAAGACCTATCCCGGCCGGGTTGCTGATTGTAACAGAAGCATCCAGCGGCAGAGCTACGCCAGCCCCACCCATAGAACGCTGAACCGGCCCAACCCCAATAACTTTCATCCCGTTTGTGGCCTGGGCAAAGGAGGAAGAAAATATCAAAAATCCGGCTACAAGCACAATTAAAAAGAATTTTACTGTTACTTTCATCTTTCTCTCCATTCTTGCAGTGTTATTAAATAAATTTACAACACTCTATACTGATAGTTTTTGAGACCCAATCCCCGATTGAGGAAAAAATATGTATCAGATTTCGCCTCGCATCAATTGCGATTAACTCTATTGAGATAGTCGGAATTTAGCAAATATATATAAATTGTCAAGGCAATATTTCAAGCGCCTTTATTGGCATGGGAATAAACCGGGAGGCCGTAAGGGGAAAAAAATAATTGCGTGTGCGCTGATTATCACTCGGTAGTGTAAGAATTACCAACACAACAACCTTCTTCCTTAACGGATCAATCTATCAATATCCTCAAACCCAAGAGCCTGCCATTCAACTTTATACTTTGGATAACTGGCGATCAGGGCCTTTGATTTTGCCTTTAATGCCGCGAGATCAATTCGGTCCTTGTTCATCTTAACTTCAGCAATAACCAGTTCTTTCTTCATATCGTTCATCGCCACCAGATCGATCTCGTTCTGATGATCCTTCTCCCAGTAAGACCCGATCTTATTGAATTTCCCAGTCTCCGCGAATAACGCCTGAAAGAACTGCTCAAGGACGCGGCCGGCATACGTCGAATAATCGCGCCTGATCACATCCCGAATATACTCAAAGTTCCCAGTCTCAACTGCGGACCGATTCCGATAAATGAACCGAAACCAGAATGCCAGGAAATTATCCGTGATCCGATACTTTTGGGACTTCGAATTAGGCTTGGCATTGATCGGCTTATACTTCTCGATCACGGCATAGTCCCGTTCCAAGCGCTCAAGATACCCGCCGATATCTGACTCAAGAATGGACTGGATCTCCGAGCGGCCCGTCTTCCCCACAGAGATCAACTCAAGAATAGAGAAGTATGTCCCATATTCCTTGCCGAACTCTTCGATCAACAGATTTCTGCCCTCATTGAGAAACGGCGAATTGGCCTCGACTACAAAGTTAAGCATCTCTTCAAATGTAAAGGCCTTATTCTCCACTAACAAATCAATATATTTTGGGCTCCCACCGGTGAAAAGGAAATAATTGAACACCGCGGCAGAGTCCTTAACCTTATAATCACGCAGGATACTTGCTGTTGTCTTAACCGAAAAAGGCTTGATCATGAACATCCGATCCGCTCTATTGAACAACGGCTCTTTGGATCCTTCAAATATCTTGTGCATCAGGGAATAAACTGATCCAACGCAAATGACATTCAACTTGCTCTTGGCCTTGTTCAGATCCCAGAGTTTCTGCACCTCGGAATAAACTGACGGATTGATGTTGTAGAACTCCTGGAACTCATCAATGATAACAGTGAACGGCACATCCTTGGCGATCTGCAGCAACAACTGAAAAACATCACGGAAGGAACGGACATCCCCGATTACAGGAGCATCTGGGAACGATCGTTTGATATCTGCAACAAACTCCTCACAAAGCAACACCTCAGACTTCTTGGCTACAAAAAGGTAAAGGTACTTCTTATCCTTGGCAAACTCTAAGGACAAAAGAGTCTTCCCCACACGCCTGCGGCCGGTAAGAACGGCCATGCGGGAACCGCCTTTTGTCTGCCCCATCAATTTGTTGAGTTCAACCAATTCCTGCTGTCTATCATAGAATCTCATAATTGTAACCTCCGTTACTGTAACCAAGGTTACTATATAAAGCGGTATTTGTCAATGACTGGATAAATAGAAAGCCCCTCGTGATCTTACGATCACAAGGGGCTAAACTTCCAAATGCACTCCGTTGGGCACATTATGGTCACATATCTAAGATGTTAATTCCCGACAATATGCACTGCAACGATTTATAAATAATGGCGGAGGTGACGGGAGAAAAGGTATTAACGATACAGCCCGACAATCCTTGCCCTGTCCTCATTCTCTTTATCGCCCTTATAGTAAATCTCAATGAACTCAACCACATCTCCCGTCGATAAATAGGAGTAGATTACTCTGATACCACTCTGCGCCCCCTTGCCCTTGAGTGACTTGCAGGCAAACTTCTTGGCTTTATAAACTTTCGGCTCTTCAATGCCAAGACCAGCAATCCGCACAACACCGCCATTATCCACGCCCAGCTTGTGTGTCAGAACTAACTGCTTATCAATGAATACATCCAAATCTTCGTCCAGCGACTGAAATTTCTTCAGCAGCTTCTTGAATTCCTTCTCAAACTCCGGCAGTTTCTTAATCTCAGTGAACTTCTTCACTATACGACCTCACTGAGTATGGCTGTGTACGATAAAAAACAGATTCATAGTCAATGATGTCGCCTTCCTCCGTTGTCATCCACGGCACATCACGATGCGAGTAGTCGCTAATTTCAACTGCCTTCATGTGGGACAATTTAGCAATAACGTCGTCGATAACCTCGACTTCCCTTGCGTTTAACTGCTCCAACCTCGGCTCACGCAATGGCAGGTATTTCTTTTGCGGGTACTGAAAGAACTGGCTTTCAATCTTTTCCAATTCCTGGCTCTGAATCATGTCTTGAACAATCTCTTTGAACTCAACAGGAGCTGGTCCATGAGGCAGTTTCTGGTAGGTTGCTCCGACAAGCTGCTCCTCGTACTTCTCATAATAATCAAAATCAATGAAGTACAGCAGTTTATACAGCACTGTTTCCCCGACATTCGGCTTAGACCCGACCTTATCGAGGACATACAACAGCACTTCCTTGAATTTATCTAGCTTCTTTTGAGGAACGCTGATACGGATTTCCTGCTTAACTTGTTTGGGCGTTTTCTCCAAATGGACTTTAACCGCTTTGTTCCAATCCAATAAAGCATCCGTGCCCATCTGAAACAACTTGGCAAAACCTGCCAGCTCTTCAGCACTCAGCTTTCTCTCCCCATTCTCCAACTGCGAAAGAGATACCCTGCTAATCCCAAGAGTTTTTGACACCTGCTCCTGAGATAAGCCAGCCTTCTCCCTGAGTTCTTTGATGCGGGAACCTATTTTCTGTCCAAAATTACCACTCATGGGGCACCTTCCTTATCTAAAACTTGCCTGAAATCTACCCAAGATTACCATGTGTTGGATAATCTGTCAATTAGATGTCATATATTGCTACAATTAAAGGCAATACAAACAACTCTTGCCTCTACCCAATGGGCACCTTTGGGGCACAAACATTTCTCCGTAAAAACACGAACGCCGCAAGTCGTTCATTGATAACAGCTTGCGGCGCAGTGAAACATAATGGTGGAGGTGCCGGGAATTGAACCCGGGTCCTTGTGTGTCTAAGATTGAGCATCTACATGCGTAGGCCGTCTTTAAATCTTGTTTTACGCGTTTCAACGGTCAAACCCGCGTAAAACCAGCCCTCTTGATCTTGTCCTTCCGGCGAAGGCATCGGAAAGACCAGCCTGTTTAGTTCCAATAGTAAAGCGACAGACTCCCTTTACTACAGGGCTTAGTCTTTTATTAGACTAAGGCTGGTGCTTCAGCTCCGGCCAAAATGGCCTCGGCTTCGGCGACGACGTCGTAGTTGTCGTTTGCGTTTGTTTTTTGATGGATTTATACGAGGCCAACCATCATCCCCGGCATGCCACCCAGCCCCGGCTCACTCAAGTCGAGACCAGTCACCCCCCTAAATCTCAATGAACAGATAAAACACTTTACCCGGTAAAAAATTACAGGCTTATTATACCTCAAAGACCCGCAGGAAGCAATGCGCCAACAAAGCCAGGCCCTCAGGATCCTTTTAACGGATACCCGTTGACCAGATCGAAGTCAATGTCATCCTCCAGAAGCAGAACGCCGTCTCTGTCTTTAACCCTGAGCTTTCCCTGCCCGGACAAAGACTGCATTTTCTTCTCGTCAAAAAAACACGACCAGGGAGCCGACTCGTGCCTCATGGTCTTGCTGCAGCGTAAAGAGGCTATGGACTGCCCCTGGCTGGCAAGCTCCATCTGAACAGTATTCGCAAACGCGATCTCGCGGCTGTCAACCTGAATGCCCGTAACCCCCGCCGGAACATGCTCATCCATCAGCCGGTAACGAAACGAATCTTTGCGTTTCAACGCCGGATCAAACCCGCGGCCTCCCCAGTTGATACCCGCCCCGGCTGCTGTCATCAGAAAGAAAAACGTGACCAGAAACAGAAAGATAGCCCGAACGGAAAAACTGTTCATCCCCGCATCCTTTCTTAACGGGCCCGGCTGCGTACCGCCCGCGCGATCTCGCGCTTGCTGTCGCGCTCCTTGATATCGGCGCGTTTGTCGTAAAGCTTTTTACCCTGGGCCAAGGCAATCTCAACCTTGACCAGCCCCCGGGAATTCAGATAAAGCTTTGTCGGCACACAGGTCAGGCGCTTCTGCGTCAGGTTGCCAAAAAGACGCTTGATCTCTTTTTTATGCATCAAAAGACGGCGTTTGCGGTCAGGATCTTCGTTAAGATAACTGGCCTGCGCATAAGGCGCAATGTGCATGTTATAGAGCCAGACCTCGTTTTCTTCCACCCGCACATGGGCATCGGCAAAATTGACTTCCGCATCACGAACCGACTTGACTTCGCCGCCCCGCAATTCGATGCCGCATTCCCATTTCTCGGTGAGAAAATAGTTCTGGTACGCTTTTTTATTGGTCGCCAAGGGTTCTGCCACAAGACCTCTGCAAATCGTTTGTTTTCAGCCCGCCTGTCAGCGGGCGTAGTCGTCTTCAATGCGCTCTATATCGTCTTCGCCAAAATAATCACCGGTCTGAATTTCGATGAAGACCAGACTCTCGGTACCTATATTTTCAATGCGGTGCGCACACTCGCGCGGAATATCAATATACTGCCCCACAGCCAGCACACGCGCCACACCGTTAATGGTCACCCGCGCGGTTCCGCGATGAATAAACCAGTGCTCCTCGCGTTTGCGGTGCCGTTGCAGGCTGAGCCGCTGTCCGGCGTGCACTGTAATTTCCTTAACTTTGTGGTCAACCCCGTTGAGAAGAACCGTGTACGTTCCCCAGGGACGCTCGCCCACCGAAACCAGATACTCACGCTGATGTTCCATGTTTCCTCCCGCTATTAGATACGTCGGAGATTATCGCTCATTTCCCTCGTTTGGCAAAGAAAAATCGTAGCTGTTCTGTTATTCGAAAGGCCTTCTATTGACAGACCGGGGGACAACGTCTATACTAACGCACGTTTTTCCCCGTCTTCTACGCGGAAGTGGTGAAATGGCAAACACGCAGGTCTCAGAAGCCTGTGCCGCAAGGCTTGAGGGTTCAAGTCCCTCCTTCCGCATTAATAAATTTACCAATTTAAAAGGGACTTGAACTGAGCCCCGCTGGACGCGACGAACAGGAGCATCCTCAAGGCGAAACACGCCCTGACCTGCTATTTGTCAGAATGAATCCGTGCCCGAATAATTCCTGCAACGGCTTTCGGACTTCTGCTGAGCCAAAGGATCGTAAGCATTATTTAGCCGGTAAGTCACCTTGACGACAAGCGGAAAAAGCACATCATCTTTTTTAATCCAGATCGTGCTCTCTCGATCATCCGGAACAACCACCCCTTCTGGCCTGCCATCTTTCGCCGGAGATGAAATAGCAAACGCCTCGCCATACGTCCGTTGGATCACCTTGTCGAGAGTTTCCAAAGAAAGCCAAAGCGTCGTTTTATCGACAACTGGAGAATAATGATTCGAGTTCCCCCAGGCGATCAGTGGATTACTTTGATCGGGAATGGCAAGTTCGACACAACGATTGGGTGGATCAAAATATTCATTGGGGGCTACCATAAACTTGCCGTCGAATGCCCTGTGCATTTGCTCGCCTAGAGCATCCACCGGATATTCTTTATGGTCAGGACTGAGAAATGTTGATTTCCCTTCAACCCTGGCATTGATTCTGAGATTCCAGCATTCAGCGCACACATCCTCAAAAGGCTTTGTCTGACACTCTCGATCAGATACTATAAAAACCGTACTACCACTGCGATTGCGGACAGCAATAGCCGCTGCCGGATCCCGGTCATGGGTCAACGGTTTATACATGTCCGCTTCGCTCAAAGCTTGCCCGTCAACCACGACAAGCTCAACCCCGTCCGGCAGGCGGGAAACATCAAATGAAACATGCTCCACAAACCATGGATCAGGGCTCACCCTGCATTCAGCCTGTACTACCGTTTGACTGGCCTGAAACAGGAAAGTCGCACAGATAAACATACAAACAAAAACGACAGACATCTTCTTGTTTGACAGCATCTGTCCTCCGGCTAATCTCTCGGCGGGCGTTCGCCGTAGTACTGATAATAACTGGCTTCGATAGTCCCGTTGAAAAGCTTTCTTATCCGGTCGGGTTTGGCTCTGGTAAAAGCGTCAGGAAACTTCTTGTCGGCAGTAATCACATACACTGACCAGCCCTTCATGTGCTTGAGCGCCCGGTCAAACGCGGCGTAAAGCGAAGACAAATCTTCCGGGCGGCCAAGCTTGATACCATAAGGAGGGTTAGTCACCAAAACTCCATAAGGCGATGACAGTTTGAGATCAGTCACATTGCGGCACTCAAAAACAATATCTTCCTGCACGCCGGCCCGCTTCGCATTGGCCCTGGCCGCCTCGACCATGCGGGGATCCATATCGGAACCTGTTATCTTCAACCCGCCCGAAGGCAACATAGCCGTACGGGCCGCCGCCCTGGCCTCTGCCCAAAGGGCCGCTTCCATTAGCGGCCAGCGTTCACTGGCAAACGTGCGCGCCAGTCCGGGAGCCATATTGCGGGCGATCATGGCCGCTTCAACAAGAATGGTCCCCGACCCGCACATAGGATCAAGCAGAACTCGCTCGCGTTCCCAGAACGTCAACTGAACCAGCGCGGCCGCAAGCGTTTCGCGCAAAGGCGCGTCTCCGCTGTCCATACGGTATCCGCGTTTGTTCAATCCCGGGCCGGTAGTGTCCAGCGTCAGCTGGGCCGTGTCATTAAGCAAAGAAACAAGCACCGTAAACTCGGCCCCGGTCTCAGGCAGAAGCCCAACGCCCAGACGCTCCTTGAGCCGCTCCACCATCGCTTTCTTGACAATGGACTGGCAGGATCGCACACTGGCAAGAATGGAGCGCACCGATTTTCCGTCTACGGTCATTTTGGCGTCCGCCGGAAGCCAGGTTTCCCAGGAAACCGCGGCGGTGCCGTCGTAGAGCTGGTCAAAATCAATGGCCGGAAACTCAGCCAGCTTGATCAGAACCCTGTCGGCTGACCTGAGCCACAGATTAAGCAGCGGAACATCTTTACGCGCGCCTCGGAACTCTACCCTTCCGTCGGAAACCCTGGTTTCCGCAAACCCCAGCGCTTCAAGTTCCTGCCGGACAACAGCCTCAAGCCCGAAAGCGCAGGTCACCACAAGGTCCAGCCAGTTCATAAAGCAGCCTCCGCTTTCCGGTCAAGCTTGACTGTAGCATGATGAAGAAAACGCAGCGACAGATCATCCAGCACCGCATAAATACAGGGTGTCACCAGCAAAGTCAAAAACGTCGAGGAGACAAGCCCCCAGACCAGCGCCATGGCCATCGGGCGAATGAACGGGTCACCACCGCCGAAATTGTAGGCAATGGTTGTCAGTCCGGCCACGGTGGTAATGGACGTCATCAGGATCGGGCGCAAGCGCAGTCGCCCGGCTTCAACCAGCGACTCCATGCGGCTGAGTCCGCGCTGACGCAGCATATTGATAAACTCGATCATGATAATAGAACTGTTAACCACAACCCCCGCCAGGCCGATCATGCCTACAAAAGCAAAGAAACTCAATGGCATCCCGTGCAGAAAAAAGGCAATGATCACCCCCATAAACCCGAAAGGAATGGAAAGCATAATGGTAAACGGCTGAATAATCGAACCAAAAGAAGCCGCCAGAATAATGAAGATCAAAAACGCCGCCAGCAGGGCGGAAACCCCGAGGTTCATTAGACTTTCCATATTCTCCTGGTGCTGTCCTCCGAAATACAGCGAATAGCCGGGATTGTCTTTGGAAAGGCTGGCGAACTTCTGCTGAAGAACACGGTTAACGGTTAACGATGTCGCCTTGTCATCGTCCACCTGGGCGCTGACATAAACAACCCGCTTGCCGTTATAATGGCCGATGGAGTTAATCCCTTCCTTGTCGACTATTTGGGCCACTGCTGTCAAAGGCACCAGGTCTCCACGGGTATTCGCCACCAGAATCCGGGAGAAAGCCTCCCGGCCGCTGCGGACATCTTCCGGAAAACGCACCAGAACATCAATCTCCTTGTCGGCTTTCTCCGGCTTGATCGTGGTGGCCAGCCGGCCATAGAAAGCAGCCCGCACTGAGGAAGCGATCTGCCCGATAGTCAGATAAGCCTGGCGTGCGGCCTCCTCGTTGATCTGCACTTCAATCTGCTGTTTGCCAAAGTCGAAATCATCGCGCACATCTGAAACTCCCGGCATGACAATCAGTTCAGCTTTCAGCTGAGCGGCGATACGGTTAATGCCCTCGTACTTCTCACCGCGAACCCCGACCTGCACCGGTTTTCCGGTGGGCGGCCCCATCTGGGGAACATCAATGTAAAGCTTCTCTAGTTCCGGAATTGTCTGGCGAAGTTTTTCCAGTTCCGGCCGCAGCCGCTCGGCAATCTGTTTTGCGGTGGCCTTACGCTGCTGGAAGGGAGTAAGAAAAACTTTGATCTGGGCCAGATGCGTTCCGGTACGGGACGAGGAACTTCTGCGCTCACCCTCGACTTCGCCAACCGAGGTAGTAAAATCCTTTATCTCCTCGCGTGCGTCGCGCAGAAGCAGATCCTCCACCTGTCCGGTCAACGCAAAAATCTTGTCCAGCGAAATCCCTCGCCGAGCCTCGGCCATAACCGTCAGTTCTTCAACCCCGTCGCTTACAAAAAAGACCACCTTGATAAACCGGGTCACCAGAACACCGGTCAAAATCGTCAACCCGATCAAAGAAAGCATGACCCAATACCGTGCCTCAAGCAGACGGCGAACAACACGGGTATAGTGATCCTGCAGTCCGACAAACCAGCGGCGTTCGGGCCTGACCGCAGCGCCACTTTTCATAAACACCGCCAGATGCGCCGGCAGGATAATGAAAGCCTCGAACATTGAGGCAGCAAGGGCAATAATTACAATAATCGGAATGCTAACCACAAATTTTCCGGTCAAGTCAGTCATTAAAAGCAGCGGGATAAAAGAGGCCCAGGTTGTAACAATACTGGCCACAACTCCCAGGCTGACCTCGCTCGCCCCTTCTCTGACTGCCTGCAAAATAGGAATCCCCCGCTGGACATAACGATAAACGTTTTCGGTGATCACAATACCGTCGTCCACCAGCATTCCCAGAACAATAATAAAACCGATCATGGAAACAACATTGACCGTAATCCCCAAGAGATTCATGGCCGCAAAAGTTATAAAGAGCGCTGTGGGAATCCCCAGCGCGGTCATAACAGCCGGCACCGGCTCCAAAAAGATAAAAAGCGCTATCAGAACCAGGATGAAACCCATATAAGCATTGCTGGTTAGAACACCCAAACGGCGTTTGACATAGAACGACATATCGTCCACCAGCTGAACCTGGACATCCTGCCGCAAAAGCTTCTGAAAATCTGACACTGTCTGCTTGATCTCCCCCACAGTTCGCAGAACATCCCTTTTTTCTTTCTTGAAGATCCTCAGTCCCAGTGCTTCTTTGCCATTAAGCCGAGAACGCGTGACGCGATCCTCAAATGCCGCACGCACCCGCGCGACATCCCTGACCCGAACCCAGTTACCGGCATCGTTGGCACGCACAATAACGTCCAGGACTTCCTGGGGTGTATAAAACTCGCCGGTCACACGCACATTGAATTCGTCCTCGGCATTACGAACAATACCACCGGGCAAAGTAATATTGCGACTCTGCAGGGCCGCGGCCACCTCATCAAAGGAAACATGCCATTCCTGCATTTTCTGCGGATCAACCTCAACCCAAACCTCGCGGTCTCTCCAGCCGATATGTCCGACCCGGGCCACACCGTCAAGATCCAGAAGCAGGTCTTCAAGCTGTTCCGCGTACTCGCGCAGAACTTCCTCGGGCACATCGCCACCGATATAAATATCCAGAACCGGCATGATCTTGGTTTCCAACTCGGTGACTTGCGGGTCTTCGGCTTCATCCGGCAGGTTATCGACCCGGTCCACAGCGTTGCGCAAATCGTCCACCACCCGTTTCTTGTCACTGGCCTTGGGATCAATGGTCACCGAAATGGAAGAAACGCTCTCCACCGAGGAAGAATCGATACGTTTCACACCGGAAACGCCGCGCAGTTCTTCTTCAATAGGAATCGTCAGCAGTTTCTCGACGTCATCTGCGGGAGCTCCGGGCATGAGGGTCACGACCGAAACCTCGTCAAACTTGACGTCCGGGAAGACCTCGCGCTGAAGCCGCCACAAAGCAAACACCCCGCCGAGCAGGATAAACACCGACAACAGATTCACAAACAATGTGTTCTTGACCGAAAAATCAATCAGATTCATAACTTCTCCCCGGTGACACCCTGCCAGTATGCGGGCAGGATCGCGCCTTCTCTCAATTCCAGTTCAACCTGGGCCAGACGAAACCGCAGGGCCGACTGTGCCATTTTAAGCCGGGCCGCCAGAAGATCCTGCTGGTAACGGATAATCGTATCAATCGAAGACCGTCCCCGGGCAAATTTCTTTTCTTCCTCGGCCAGCTTCTGGGCCTGCAAATCCGCAGCCTCGGCTTCTGCCCGCGCGGCCTCAAAATACACCCGGCAGGCGCGAATCTGGTCATGAACTTCCAGGATAATCCGGCGTTCAGCCTGTTTAAGCTGCAACAAAGCCGTTGCTTTTTCCAGACGAGCGCGCTCCGCCCGGGAACGGGCGGCTGAATTCTGCAAAGGCACCTTCACAGAGAACCCGACAAAAAAATCGTCATTGCTGTTGGCCGCCCCGTCGTCGGCAGCTTCCGGGAAATCTTCCCCCAGGCCATTGCGCAGCAACGAAGCCTTCAGGTTGACCACCGGCAACATTCCATCCCGGGCCACCACCAAAGACAAATCCCTGGCTTGCACCGCACGCAAAGCGGATAAATAATCCCGGCGTTCACGGAAAGCCTTCTTAAGCAACTGTGCTTCGGACACCTCAAATTTCTCGGGGAACAGCGTATCGGCAGGGCTCATGGCCGGAGCATTATGATCCAGATTCAGGAGAAACTTCAGCACCTGTTCATTGGACTCGGACGCATGCCGGGCCAGAGCCAGATCGCTGGTCCGCGAGACAAGATGCGCCCGTGCGGCAGCGACATCTCCCGTTTCGGCAAGGCCGGTCCGCAATTTTTCTTTCTGCACCGCATGCAGCCTGGCGGCCTGGACTTCCAGCGCCCCCTCGATCGATCGCTGTTCCAGGCTAAAGACCCATTGCCAGTACGCCGCGATCACCTCGGCAATTTTCAACTCCACCTGTCTTGACGCGCCAAGTTCGGCCAGCCCGGTCTCGACTTGCGCCAGAGCAATGCCAGCCCGGTCAGCCCGCCCGAAAAAATTTCGTCCCAGATCCTGAACAACCGTCAGGCCGTAAACCTGCTCATGATTCAGCCCGTTAAGGTCGCTCCACAAACGGTTGGACGATACGCCCATATCCAGGCTGGTTCCGCTGGAGAGTTTCTTTTGCGCCTCCAGGGAATATTCGTGATCACGATTATCCAGTGCCGAGGATGAAGACAACTTGCGGCTGTCATTCGAGCGATAGCCGGCGTCCGCCGTAAGATAGGCATCCAGTACCGAACGCGCCTGCCCCTCGCCGGTGGCGGCAATGCGCTGTGAATAGAGCGCCAGCTGCACATCCAGGCTGTTGCGCGCGGCAAGGCGGCCGATATCGGCTGCTGTCAGTACAACCGGATCTGCCCCGGCCCGGCCACATACCAGCAACACAAGCAATCCCGACAAGAATAATCCGCGTTTCATAACACCTCTTGACTGTTAGACCCTGACCCACAAAGAATGATGGAATGAATAGATATTCTAATCCCGGAACCCTGCTTAGACAAAGCATTTCCTGACCAAAGGAATTGCGCCAATAAAAAAAACGAGAGCTGCGAATGTCAGTCAGACATCGGCAGCTCTCGACAAATAAAACCAACAATTCTTACTTGACCGGGCACATCTCCGATCCGGCAGGAAGATTCTTGATAACCTGCTGGAGAATTTTTCCGCCCTGGACGCCCTTGTCGGTCTTGACCAGAGTGTCGTAATAGAATATCCCGTTATAGAAAGAGAAATCAAAACCGCTCCAGGCCACCGGCTTTTGCCAGACGGTTGTTCCATCTCTTTTGAAGAAATAGAGAATGCCGTCGCTGGAATCAGGATTCGAACCGCGGCCGGAATGCCAGGCGAAATAACCGCCCTTGGTCGACCGAATGCTGACATTGGTACCGACTCCCGGAGCCTGGAAGGACTTGACGAATGTACCACTGCGGGTCAATTCATAAACAGTGTTGTTCCCGTTGTAAACGGTGACCAGAAGATGATTCGTACAGCCGTCGTAATCAATGTGCACCGGAGAAGAAATAACCTGTCCGTTGGCATCTCTTAAAAGCCAGGACTGAACCACTTCCCCGCTCTGGATGTTGATCTCATAAACGGTGTTGTCCCAGTAACCGGTAGTCCAGACACTTTTGTTGTCGCTGGCGGCACCCATTCCCCAGAAGGTGTACTGATAATCATAAGGCGACCACACGCCGCGAACATAACGCTCCAGAGTTCCGTCATAAGAACGAATGATCAGGGATTTGTTGGCACCCATCGCTGCAATAAAATAGTTTTTGGTAAAAGCCAGCCCGCGATACAGAGTATCATCATAGCCGACGGTGCTTGTTTTGAAATTGGTCTTGAAAATAGCCGGGGCCGTCTGTGCCGCTGCCGGTCTGGGCAGGAACGATGCCAGAAGCACCCCCGTTACAAGAGCCGATACAAACAATTTTCTAACCATACTTTCTCCTTGATTGTTGTTTTTATTCCTTATCCATTGCGCCATCTTAGCATTCGGAGCAAAACTGTCAATCTGCCTGTTATACCATGAAAAGATTCGGCAGAATCAGGAGTGAGCTTTGACCTTAAAGCCCTGGCTGGCCAGAAATTGCGCTGCTTTCTGCAGATGAGATCCCTGGATCTCGATCGTTCCCAGACCATCCTCGATATAAATGGTTCCTCCGCTTCCGAGAGAACTTTTAAGCTGACGAGCCAGTTCTTCAAGTTGCCCGGATTCAGAGGGAAGGCCGGAAACCAGAGTAACAACCTTGCCCTGACGACCTTTTTTGTCCAGACGAACGCGCACAAAGAAATAAGTATGCGCGGTCGCAGAGGTCGGTTTTTCAATAGCCGGACAATCACAGGCAGCTGTCGTCTTGCGGCAACGGGGGCAAAGCAAAGCCCCCTGATCGTCACGGGGAAAGAATGAATCGGGAATATGAATCACGCCTGCGTTCCTTTATGAAGAGGGTTTGCACGCGCTGGCTCAATATGCACAATCACATCCGTCACTTCCGTAATCTGCAGCCTGATAGCACGCTCGATCTCATGCCCGATCTGATGCGCCTTGTCCAGACTCAGATCCGCAGACATTTGCACATGCAAGTCCAGATGGATATCGTCGCCGCGCCCGCGGGAACGGATCTTGTGGCAGGAACAAACCCCTGGCACCGCCAGCACGATCTTTTCGATCCGGCTGATATCCTTGATAACAGCCTCATCACACAACACCCGGGCACTGTCAAAAATAATCTCGTAAGCAGCATGGCCGATAAAAAGTGAAATCAGGAGCGTTGTCAATGCATCCAGAACAGGCCAACCCAGACGAACAGCGAACAAGGAGACAATAACCGACAGCGACGTAAAAATATCCGCGCGGGTATGCATGGCGTCCGAAAGCAATAAATCACTGTGCAAAGCCAGCCCTTTGCGGCGTTCGTACCACATCACCGCCACGTTGACCAGAAGCGTGCCAATCATGACCGCGAAACTCAGCCAGGAAACCGTGGGGACAACCGGATGGAAAAGGCGCTCAACGCCTTCCTGAATCAGCTCCACACATACCAGCCCCAGCAAAAAAGCAATCCCGAGAGAAAAGAACGTTTCAAATTTCTTATGCCCGTAAGGATGCCCCTCGTCTTTGGGGCGGGAGGCAAAGAAAATCCCCGCCAGGCCAATAATATTCGAAACACCGTCGGAAAAAGAATGCAACCCGTCCGCCGTCATACTGGCCGAACGGCTGATGATCCCCAACGCAACCTTGGCCAGGGCCACCAGCCAGTTCAGAAACAAAACCAGTAAAAGCACGCGGCGCACTTCTGCGTAACGATCAGAGACTTGCTTACTGCAATCTGCCATGCTACCTCCACAAGGAGAACATCTGCTTGCCCTGGGTTGAAGGGAAGACCCCTTCATTGACATGCCGGACATTCTCTATTGTATAAAAGACCCGCGGCGAAACTTCCTCGACCAGCCGCACCACATCCCGGACATTGCTTCTGGCCACAACCGTATAAAGAATGTTGACCGGCCCCTTGGCTCCCTGCGCCGGATGAGCCGTTACTCCGTAACCCTTGTCCTTGAGGACTTTCATCAGGTCGCTACCGTCAAGAGGAGTTATAATTCTGATCATCAGCGCCCCTATCCCGACACGCTCTTCTATCCAGACGCCTGCATAATTCCCGCAGGCGAAACCGGCGGCGTAAGCAACAAAACACAACGGATTGGGCAAATTAACGATCACCTGGCGCGCAACCGCCAGCCAAATAACAACTTCGAAAAAACCAATCACCGCCGCAAACAGACGCCGCCCCTGCCCGATCATGATAATGCGCATGGTATCCAGCGACATATCACAAATACGGGCCAGGAAAATGACTAACGGCAGAACGCCCCACAAATACAAGGACGACTCAAAGAATGACTGCATACCTGACTCCGGATTATTTCGCTGTCCCGAAAGAGCCAAGCAGATTTTTTACCCCGGTGGCCGTCTGCTGGACATCCGCCCCCACCTTGGAAACCTGCGCAGCCTGGTCGGCCTTGTCCTTGGCCATTTTGAGCAAGGCGGCTTTGGCATCCGCAACGATTTTCTTGGCATCGACGGACTTGGAATTCAAAGTCGCGATCACGTAACTGCCAAGATCAATCGCCGGCTGATAATTCCCCGCAGCCAGATATTCTTTGGCTTTGGTGACAAGAAAATTTTCCTGTTTGGCCGGAGTGCCCAAAGCCTTGGCCTGCTCGACCGCCTGCTGGGCCTGTGGCGTCAGCGACTGTACGGCAACCTGGGCTGCCGAATTAAGCACCGAACCCCAGGAGGACTGTCCGGCGGCTGAAATCCCGGCGAACCCCGCCGTCATCCCTGCGGCCAAAATAAATGCAACACCAACTTTTCTTGAACCTGACTGCATAAACAACCTCCCTGATATTAAATTAACCTTGTTTTACGCGTGAAGCTTCTTTAGCAACCAGGCCATGTTCTCGCCCAGCACTTTCATGGTGCGCAACCCTTCCTCGTCTTTAAGCACATCGCCGGGTTCGCGGCCCATCGCAAAATTCCAGTAGGAAGAACTGGCCACCACCATCTCGCTGATCATAAAAAAATGATTCATGGTGTCGAACGCATGAATAGCCCCACCCCGGCGCACCGCCATGACCGCGGCCCCGACCTTGCGGCGGAACAGCCCGCCGTTGGCCCGGCCGACCAGACAGGCGCGATCCATCAAGGCCTTCATCTCCGAGGAAACATCAGCGACATACACCGGAGACCCCAGAATTATCCCGTCAGCCTGAACCATTTTATCGATACACTCCTGCGCAGGATCGCCCTCAATAATACAACGCCCGTTCTTGTTACGACTGCAGGCGTAACAGGCCTGGCAACCGCGCACCGGACGACCAGACAGCTGGATCATTTCGCATTCAATCTTTTCCCGGCGCAACTCATCAAAGACTTTTTCAATCAATAGCGCCGTATTGCCGTCCTTGCGCGCACTGCCGTTAATGCCGATCACTTTCATAAGCCCCCCTATTATACACCTCCACCCCCGCTAACAGCGGTCGGAAGTCAACAAATGCCCCGGAAGAAGCGAGCGCAGTTTTAAAAGCCTTTCGATATTCTCCTGTATCCGCCCGGAAGGAACCGGATGGAAGAACAGCAGCGCCAATGTATTGCGGTCGATCTCAATATGCAGATCACGATTCTGCATCAACCATTCGATCAACGGAAAAGAACACATATCAAAAGCAAAAATCTTGTTCTTGGAGCGTACACAAAAAGCATCCGAGAACTCTTTTGACGGAAAATCGATATCGTCATACCCCAGCGTCTGTGCAACCTTGGACAAGACCCCTTCAGGCGCGATCACCAGCTCGGGAAGGTTGACCGGCAAGGCAAGCGACAAAACCGTCAAATGATAATGCTGCGTCCGGGAGCGCCTGCTATAAGAACGAATCTGGTAATGATAATCAAAAAGGGTCAATTCGTGTCCGTGGTAATCCCCGCTGATCACATTGTAAGCATAACGGTTCTCGCCCTTGTTCAGCGGATTCAGGCAGGCGAAACGCCCGCCGGTAATGTGATCTCTGTCCGGAGAAAACCTGAGTCCGAGAGATCCGGCCAGCCCGGCCAGCTCGGCCCGGCGCTTTTCTTCCATCTTGTAATTGTATATCATCAGCCCGATACCCAGAACCAGAACCAGAAAGAAAAGAAAGAATGCCATCGCCCCCTCCTTGTCCGATAACAGTTAACCGATTTGACGCGCCTGCAAATAGTCAGCAATCACCCGGTTATGATCAAAAGCAAAAGACATCCCCGGCAACTGGCCAAACGGCACAATCTTCAGCCCCTTGGCGTCATCCCCCGCCCGGGGCTCTCCCCGTCCTTTGGCCGTAAACACGGTTGTCACTGTATGAAACCGCGGATCGCGGGCAGGATCCGAATAAGTATGAAATTGTTTGAGATCTTCCAGCTCGAGATTGGTCTCTTCTTTGGCTTCCCGGCGAGCCGCTGTTTCCAGAGCTTCACCGTTATCCACAAAACCACCGGGCAATGCCCAGCCAAAAGGCGGATTGGTCCGTTCGATCAGGACAATGCCGTCGCCGATTTCGATAATAATATCGGTCGTAATATACGGCCCCCAGGCCATGTCCTCAGTCACATGGCGCAGATACCCGAAAACCTGTTTCTCGAAAATCCGGAAATACTCGTCGTTATCCAGACAGACAAGAATCTGCTGCAACGAGCCGCGCCCTTCGCGGGCAGCCCGGAGAATCTCCTGCGAAACAATCTTGGCACTGCCCACAACCGGAAACCCTCCCGCACAGCCGACAGCGGGCACACTCACCGAACTTTCGCCCCGGCTGGACGCTTCGCTGATAATCTCTGCGCACGCCCGGCGGACGGTATGCTCGTTGACCTCTCCTGAAAGCGCCGGCAGACCAGCGCAGTCGCCGCGAAGAACACTAACAGCAATATTTCTGATTTTCATGATTCCCCACTGACTTTCACGGTCTTTTCCGCCAGAAGAAGTGCCTCTTCTTTTGTTGTTATTTTACCCAGATGCTGGGCCTCGGCAACCTCCCGGAGTATCCTGGCAAAATCCGGACCGGGCTTGAGTTGCAAATCTTTAATCAAGTCATGCCCGTTTAACAAACAGATAAACGGCTTTTCCCGCTGGTCCGTGAAGTAGCGGTGCACCAGCGGGAAAAGGATACTTTCCAGATGTGCCACCCGTTCCGGCGTCGTCAATGGCCCGCGCGTAGCACGCTGATCGGCTATCGCCAGAAGAAGAATCGAAACCGCTTCTTTTCTGGCATCGCGCATAAAACGAAACACCATACGTTCTGACGCCTGGCTGAAATTGGCCAGATACCCCGGCCGTAAATGCAAGGCCACCATATCTTCGAGAGCGTACCGCTCGCGGTCTGAAATCCGCAAATTGCGGGCAATCGCACGCACAATTCTTTGCCCGACGCGCTCATGCCCGTGATAACTGACGCGTCCGCCAGGCTCTTCTTTTCTTGTGTCCGGCTTGCCGACATCATGCAACAGGCAAGCCAGCTTGAGCAAAGCCCGGCGGCTATGCCCCCCGGCTACTGTTTCTGAAAGATACCCGTTTAATTCAAAATCCGCCGCAGCCGTCGCGGCTATCAATTCTTCCAGCTCCGTCAATACGCACAAAGAATGCTCAAGCACGTTCAGATGATGATAACCGCCCTTGCCAACGCCTCGCATCCCCGCCATCTGCGGAAAAATGGCCAGGAGAAGACCCGACTGAGACATGGCTTTAAAAGACGCCCCTGCACGCGGCGTATCCAGAATGCGAAACAGCTCTTCGCGCACACGTTCAGCCGCGACCGTATTGATCCGGGCACAGTCTTGTTTGATCCGGACGAGCGTAGCCCGCTCAATCGAGAAACCATACTGTGCCTTGAGCACATACGCACGTAAAAGGCGTAAAGGATCGTCAAGAAAAGCCCCCGGAGCCACCATGCGGACACGTTTGCGTCGGATATCTTCCCGCGCACCGCACAAGTCCCTGACCTGAGGCAAGAGGGGCTTGCGTCCGTCAAAAGTCAACAGATCCAGCGCCAGGGCATTGACCGTAAAATCACGACGGCGGATATCGGCAGGCAATGTCTTGCCGCGCAGGTCAGAAAAATCAAAAACTTTAACTTCACCCTCGGCCTGCCTGACAACACGGGCACACCCCATCTCTTCGTCGAGAACCACAAAGGCGCCATGAATTGCCCGCGCAAACGCCCGGGCGAGGCCAATAGCTCCCGAGGAAACGGCAAAATCCAGGTCTTTGGCCGGAGAGTCTTCTTTTGCGGCCACCGCCATATCGCGCAGAAAGCCCCCCACGCCATAAAGCCTGAGCGAGCGTTTGGCCGCCAGCTTGCGCAAGACAACAACTTCAGGATGATTATCCAGGAATGGCATTAAGCTTCTCCGGGAAGAGCGCCGGGCCGCGGACTAATCCCCGGCTCCGGAAATCTTGACAAAAACAGCCTCACGGACAAATATCGGGACATTCAGCCGGACAGCCAGCGCCACCCCGTCCGACGGACGGCAGTCTACATCCACAAAAGCCCCCTGTGCATTCTTGACCCGCAGGGAGGCATAAAATGTCCCGTCCACAACATCCGTGATCGATAACGCCGCAACTTCCCCTCCGAGTGTCTTGATCATGTCCGCAAAAAAGTCATGCGTCATGGGCCGGGGCAGCTTCGTGCCAACAATAAACATCTGAATGCTTGTGGCCTCGGTGAAGCCGATCAGGATAGGAATCTGGCGACAACCGTCCTGTTCGCGTAACAAAATGACCTGTTCGCGGTCTTTTTCGTTAATAATGATCTTGGAAAGAGTTACCGGAATCATCATACGAGCGGGAGTGTCTTGACCTTGTCCTTCTCCAGAATCCCCTTGATCTCGTTCATAAAATGATTCACATCACGAAACTGCCGGTAAACAGAAGCAAACCGTACATAAGCTATTTCGTCGATAGCGTAAAGTTTCTCCATCACCAGTTCGCCGATCTGAGTGGACGAAACCTCTCGGTCGTTCGTCTGCTGGATCTCGCGCTCGATTTCAATCGCGGTTTCTTCGATACGCCCCATGCTCACCGGACGTTTCTCGCAAGCCTTGGTGATCCCGTTGATCAAACGTGAACGGTCATACGGCTGACGACGACCGTCTTTCTTGACCACCATAAGCGAAACCTGCTCGACATACTCATGCGTCGTGAATCTGCGGGAACATTTCAGGCACTCCCGGCGGCGGCGTATGGCTGTTGCTTCCGCGGTTTCGCGCGAATCAACAACCTTGGTGTCTTTATAGCCGCAAGCCGGACATTTCATGGCAGCATACCCTGATTAACCGGCGAGGCCGGCATAGATAGGAAACTTCCCGGTCAAAGCGGCAACATCCCCGGCGACCTCGGCAAGTACTCTGGCATCCGAACGATGCACCACCGCACGGTCGATCAGATCGGCAATTGTCTTCATCTGTGTTTCTGTCATGCCGCGCGTCGTCACCGCCGGAGTTCCGATACGGATACCGCTAGTGACAGCCGGTGGCTGCGTATCGAAAGGCACCAGGTTCTTGTTGACCGTAATCTTGACGGAATCAAGCAAGGTGGCCGCATCTTTACCGGTAATATTCTTGGGCGCCAGGTCAACCATAAACAGATGATTGTCTGTCCCTCCTGAAACAATGCGAAAGCCCCGGGCAGCCAGCGCTTCGGAAAACGCCCGGGCGTTACGGATAACCTGCTGCTGATAAAGCTTGAACTCGGGCTTGAGCGCTTCGCCAAACGCCACCGCTTTGGCGGCAATCACATGCATCAGCGGCCCGCCCTGGATCCCGGGAAAAATATTCATGTCCACCTTGCGGGCGTAAGCACTCTTGCACAAAACGATACCGCCGCGCGGACCGCGCAGGGTTTTATGCGTCGTCGAGGTCACAAAGTCGGCAAAAGGAACCGGATTGGGGTGCAGGCCTGCGGCCACCAGACCGGCGAAATGGGCCATGTCAACAAAAAGCACGGCCCCGATCTTGTCACAGATCGCACGAAAACGCGCAAAATCCAGTTCACGGGAATAAGCGGAATAGCCGGCAATGATCATTCTGGGTTTATGCTCCAGCGCTGCGCGTTCCACCTCGTCCATATTGATCCGCTCGGTTTTCGGATCAACTTTATATGACACCATATTATAAAGCTTGCCGGAGAAATTGATCTTCAGTCCATGCGTCAGATGACCGCCGCAAGCCAGATCAAGGCCCATAACGGTGTCACCCGGATTAACAGCCGAAAGATAAACCGCCATATTCGCCTGTGATCCTGAATGCGCCTGGACATTGGCATGCTCGGCTCCGAAAAGCTGTTTCAGCCGGTCGATGGCCAACTGTTCAACCTCGTCAACATATTCACAGCCGTTATACCAGCGAGCCTTGGGGTAACCTTCGGCGTATTTGTTGGTCATGACCGATCCCATGGCCTCCATGACGGCGGGGGAAACAATGTTCTCCGACGCGATCAGCTCCAGGTTCTCCTGCTGACGGAGAAGTTCGTGTTTGATCGTAGCGTAAACCTGCGGATCCGTATTCTGCAAAGCACTCATAATAACCTCGTTGGTTGACTGCCGGCCAGACAGGCGCGGTCAGGATTCTTTCATGAATTTTTTTTCGATCTCCCGGATCTGCTCGAAACGGCGTAAATGACGACCGCCCTCGAAATCCGCCTGCAGCCAGGCCTCGATGATCCCCAGAAGTTCGTCGCTACCGACAAACTTTGACCCGAGCACCAGAACATTGGCATTATTATGCTGACGGGAGAGCACCGCGGCTTCCTTGTTATAACACAAGGCCGCATAAACCCCTGGCACCTTGTTAGCCGCTATGGAATGCCCTATACCGGTCATGCAAATCAGAATACCGCGCGACTCCGGTGCGGCCGCCACCTGTTCACCCAGAAGCAGAGAATACCCCGGATAATCGCAGGCAGCATTTTCATCGTGACTTCCCAGATCCACAGGATCGTGCCCCTGCCGGGCCAGCCAACGCGCAATCTCGCTTTTAAGCTGTACTCCGCGATGATCCGCGGCAAGAAAAACCCTGAATTTCATATTTACCCCTAGACCAGATGTAAAATCTTGCGCAAACACTCCGCGATCATATCCCGACAATGTTGATACTCCGCGTGGGAATGCCCGATTGGATCGGGTATATCCAGATCGCAATCCTGATGCAAGACCGAATTCTTGAACTCACCCAGCAGATAAACCCTCTTCTCGATTGAAGGCACCCGTTCCAGCAACTGACTGCGATGCCCCCGGGTCATGACAAAAACCAGATCCGAACGTTTGAGCAGCATATTGCTGACCGGACGCGAAACATGCGCTCGCGCATCAATACCATTCTCCCGCAAAACAGAAAGAGCTTCCCGGCTGGCTTGCGTCGGATAAAGGACACCCGTGCCGGCAGAAGAAACTGCGATATCACTGCGCCCGCCCAAAAGATACCGAAACTGATATTCAGCCATGACCGAACGACAACTGTTGCCGGTACACACAAACAGGATATGCTTCTTTCCGGTTACGGCGTCCACGTCCTGCCGGGAAATAACCCCCGTGCGGACAACCTCCGGTTTCCCGGAAACAAAATCAACAATAGTTGATGAAGTGCCTATATCTACACGCCCGCTGTCGATGGCCAGATCAACCAGACCGTCAAGATCCCGCAAGGCTTCCTGAATCGTCGCCGGCGGAGGGTTGCCTTCGAAATTGGCTGAAGGCGCAGCCACCGTACAATGAACATTCTCGATCAGCCTCAAGGCAACCGGATGATCCGGGATACGTATCCCGGTCGAATCGCGGCCATTACCGGAAGGGACAATAACAGTCAGCGGCCCCGGCCAGTAACGATCTATCAACTTGTAAAGAGCAGGCGCATCCAGAGAAGTATAATTACGGATCAGTTCCTTCTGTGGAATCATGATCGCAAAAGGCTTGCCTTCCTGTCGACGCTTGACCTCTCGCAGCCGCTTCATGGCCAGCGGATTGGCGGAATCGGCGGCAATCCCGTAAACAGTCTCGGTGGGAAAGATCACCAGTCCGCCGCTGTGTATTGTACGTGCCGCTTCCAGGACCAGATCCATCTGGGGAGAGGCGGGATCAATTGCAAGAATTCTGGTCTTCACGGCCTTCAACCTTTAAGAATCTGTTCCGCCTGCTCCCTGGAAAAATCTTCGAGCTTGCGGACAAGAGTATCGTCAGACAAAGCCAACATGCGTACCGCCAGCAAGGCGGCATTCTTGGCCCCGGGTTTGCCTATGCCAACAGCCGCCACCGGCACTCCCGGAGGCATCTGAACCGTGGACAACAGCGCGTCAAGCCCCTGAAAACCCATGGAGTCCAGAGGAATACCAATCACCGGCAAGGACGTATGTGCTGCCACAACCCCCGCCAGCGCGGCAGCCCCACCCGCCGCGCAGATAACAACCTTGACCCCACGGCCAGCCAACGCCTCGGCATATTCGGCAGTCTGACGCGGAGTCCGGTGGGCAGACAAAACCCGAACCTCGGAAGATACTCCGAAAGATTCCAGCATACGCACCGCTTGCTCAACCACAGGCATATCATTACGGCTGCCCATCATCAAAGCGACCTGAATCTTGTCCATAGGATCTCCTTACGCACCGCAACTTTAACTGCGGGTCAAAGCTTTCTGTCCAATATCCCGACGATAATGCATCTTCTCAAAATGTATGGCCGCAACACCGGCATAAGCCCTGGTTATGGCCCGGGCAATCCCATCCCCCATGGCCGTAACGCCCAGCACCCGCCCGCCTGCAGTCACTACCTGTCCACCGGACAGTTTTGTCCCGGCATGAAAAACCACCACATCTTCGGGAACATCAGCCAGCCCGCCAATCTTCTGTCCGGTTGCATAGTCCTGAGGGTAACCGCCCGCAGCCAGGACAACACACACACACGCACGCGCATCCCACTCCAGCCGATGCTGCGCCAGACGCCCTTCGACAGCCGCCAACACCAACTCCAGAAGATCGCTCTTAAGGCGGGGCAGAACAGCCTGGGTTTCGGGATCGCCAAAACGGGTGTTAAATTCAAGCACTTTCGGGCCGCTGGCCGTAACCATAATTCCGGCGTAAAGAATCCCCTTGAATAAAACGCCTTCCGCACGCATCCCCTCGACCACCGGACGGATCACTTGCCCGGCAATTTGCGTCATCAACTGCGGAGTGACCAGCGGAGCCGGAGAATAGGCTCCCATGCCGCCGGTATTCGCACCGCGATCCTGATCAAAAATGCGCTTATGATCTTGAGAAGAATCCAACAGCAGAAAATCTTTACCGTCGCAGACAGCCAGAATAGAGGCCTCTTCCCCGGACAGGAACTCCTCGATGACCACCCGGCTTCCCGCTTCCTTGAACACCCGGTCGGTCATGATCTGACGTAAGGCATCTTCTGCGGCCGAGCGGTTTTCGCAAATAACCACACCCTTGCCTGCGGCCAGTCCGTCCGCCTTGACAACAACCGGCAGAACAAACGCGTCGAGGCCGCTCACGGCCGCTTCATAGCTGTCAAAAGAGGCGTACCTGGCCGTAGGAATGTTGTGCCTGGCCATGAAATCTTTGGCAAAAACCTTGCTGCCCTCAAGACGGGCCGCGGCTTTTGACGGGCCGAAAATCCGAATACCAGCTTTTTCGAACACATCCACAATCCCTAGCACAAGAGGAACTTCGGGACCCACCACAACACAATCAATATCGGTCTTGCAGGCAAACGCCAACAGGCCGTCAATATCATCTGCTTTGATATCCACGCACTCGGCCAATGCGGCAATACCGCCGTTGCCAGGCGCGCAATAGATCGCCGACACCTTCGGGCTCTGGCACAACTTCCAAACCAGAGTATGCTCCCTGCCACCTGAACCAACAACCAGAACTTTCATAGAATCCTGCCGGTGTTAAGACTTGAAAAAACCGGGATCAGACCAGCTCCAGCTTTTCTTTCGTACGACGGATAGCCTCTCCGACCACAAAAGAAGGCATGCCAGTCTTTTCCAGAAGCGCGCGCACACGCACCACATCCGCCGGACGCACCACCACAATAAACCCGATACCCATGTTAAAGGTGCGATACAACTCTTTCTCGGCAATATCCGCCTTGGCTGTAATAAGCTGAAAAATTTCCGGCAGCGGCCAGCTGCCCTTTTTGATCTGTAATGAGCACTGATCCGGCAGGCATTTGGTCAGTTTTTCATAAAAAGCCCCGCCGGTGTTATGGGCCATACCATGAATATCAAATTTCTTGACCAGCGGCAGGATGTTGCGGACATAAATTCTGGTCGGCTCCATAACAAGGGCGGCATACTTCTTAAGCTCGGCGGCAGAAAAAATCTTGCGCACCAGAGAGTACCCGTTGGAATGAATTCCGCTGGAAGGCAGGCCGATGATGACATCTCCGGGCCGCATCTTACTGCCATCAATAACCCGGTTTTTCTCCACCACGCCCACTGTAAATCCGGCCAGATCATAATCTTCCCCGCGGTACATTCCAGGCATCTCGGCGGTCTCACCGCCAATAAGCGCACAACCCGCCTGTCGGCAGCCTTCTGTAATGCCCTTCATAACCTCGACCATCAGCTTGCGGTCGAGCTTGCCGCAGGCCAGATAGTCCAGGAAAAACAGCGGCTCGGCTCCGACACAAAGCACATCGTTAACGTTCATCGCCACAAGGTCAATACCCACTGTGGAGTGCCGGCCGGTCAGATTGGCCACCAGAAGTTTGGTGCCGACGCCGTCGGTTGAAGACACAAGCACCGGATTTTTATACTTACCCAGAGCAAACAACGAGCCAAAGGCCTTTGTCCGGTCCATCACGCCAGGACGACGGGTTGAGGCGGTCATCCCCTTGATGGCTCCAACAAAACGGTCGGCTTCGACAATATCTACTCCGCTGTCTTTATACGTCAATCTGGCCATAGGACTCCGTAAGTTCATGCACAAAAAGTTCGCGTCGCATAATCGACACCGTTCTGAAAAATCCGCGCACCGTCTCCCGGCTGATCAGGATGGCCGAAGCGTGTCCAGTACGGATGCTGTGTATGCGTAAAATGCCGCTCGGGATGAGGCATAAGCCCCAGCACCCGGCCAGTCGGATCCGTAATGCCGGCAATCGCCTCCAACGAACCATTTGGATTCTGCGGATACAAAGCGTCCGCTCCGTTCTCGTCGACATAGCGGAAGGCTACCTGGCCACTGTGTCCAAGTGCCTGCAATGTTTTTTTATCTGCGGGAATAAACTTTCCTTCGCCGTGAGCCACCGGAAAATAAACAATATCCTTGAGTCCTTCCGTCCAGACCGAACGTCCTTCGACTTTCAAATGCACCCAGCGGGCTTCAAACTTGCCCGAATCATTATGCGTCAGGGTTACGGACTGTCGATGGGTGGCCGGCTTGAACGGGCCGGGAAGAATACCGGCCTTGACCAGAATCTGAAACCCGTTGCAAATGCCTATGACCAGCTTGCCATCATCAATAAACCGCCGCACATCCTGTCCAAGCCGAAGACGCAACTCGTTGGCAAACAACCGACCTGAAGCGATATCATCTCCGTAACTAAACCCGCCCGGCAGCGCCATAATATGATAATCCGCCAGATGGACCTTGCCGGAAAACAACCGCTCCAGATGCACCTCTTCGACCACGGCACCACAGCGGGCAAACGCAAATGCCGTTTCAGAATTGCAATTTGTTCCGGCCGTCCTTAAAACTATAACTTTAGCCTGTGTGGACATTACTCCACCTTCTTGCCTTTATAAAAATTCTTGATAATTTTAAGAACATCCTCGGCCGAATCAACAATCTTGAATATGTACATATCATTCTCGCTGATGCACTTTTCACCCAGCAATTTGTCCTTGAGCCAACCCTCCAGGTCTTTCCAAAAATAACTCCCGACCATGATAATTGGAACCTGGGGCATGCGCCCGGTCTGCACAAGCGTAAGGCTTTCAAAAAGCTCGTCCAGCGTACCAAAGCCGCCCGGGAAAACCACCACCGCCTTGGCATACTTGACGAACATGACCTTGCGGCAAAAGAAATAATGAAAATTGATCAGCGTCTTGATAAAAGGATTGGGCTTCTGTTCAAAAGGCAGCTCAATATTAAGCCCGATCGAGTCGCCATCCGCCAGAAAAGCTCCGCGGTTTCCGGCTTCCATAATGCCGGGGCCTCCGCCCGTAATGACCCCATAGCCATTTTTAACCAGCAATTTTCCGGTTTCTTCGGCCAGACGATACATTTTGTGCTCCGGTTTCAGACGCGCAGAACCGAATATGGTAACCGCTTTCTTGAGCTTGTGCAAACGGTGAAAACCTTCGACAAACTCCGCCATGATACGGAAAATCCGCCATTGATCCATTTCGTAAAAATTGTCCTCGGACTTCGCTTGTTTTTTGGTCATAACAGTTTCCTTCTCAGAATTGCAGTGGTGTTTTCCAGACAGCCTTCAGTTCATGAATATCAGCCTTTAAACACAGATTCTCTTTAATCCCGTAAGCAAACACATCCGGGGCTTCCTGGACACGGCCAAACATTCCCATCGGCACCCCAGCCATGATACGCTCGAACGCGACGCGATCCGCAGGATCAACTTCTACAATAAGCCTGGAATTTGATTCCGAGAAAGCCACAACATCGTCACGCCGCCGCTCCCCTTTGAACGGGACAGCATTCAGAATTGCCGTCGCACCACAACCTCCGGCAAAAGCCATCTCGACCAGAGCAGTCAGAAGCCCGCCCTCCGAGCAATCGTGCGCAGCCCGGATCAAGCCCTTGGCCGAAGCCTGGCTTAACGCGGTATACGCTTTAAGTGCGGCTTTGGCAGATACGACAGGAATATTATTTCCGATCAGATCATATGTCGCCAGATAAGCTGAACCGCCCAGCTCGTCGTAAGTCGTGCCGATAACATAAATCAGGTCACCAGGTTTTTTGAGGTCCATAGTCACCGCTTTATTAACATCAGCCATGATACCAATAGCCGAAATGAGAAGCGTCCCGGGAATCGCGATAGAACGTCCCTTGTCGGTATATTCATTATAAAAACTGTCTTTCCCCGATATGAAGGGTGTGCCGAAAGCCACCGCATAGTCATGACAGCCCAGTGCCGCCCGGACCAGTCCACCCAGGCGATCTGGCTTGTCGGGATTACCCCAACAGAAATTATCCAGCAGGGCCACCTCGTCCAGGCTGCCGCCAACCGAAATAATCTGACGAATCGACTCGTCAATGCAGGACGCCGCCATCCAGTAGGGATCAATCTTGCCAAAGCGCGGATTGATGCCATTGGAAAGAACAATCCCCTTTTTACTGTCGAGCTTGACACGCAGAACACTGGCGTCAGAAGGTCCATCGCAAGCCGGTCCGGCCAAAGGCTTGACCACCGCAGCTCCCTGCACCTCGTGGTCATACCGGCGGATAATGGCTTCTTTGGAACACACATTGTAATCGGAAAGAATCTGGCGCAGCTTTTCATTAAAAGTAGCCGGACACGGGAATGCCGACTCCTTGTGCCTGGGCTGGGCCCAAAGCGCTTCTTTGGTGATACGCGGAGTTCCGTCATGAAGAAAAGCCATGTCCAGACAGCAAACCTGGGTGCCTTGATAAAACAATTCAAGCTTGCCCGTTCCCGGGAACGTACCAATCACCGCCAGTTCCACATTCTCACTGTCAAAGATCTCCTTAAGCCGCGGGAAATTGCGCGGGGAAACGGCAAACACCATCCGTTCCTGCGACTCCGAAATCCATATCTCCGTATAGCTTAGCCCCTGATACTTGAGCGGGACCTTGTCGAGATCGACTCTGGCTCCGAGTTCAGCCCCCATCTCCCCGACAGCACTCGACAATCCGCCGGCTCCGCAATCGGTAACCGCCGAATACAGGTTTTCGTCGCGCCCCTGCAAAAGAACATCCAGGACTTTCTTTTCCTCAATAGGATTCCCGATCTGAACCGCGCCGGAAGAAACCACTTCGGATTCGTGCGTCAGCTCACCGGAAGAAAAAGTTGCACCATGAATGCCGTCACGACCGGTACGGCCTCCGGCGACAACAATATAATCACCTTTACGAGCCGCTTTTTTTTCACGCCCGGCAGGAATAACCCCCACATCTCCACAAAACACAAGAGGATTCCCCACATACAAACGATCAAAACAAATAGCCCCGTTAACTGTCGGGATACCCATCTTGTTGCCATAGTCGCGCACTCCGCTGACAACGCCCTTCATTACCCGTTTGGGATGCAAGGCTCCGGCAGGTAGCTCCCCGGCCGGAAAATCCGGCGGAGCAAAACAGAAAACGTCAGTATTCGCAATTGGTTTAGCACCAAGACCAGTCCCGAGAATATCACGAATAACTCCGCCGACTCCCGTATTGGATCCGCCAAACGGCTCCAACGCCGAAGGATGATTGTGCGTCTCAACCTTGAAACAGACATTATGCCTGGAATCAAATTTGATAACCCCGGCATTGTCGTGAAAAACAGAAACACACCAGGACTTATCGAGCGTCCGGGTGGCTTTCATGATCGTGGACTTGAAAAGATTGTCGATCAGACGAGTGCGGGTTTTTCCTTTTTCACGAATCGAATATTTAATACGACCCCGAAAAGTTTTATGATTGCAATGCTCACTCCAGGTCTGGGCGATTGTTTCCAGTTCGACATCGACCGGCTCCCGGTCAAGTTTGTCGAAATAGGACTGTATCGTTTTCATTTCGTTAACGTTAAGATAAAGCTGTCCCTTGTGGGCGAGAGTCATTAACGCCTTGTCGCCGAGACCCCGTAGCGGAACATTGACCGCTTGCGGTGCTACCCCGCTAACTGTCTTGAACGTCAAAGGTTTGAACGCATCAGCGGGCGATTTACGCGCGTGCTGGATAATCTTGTTAAGCAGAATCTTGTCCGCAATAAGATCGGCGTCTTTAGCCGTCAAAGATCCTTCCAGAACAAACTGACGGGCCGTGCGAACCGCTGCAACTGTCTTGATTCCAAGATCCCGAATGCCTTTGAGCACCGAAAACTCGACCGGATCCATGACGCCGGAATTATACGCCACCTCGACCACCCGGTATTTTGAAACAGCCGAAGCCGCAAAGTGATCTTTGAACGGTGTATCACTGTAGCGAAAGTCCTGAACCACCGGATCGATTAAAAGATCCTGGCAAATCCGCTCGACATCCGCAGCAACGATATCGCCGTCCAGCAGGTAAACCTGCACAACACGGACGGACTTGACACAGCCAAGCCCAAGGTCCTGAATATCACGGTGCACTCCACTGCCGAAAGAATCAAACTGCCCTTCTTTATCTTTTATCTCGATGCGCCAGATCACTGCGTCCCTTCCTCTTCGGCCCCTTGTATTGCACACCTGCTGCACTTTTCGGGTTATTGACCGGTTACTCTTTTAAGAACTTCCTGATACCCTTCCTTGATGTTTCCCAGATCATTGCGAAAACGATCCTTGTCAAGGCGAACCCCTGTGCCCTGCTCCCAAAGGCGGCAGGTGTCGGGTGATATCTCGTCGGCAAGAATGATTCCATCCTTGCAGCGGCCGAACTCAAGCTTGAAATCAATCAGCTCAATCTTGAGCGCCAGAAAAAACTTCTTCATCAGGTCGTTGACCTGCATGGTCATGCGCCTGATCGTTTTGACTTCATCTTCCGTGGCCAAGGCAAGCGCGACAACATGATCATCATTCATCAAAGGGTCGTTGTAGGCGTCATTTTTGTAGCAGAATTCGAAGATCGGCCGCGTCAGCACCTGCCCTTCGACAGCTCCGTAGTTACGGCACAAAGAACCCGCCACCCGATTGCGCACAATAACTTCCACTGGAACAATCTGAACCTTTCTGACCAGCATTTCCCGATCCGACAAAAGACGGACAAAGTGATTGGGTACGCCATTGGCACCCAAAAACTCGAAGATTTTGGCGGAAATGCTGTTATTCATCACGCCCTTCTGATCCACCGACCCCTTCTTCTTGGCATTGAAAGCCGTAGCGTCATCTTTGAAATACTGGATGACCAATTCCGGATTGTCGGTGGCATAAAGAATTTTTGCCTTGCCTTCGTACAACTTTTCTTTCTTTTCCATAAAATCCTCATATTTCGCGGACCAAACACAAAGCCCGCTCTATTGGTCTTACTTGATCCCGACTCTCTTGAGAATATAATCGCGATGCTTGATGTAATACTTGATATCGAAACAAGCCTCAATCTCGTTCTTGGACATATACTTGCGAACCCGACGATCACGGGAAAGCACATCGCGAAAATCTGTTGTTTCCTGCCAGACCTGCATGGCACAGCTCTGGATAATCTCGTAAGCTGTCGCACGCGGCAACCCCTTCTTCATTAATTCAAGAAGACAGCGCTGGGAATAAATAAGACCGCGGGTTCTTTGCAGAGACTCAATCATGTTTTTGGGATAAACCAGCAAGCCATCAATGATCGGAATAAACTTGTTGAGCATATAATCAAGCGCAATGGTGCTATCGGGAATAATAACTCTTTCCGCCGCGCTATGACTGATATCGCGCTCATGCCACAGAGCAATATTGTCCATACCGATCTGGGCATTGGCCTTGAGAATACGCGACAAACCGCAAATACGCTCACAAGTTACGGGATTACGCTTGTGCGGCATGGCGGAAGATCCGATCTGCCCCTTGAAAAACGGCTCTTCAACCTCGAGAACCTCGGTTTTCTGCAACAAACGGACTTCAGTGGCAAATTTATTGAGTGAAGCTCCCACCAAAGCCAGCGTATTAAGATAATTGGCATGATGGTCGCGCTGGATAACCTGTGTGGCGATATTGGCTGGTTTAAGATTGAGCTTCTGACAAACATACTCTTCGACCGCCGGATCAATGTTGGCATAAGTTCCAACCGCACCGGAAAGCTTGCCAATGCGCAAATCCTCGGCTGCGGCTTCAAGGCGCGCCAGATTGCGCAGAGTCTCGTCGTACCAGAGAGCCATCTTTAACCCGAACGTCATCGGCTCGGCATGCACACCATGAGTACGCGCGATGCAAACTGTATCCTTGTATTTCTTGGCTTTGTCCCGGAGCACGGTGATCAATTTTTTCATGTCCGCAATCAAAAGCTCGGAAGCCTGCCAACACTGCACGGAAAGGGCGGTATCCAGAAGATCAGAGGAAGTCATGCCCATATGCAAATATTGAGCTTCAGGTCCGAGATTTTCACCGACATTCTGAATAAAGGCTACGATATCATGCTTGGTTCGCTCTTCAATGCGTTTAACTTCGTCGAGATCAAACTTGGCGTTCTTCTTGATCTTTTCCAGAGCCGGCTTGGGAATCTTTCCCATATTACACATCGCTTCACACGCTAAGACCTCAATCTGCAACATAATCTCGAGTTTGTGCTGCTCTGACCAAATGCGTCCCATCTTGGAAAGCGTGTACCTGTCGATCATACTGAATTCTCCTTATGAGTTTAAACCCTCTGCGACACCGATGATACCGCACCCACACCCGGCCTCAAGAAACCGGAAAAAGACAAAATGCACAAAATAGGTGCCTAAATATATCAAATAAGTATTTCAAAATCAAACAAATTCATGGCGCGCAGCTATAAATGCTTGCGAAACAACTGTTTGGAGAAAATTGCGGCGAGGTTGATTATTCCTGAACAGGATCTGTAGCGCCCCGCAAATTCTGGGGCATATTTTCTTCGAAATATTTGGAACTGACCGCCACGCTTTCCTGCATGATGCCGGGAATGCTGCTGACCAGTTTTCGACCGCTTGGTGAAGAGTAAAATTCGATATACGCCTGCAAATCTTCAACCGAGAAATACTTTTCATAAAGCGGAACCAGAAGCTCAATAATTTCGCCAACCGAAAAGGCCTTGCGAAAAGATTCTGCCTGATCCGGCGGCAAAGAAGCAATCATCTGCTCCAGATTCTGGGTCATGGCGGCCTTGGTGCCAAAAAGCTCGACAAATTTAAGCACCAGAGCAGATTTGTCGTCGGATAAAGCAGGAACCGCCCTTTTTGTCACAGCAGGAATAGCCGGAGAAACAGGTTCCGCAGCCACCACCTCATCACCCTGAAAACTGGCGATCTCGTCGTTGTAATACGTCAGGACAACACCGCCGACATCCATTCTGATCCGGTCTTCCGTGCGCTCGATAACCCTTCCATTGACAACCGAACCGTTATTAAGCTGAAGTACAGCGGCATGGAGCGGCAGTGTGCAAACAACAAGAGCAATGGCGGCCAGGTATAAATTTTTCATGAACATCTCCGGAAATTTGTCTTTGCACCACCGGAAAGTCTGCCCGGCGAGAGCAAAAGGGCCTAAAGCATATAAGAAAAGGTAACATGATAAAGGCGCAATTGTCAAACAAAGACTTGTATGTTAGGATAACCCCTATGCTTGATAAACTTCGTCAGGAAATTAATATAAGTATCGGCGAATTTCTTTCCCTGATCCGTAAAGAATACCGCCTGGATCTGGTCAACCCCATCCTCTACGAGAGCATTCGCGAATTTTCTCTTCGTCCGGGGAAACGGATACGACCGCTGCTGCTTCTGCTGAGCTATCTGGGCTACTCAAAAGCGGGCAAAAAAATTTCCCGCTCGGTTTATAATGCCTCAACCTGCATCGAATTCCTGCACAATTTCATGCTGATTCATGACGACATTATAGACCATTCCGAACTGCGGCGCGGCCAGCCCACCATGCACCGAGTCCTGCGTAATACCATCAACTGCCCCGACCCCGATCTATTGGGCATTAATCTCGGCATCATAGCCGGAGACATTGTTTATGCTTTGGCGATCGATGCCTTCTTGTCAATTAAAGAAGACCCCGCTCGCAAGGAACGCGCCCTGAAATATTTCATCCAGACAGCGGCTTTTACTGCCATGGGCGAATTTGTAGACACTGTCCACGGTGTTGACTGCATTGGCAACGTTCAGGAAAAGGATGTTTACCTGAACTATTCACTCAAAACCGCCCGCTATACTTTTGATTGTCCGCTGGTCACTGGCGCTATCCTGGCCGGAGCTGCAAAAAAGGAAACCGACCGCCTAGCCAAGTTTGGACTGCTGATCGGACAGGCTTTTCAGATTCAAGATGATGTGATTGGAATTTTCGAGTCCGAAGAAACCATCGGAAAATCTATCCTCAGCGATCTGGAAGAACAAAAGAAGACTCTGCTGGTTGCTCACGCCTACAGGACATTATCACCACAGAAACGCAAAGCCTTTTTACAGATTTTCTCCAAAACCCCAAAAACAATCGCCGATCTTGAAGAAGTCCGTGCGATATTCCTTTCTTCAGGAAGCCTGGCTTACTGCCTTGAAGCCCTCGGCTCACGCACCCTGCAGGCCAAAAAAATCCTTGATTCCTTGACCATGCTGCCCCGTTATCGCCAGCTGGTCAGCGATTCCTTATTCCAGTTATTCCGGCAATCCGAAGACGTGGCCCGACGCTACGGAATAAAAACCTGAGCAAATTCGGCAGGAAGTCGTTGTCCTTTTACGCCGGTTACTTAATAACCCACTCGCCGGACTGGCTCTGAATACGGTCACCCGCAGATGCTTTCTGACGCTGCACCTCGGCGAACACTCCCTCGACAGTTGCCAAAGCCCCTTTACCGAGATTATTCTGCACGACAATAGCCTCGTAGATAGCCTTGCGGTCGCGGTTTTCATCGTCTGCCAGGGCTCGGGCATCAGCCGCTGCCCCCAGAACCTCGACGTAACCACGATTATTCTCTCCAAGAACTCCCTGGGCCTTGAGGCTCTTGAGCTGCGCAAAGCGTTGTTTACGGCCATCGAGGGCCGACTGCACCTGGGGCGTCATCTGTTTAATGTCATAAGCTCCTGCGGCCAAAACCGTGCCAGCCATAATCACCAAAAAAAACAAAGCTGCTATATATCTCATAAACCCTCCATTATTCAATCTTTATTGTCCGCTCACCATGTCTTCTATGCTGGATGCGGTCTGCTGAAGCCCTTTGATGTCAATTGTAATATGTGCATTAATCGTGATCGGACGGTTAGGGTCGCCAACGGCCTTCACCGTACAGCCACAAATCCCGCTCCCAAAAAACATACAGCATAAAATACTGCCAAAGATTTTCCGTCGCTGATCCATACAACCTCCGGAACCACGGTTTCTGATATTCCTATTTCTGTAACTGCTCCGACAAGGACTGCCAGTAAGTAAGCAGATTTTGCCACGCCCCATCGGTACGAATATCATAACCCAGATTCAGCGCAGTATTGACGGCCTTGCTCGTCAAATGCAATTCTCCGGCCAGAAGCCCGTAACCGACATTAGCTATTCTAACGGAAAAAAGCTCAACTGCAAGCTTTCCCCCGGCCTTGACCAGCCGCTCAACCAGTTTCTTCTCGCGGGATTGGGGCAGATAAGACAAAAGACTGCCCAGCAAAGCCGCATTCACCGCCCCTCCCGAAGACAAATGCAACCCGGCCTGAAGAGCGTCCATGCGCTCGGCAGTGCCCTCGACCTTTAGCTGCCCTGATACCATCCCGTCAATCTGCTGCGGAACACTGGCATCAATATCCCCCATGAGCAGTGTGCTCAGCTGGTCCAACGCAAGGTCCAGCGTGTACCCGGCCGAAGCAAACTGAACTCCTAACGCCCCTGCAATATGACCGCCATAAGCTTCTGCCTTCATTTCCTCAAGGCGCAAAAAAGAGGCATCTCCGGAAAGTTTCCCTCGGGCGCTGGTCAGGCGAAGCTTGTCCCAGGTCAAAGACTGTAGCTGCCACTGGCCGTCAAAAACAGGCTGACCCGCAGGCCAGCTCAGGCGCAAAGCAACAGTTCCACCCGCCAGATGTCCGGGTTCCCAGCGCAGATCTGCCCCCTCAAGCACAAATTTCCAGACCCGCCCGGGACCAAAAACACTCCGCCAGCCGCGCCACTCCAACTGCTCCAGACGGAATTCCAACGGTTTTCCCCGCAGGATCCCGGACAAAGAAAGGTTTTTCCAGACACACACACCTTCCAGGCGGCAGCGCTGCTCTCCGACGGTAAAACGCTCGAGAGAGAACTCCCTGAGCACCCGCCCGCAAACAGGCCCCGCCAACTGCCGCACCAGCCATGTCGAATTAGATAACCAGACAACAGCCGCACCGAGTGCCAGAACAAACAAAGCCAGCACCAGAACTACAGCCAGTCGTCTAGACCAGCCTGGCAGAAATTTCATCCAGCACCATCCTTCCCCGGGAAGTCGCCTTGATCCGCCCGTCTTCGTCGGTCAAAAGGCCATCCCGGACAAAAGAACCAAGAATTGCCCGACGGTCATCAGAAATCCGGACTCCAAAACGCTGTTCCAGCAAAAGAATATCCACACCTTCATTAAGCCTGAGTCCGAACAAAAAAGCTTCCATCAGCTTCCCCTGCGAAGAAAGCTGCTCGCTGCCAGTCTCTGCGCTGCCTGAAGCGGCCATCATGGAAAGATAACCCGGCAGCGTATCCGCATTCCAGAACCTGCGCCCGTCGATATGCGAATGCGCCGACATACCCAAACCCCAATATTCGCCCGCCCGCCAGGTATTAAGATTATAACGGGATTCGAAACCCGGAAACGAAAAATTACTGACTTCATACTGCCTCGCGCCCGCAGACTCAATCCGGGCGCGCACCAGTTCATAAGCCTCTGCCTGATCATCCGGGTCAACTTTCAGAGCACGGGCATAAAAAAGACTGCGCGGCTCGATCTCCAGCATGTACAAAGAAACATGCTCACTGCCCAGGGCAAGAATCCGGTCGACATCGCGGGCAAGCTCGTCGACAGACTGTCCGGGAAAACCAAAAATAAGATCCACGTTAATGTTTTTGAAACCCGCCTGCCGCAGAATCCCGAATGCCTCGGCGGCACCAGCAGCCGTATGCCCGCGGCCCAGCCAGCGTAAACGTGAATCATCAAACGACTGAACGCCCAGACTGACCCGATTGGCCCCGGCAGCCCGCCAGGCCAGGGCCCGGGCAATATCGACACTCTCGGGATTGGCTTCAAAAGTAAACTCCGCCTGTTTATCGACGGAGAAATTATCCGCAATCAGACGACCAAGACGCTCCACCCCTTGCCGGGAAAGAAGCGAGGGCGTTCCGCCTCCGACATACACCGGCCCGCACTCCTGCAGGGTCCGGTGCCCTGCTTCACGTTCCAGTGCGGCAAGATATTCTTCTTCTTTTCGAATAAACCCGGCCGAAACGGGAAAGGAACAGTACAGACATTTGCCCGCACAAAAAGGAATATGCACATACAAACTGCGCGCCATAAAATTATTTCTTATTTTTCGGAATATTGCTTACGGAAATAAAAACCACATCAGAACGAATTACAAATCACCGTCGAGAAATGAAACATTTTTTTTCACATCACATAATAAAAAATGTCAAAATTTTTTTGAATCTTTATCATCGGATGTTATTATAAATCAAGAGCATACAAATACCCAGAGGAAAGGAGAAATCATATGCCCTGTTGCTGCAAAAAAACATCAAGCAAAGAAACAAAGAAGGCCCCTGCAAAGAAAGCGGCCAAAAAGAAATAGATTTCAGGTTTAGAATTCAAACACATCAACCCGTTCCAACCTCAGGAAAGGAGAAAACCATGGCCGTTAAGAAAGCCGCTGCAGCCAAAAAGCCTGCAAAGAAGCCTGTCAAGAAGACCGCAAAAAAGAAGTAACAACTTCTTTTCTCTTTTGAAAAACCCTCTGCCTGAAACGGAGGGTTTTTCTTTTATTTCAGATTTAAAGCATAAAAAGGCGGCCCCGAAACGGACCGCCTTTATATTGTTCCCGACGCTGCTATCTGTCCTGCTTCAATCTTTACCAAGCAAAGCAAACATCTTTTTCTTGTACGCCTCCACACCAGGCTGATCAAACGGATTGACGCCCAGCAGATAACCCGAAATGCCAATAGCCTTCTCGAAGAAATAATACAGCTGACCCAGATGAAAAGCATCCCCCCGCTCCAGCATCAGCATCAGGTTGGGAACCCCGCCCTCGTGATGCGCCGCCGCTGTAGCCAGATACGCCTGCTTATTGACCCAGTCAAGACTCTTTCCGGCCACACAATTAAACTTGTCCAGATCAGCTTCCTGACGGGGAATCAGCAAAGGCTCCTCCACCTGCTCAAGCATGAGAAAAGTCTCAAAAATATTACGCATCCCGTCCTGCATAAGCTGTCCCATGGAATGCAGATCGGCGGAAAGCACGGTCGAGGCAGGGAAAATGCCCTTGCCGTTCTTGCCTTCGCTCTCGCCATAAAGCTGCTTCCACCACTCCATCGCATACTGAAAATTGGGATAGAAAGACGCCATCATCTCGATATGCTTGCCTCCGGCATAAAGCAGATTGCGCACAGCCGCGTACTGATACGCAGGGTTCTGCATAAGATCTTCCAGTGCGTATGCTTTCTCGCCAGCACGAAAACCGTCGACAAACGCCCCGATGTTCACGCCGGCAAGCGCCAGCGGCACCAGTCCGACAGGAGTCAGCACCGAAAAACGTCCGCCCACATCATCCGGTATCACCCAGGAACGATAACCTTCCTGATCAGCAATCCGGCGCAATGCCCCCTTCTTCTCGTCGGTAACACAAAAAATGCGCTTCTTGAGTTCGCCGGAGGCATATTTCCGGCGCATGGCGCCGTCGATCAGACGAAAAGCCAGTGCAGGCTCAGTCGTCGTGCCCGATTTGGAGATAACCACAACGCTGACATCTGTTGTCTCGATCAACCGCAAGACCTTGCGCATGTCGGCATTGGACATGTTGTGTCCGGCATAATACACCGGAAGACCTCCCTGCACGTCCAGAAAGTCCAACGTAGCCCTGATACCAAGATAAGAGCCGCCAATCCCGATCGAGATAACCGCCCTGGAATGCTGGCGCACCTCGCCTGCCAATGCTGTCAATTCGTGCACCAGGGCATCTGGCGTCCTCGACGGCAGATCCACCCAACCCAGAAAATCATTACCCGCACCGGTCTTCTGGTGCAAATCCCGATGCGCCTTGGCGACGGCTGGCGCCAAAGACTGAATCTGCTGATCGGAAACAAAACCCTTAAGATATTCCTTGTTTAGAACGATACCCATAACACACCTTTCAAAATAAACATTGTGTCCAATACTACCGTTTTCTCTTCTTCGACAGCTCCGCTGCCGCTGCCTCCACCTCTGCCTTGGTCTTTGAAACAAGATCCTTGTCCTGTCCCATCTTCAGCTTCTCAACAAGAATTCCATCCTTGTAGACTTCCTGGGCAATAACCTCGCCAGTCTCGGAAAATTCGGTCAGAATGCCGTTAAGAAACGCTTTCTTGTATGTCATTTGCTTGTGAATAAGCCCGCTGGGATAATAAAATCTGGCTTCACCGCTTAATATCCCTTTTTCGTACGTTTCCTCTTTCTCCGGAAGGCCTTTTTCGTCATAAGTACGAAAAGCCCCCTGCAATTCGTTATCTTTATAAACACCCTGTGTCTTGAGCATCCCGGTGGCCCAATATGTCCCGGCCTCGCCCTCGCGCAGCCCTTTGACATACGTGGTCACCGATTTGCGGCTTCCGTTCTCATAATATTCCGTCACCTGACCATCAAGCAGGTCAAACTTGTAGTTCTCGGATTTCTGCAATGCCCCCGAGGGATAGAACTGTTTAAACTCGCCGTCGGAGACCGGAGTCTTTTTTCTGGCTGCATACACTTCGCCTCCGGCAAAAGCCAGCGTCAGAACAGAAAGACAGATTACCGCAGTCAATCGCTTCATATTTCCCCCTTGGCAGGCATTAAACAAAAATCATCCGGCAAAACACCCGTTATAAGAGCGCCCCCGAGCACAACATCTCCATCATAAAAAACCACCGATTGTCCGGGAGTGACCCCGTGCTGCGGCGTATGAAAAACCGCTCTGAGAGTTGCCTCTTTCCCCAAATACACAGACGCCGGGATATCAATGCGATTATATCGTATCTTGAGGCCGGCATCGAACTTTTCTTGAGAAAAGTCCATGCCGGTCAGCCGCAGGCCTTCTGCCTCAAGTCCGCAGCACAAAAGCTTTTCCCGCGGGCCCACCCTGACCGTATTGGAAGAACTGTCCAACTGGTAGACGTACGCCGGATAACCGAGAGCAATCCCGAGGCCTTCACGCTGCCCGATGGTATAACGCGACAAGCCCGCATGCCGAGAGACCACCCTGCCGTTGTGATCAAGCATGTCACCCGGACGATCGCCTCCCGGAGAACGAGCGGCCACTACATCGTAATATTTACCATCCGTTACAAAACAGATATCCTGGCTGTCCGGCCGTTCAGCAACCGGGAGCGCGCGTTCACGCGCCATCGCCCTAACCTGGCTTTTGGTATACGCCCCGAGTGGAAAAAGAACAAACGGCAGAGATTCCCGGCGAATACCGTAAAGAAAATAGGACTGATCCTTGCTTTCATCCACTCCTTTGCGCAAAACCCAGCCGCGCGAAGAAGCCTCGACACGGGCATAATGCCCCGTGGCCAGGTGAGTGCCGCCTAATCCCCGAATATCCCGGAACAAACGATCAAATTTAAGAAAGGTATTACAGCGCACACAAGGATTGGGCGTGCGTCCGCGGACATATTCCTCGGCAAAATCCCTGATGACCAGCTCTTCCAGGACATCGCCGTAATTAAGCACATGATGCTCGATGCCCAGATGTCGGCAAACACTTCTGGCGGCGTCAATCGCCTCACGCCCGCAACAACTGGCCGTTCCCGGGCGAGCCGCAGAAGGCAATTCAAAACACATGGTCACGCCCGCCACCGCATACCCCTGTTCCAGCAGCAGTGCGGCTGTTAAGGAAGAATCAACCCCTCCGGACATCGCGGCAAAGACTTTCATATCAGCACCCGCACCAGGGACGGGTCATGTCCCCGCGGACATCCTCAAGCGCACGCTCGAGCGCGCTGACCAGATGATCCAGTTCGGCCTCGGAAATTGACAACGGAGGCATGAGCACAATCACATTGCCCAAAGGACGCAGGATGACTCCGTAACGTCTGGCCTGCTCGCAAACCCTGACCCCGACCCGTTTCTGCCAGGCAAAAGGTTTCTTTGTCGCACGATCCTCGACCAGCTCAATACCGACCATAAACCCGCGCTGACGAATGTCCCCGACAAAGGGTTCATTCCGGCGCAAACGATCCAGCCGTCGCGCCAGAAACCCGATCTTGGGCCGCAGTTTTTCCAGCGTGCGTTCTTTTCGAAACAAATCCAGGCTGGCCAATGCCGCGGCACAGGCAATGGGGTTCCCGGTAAAGGTGTGCCCGTGAAAAAAGGTTTTCATATCCTCATAAGGCCGCACAAAAGCATCAAAAATTTTCTGTGTTGTCAGGGTTGCCGCCAGAGGCAAAACGCCTCCGGTCAGCCCCTTGGCCACACACATGAGGTCCGGACGAACATCTTCCTGCTGGCAGGCGAACATGGTCCCAGTCCGGCCAAAGCCAGTGGCCACCTCGTCACAAATCAGCAAAACATCATACTTGCGGCATAGCGCCTCAAAACGTTTCAGAATCCCGGCAGGCCACATGATCATTCCGGCTGCTCCCTGCACAATCGGCTCCAGCACCAAAGCCGCCGTGGAAACATGGTTCTTTTTCAGAAAAGACTCAAAAACAGCCACTGCCCGCAGCGCATCCTGCGGATATTCCCCGCGGTAACAATCCGGAAAGTCCACCTGATGCGTCCGAAACGTCAGTCCGCGGTAAACCTTGTGAAATAGATCAATCCCCCCGATACTCACGCCGCCCAGAGTGTCCCCATGATACGAATTGGCCAGATGGCATATGCCGGTTTTTTTCTTCTGTCCCATATTCTGCCAATACTGATAACTCATCTTGACCGCGACCTCGACAGCAGTAGAACCGTTATCAGAATAAAACACCTTGCTCAGCCCCTCGGGGGCAATGCCCACAAGCTTTCCGGCCAGTTCGGCCGCCGGCGCGTTTGCCAGTCCAAGCATGGTGGAATGATCCAGCCGGGCAGCCTGCCGGGCGACCGCCTGTGTGATGGCCGGATGCCCGTGACCGTGCACCGTCACCCATAGGCTCGAAACACCATCAATATATCTGCATCCGGAAGCATCCTCCAGGTACGAACCACGCGCGCGAGAGATAACCAGCGGAGTCCCGGAGAGCCAGTCTTTCATCTGGGTGAAAGGATGCCAGACAAAATCCTTGTCCAGCTTCTCCTGGCGGACAGCCGTGTCGGCTTTCCGGATAAATAACGGCCGCGAATCCAGATTCTTTCGACACGCCGCCAGCACGGAAAGAGGGTCTTTCTTCCTTATATAAGGGATCTCTCCCAGCAAAGGAGCCGTACCAAATTTTCTTATATCCTGCGGATTATTTTTCTCCGCCAGTCCCTTTTTCCCGGAAGCAGCATGACAAATGACCACTCCGGCGACTTCAAGTCCCCGGTTACGTGCCTCGCTAAGTGTCAGCAACGTATGATTGATGGTACCCAGCCCAGGACGCGCCACCACAATCAGCGGACAATCAAGCCTGGCAGCCAAATCAGCCATCAAAAAATTCTCCGCAAGCGGAACCAGAAGGCCTCCCGCTCCCTCCACCAGCACAATATCGTAGCGCCCAAGCAGCACATCCAGCGCCGAGATAACCCGGCCCGGATCAAAAGATATCTTCGCACGCCGAAGCGCCAGATGCGGCGATACCGGCTCCGCAGCACAAAACGGATTAAGCTCATGCAGCGAATCCTTGAGGCCAAGCCTCCTGCGCAGAAAACCGGCATCATCTCCACCGGACTGAACCGGTTTAAGAATACCGACCGAAAGCCCCTCTTCCCGCAAAAGCAAGGCCAGCGCGTAAACCGTCATGGTTTTCCCCACCCCGGTATCCGTCGCCGTCACGAAAAACACCCTGTTATCCATCCCACTCCTCCGTCGCTTTCTGCGCCGTAATCCATATAATCTCAAAAGTTGCAACCAGGCCATTACGCTGGGGAAACTTCTCGCGATAATACATCTCGGCCCGGCGCAAAAGCTGCGGCCCCAGAAAAAAATTACTCCTTAAAGAATTCCCGCCGACAGAACGCAGCCACCTCAATATCCCCCGCAAATCCGAAAATACAACTGTCCGCTGCTGCGCCCGGGTTTGCCAGCTGTCAAAACGGGCCTGCGAAAGAGCACTTTCGACCGTGCCCGAGGTCGGCAACCGGCCCAGTTCAAAGACATCTTTTCTGGATCCCAGCAGGGCAGCGAATTCAAGCGCTGCAAAAAACTCGCGCAAGGTGTCGTGTCCAAAGAAAGCCGCCTGAAAGACACCGCCAGGCTTGAGCACCTTGCGAACACTCCTGAAAGCCGCCGGCAAATCTTCAACCCATTGGTAAGAAGAGGCCGACACAACAGCATCAAACACATTGCGCCTGAAGGGAAGCGCTCCGGCATCAGCCTGCACCCAGCGCAAACCCCGTGCGTCCCGGCGCCCTTGCTCGATCATACCCGAAGCCACGTCCAGCGCCACCGGGCACTGCTGGGGCCAGCGGCGATTAATGTCGGCAAGTAACGCGCCCGTCCCGGCGCCCACATCCAGAAGAAGTCCTCCGGCTGCAAGCTCCAGCCGGGAGGCAAGTTCGCGGGCAATCTCTCTCTGAATCATGGCGGCAGCATCATAGGAGGTCGCAGCACGCGAGAAATTTCTTCGTACAATCCCTGGACGATCATCCCGATGGGGCGACTCCGGAAAACGACACCGGACAGACTCAGACATAACCACTCCCATTCGCAAAACCGGAAAGCACTTCTTCAAGCACCGCGTTGACCTCCCCGGAACGTGTCAAAAAAGGAAAATGTCCGCAATCCGGATAAATCCGAAACTGCGCGCCGGGCACAAGTTCCCGCAAAGCCGAATGAACGGCCAGCGGACAAAGCGGGTCACTCTCTCCCAGAAGAAAATGCACCGGACAAAAACAGCTGCGCAGCGAATCACGCAAGTCCATGACTTCAAGAAGATCAAGAAAAGCCAGAAGAGCCTCTTTTCGCGGCAACGGTTCAGCACGTAAAATATCACGGATACAATCATAACCGCAAGCCGAACGTTCCTGCAAAGTAAAAAGAGAACGGAAAAACATGGCCAGCACACCGCCGACATCCCGATCAAATTGTCCGGCCAGTTTGCGAATCTTCCGTGAATCAAGCCCGGCCGGAAAATCCGGGCAAAAGGTAAATCGCGGCAAACCGCCCGCCAGAACCAGAGCCTGTGCACATTCTGGAAACAATTCCTGCAGCCTCAACGCCACCAACGCCCCCATAGAACTGGCCACAATAACTGCCCGGGAAACCCCGCACGCCCGCATAAGTTCAGCCGTGTCCTGAGCCAGATCATCAAGCGTCGAAGGAATCCAGGCACTTGCGCCGTGTCCGGGCCAGTCAGGAGCAAGCATCCGCGCTTTGGACGCCAACGCGGACAACTGCAAGTCCCATACTCCGGAATGTCCCGCAAAACCGTGCAGAAAGACAACCGCCCCCGGAGCCTGTCCGATATCTTGGTAACTCATGGTTGCTCCGCGAGCAGTCCGAAAAAAGAAGCTCATGCCAATTGATCCCGTACGTTGACCAGTGCTGCAACCAAGCGCACAATATCTTCCTCGAGATGCAGAGCCGTAACCGTAATGCGCAACCGCGCTGTACCTGAAGGCACTGTCGGCGGACGAATAGCCGAAATCAGAATATCCTGTTCCATCAACTTCTCGGAGAAAATTCTGGCCTTGAAAGTATCTCCGATCAACACCGGAATGACCGGAGTTACGCTCTCCATCGTGTTAAACCCTGCCCGCCGCAACTCCGTCCGCAGCCGTCCTGCCAAAAACAAAACACGAGCCCTGCGCTCAGGCTCCGCACGCATGATCCCCAACCCGGCGCGTATAGCCGCGGCAACTGCCGGAGGCAGCGCAGTAGAATAAATAAAGCTTCTGGCCCGATTAACCAGATAATCGATGAGTTCACGAGAACCCGCTACATACCCGCCACAGGCTCCGACCGCTTTGGACAAAGTCCCCATCTGGACATCCACGCGCTCGGCCACTCCGGCTTCCTGCACCATTCCCGCCCCGCCAGGCCCGAACAGTCCAAAAGCATGTGCCTCATCGACCATAACCCAGGCACCATAACGACGGGCCAACCGCGTCAGCTCCCCGAGGGGAGCCACATCGCCATCCATGCTGAACACCGTGTCTGTCACCACCAGTTTACGGCCGTGTTTGCCGGAATTCTGCAGGCAGCGCTCCAAATCCTGCATATCCAGATGCCGATACCGCCGCATGTGCGCGCGGCTCAAGATAATACCGTCAACGATAGAGGCATGGTTAAGCCGGTCGGAAAAAACAGTATCCTCGCGGCCGCAAAGCGCGGGAATAATGCCGACATTGGCCATATAACCTGTCGAAAAAACAAGCGCGGCCTCGGTGCCCTTAAAACGAGCCAGTTCATGTTCCAGCAAAAGATGCTCTTCACTATTACCGCAAACCAGCCGCGAAGCTCCCCCGCCAAAACCGTAACGGGCAGAAGACTCGACTGCGGCAGCGGACAGGCGCTCATCACCCGCCAGCCCCAGATAATCATTCGAACAGAAATTAAGAACCCTGCGCCCCTCCAAAAGAACTTCCCTGCCCTGACGGGAAAAAAGTGAACGCATCGAACGGTACAGTCCACCGGCCCGGGCAGCCCCCAGCTCCTGACTTAAAGTATTCTTCATAAATAAATTTCCCCTGCCACCCTTTTTATGACACGGCCGTCATCCAGAGCCAGCATAAGGCCGCCATCATCTGCAAGCCCCAATGCCGTTGCTGTCAGCCTTTTGCCTCCAGAGTCGAAACTTACCCGACAACCGGCAACCGCGGAGCGACGCTCCCATTCGCGTAAAACAACACTCCACCCGCAGTCTGATACAGAGAAATATCTGCGCTCAAAAACACGCAAGAATGCCTGCAGAAGGACACTCCTGCCGCAATTGCCAACAGCCACCTCGCTTAACCCTATTGCTGTCGAGGACAGCTCTCCGGAAAGCGGGGCTATATTGAGCCCGATGCCAAGAATTACAAACTCAACACATTCTTTAGCCACTCGGGATTCCAGCAGAATACCTGCCAGTTTGCGCCCGTTGACCAGAATATCGTTAGGCCATTTGATGCGACAGTCGATACCTGCCGCGTCCTGCAAAGTTTCAGCCAACGCGACCGCAGAAAGCAAAGTCAGCAGCGGCGTCACAGTCGCCGGCCACGCGGGACGAAGAAGTAATGAAAAGTACATTCCGTTTCCGACAGGAGACACCCACGCACGCCCCAGGCGTCCACGCCCTTTGGTCTGGGCTTCAGCCGTAACCAGCGTCCCCTCGGGAGAACCAGACTCTGCCAGACGAAGCGCCTCATCCATAGTGGAAGAAAGGACGGGATGACAATACACCTGCCGGCCCATAATCCGGGTGTTAAGGCCGCAAATAATCCCTTCAGCCGAAAGGTTCGGGGCAACCGTGTTTGTACCCGGAGAGTCCGATGTCTGCCTGTTTATCATCCTGTCATAGTAAAGAGAGATAATTGGCTTGTCAACGGGGATCAAAGCCGAGGAAACCCAAAAGATCTTCCTGTGCATGAACCGCGATAATCACCGGCGAGAGGCCGGGCGTGTCACGTAGCGCCTTGAGCTGGGCTGAATCGATGTGAAACCGCAGAGCTCTGCCGGAGAACCCGACCTCCAGCCTGTCTGCCACAAGCCCGAGATCGACACCGCCAACAGGAGTGTCCGTTTCTGCGGCTTCGTTCGTAATCTGCACCGGGACAAAAAGATTCTCAACTATCCCGTCTTTCAAGAAAACACCATCCGGGACATTCTGCGCTGCAGCCTGGTAATTCATTTTTATCGGCTCATGCAAATGCAACGTCAGCTGCGGTTGGCGGTAAAGACCCGCGCTTACCTTGACCAGAACCGGCGCGCCATTTTCATCCTGCATAGGCAAAGCACCGTAAGCATCAGAATACATAAAAGAAGAACGCCCGGGGAAAAGACTCAGATTAAAAGAACGCAAATCATTAAAACTGCGCATGATCTCCTGCGCCGGTCGATGCGAGGTGGTCACAAGCACGGGCAGTCCGGTCCGGAAAGAAAGGGCCTCAAACAGTCGATAAAGCCTGAGAATATCCCTTGTCCCAAACTGTTCGCTCTCCTCGATGACAATCGCCGGAAACTTTCTGCTTTCTTCCTGCACAATCATAAGCCTGACCATCCTCCGGGGCGGACTAACCTGCCCGTTCTCGTCAAGGAATGTCGCCGCCTTTACCGTTCCGTTAGAAATATACCCCGTTAGGCCGCGGTTGAGATCATTGGAATACGTGACACTCTGGCAAGCCGTTGACCCGGGATAATTGCCGATGTTCAGCAAAGCATAATAATCATCCGTAAAAGACGCCCGCAAGCCTTCCCCCAGATCTATCTCAAGCGTTTCTTCCCAGGAACGTATCTTTTTAACCCTGGACTTAAGTTCATCGAATCCCTCGACTGCCATCAGTTTCCTGTAAAAGCCCGCCTCGGATGTTACCCCGAAAGCCGCCTCCAGTCTGCCTTGATCTTCCGGAGCAAGCTCCCCCATAAAAATGGCCACGGCCTCGTCCAGAACCTTGAGATAATCCGGACTGGCATACTTCCATTGCCGGAACTCCCCGCGCGCTTCCGCCAGCAAGGCATCAAACATGTTGACGTAAATCTCCTCATCCTGGACACGTGACAAATACGTGCTGAGCAAATCCTTTATGCTGCGCTTCTCATGATCCAGCCATGAACTACGAGGATTATCAGGAGAAAAGTACTCCCTTAACTCGGAAAATTCCTCCCCGCTAACCGGACGCAAGCGGCCGACCCGTTCTGCAAGAATGATCAAGTCTTTATCGGCATACATTTTTAGAAAATCGCCGATGGCCCTGCGGTCGATCTGACCGGATCCGGCCTGCGCCAGGATATCAGCAGCCCGGGCGAACAGACCTTCACCGGAAGGATCATCAAGAGCCCGGAAAACCTTGTCAAACGCGCTTAACAATCCGGATAATTCTTCCGCCCAGGACGCCAGATTTGTTCTTGCCGGAAATCCAATTTCCGAATGCAGGAATTGCATCATCGCCGTAAAAACAGCCGTTTTTTCAGGATTCTTCTCAACGGACAATCGCGCTAGTGATTCATAAAGCCTGTTCTTGATCAACGACGATCCCGGTGCATTGTAAGCCGCCCTCATAAGAACCGCGAACAGCTGCATATCCTCCCGGGACTTTGCAAGCCGCAACAAAGGCTCAAAAAACACATGCGGTATCTGCGTCTGAACCGAAACAAGCACTCCCCCATCCTGATCAACAACTCCGGATTTGAGCTCTTCCAGCCCGGCCAGAAGTTTCGGGTCTCTTTTGGTTGCGGCCGCAAGGCTGCCGGTGACCTGTTCTTGCACGGCAACAGGCAACTGGCGCAAGAATGCAAAGCCATATTCCCGCAGGCTGTCTGCGGCTGAGAAAGAGTCCTCATGATCTGCAGACGAGAGATCCCGGAATTTCTGAAGTCTGAGGGCCATGTCAGGATTCCCGGCATTGGCCAGGACTGTGCCAATAAACTTGCCTTTACCGTCAACCTTCGACAATGTATTCAGTTTAAATTCAATAATGGGTAATAACCCGATCTGTGCCAGACGCTCCTGCGGCAAATACCTTTCGACAGCTCTGACAAGATTGGGCAAAGTCGCAGACTGTTTGACCCCTTCAAGGAAGCCCGGAACATCTACTGGAGCCGCAGTCCCTGCCGCCAGAAGAATGTCCCCCAGAAATACAATCTGATCGCTGAGGACAAACAGGTTGGAAACAATAAACTCAAACTCGCGCATCAGCTGATCAATATCAAGATCTTCCCTTGCCTTAAACCTGGCCCTTAAATCTGTTCTTAATTCTTCCAGGGACTGTTTGGGATCATCCCGAATAAACGCCAGAATCCGGGACAACTCCTCAACCGATACCCAGCCCAACAAACGCTGGATGTCCTCCAGCTTGACGGCATACTGTTGCGAATCGTTATAAAAGAACTCTTCGAAAACCTTCCTGTCGGCCCCGACATCCCTTCCCTCCGAAAAAAGAAGATCAAACAGCTCGTTCTTCTGGTCTTCTCCCAGCCTTCTGATCGCAGGATGTTCCACCTTCTCACGGTTGAGTTCCCTTGCGACCCAGTTAATCTGGCCACGGAACTCCGGATCGTAGACCCGGCGGACATCCCCGCGCTCCTTAAGATAGCGGGCGACCTTGATGTTAACACCAAACAACCGCGCAATCTGGACATCCGGCAGAGCACGAATCACGCCTAAAAGCACAACCGCCGTTTCAGGATCATTGCGCACAAGAGCTTCGATAGCCTTGCCCGTCACCCCGGGGAAATGGCCCGCCAGAAACTGCAACCGGGCAAGAATTAACCCGTATGTTCTGGATGCTGATTCTGTTCCTGCAACAGATCTGGCGAGAAACTCCGTATGGAAGATATCCAGCAAACTTTTAACAACCAGTCGGGATTGACGATCTCCGTTATAGGATAATTTTCTTAAGATTTCTATCTCCCACTCTCCCGCTGTCTGCTGTGAGGACAAATCATTCTCTGTGCGCTCCTGTGCGAGGGCCCGCGCCAGACGCTGAACCATGACCTGACGTAAACCATCGGCAACGCTATCCTCAAGCGCTCCGGCCTGAGTGAGAATACCACTCGCCTCGCGGAGAAGAACTTCATTTGCCCCGCCGTTGAGAACAATATCCAGAAGAACATTCCCGGGCCGGGCCGCGACTCTGGCTCTTATTAAGCGCCAGGACTCCAGTGTCATCTCATCCCCTGCATTCACCGCAAGCTGGTATGCTTGTTGAATCTCCGCCTCATATGACCCCAGGTCAAAAGCCTCCGGCAACTCATCCCACTTCTGCAGAATCTGTTGCGGATCATAAGCCAGAAGAAACATCAAGATCCTGCGTAAATCATCCGGATTCTTTCTCTCGATCCTGTCCAAAAGGCCTTTCCAGACTTCAGCCTGGCGATCTGGCTCTGTTCCGGAAACAATAACCGGAGCTAACAACATTAAACTATCGTATGCCCATCGGTTTTGACTGCACAAACGCTCGATATCCGCCCAGGAATCAGCGAGCAAATCCGGCCCCAGAGACTCACCCAGAACAGAAAGAAATCTGGCCGGTGAGCTGTCATCCTGCCGCAAACCGTACAAATAATGAAAATAATCCTCGGCATCCGCGATTAATTCTTCTGCCCGGTGCCCGAATGCCTCCATAAAAACAACCACAAATTCAAAAAGCGTAACTCTGTCTATCCCGGACACCTCTTGCCCGGTCATCTGCCCAACCACGGGGACGACTAGCTCCTGATGTGCCAGATACCATTCCCCCGCACCACCGGACATAAACCGCAACAGAAGCGGCCTGACACCCGTACGCTCGCTCATAGGCAGCAGGCTCTCAAATATCCCCGCCCGGCTGACGATCAGCGGAAGCCAGGTTCGCCATCGAACAAGCCGATATTCCGCACTCTTAAGAGCCTCGGACATAAGAGCAACCACAAGATTTCTGTCATAACTTCCCGTCGGTGGAAATCTCCCTGCGATCTGCGCCACAGCAGGGTTAATCTCTTGCAAAAACGTCTCCAGTTCCATATCAGAAGCGAGCAAGGCGACAAGATCATAGGTATACTCCTCAACATAACCCAAAGAGTCTCCCCATTGATTGAGTCCCGAAACAATCTGCTCTCCCAGCAAACGTGCATCAACACGAAAAACATCTTTCCCATAAACTGAAACCAGTGCTCTGATAAAACCCAGAACGGCGGGTCTGTGCAGGTGCTGGATTGTATTTAACGGCCCGCAGAGCGAATCAATCCAGTCGTTGAACTTCCGCCCGGAGATGCCGATATCGTTCCCTGTTCTCTCAAGCACTGTCAAAAAAACCGTTTCAAGAAAACCTCTGTCCGCGCCAGCCTTCTCCGGAAGAAAGAAACCAAAGATATCTTCATCCGATTCTCCCCAAAAATTCTGCAGTCCGCGAGACTCCTTCCAGGCCAGAATACTGGCGACACGTCGCAGCTGAACATCAATCCAGGCATCTAATCCGACCGTTTTTTCGACCAGGGCAAGGAACCCCCCCGTAAAATATGCCCAGTGCTTGCGGATTTTCTCCCTTCCCATATATTCAACGGCCACGCCCAGTAAATAAATCCTTCTTTCCGCATCTTTCTGCCCCAGCCATGGCGGAAGATGCGTTTCAAAGTCTTCCCATGCGTCAGCACCTTCCGGCTGAGCACGCAATCCGATAAGATTCTTCACGGCTGACTCAAGGCTCCAATCGGACACCTCAGGCGAAGCGGCTGCGGCCAGCTGATGCGTAAAGTTCAGAATGGAAGAAGCGTGGGCAATAAAGCGTGCTCCTCCGATTCTCCCTTTCATTCCCTTTAGAACACCATTAAGAACCCCAACAAATTTTTTTCTTGATTGCGACGGTAATGTGGCAAACGTTTCCGCCCATTGGCCGCTTAGTTCCGGCCAGAATGCTATGAAATTCCGTTCCCCTTCAAGGACATCCGCAACGCTCCGGATCACCGAAACATAATCTTCTCCCAATCCGGGATATTTTCCGTCATCATCAACTTTTCTGACAATAGCTGCCACCCCCTCGATAAATCCTTCCTGTTTCAGCCAGTCCCGGGGGTATTTCGCATGAACTTCTTTCCACACCGCAGCAATTCTTGCGCCATCATCTCCCGTTTCAAGAACAAGCGCAAGCATATCCGACAAACGCTCCAGAGTCTCTGCCTCTTGACCGGAAGAACTCTCTTCCAGCATCAACTCCAGCATATTGCGCAAAGCATAACTTTTGACCTGATCGGCATGCACAGCAAACAGTTTTCTGGCAGCTTCAAACAGGGTTGCCCCATTATTACGCCACCCCTCCATGCCTGCTTTCTGTGCCAGGGAAACAACTGCCCCGGGCAAGGCACTGTAAAGCATGCCGGAGAGCTGTCTGGGCGGAGTTCCTGCAAAAAATGACCAGACGCTGTCAAATAGTTCCGGATTTTCCTGTAACGGGAAATAAACCTCTTCCACAAGACGCTTTGCGAGAAACACTCCCACTCCGTTCCTGAGCAAGCCAAAAATACGCCGCCAGATCTCGGGAGGAATCCGTTCAGGATTCTCCTGCCATTCTGCCGGATGCCATAACAGCTGCAGCCCGGAACGTATATCCTCAGCCTCGCTCAACAAGCCATTATCACGCCAGAATTCTACCTGACTGCGAAAAAAGGCAAGATCAGCCATTGAAGGAGAACCGAACATCCCGGCCTGATAAACAATGGCTTTATTCAGCCTCCGGGCAAGTGAACGTGCGCGCGAACCAACCTTGGGCTCCTCTGCACTCTGACCGTGCACTCCTGCTACCGCTGTCTGCAAGGTGCGAACGGATTGACGCAAGGAAGGTTTTAACATGACCCGCAGCCCATAATATGTACCCTTTATCGCCCCGCCCATCCGGCTTAAAAAACCGGAACGATCTGCTGTGGTAATCTGCATTGCTTTATCCATCTCACCGGCAAAAGAAAATCCACCGGCAAAATATTTGCGCGGGATAAGCTCTCCCGAATACACATCCTGCTCGTCTCTGATTATGTCGTAAGCCCCCTGTTTGAATGACTGGATATAACGCTGCCAGATCTTTTCACTTTCATCGGGATCCGCCATGTCAACCCCCGCCACTCTGCCGCGATCTACGTACACCCGGGACAACAAACTCTCCTTGATCTTGCGCTTGTACCACGCCGAGAGGACGAGCGAATAGTACGCCTGCCGCAAGCGGGCAAACCCGGCGCCATAATTAACCTCGTGCTCAAGAACCGGGAGTACCACTTCACGAAACACCGGCCTGACCAACTCCTGCATAGAACCTTCAGAAGGAACACTCTCTTCTTGCGATTGAAACGAATTATTTTTCGTAACCGCCAGATAATCTGTTTCCAGAAGCACTTTAAGCCTGGTCTCGGTCACATAAGCTGCCACCTCGGTCTGTCCATCCTCTCCATCTGATTGCCTCTCAAAAATAGCTGCCCGATCAGGCATGATCCAGACTTTATTAAACGTATCAACCGGAATATCTGTCGTACCGTAGCGTGCAAATGCCCGCGCGTAAACCTTCTGCCAGAACGCTTTCCCTGCCTCCTCTTGCGGATAAAGTAAAGAAGAGGCCAGCTGCTTGAGCAAATAATCTTGCGCCAGCAAATCCCGCCCCATCTCGGTCTGTCCAAACTCGTTGACTATAATGCGGCTTTTTTCATAAGGCGAAAGGTTGACCCACAGATCTTTCTCCGGTATGGTCAAGCCCGCCAAAAAGTACCGAATCAGGCGTGGGGCTTCTGTCTGCAAAATCTCATCTGAAGTCTTTCCGGAGGGAGGAGCATCACTGGCAGCCAAAATAAAATCCAGCCGAAGAGGATCGGCTTCCTGCACCCTGACTCCTTTAAGAACTGGCGGAGAATAATCGACACTCAAGGCCACCCTGGTTCCTGGCACCGGCAGCAGGGACGCCGACTGCCCGTAGACAGGAGGCATGCTACTGGTCGTAAACAAAGCCGCAAGCACAGTCAGACAGACTATTCTTTTGACTCCGTTAGACATCATTCTCTCCTTCAGGCTTCAGACTCCACCTGAAGGAAAGAATGACACATTATTAATAGGGAAACAAGGCGAGGCTTGGACGGCTTCCTGAATCAGCGCCCGGCCAGAGAGTAAAGCACCCGGACAAGGAATGTCTGCAAGAACGCAACCGCCAGCAGCAGGATGATCGGAGAGATATCAATCGGAAGACGAGGAAGCCTGCGGCGGATCGGCCCCAGCAATGGTTCGGTGCTGCGTTCCAGAAACTGAACTATCGGATTAAAAGGATCAGGATTAACCCAACTGATCAGAGCCCGAAAGACAATCACCCAGGTATAAAGCCCACAAACCATATCCACAACCCGTGCCAGAGCCACAAACAAACTGGAAAAAATAAACATTTTAACCCTCCTGGGATTCTTTGACAAACGTCCTTGTCGGAAAAGGAATAATAATTCCTTCTGCAGCATAAACTTTCAGGACTTCCTTGATAAAATCGTGTTTGACCAAATGCGACGAAGGCCAATCTTTCGCCCGCATGATCACATTAAGCCCGATACTGTACTCTCCAAAAGTGTGATAACGGATAAAAGGATCAAAAGAAGGCACCCCTCCGGAGGACTCCTTCATAATCTTGCGGGCGACAGCCACGGTCACCTGCTCCACTTTGTCCAGATCCGAGGCATAATGCACCCCAATGCCGACCAAAACCACCAGTTCCTGGCTGGGATAAAAATAATTCGTTACCCGCGTATTAACCAGGGTTTTGTTAGGAATGACCACCGTATTGTTATTCGACATGGTGATCCAGGTCGAGCGCCATCCGATACAGGCAACCGTTCCCTCTTCCCCCGACTCCAGCTTAACAAACTGCCCGATCTGGATCGGCTTGTCCGCGATGAGCTGAACCCCCGAAAAGAAATTCTCCAGCGTCGGCTGCAAAGCCAGGGCCACCGCCAAAGAACCAATACCCAAAGAAGCTATCAGGGGAGTGATCGAAACCCCAAAGGTGTCCAGCAGAACCAGTCCGCCCATCACCACAACCACAACCCGGACAAAGCCCTGTACGACTGGCCCCGAGGTGTGCAGTATTTCCACCCGGGCCGATGCATGCGAAATAAGTCCACGCAAAAACTTATCCACGAACAGAACTACAGAAACCAGCCCAAGAATCTTGCAGACCACAAGAAGCCAAGACACCAGATCCGGAGCCTGCTCGCGGGGAAGCCAATGCATGGAAACCAGAATTCCGGCAGCCCAAAGCAGCAATTTCGAAGGAAGAGCCAAAGAATCAATCACCAGATCATCAATAGTATTCTTTGTCCGCGCACTCCATTTACGAACAAGAACAAACACGATTTTCCAGACCGATCCAGCCGCAAGAATCCAGAACAATAAAACAGTTAAAAACATAATCCAGGAATCACCATCCCACAAAGACTCATTCACGCTGTTTTCCTTTTCTTACAAAAATAACAACCCGTCTTGTGCATCGAAACCAGAAAAGTCCGCACCCGGAACATACCCAAGAACTAATACCAATCAGAATATCTTGAACAGATTTCCATCCATCACCCGCCGTTCGATACGATCCAGCAAACGCTTGGTCTTGCGAGAGATGCCTTGCAACTCACCCATCATCAGATTGATTCCACGGGTGGTTTCATTAAAAGAACCCGCTGTACTCTCCAGCACTTTGGCAATATCATAAACATCCAGCAGCGGCTCGGCCAGTACCGGACGCGATATATCCAGCAACGACTCCCCGGGACGGCGATCAATCTCAACGTATTTCGCCCCCAGAACTCCTTCGGTCTGAATGGAAATGCTCGTGGAACGGATCAACTGTTTCTCATAACGCCGGTATATCCCCAGCGTCACGCGAATCCCTCGGCCCGTAACGTCCTGATCCAGAAGATCGATGGATCTGACCGTGCCAACCGCAACCCCCGAAAGACGCACCGGAGCGCCTTCGGCTAACCCCCCCACCTTGTCAAAAAGCACCTCGACGGCAAATTGAGGACGGGAAAGCCCCCGGTTAAAGCCGATAAAAAATATCACAAAACAGATCAACACACATCCCGAGATAAAAAACAATCCTGCCAGAATCTGCTTGCTGCGGTCATCTTTTGGCATCCGTCGCTCCTTTTTTCTCCCCTGCAACCGGACAATCTTCCAGAAAAGCCCGGACAAACGGTTCCGGAGAAGAACGCAAATCACTCTCGCTGCCTTGGGCGGCAATTTTACCCCGGTCAAGCATGATCAGTCTGTCGGCGCAACGAAAAGCATTGACCGCATCATGCGTCGTAATCACCGTTGCACAGCCCATCCGTTTGGCCAGATCACGAATAAGCAGCGAAATATCCCGGCTGCGCACCGGATCCAACCCGGAGGTCGGCTCATCACAAAGCAAAACCTTGGGCTCCAGAATAAGCGCCCTGGCCAAGGCCGCGCGCTTGCGCATTCCTCCGGATATTTCGGAAGGATATTTGTCTTGAGCTCCGGACAAATCCACCATTCGCAAAAAGTCAGTCGTCCTGGCATGCACTTCAACGGCCCCCAAAGCCGTGTGCTCCCTTAAAGGGAATGCCAGGTTTTCTTGCACAGTCATAAAATCAAACAAAGCACCATCCTGAAAAAGATAACCCATCCGGCGACGGAAACTCAGAAGGTTCTTCTCGGACAACTGATCCACGCGGGCACGGTCAATTTCGATCTCGCCCTGATCAGGCGAAAGCAATCCGATCAGATGCAATAAAAGCACACTTTTGCCGGTACCACTGGGCCCCATAACAGCCAGAACCTCGCCACTGGCGACCTGAAAACTGATACTATTTAAGACCTGTTGGGCACCAAAAGCCTTGCTCAGACCGCTAACTCTGATCATTGGCGCAACTCGCAGGCCCGATAACGATCCGGGCCAAAATACAGATAAATCCTGGCAAAGGGGCGAACATCCACTTTCTCCAAATAAATAATTACCGAACGATATTCTCCTGCCTTGTAAACTTCCGAATCAAACAGATTTTCAACCTCATCTGTCGGGTACCAGTCTTCTCCCTCAAAACGCACCGGTTCTCCATTGCGAACCCACTCCGGCTCGCCGACCAGGCTGCCACCCAAGGAGAGCGCGGACTGCTGGCGACTGGCTCCGCATCCGGTCACAGACAACAACAATCCGGCAATCAGCATAAAAACAGAAATGTTTCTCATATCATACACCCCAGAAAACAAGAATCATCTTGGTCAATATCGTGTTAATCACAATAACGCCAATATAGCACAGGGCTACCGCCCTTGTGGTAGCGTGACCGACCCCCAAAGCCCCTCCGGAAGCAAAAAAACCCTGGAAACAGCAAACTCCTCCAATCAGAAAGGCAAAAACAAATGTTTTAAAAAAACCGCCAAAAAAATCAACAAAACCGATCGAATGAAATGTCTGATTCAGATAGTAAACCCCGGGGATACCCGTCTGGGTAACGGCAATCACATAACCACCAAAGATGCCGACAATCTCGGCAATGACCACCAATGCCGGCAAGACCATGAGACAAGCCAGCATGCGCGGAACAATCAGAAACTCCACGGGGTCAACCCCTAGCGCCCGCACCGCCAAAAGCTGGTTATTAACTCCCATCGTGGCCAGTTCTGCCGCTATACCAGCTCCGGCTTTTCCGGAAAAGACCAATGCAGTAAAAATAGGCCCCAATTCCCTGACGAGTGACAACGAAACCAGCTGGGCAATAAATTCACGCGCCCCGAAACGTTCCATCATGACCTGCCCCTGCAGGGCCAGAACCGCTCCGGAGGCGAAGGCTGCGGCAATCACAATCAGCAGGGACTGCAGCCCAAGCTCGTAAACCTGCCGAAAGACCTCTCCCCAGCGGATATGTCCACGAATAACGCATCCAACAGCTTCCCCCAGGAAAAGAACCCAGCGACCAATTGTGCCAAAGACATCATCAAGAACCCGGTTCATTTGTCATGCCCCGCACGATATTATCCACGATCCTTCAGCCATAAATCCTCAAATTCACGATTGACCCTGGCCCGAAAAACTTCCGGAATCACCTTGCTTTCTTCTCCTGCAGAGGCCGTCTTGCGGGCCACCGCCGCACGGCGGCAGGCGGCACCACGGGCAACAAAATCTTCGACCGACATGATCCCGGCCTCGTGCTGACGCGCGTACTGCTGCAGCTGCCGGTCATTAGACACAAGAACAAAAGTGCGGGGGGCGGAAGCATCCTCGATAAGACGTTTGATCAGTTCATCCGCACTCTCTCCGCGGGAAAAAAGCACCCGGATCTCGCCTGGCGGTTCCGGCCAGAAAATATCGTCGCGGCCATCAAAAACAATCGTCACAGGATTGCGTGTGCTGCCCTGGGGCCGCTGGACATCCAGAAAAGTGATCAGCCCTGTGCGTGCAGCCTCAAGCGTCCGCTCTGCAAGCGTCGGCATGAGATGGATCACATTGTACCCGTCGATCAGAAAATGACGTGACATACATTACCCCGCCGATAAGACCAATAATAATTACAAAAAGAAAACCGATCAGGCTCAGGCTGACCGCAATCCCCTGCTCCATCCCTACCTTGCCCAGCAGATAAACCCAGCCGAATTCACGAAAACCGAGTCCGCCGATAGAAGGCAGAAAAGAAACCGCCGCAACAATCGGAGTAAAGACCAAAAAAGACATCGGATGCGCCTGTTGATGCAGGGCCAAGGCGATAAGATAATACATATACGCACTCAGCACCTGGATACCGCACGAATAAAGCACGCAGCCCAAAGCCGTTCTTTTGCGACCACGCATCAAAAGCACATCGGCATGCATGTCCATCAGAGCTTTATGGGCACGCGGCCATTTCAGAAAAACCCGGCAAAAGAAACTGTAAACCACAGAATTAAACAACATTCCCCCGATTGCAAGGGACAACAATGTCAACACAGCGATAGGCACAATGACCGAGGGAGCATCGATAATCTCGCTGCCAAAACAATACGCCACCAGCGCAACGATCACCAATCCGCCAAACCCGCTCAGACGATCCAGAACCACCGAAGCATATACCTTTGGCTTTTGCCCGGCGCCGCGGGACAATCCATAGGCCTTCACAAGGTCCCCGCCAATGGATGTCGGCAGAAACAGATTCGAAAACAACCCGATAAAAAAGAACCTGGTCACCTGACTTAACGGAGCCTGAAAACTGAGCGCACGCATAAACAACACCCAGCGCACCAGAACCATGAACTGCAACAAAAGATGCAGCAAAAACGCCGCCACCAGAAGAAAAATATCAGCCTGACGCACTGCAGCCCAGGTGTCCGGCCAGTTAACCATCGAGAACAACCAGACAAGAAGAAGGGCACTTACAACCACCCTCCCGGCAAAAGACAAGAAATCTTTCATTTTCGCGGTCATGCTTTGATCCCTTCTTGACAGCTTCTGTAACTTTCTTCCGCCAGGTAAGAACTCCTGACCAGCGGCCCGCAGGTCATCGCGCGAAATCCTCTCTTTAACCCTTCCTGACGATAAACTTCAAACATATCCGGAGAAACAAACCTCGCCACCGGTACATGCCTTTGAATGTCCCCGGGCGAAAGATATTGCCCGACAGTCAACATATCACATCCAGCCGATTTTAATTCATCAAAAGCCGAAAAGATTTCTTCATCCGTCTCGCCCATTCCGGCCATAATCCCGGACTTGATTACAGTCTGCGGAGCCAGGCACCGGGCAAGAGATAAAACCTGAAGCGAGCGCTCATGATCCGCCCGTGAACGAACCGTGACAGACAGGCGACGAACAGTTTCAATATTATGTCCGATAACATGCACACCGGATTCAGCCACAACCTTGAGGCATTCCCTGCGAGCGGAAAAATCAGGAATCAAAACCTCGACAATAACGTGTGGACATAAAGAACGGATATTCCCAACCACCCGGGCAAAGTGATTGGCCCCCTCATCGGGCAAATCGTCTCTTGTCACCGAAGTGATCACCACATAACGAAGACCAAGCTGTTTGACGGCACGAGCCACCTGAACCGGCTCGTTTTGATCCGGAGGGAGTAAAGGCCCATTGCTAGAAACAGCACAGAAACGGCAGGAACGGGTACACGTATTTCCAAGAATCATGAAGGTGGCATGCCCTTTCTCCCAACATTGGCCGAGATTCGGGCAATGCGCCCCGGTACAGACTGTCCGCAGCCCGGTGTCACGTAGAAGGGTGCGCATCCTGACAAGCGCTGCCGGATCCGGCAACTCCTGGCGAAACCATACCGGCAAAGAACGCCCTCCGGAAAGAAAGGCGGATTTCAGGCGGGAGTTTTCCACATGTCCCTGCTTAACGCTTCCAGACGGGCCAGCTGCGGCTGAAACTTCTCCCGCTCGGCGTCCGTCGCGTAATCAATCAGCAACCTGGCAAACAGATGATCGGATTCGTGCTGAAAGATCCTGGCCAGCAATCCGCTCAAAACCCGCTCGACACGCCGGCCATTACCATCAAGATAACGAACCCTGATGACGGAAGGTCGTTTGATGTTAATCCTGATCTTGGGCAAACTCAGGCACCCCTCCTCCATAACAGCCTGTTCAGTAGAAGCCTCAACAATCTCGGGGTTAATGACCACAAAAGGCCCATCGCCGGCATCCGCCACAAAAATCTGCCGCTCGACCCCGACCTGGGGCGCAGCCAGTCCCGCTCCTTCGAACTCGTACATGGCCCGGATCATTTCCTGAATAAAGAAACGTTCCGAAGGCCCAACCGAATCAACGGGGCTGGCGCATTGTCTCAGCACGGGGTCACCGTAATATCTAAGCTTTAACGCGGTTGGCATCGTCAAGATGAACTGTTTGTATGGTCATGCCGCGTGCTTCGTCCGGTGTCATCTGGGCGTAGCTGACAATGATCAGGCGATCCCCCACATACCCCTGTCGGGCAGCCGGTCCATTAAGACAAATCTGTCCGGACCCGGGCTTGCCGGCAATCACGTATGTTTCCAGACGGGATCCATTGTTAATATTAAATATCTCGACCTTCTCGCCTGGCAAAAGCCCGGCCGCTTTTATAATATCGGCATCAATCGTAATGCTGCCTTCATAATAAAGCTCTGCCTGGGTAACCCGGGCATGCGAAATTTTAGATTTACATAAAGTAATCAGCATGAGTCTCCGTTCACATATGAGCCTGGATCTTTTCGAGAATCTTTGGCCTGGGCAAAACCCCGACCATCTGATCAACGGGCTTGCCATTCTTGAAAATAAACAATGTCGGAATCGACATCACGTTAAACTGAGCCGCCAGATCCTGTGCCTCGTCTACGTTAATTTTGCAAACCTTGGCTCGCCCTTGCAATTCGACTGCCAGATCTTCAACAATCGGCATAAGCATCTTGCACGGACCGCACCATTCTGCCCAGAAGTCCACCAGCACAGGAACCCCCGCCTTGAGCACTTCCTGATCAAAATTCATCTCATTAACCGCAATAGCTGCTCCCATAACGCCTCCTTGTATCGTATCCCTCATATAAGTCTTGTTATTATAGTCACCGTCTGTTTCCACCGCAAGGAATTTTAGCCCAATACTTCCCTTCGGCACGCACTGTCCCGAAGAAAAAAAACGGAGCTGCCAACACAAAAAATTCATGTGCTATACTTGACACGGGAGCGTCGGACTAAAGAACGCTAACAGTCTCTGAACCATGAGGAGGCGATCATGACCCCCAAGCCCGTCAAGATTTTCGTCCTCGACACCAATGTTATCCTGCACGACAGTTCCTGCCTTCACCACTTTAAACACCATGATGTTGTGCTTCCAATCTGCGTTCTGGAAGAACTCGACAAATTCAAAAAAGGCAACGAAACCGTCAATTTTCATGCCCGGCATTTTCTTAAAGAGATTGACAAGATCACTTCCGACAAACTTTTTAACGGCGGGCTGCCCATCGCCAAGAACAAAGGCTTGCTGATCATCAAGCTGGACAAGCACTTCCATCCCGATCTGAAGCCACATTTTAGTCAGGACAAGATTGACCACATGATCCTTAACACAGCCTACTGCCTGGCGCAAGAATACCCTGATCGGGAAGTGACTCTAGTCACCAAGGATGTCAATCTGCGCATGAAAGCCAAAGCTGTGCACATGATCGCCGAAGACTATACCACCGATCACGTCAAGGACATTTCTACCATATACAAAGGTTATCGCTTCGAGGAGAACGTGTCCCGGGAACTAATGGATCGTCTATGCCACGAACCTGCGGGCATCCCGGTCAAAAGCTTCAAAACCCGCAGTAAATTCCTGCCCAATGAATTCATTGTGGCCCGCAACAAAGACATGTCCGCTTTGGGATCTGTTGATCCGGATGATATGACGATCAAACACATCACCAAAATCAACGCCTCCGGCATCAAACCGCGTAATGTTGAGCAGATGTTTGCCCTGCACGCACTTATGAACGAAAAGATCCGGTTGGTCACCGTATCCGGCAAAGCGGGCACCGGAAAAACCCTGTTGGCGCTGGCCGCAGCTCTGGAACAGCGCAACAATTACAAACAGATATTTCTCTCCCGTCCGATTGTGGCTCTGTCCAACAAGGATCTGGGATATCTTCCGGGAGGCGTAGACGAAAAAGTTGGCCCATACATGCAGCCGCTTTACGACAATCTGGGAGTCATTCAGGATCGGCTGATTGATCCTGGTGAACGCCGCGGCCGCAAATTCCAGAAAATGCTTGATGACGAAAAACTGGTTATCGCTCCGCTAGCCTACATCCGCGGACGCAGCCTGGTAGATACCTACTTTATTGTGGATGAAGCCCAGAACCTGACCCCGCACGAGATCAAAACCATCATTACCCGTGCCGGAGAAAATACAAAAATGGTGTTTGCCGGCGACATTTTCCAGATCGACCATCCTTAACTGGACATTTATTCGAACGGGCTAAGCTACCTGATCGACAAAATGCAGGGACAGAAAATATATACACATATTTTTCTGGAGAAAGGTGAACGCTCTCACCTGGCGGAGCTGGCCAGTGACCTGTTATAAAAGCCGGTCACCACTTTTTAAAAACAAAGAAGACTGCAAGAATAATGCAGGCAAAAGCGGCTATATAATTCCAGCGTAAAGGCTCTTTAAGATAGAACACCGAAAAACCGCAAAACACCACCAGTGTAATGACTTCCTGGATGGTTTTAAGTTGCGCGGCATTGAATATTCCATACCCCATGCGATTGGCCGGAACCATCAGACAATATTCAAAAAACGCTATCCCCCAGCTGATCAGAATAACCAGCCATAGAGGTTGATCCCGAAATTTAAGATGCCCATACCAGGCAAACGTCATAAAAATATTGGAAAATGCCAGAAGAATAATAGTTTTCATGAACGACACCTTCTGGTTATCGCCCGCGCCGCCGCGATGCCCGAAGCCCAGGCCCAGTGCAAATTAAAACCGCCAATTCTTCCATTCACATCCAGAACTTCTCCCGCAAAAAACAGTCCCTCCTGAAAACGCGATTCCAAATCCGCGCCTTTGACCTCTTTGAGATCCACGCCTCCACTGGTGATCTCGGCCTTCGCGTACCCGGCAACATCTCGGACAGGAAGCGGCAAAGCACGCAAGGCGGTTCCAAGCGACCGCTTCTCCTCCCTGGTCAGGCGGCCGGAGAGTGCGGGCAAACGCCCGTCGACTTTCGCCAAAGCCAGCAAAACAACCGCCAGGCGCTCAGGCAGGGTTCGGGTGATCACATTCTTTAACGAGGGCTGAGGTGCGTGGCCCAGTAAAAAATCGATTCCTTCATCTTTCTGCGACGAAAAAAAATCAGCCCTGAGCTCGCCTCCCTCCTGCCGGCAGTCCAACCAGGCGGAGGCAATCTCCAGAACAGACGGCCCGCTGAACCCGTTATGCGTAAAAAGAAACGGACCTTCACTCACAGCAAGCTTGCGTCCTTGCGCCCATAACGACAACCGCAGGGGCACCACAATCCCGGCAAGTGAAGAAAAGACTTCATCCCCGGCTATGAACGGTGTCAGCGCCGGACGGGGATCAACCAGCTTGTGCCCGAAATTCCTGGCAAAAATATAACCCGAACCGTCACATCCGGTCGCCGGATAGGAAAGTCCTCCGGTGGCTACCAGCAAGGTCCGGGCGGTAAAAACCTCTTGCATTCCAAAAACATGAAAGACACCGTTCTGAACTTCCAAAGAACGCACACGGTTGTTGCACAATAGCTGAACGCCGCCCTGCTGGCAATAACGCAGCAAAGCGTCCAGAACCGTACGCGCCTTATTATCAGCGGAGAAATAACAGCCGTCCTCAGCACATTCCAGCGGAGCACCGTTGGCGGCAAAAAACCTGAGTGTGTCGGTTGTCGAAAAATGCCGCAGGACATGCTTGAGCGTATGCCGGCAAGAAGAATAGTAATCTTTCTCCGTCACCCGGACGTTGGTGGCGTTACAACGTCCTCCGCCACAAAGCAACAATTTTGCTCCCGGCTGACGATTGCCTTCAAGAACAAGCACACTCAACCCCTGATGCACCACTTCACCGGCGGCCATCAAGCCAGCCGCACCAGCGCCAACAACAATACAATCGTAAAGCACTTTGCCCCCCTACAATAGAAACGATCAGCCGCCCGGGACTCTCCGAACGGCTGACCGAAAAAACCTCATCTACCAATCTCTTTAAGAGCGTTTAACGCCCCGCCATGATCGCCGCCACATCCTCGGCCACCTGACCGGTCGGCTTGATGTCAAAATTCTCAACCAGAACCTTGGCCACATTTGGCGACAAAAATGCCGGCAATGTCGGTCCCAGACGGATATGCTTGACACCAATCGACAAAAGAGCGAGCAGAACTGCTACAGCCTTTTGTTCATACCAGGCAATGTCATAAGATACCGGAAGCTGATTGATATCCTCAAGACCAAAAACCTCCTTGAGTCTGAGTGCAATGACTGCCAATGAAAATGAATCATTACACTGACCGGCATCAAGCACGCGGGGGATACCCCCGATATCGCCTAATGGCAGTTTATTATAACGGTATTTCGCACAACCTGCAGTTAAAATCACCGCATCCTTCGGCAGAGCATTGGCCACATCGGTAAAATACTGACGCTCCTTCATTCTTCCGTCGCATCCGGCCATAACCACAAACCGCTTTATGGCCCCGGACTTGACGGCAGCCACCACCTTGTCAGCCAAAGCCAGAACCTGATCATGGGCAAAGCCACCCACTAAAGTTCCGGTCTCGATCTGCCTTGGCGCCGCGCAAGTCTTGGCCAGAGCAATGATCTTCGAAAAATCCTTTCTTCCGCCCGCCGGACGGTCAGCAATATGCGCCGCCCCCGGATAACCGGCCGCCCCCGTCGTAAACATCCGCCCAAGATAACTTCCTTTGACCGGAATAATGCAATTGGTCGTCATCAGGATCGGGCCATTAAAGCTTTCGAAATCCTCGTTCTGATGCCACCAGGATCCGCCATAATTTCCGGCCAGATTGTCATACTGCTGGAATTTGGGATAGTAATGTGCCGGCAGCATTTCACTGTGCGTATAAACATCAACTCCTGTGCCACGAGTCTGTTCCATGAGATCTTCCATATCACGCAGATCATGTCCGGAAATAATAATGCCAGGATTAGTGCGAACCCCCAGCTGAACAGTTGTGATTTTCGGTTTACCATACGCGGTTGTATTTGCCTTGTCCAGCAGGGCCATGGTCTTGACCGCTGTCTCTCCTACCTTTAGCGTCATGCTAACCAGGGCACTTACAGGTAAATCCTTGATCGTGGCCGTCAAGGCTTCGACAATAGCACGATCAATCGAAAGGTCTTCATAGCCCAGCTCTGCCGCATGCTGCGCATAGGCAGCAACACCCTTAAGCCCGTAAGTAATTAATTCCCGCAAAGAACGGATATCCGCGTCTTCCGTCGAAAGAACACCAACCACCGCCGCTTTGGACATAATGTCTGCTTCAGTCTTCGGCGTCCAGAGCACGCAATCCGGCAGCTCTGAACCGCACCCGGACGCACAAGCACATGCGCCGGAGGCACCTTTCGCGCGCCATGCGTCACGAATCGTGAGCCCCTCGCGAATACGGTCCAAAATGGCCTTATCATCAAAGTTCGCATTCGTGATCGTAGTAAAAATAGCCGTTGATACAAACCGGGCCGTTGCCTGGTCGAGTTTCTGTCCGGCCGCTTCCGCCCGCTCAACGCAACAGGCGATCCCTTTAACAACATAGATCAAAAGATCCTGCAATTGCGCAGTATTATCCGGTTTACCACAAACCCCGCGAATTTTACAGCCGATGCCACTGGCCGCTTCCTGACACTGATAACAAAACATGCTCATGATCCCCTCCTTTGGGTTCTAGATGATCTCACCACGCAGCGAGATCGTGTATTCCTTGATAATAATATTCTTGCCCGAACGCTTCAACGCCTCCTCCACGATACGTCCGGTTCCTCCGCAACAGGGAACCTCCATCCGGCAGAGGGTAATCGAACGAATATTGTTCAACTGAAATATAGCGGAAAGTTTGTCGATATACTCCTCAAGCCCCTCATCAAGCTTGGGACAAAAGACCACCAAAACCTTGCCCTTGAGAAAGCGCCGGTGAAAATCACCGTAAGCAAAAGCCACACAATCTGCTGCCACTACAAGCTCGGCATCCTTGAAATATGGAGCGTGCGGATTAAGTAATTTGAGCTGGACTGGCCACTGCTGAAGCTGCGAGGCAACCGGAGCGCCAGGCTGGTCTGCTACAGAAACCGGGGCTCTTTGTATGGTCTGGGCCATAGTCCCAGGACAGCCACAGGCCATAGGCTTCTGCGCTTCTTTCTTATGCAGAAACTCCTGAGCCTGCTTTAGATAGACTTCCTGCCCGTGATCGGCCAGATGCTTAAGATGCGCCTTCAGCGCCTCGGGCCCTTCTTTCATAATATTCTCCAGAGCCTCAACCTCATTGTATTCCCCGGCTTCACGCTCTTCGACTGTAATAGCTCCTCTGGGACATTCCCCCAAACAGGCGCCAAGTCCATCACAAAGGGAATCCCCAACAAGGCGGGCCTTACCATCTATAATTTTGATCGCTCCCTCATGACAGGCAGGCACACATAAACCGCAGCCGTCGCACTTTGTTTCGTCAATCCGTATAATGCTGCGTTTCATCTTTTTTCTCCTTGCTGCAGCCCCTTCATCAGCGAGGCAACAGTCGCATTCTGCAAACGTTCCCGGGCAAAAACCTCTATTTCCTTAATCTCCCGACGTAGCGGGCAAGTCTGCGCGCAAACACACAACTTTTTACGAAACAGACAATCTCCCATACTAACCGGCCCCTGAAAGAGCACAAAAAGATCATTCAAACGAATGGACTCTGGTTTTACGTTTAAAACGAACCCGCCGCCCTGCCCTTTAACCGACTCAAGATAGCCTGCTTTCTGCAGGTTCTGCAGCACTCCACGCATAAATGGACGCGGAAGCCCGAGATCCCGGTGCAACTCTGCAGTCGACACCCGTTCCGGCACTTTGCCTGCCATATAAATCAAGGCTCTTACTGCGTAATCTGTTTTTCGAGCAAGGAAATTCATATCTGTTCAAATGATACCACGTAGGTATCATTAGTCAAGAAAAAAATATCAGCGGTTAATAGCCGCTAACGCCGACTCCATTTCCTTACGCAACAGCTCGTTAAAAGGGCCACCTTCTCTGTCCATTAACTCGACCAAAACCGGAACAGCCTCCCGAGCCTGCGGGCCAAACATCTCCAGGGCGGAAACAACCGCCGCATAAGAAGTCCCCTCGCGAGAGGAAATAGCCGACACACCGGATGAATCCAGAACCCGCGTCTTGTCTTCCGACAACAAAACCGCCACCAACGGCGCGACCGCCGACACATCTTCTATTTCCCCGAGAGCAAGAGCCACGTGCGAACGCAAAGCAATAAGCCCATCACCGGTATCGATATTGCGATATTTTTGCAGGGCTTTTATCAATTCCGGGACAGCCGCCTGCGCCGACACGCCCATCCGGCCAAGCTCCCGGGCGGCATCGGCGATACACCAATATTTATCGTGGCGGCGAGAAAAAGAAGCGAGAAAACTTCTTCTCTCAGAAACGCCCCCCTGGAACTGAGCCACACAAGCCCCTGCGTTCAATTGAACAACCAGCTCGGGAACAGAAAAAGAAGTCTCCACAGACCAGGCGGAAGGATAAAAAGGCAAAAGAAGGAACAAGAGCAGCAGGCCCCCGGCTCTCATGCCTGAACAAACTCAAGAACGCCGTTCTTGACACGACGATAGTAACAGCCAAAGCGCGTTTGCCCGGCGGCATCTTTCACGTGACAGGAGCCCTTGCCCTTCATCGAAACAAGATAAAGCAAGGAGTTCTGCTCACAATTGATACGAACCTCCTTAATAGAAAGCTCGTCTCCGGAAGTCTTGCCCTTGATCCACAATTCATTACGGGAAGTACTCCAGAAAGTGGCCAGGCCTGACTGCAAAGTGTGCGCCAAAGCTGCCTCATTGGCATAAGCCAAAATAAGAACTTCTTTCGTATGAGCATCCTGAACCACAACCGGAACCACCGGATCAGGACACTGGGCCACCTTGCGCAGTTTCTCAAAATCTAAAGCTATGTCCGTACCATTCTCAAGCTGCTCAAGAGTTAACGGTGTCTTATAATTCTTGCGATTCATTGCGCTCTCCTGTTATGACTTGCCTGCAAAAATTTTGGAAAACGCGCGTGGCTTACGGCTCTTCCAGTTGGACGTATGATACGCGTAGCTGGCAATCAGAGGGACAACGGTTGTCGCTTCGGCATAAACCATCTGCTCGAACACTGTGTCCACCTTACCCCAGGAAGCAGCTTCCTTGAGCGTCGAGCTTGAACATGCACCGTCACGCACATCCGCAACCGTAATCTGAACGGCATACTTATGCATGGGCACCTCAACTCCCAGAACCTCGGCACAAACCACCGTGTCCTGAGCAAAATTCTTGGGAACTCCCCCGCCAATCATAAACAAGCCCGAGGTCGGAGCTTTCATCTTAATTTGGGTCAGTTCATAAAAATCTTTAACCGAGTCAATCGACACATGCGCCCCGGGCCGCTTGACCTGATGCAACACCAGCCCAAAACCGGCGGAAGAATCGGTGAACGCCGGACAGAAAATCGGAATATCTTTTTCAAACGCGGTCTGAACCAACGAATCCTTCTTTTTGGATTTGGCAACCAGATACCGCCCCATTTCCCTGATAAACTCTCTCGAAGAGTACGGCCGCGGCTCCAGGGCGTCAGCAATCTCCTTGATAGTACGGTCACAAACCTGCAGATCGTCCTCACTGATAAAAGTGTCATAGATACGGTCAATATAAAGCGACCGCAGAATCTTGTCGTCCACCTGCGGAGTTCCCTTGTAATGCTTGAAGCCAAGGGCCTCAAAAAAGTCCATATCCACGATGCTGGCGCCTGTAGCCACCACGGCGTCAACCATATTGGATTTAAGCATGTCAACATACACCTGCATGCAGCCGCCCGCGCTGGTTGATCCGGCCAGGCACAGAATATTGGCACTGCCCTTGTCGTTGATCATGCGCACAAGAATATCCGCTGCCCGCGCCGTGTCACGCGAGGTGAACGACATCTCGCGCATCGCATCAATGACCGCGGTCGAATTGATCTTTTTAATATCCACATGCTTGACAACATCCTTAAGAAGGTCTTTCTTTTTCATGCTTCGCCCCGCTGTTTGTAGTCAGTTGTTTTTATGAAAAAATCCGCGGAGAAATCTTCTTCCGCGGATCAAAATTTTCTCTCGGCACAGTTTATCGGACGCTGAGAACCGGAAGAACATGGCTAGTGAAACAAATTGCCACCAGCGACGTGCCATATTTCTTCTTGGGCACAAAGCTCTTCATGGTCAAGCGCTCATCACGCAACTCAAACTCGTCCTGGAAACCGTTTGTATACAATGTCTGGAGACTGGCCCGCAACTGGGCAGACGCGTCTTCTTCGGACATAGCTCCGTTATACTCACAAACCAAGCCGCCGTAACGCTCTTTCGTTTTGCGATTAAACAACCAGCCGTAAATAATACCCGCCGTTGCACGAACGCCTTTCTCAGCATTCGCGCACGCCATGATAGTCTCCATGACCGCACCATGAATCATGTCTTTGGGTTTACGAACCTCACGGGCAATCCCCGGCATAATTGAAGAATAAGTCATGACATTATAACGCTCAATGCCGGCATCACGTAAGGCCAGGTGAAAAGATCCTGCATGCACCGTAATATCGCATTCCCCGCATCCCTTGGTCACAAAATAATCCTTGGGAATACGCATTCCGATGGTGATCGACTGAAGATGCTTCTCGCTCAACAAAACTTCCGCATCACGAATAACATCTTCCGCGTTGACTGCTCCGCCGACCAAAACATTGACAGGTTGTTTCATTTCTCCTTTTTCCTTCTTCCCAGTTCTGTTAACACGGACTTAACAAACCAGAATAAAAAATACGCGGCGCCAATGGTTAACCTTTAGCACCCGCGTATATTTTATACAAACGAATTGAGCGTTTTTGACAATTCATTTCTGATTTCCTTAGCCTCGCGGAGCTGTAAAGAAAGTCAGAAGTCATCTCTCAGTTAACGAATTTAACATCTATTTACAGCGATTGCAATAAAAATTGCAGGGAATACCCAAGGCTTTGTCGTCGGAGAAAAACTATATCGGCAATTTATTTCCGCCACGACAATAAATTGCCTGAAAAATGCCCTCTCCACAAAAACACGCGCACTAGAAATGCCAGTGCAAAGCTGCCGCCAGAGAAAGGCCGTCCTGCCAGTCTGCTTCAAGATTAACCCAGGTTTTTTCGGTCAAAGGAACATCGACACCACACACCAACCCTACCCTGCGCCCGCCGTCTGCTTTGTACATTTTACGTTCATCGTCTGTATAACGAATGTAATCCGTAAGATTATACCTAATACCCAAATACGGACTTAACAACGAAAAATGCCTAGACACCAATAAAGAACCCTGCCAGTCCTCAAGAATACCGTGTTGCTTGACCCCGTCGAAGTCAAGCGCGGCCGGGTGAATGCTGAAATGCTGAAACCCCGCAATCACACGTATTGGGTTCGACTCATACAAGCGCAAACGAAAGCCATACCCGCCTCCCCATACGGAATCCTTATAGACCGTCTCTGCACCGGAAGAGTTCTTATGACGAAAAGTTCCGTAAAGATTCCACTTGAGATCCAGCGCCAGCCATTTTGTCAGTCCGTATGACATGGCCAGATAGCTCTGCTGACTACTCAACACCCCAAGGTTATTATCCAGAGAGCTGCCGGCGATATAGTAATGCTGCACCCCCCAAAACACCTGGTGGGCCGCCGGAAGCCTGGTTCCATACGCCGGAGAGGCCAATGCCGGAGCAGTTGATGCCGTCGCCATCAAAAAGGCAAATAAAAAGATCCCTGCGCCCGGACAATGCATCACGGCAAAACGAATTATTTTCCTGACGGTTGAAGTCAACACCACCCTGAATCCTCAGCTGTTCGAGAACTCCTGTACGTCGGCTGCCTGATCAAATCTTTTCCTGATGTCCCGGTACTCTTTCTTTTTCTCTTCCCGGAAAGCCAGGAACATTCGCCGATGTTTCTCGCGTAAAGACACCCAAAGACTGCGGTCTTCCCTGCGGAGAGCCTTAATCAGGTTGCGCCCGGAGAGCTGCTCCCCCCTGGTAATGCGCCCGTCACGATTCAGATCCAGCGCCCGACGCAAAGAAACCTTGCGGGCAGAACTGCTGGAACGCAAGGACTGAATTTCCTGCGCCTTCTCCTGCAAGAAAACACGCATTGCTCTTTTCTTGCTGCGCTTAAAGGCTTCGATATCCCGACGAAAGTTTCGAATACTGGTCTGCCGTGCCAAACGCTGCTCAACCCTGATTCCGTCTTTCGGAAAAACATCAGCACTCTGGCTGCGCGCGTCAGACACCCACAACAATAATCCGGCAATTAAAAAAGCAATACGCACAACCACCTTCATTCGTTTTTCCTTGCGCCTTGGGCATTTTATGCTGTAAAAATTCAGAAACTGTGATACAATTCGCAAATTCGTCCCCTTAGCTTAACGGATAAAGCACAAGCCTCCGAAGCTTGGGATCCGGGTTCGATTCCCGGAGGGGGCGCTTATTTCTATCCTGCAGGAATTTGCTGTGTCAAACAATGGCAAGTCCCCAGCCCCACAATAATATCTGCCGCCCTGACCGGGACTATCCGACGCCCTTTGAAAAGCTTTTCCAGAATACGCAAGGCATCCGCGTCCTGGGGACAATCAAAAACCGGAACCAGCACAATCCCATTGGCAATATAAAAATTCGCATAACTGGCCGGTAAACGCTCGTCCTTGCGATAATACATGGGACGCGGCATCGGCAGCCGCACAATCCGGAAAGGCTTTCCGTCAGTATCGGTAAACCCTTTCAGGAGACGAATGTTTTTTTCACAGATTGCGTGATTGACATCCGCCTCGTCCTTTTCTTCAACAGTCACAATAGTACGCGGATCGGTAAACCGGGCGATATCATCAATATGCCCATCCGTGTCGTCCCCGGCAATCCCGTCTTTAAGCCATAATATTTTCCGAACCCCAAATGCTGCCTTCAGCAAAGCTTCTATCTGTTTCTTACCAAGCTGGGGATTACGATTTTCGTTAAGCAGGCAACTTTCCGTGGTCAACAACACTCCCCGCCCGTTCACATCAATGGATCCGCCTTCCAGAACCCAGGGAAAATCAAAACGCTCCAAACCAAGAAACCCGGCCATCTTGCGTGCGATACGATTGTCTTTCGCGGAAGGATATTTCCCTCCCCAGGCATTAAATATCCAGTTCGTTGCCGCCAACTGTCCGGTTTTGTCGTTACACACAACAACGCACCCATGATCACGACACCAGGCATCATTGGTCGCAAAACGATGAAAAAACACATTCTTTTTGACCTTGCGCCTGGCCAGCTTGGCCGACAAGTCGTCTTCCATGAGCTGGTCATTAACATTAATGTGCACTTCTTCGACCTGAGCCAGGCAGGCCACCATATCAGCAAAAGATTCCTGGGCACCTTTCAAGGCAGTGAAAAAGCTTTTGGGATTATGCGGATAAGACAACCATGTCCCACGATGGGGCTCCCACTCGGCTGGCATGCGATAACCACGGACGGAAAGAGACCTCTGCGTACTACTCCTCATCGTTGAACCTCTTGGTTATATCCGCATAACTGTCAGTCCGTCTGTCTCGCAAAAATGGCCATTGCACCCGCTTGACCGGAATGGTATCCAGATCAACCGGTACAATCAGAACTTCCTGCGTATCCCGGGACGCCCGCCCCATAACCGTGCCATAGGGATCAGCCACAAAACTTTGCCCCCAAAATTCTATCCCTTTATCCGGACATTCCGGATGAGGTTCAAATCCAACCCGGTTAACCGCTGCAACAAAACAACCATTGGCAATCGCATGCGAACGCTGTATCGTTTCCCAGGAGGCGTGCTGACGTTCCCCATACTCCTGCTTGTCCTCAGGCAGCCAGCCAATCGCCGTGGGATAGAAAATAATCTGTGCCCCCATAAGCGCTGTCAGGCGAGCAGCTTCCGGGTACCACTGATCCCAGCAAACCAGCACTCCAATATCGGCATATTTTGTTTTAAAAACCTTATAGCCCAGATCACCCGGAGCGAAATAAAACTTCTCCTGAAACTGCGGATCATCCGGAATGTGCATCTTGCGATACTTCCCAAGATATTTGCCGTCCGCGTCAATTACTGCCGCCGTATTATGATAAACACCCTCCGCCCTTTTCTCAAAGAGTGATGCGACAATCACCACTTTGTGCTTCCTAGCCAAGACCGATAAGGCCTTGACCGCCGCAGACTTTTCAATCACCGGCTCGGCAAGAGCGAACATTTCGTAATCTTCCTGCTGACAGAAATAATGACTCTTGAACAATTCCTGAGTCGCTATAATCCGCGCCCCTTTACGGGCGGCAGCGGCAATAAGCCGGGCAACTTTGGCCGTGTTATCAGCTACGTCTTTAGAGCAGGCATGTTGAATAAGGGCAATCTTGATCGTGTTCACAGCAACCTCCTGAAAGTTTGCTGTATTCTACTGAAAAGAAAAAGATTTGCAACACTGTTTTTGAACCCGCGAAAGATATGAGAATATTAATAATCATCGACGCTGTCGTCCGGCCAGCGTCATTGGCTTGCACCGCGGGGGCATGCTATACTTATCAAGGTTGAGGATTCAGTTCTTTGTGGATGTTCGAAAAGGCAAACTACTTGAAAGAGTAGGACGCAAAGCCGTGAGCCTAACCCCTTGCAAAAGGAGTATGGTTGTCTGGTTGCCGTGACAGAATCTAATCTGTTGCGTAATACGTCTCCCCTCTTTCAGTAGCCCACAACAAAGGGGGGCACGATGAAAACACTGTCCGGATTTATTGTTCTTGGATTTATACTCTGCAGTTGCTGCGCTTTTGCCCTGGCCGGATCAACTACAACCCAATCCTTTACTATAACCGTAAGAATACCTCCTGCGGCATCATTACCGATCTTTCCGCAGAACTCAGACATTTCAGCATCCGGATATCAGAAAGTCACTCAAAAAAATAACCCTGCCATTATCACAGAAGAACAACGAATTCTTCCGGATATGCGCAAGGCTGTTTTAAAATCAATTTCGATTCTCTGATCAGTCCTCGACCAGCGAGGCCGGGTTAGGCTTGACCGGAACATGGAACACGTAGGTTGAGCCTTCCTGGAGATCGATCTCGGTCTTCACCTTAATCAGCGGAACAAACTCGATCGGAACTGAGCTCATATCGAGCGAAATAGTATGCTTGCCTCTGGACGCCCCCCTGAAGAAATAGGTACCACTGTGATCGGAAGCCACAACGGTCTTCTCATCCAGACGAAGCTTGACTCCCCGCAAATACGTGTCTCCTGAATCCGGTTTGCCATTACCGTTTACGTCAACATAAACCGTTCCGTAAACCCCGGCCTGACTGGAAAGACCAAAATCCACCCTGCGAACCCCGGCCTGCAAAGTACGAACTTTCTGGAAAGCCGGCGTAACAAAAATCGCGCCAGCAGGCAAGCTGGGAGTATGCGGAGCCACCGCCACTCGCCGCCCCTTGACAGAAACACGATAATAACCTCGGGCATCAGTCCGGGCCTCTTTTTCGCCAACCTTGACCACAACCCCCTCAATGCCCTCATCCCCATTAGAGAAAATCTTGTCTCCGTCACGATCCCGGTAAACATAACCGGCCACAAAACCCCAAGGATCCCAAACAATATTTGTCCCCCAGGCCATACGCATCCCGAAGCGGACATCCAGATCATGATAAGAAGGATTATCCGAAATCTGCGCCAGCACATTGCGCAATCTGCTGTCCATAAAGAAGTTGACGTCTTTTATAGGCGTATAGTTCAAAGCAAGCGAACCCGTTACGCTATCCTCTCCCGAAAGGTAGCTAAAATCTCCTTCGACATTTCTTTCATTGCGATAGGAAACCCCGGCCATGCCTCTAAGGTTATCGGTGAAATCCTTGTTATAAGATAAACCGGTAGTCATAACCGAAGGCTGATACCCGTCCTTGGTCAATACTTCTTCGACCCAGGAATATTCATAGTTCACATACCCCGAAAAATTCTGCAGGAAGGGGAGTTGTAAGCCGGTAAGCAGTGTATAGCGATCCGACTCAATCTGCGGAAAATATTCATATCGTGACAGCTGGGTTGTCCCTCCGGCAAATATCGCTCCGGTACGGCCTCCCAGAAAGGGAAAAAATCTGGTAACCCGCAGCCCCCCACCCCAAGCCTGGCGAGGAGACTCCTCACCCTGAAGATCAGTATACTGGCCCGAAAGATCAAACGCATACCGGCCATCTACAGGAACGTTAATCTGACCGCTGACATCGTAATTCAAAGCATGAGGAGAATAGGGGTTAGGCGCAAAATTATTCTGATATAGATTCAGATAGGTGCTGGCAAACGCCCCCCCCAGATCAGTGCCGGTGGTCCATATTCCTCCGGTTTCCCCCAGACCGGAGGGCGTCCCCAGAACCGAACTGTAATCCTTGTTAATATCCCTAAAACTCGCCGTCTGATAAACTGGACCATTGTTCCAGAGCAGGCTGGCTATTGCCGCCTTGTCTGCAGAATCGTCACGGGCCAGTTCGGCATTAAGCATAGCCTTGTCAATCTGTTGCTGAACTTCAATAGAATAAACTTCCGCAGAAACACCTTCCGTACGGTCTTGTCCATAACCACGGGCATAATTCAAAGCATAGGAATGTTCCTTGCTAAGAGGGAACAGCACTGCCTGAAAAGTATCCGCTCCGGCATCTATAGTCGAAGACTGGCGGTCGGCCACATAAATTGTTGAAGCAAGCTGTCGGCCATGACTGGTCGAAAGAGCAAGCCCGTTATCAAAAAGCTTAACTTCTCCAACGACTCCACGCAAATGCGAAGATAAAGTTAAGGCAGAAAGATCACGATTATAATCGAACACCCGCAAATCCAGATCACTGGTCCAAGGCATCGGAATATCGCTGAGCCCCAGTGTATATGTGGGATAGTCATTAATCGGCCTAAAGCCCGCGGCGGTGATAGAACCATCGGAAAGGCCGTAAGGTGTTTCTCCGGTAAAACTGAAAACCTGGGTGATATCATGCGACTGACGCCCCAGATGGGGCACATTATCCCCCCGATAGAAAGAAGAATTATCCAGACTATAAGACAAACGAAACGGAGCCGAGTGTTCCACCAGGGCATCTTCGGCCAGACGTCCGGCATCTTTCCCCTCAGGAAGCACGACCTGGACATAAACAGTGGTGCGTCCACGGTCATCCCAGATATGCAAAAACAAACTCCCCCACATCGGAGCATCAATGCGCAGCTGATCCAGTGAAGTCTTCTTTACGGAGACTATTCCTGGCTCGATTTCGAGAAATCTCTGAATATTACGCCCCTCTACCACAACAGCCGCACCCAGCTCGAGCTTGAGGGTTGGCTTGGAAGGATTGGCCTGGATAATATCATCCAGAGAAACCACTTCAATAAATTTACGCTGCCCCGCCTTTGTGGACGATGAAGCATGAGGTGCTGCAACAGGAAGCGCACTGGCTGGTTTACGAACCTGAACCTCAACCGGAGACCGGACGGGTTCTGAAGCCGGAGCAGACACGGGAAGAGCGGCAACCCTGCTTTGGACTCCAGTTAACTGATCCAGAGCCTCCGATACCGCGTTCATTCGGGGCGAAGATAGAACTGGATCCGGCTGTTCTATGATTTCTGCCTCCACCACCGGAGTACGCCTTGAGGCAGAAGCGTTCTGTAAACGCCCCTCGCGGCTACGGATAATCAAGTTTAAAAACTCCAGCGGCTCCTGATCGGCGCTATCCATCTGATGCGCCTGATAGAAATAAAGATACGCTGCATCCTCGTCGCCTTTGGCCAACGAATCCTTTCCTTGTGCCAGCAACTGCTGATACTGCAAATCTCCCTGTCCTGAGTCAGACCGCTGCAAGGGCCGCCCGGCAGTATCGTATTGTTCTTGCAGACTCTCGAGATAGCGCGCCGGGGCCTCGGCATCCGGAAACAGGAACTTCGCCCGCTCGAAATAAAATTCGGCGGCATCCCGGTCCTGGTCACGCATAGCCTGGACGCCTTCTTCTATATAGTAGCGATAAAGACGGGTACGATTATCGGCAAAAGCCGGAAGAGAAAAAAGCAGAAAGAAAGCAAAAAGAACAATGACCGGAGAATGCCCGAGGAGAGTTCTTCTGCCTTGCCTGTACTGGTCAGAAAAAATCATCCTCAACATTCCTCCGATCATTGTTTAAATCTTACATTATTGTAAAAAGATTACTTATTGCAGATTCTCTATAGTCAAACCGTTTGCACCCTGGGTCAGGGATATCTCCTTAACCGCCACACTACCACTGCCCAAATCAACATTAAGCACCAGAGAATATGTTCCCGGTGCCAGCTCGGCAGGCAATGCAATCCGCCAGTTGCCGGTTGCCCCTGGAGCAACATACAAATTGGTCCCTTCGCCACGGTGTACCGTTAACCCCTGAGCATCCAAAAGATAGAAAGTCGTCTTGGGGATCAGGACTAAATCGGACTGATTGACAAAACTGCCCAGAACATCGTTCCCCTCAGCCTTGACGTCCTTAATATCAGCCACTCTGGGGGCATCCTTGGATTCCACAAAAAACAGACAACCCAGGCGTGTTACCAACGCGACTCCGGTTGAATCAATCATTGGAGTCGCTCGCTCAAAAAACAAAACTCCGTAATGACCACCCTTTATGTCCGCAGGCGCATTAACAGCATAATCGATCACCTGACTCCCGTTCGGAGGCAAAACAAACTCTTGAGGAGTAAAAGACACCCACTGGCTGGCTGAACCCGGCAGGATTCCCGCCGGCGAGAATTCCTTGTTGCCATCAAAAGGCGGAACATACCGAAAGTCCTCCCAATAGGCGCGGACGCCTACTTCCTCATCAGAAGTATTATGCAAAACCATTGACCCGCTGGAACGCTCCCCGCCGGCCACGGTCAGGGTGACCTTTCCTTCCTCAAGGAAGAACTGGGCCCTGACCGGTCCGGTAAGGAACATGAGCAGCAGCGCTATGGACAAACACACCTGTCTCATCATACGCACCCTCATTGTCCTTTATTATTAGGAAATTGTCGCGGTAACTTTGAACGTACCGGTATAATCTCCAGCCTTGTCAGACAAGTTGAAACCTTCAGCACCAGTAGGAAGACCAGTGAACGGAGCAATGTTGCCGCCCAGATAGATTTTAAGGGCTTTGCCAGCAAAAGCTCCAAGATTTTCATTTTCTGTCGCAACATTGTACAACAAAACCTTGTTCATGGTTGTAATGTCGCTCTCATCTGTAGGATTAGCCACCGTGAACTTGGTGAAATCCACATTGACCTTGTACCCCAAACCCTTACGAGTTGTGGCGCTGTTTGGGTTGCTGCTTTCGGTATAAGTGAACGCAACGTTCATACTTGTACCCTGTGATCCAGTCGGAGCAACCACAATGGCATAGTAATACTTAGCACGGTAATCGCCATAAGTGGCATTGTATTCCAACGCTAAGTCCAGATTTCCGGTGTGCAAAGACGCCGGATTGGCTCCTTCATGCTTGAGAACATACATCGACGCACCTGCTGAAACCGGCACGTTCGCTGTGGCAATAAAAGAAAACGGATTGCTGTCGGCCAGCAACTGGGAGGTCAGTGACGCAACAAACAACCCCGTGAATAATGCAATTCCTAATTTCTTCATACTACTCCCCCTCTTATGATTATAAACTTATGACTTTGTTGATTTCAATTCTGATTCAAAGAAAACCTTATCGGTGCCGCGTACTGCCCTCCTTCCGCATACTGTTCCGGTTGCATTTGATAAATAACATTAAAAACAGCCGAATCGCCCTGAGCATTGGACGAAAAGACCGGATATTCTCCGTCTTCAACAGGAGTAAACTCACCTAACTTGCTTTTCCCGCGCTCCCCTGCAGGAATCTCAACCCTCATCTGAAAAGCGTCTTTGGGCAAAGGTTTACCTTTCTCATTAGTCATAAGATTCGGTACCGTTTGCATGACCTGATAAGGACGACGCAAATTGGTTCTGACCTTCACGGTAACCACCTGCTCACGGGAAGGCTGCCCGGGCACCAGATTGCCAAACTGCATGCCTTGAGCCGGAGGCGCCACCTCCATCGAAAAAACCGGCTGAATTTCACAATCAAGATCAATGTCCGCAGACTCTATATCGCCTGCAGTTTCGATTGTATACCGAAGACGCCCTTTATACTCGCCAGCATCAAGACCGGAAAGAGCCGAAGAATCAAGCAAAAGCCTGACAAAGACCTTGTCTTGTGATGATCGTCCCGAATAAACAAGCACCCGCCCCCGGGTCATGGCTTCGAATTCACGCTGCCGCATCCCCTGTCCACTGGCGGAATCCACACTAAAACGCAGAGCATCCGCAGGCATTTCCCGACCTATAACTCCCGCGGGAAGAATAACCGCCTCCTGATAAATCCGAACCTCATTGTCGGAATCGACTGAAAAATCAACTTCAACCTGATCTCTCAAGACATTTTCGGAATCTGTATCGCGCACCTCGACCCGGTTCTTGTTACGCGCGCCTGAAACCTCAAATTTACGCTCTGAAGCTTTTTCAAGACTGACGGGTATGGTGACCTGAGCCTGCGAACCGTCTTCAAGACTGCGAACGGCAAGGAGCAGCTGACCGGAGTACACCCCACCAGGCCCGGGGACTTGAGGATCAAAGGAATAATTAAGGGCAAAGATATCCCCGGGACCATTTTGACCGGAGGAATATAAGAGCTGCTCGCCCATACTGATACGTTCTGGACTCTGAATATAAAGAGTACCCGCTGAATTGGAGCCGGGAACGGATACAACTTCCAAAGCACGGAAGTCGAGTGTCTCCCCTTTTTCATTGCGCATAGGTTCGACGAAACGCTGAAAAACCCGATACCGCTTACCGTCTGTTGAGCTGATACGAACCCGCAATTCCTTAAATTCAGAGGAATGACCAAACCCGGGGCGAAAGCGCAAATTGGTTCCTCCATCAGTAGGATTGACGCTGATTGAAAGCCCAGCATATGCCGATCCCGACAGAAAAGAAATAAGAATGGATATAAGAAGAAGCCAAGCTTTCATAAGATCAGTCCCTTTTTGAATTGAGTTAGTGTAACATATTGCATCATTATGTCAAGGTTTGCATATCACTGGCATTCCAACAAATCCCCGCTATCTCACCATCCCGAGGGGCTCTCATTTAATCATCCCGGCAACGATTAAATGAATAGTTACTAAAATATTTATTTTTACTGGAATTCAACTTCCATTAATATAGTATATTACCCGTCAATCATAATTTTTTCAAAACATGTTTAAACACCTGCAAAAACCTCATGTGATCCTGATCTATCCCAAAACAGGTATGGATTTTGGATCCACTATAGCTCCTCCGCACGCCTTACTGGCCGTGGCCGCCCCGCTGCTGAAAGCAGGCTACCGTGTTGCACTTCTGGATCAACGCGCACAAGCTATTACCCCAGAAACTCTGGCTCAGCTTGTCTCTAGTGATCTTCTATGTGTTGGCATATCCACCATGACCGGCACCCAAATACGTCATGCGCTGCACCTGGCCACGATGGTACGCAAGATCACTAACGGTAAAACTCCTTTAATCTGGGGAGGTTGCCATCCATCGGTACTTCCGGAGCAAACCGCACAACATGAACTGGTAGACGTCGTTGTCATCGGTGAAGGCGAAGATGCTTTTTATGAAGTTGTCCAGGCCCTTGAACATAAACAACCTTTAAATAATATCCAAGGTATCGCTTTCTGTGACGGGCAAAGCGTGGTGCGCACCGCACCTCGGCCACTTCTGGACATTGAAACCCTGCTCCCTGTTCCCTGGGAACTGGTAAATGTCGAAGCATACATCCACCGGGACATGTATCTTAAGGAAAGCTCCAGAGTTCTGGATATCGGACAAACCAGCCGTGGCTGCCCTTTTCATTGCGGCTTCTGTTCAAGCGCATCAATACGCCAACGCAAATGGCGTCCTATGTCAGTAGAAAAAAGCCTCGATCTGATCATCGGCACAGTTCGCCGCTTCAACCTCAACGGAATATGGCTGAGGGATGACGAATTCTATATTGACCGCGCCCGTGCTACCAGAATCTGTGAAGGAATTGTCAGCAGCGGAATCAAAATCGCCTTTTATACCTCCGGCACCCGGGTTGATGTATTTGAAAAAGCGACCGACTATGAAATCGAAATCCTCAAGCGCGCGGGAGCCTGCACCCTCAAATTCGGCGCCGAGTCCGGCTCACAGCGCATTCTTGATTTAATGAACAAAGGAATTCGTCTTGAACAGACACTAAAAGCCAACCAGCGCTGCAAGAAGTACGGGATTCGTCCGGCCTTCAGCCTGATTGTCGGATACCCCACCGAGACATTCGCGGATATTCATCAGACAATTGATCTTGCATTCCGCCTCAAGCGAGAAAATCCCCAGGCTCAGCTGGAAACAATGGCGATTTATACCCCTTTGCCTGGCACCCCGGATTTTCCGCTGGCACTTGAACACGGCCTCAAACCGCCGGAAGCTCTTGAGGGTTGGGCTGATTGGATCTTTGACGATTATGACAAGGAAGGACGTCGCAACCCGTGGTTTAATGCCCGGGAGCGTGAGTATCTGGGTAATATCTCTTACATGAGTATTTTGTCGAACGCCTTGGTCAATGTCATGGGGAGCCTGCGGCATGTCCCCTTGCGTATTGCCGCCCAGACCATTGCGCGAGCCGTCAGCGCCTATTACCGGATGAAACTCAAGAACAAAATGTACCGTTGGGCGCCGGAACTTACCCCAATTCGTAAGCTTCGGCACGAACTTTTCTACAACAACGATCTTACAATGTCATGATCCAACCTCGCGAATGGCTTCCCCGGCTTCTGGCACTCCTTCTCTGGCCCCTGATCATGGCCTCAGTGCTAATTTCATTTCTTATTGCCCGTATCTTCCGACTGGCCAGAAAAAAAACAGGTTAAAACATCCGACGGTATTTAATCAGAATACTGTCTTCAGGGCGCACAGGCTCAGCTTCTGCAGCGGTTGAGAGGCTCTGACGCGTTTCGCGATCTGCTTTCACGGAAAAGAAGTTGTTAATTCTGTATTCTCCGCCGATCTTCTGCGATGACATCAGATTACCGGTCGCATCAACTGTATGCCGAAATTCGTATCTTGCATCCAGATGTCCTGTTACTTCTTTGGTAATCCCAAGCCCTTTCTGAGCCTTGTCCACATTCAGTGAAATATCCTTGATCCCCAGACGCTGCGAAAGACGATACCCAATGCCGCCAAAGACAAAATAATCCATAAATTCGCCCGCGGCATCCAGAGAAAATTTTCTCTGCGTCAAGGATTTCTCCGTTCCACGCCAGCTGCGGTTGGTCACCAGCATAACCAGAAGCTGATCCTGCGCCAAACCATCCGCCGACTGCAGTCTGAGCTCTGGCGCATTCAGATTGCCTCTTAACCGGATATCGATGCGGGTATCTCCTACCTGAGACATGCCGGAAAGATCAAAAACCGGATTGGCTGGATCCCCTTCAAAAAGCAATGTGCCTGGTAACAATCGCACCTGCGCCGTCGCGGCTCCGGCAAGACTCCCGCCATCAACCCGAATCGTTCCGTAAAGCCGGGGATCTGCCGAGATGGCCGTTCTTAAATGAAGATCAACGGGCACATTTTCCAACCCGGCACCATCCCGAACCAGTTTTTCCAGGGTCAACTTACCGGAAACTTCAAACGACGCCAACGGACCGTGAATATACAAATCAATATCACTCACCGTTCCGGATAAAGAACGCCAGGGAGCCCCCTCACCCAAAAACGAAATAATCCGCGAGGCCGGAAGCCAGCGAGAAAACAAGTTAATATCCAGAAGCCCGTCCCGGTACCCGCCGCTAATCAGAATCGATCCTGCAGATTCTGCCTCCACTCTCGCATTAAAAATATTAACACTCAACCCTTGCCCGGACCCGGCATCCATCGCAAAGCGAATTTCCTGGCCCCGCAATAATGCCTCGTCGAAGGACCGCAAAGCGCGTACAAAACGCGCATTGAGCTCCGGCAGTTTTTGCCGATCCAGAAAATCCAGCGTCTCTTTCAGACCAATCTTTTGCGTTCCCAGTATCACTTCCCAACGGCCAGGTGTCCAGTGGCCTTTTAAAGACACCGCTGCCCGACTGACGGGTAAAACCAGCAATCCTTCCTCAAAAAGAACAAGCGCCCCCCCCTGAAAGGGGGACTGCACCCTGACAAGCCCAAGATGAATCACCGTTTTCCGTGGAAGCCGCCCGGCATCCTCCAGAATAACCCCGGCCCAGCGAAATCCGCGAAACAAACTGCCAACGGCCAATTCGGTCTTGAGCTCTCCGGTCTGCAGGAGAACCTCCAATACTCCCTGCACGAACCATCCTGAGCCCCGCGCGGTCAGAAAAATGTAGCCGCCAAAAGACGCAAGAAACAAGACAACGCAACACAACAAAAGGCAACTGCGTTTCCAAACTTTCATACACATTTACCCGGCAGAAAAGAAGAAATCATTGACTCTTATCCTGTACCCACACGATCATTATATCGAAACTACTCTGTTGTTCTACCAATACCTTGAGTGAAGTTACTGAATATTCCTTTGGTGCTCTGCGGTAAAACATGTAAACTAATAAAAACTATAAACCCGGGGTTCCTCGATGGAGCAAGCGACACACCAGAATCAACTTGTAGCTGCAGAGAAACCTCTTACACTGGTCTCGGTAATCACACCCTGCTACAATGACCGTACATATTTAAAAGAAGCCCTGCTCTCCTGCATCAACAACACATATCCGCTTATCGAAATTATTATTATCGACGACTGTTCCAATATTCCCCTAGAAATATCCTCACTCGGTCTGGACTTCCGTTCAAGAAAAATAACCTTGATCCGTAACGCCGTCAACCGAGGATCCGGCTATTCCAGAAACGTCGGCATCAAAGCCGCCCAAGGAGAGCTGATCGCTTTTCTGGACGCCGATGATATCTGGCTCCCGGAAATCATCGAGAAGCAGGTCGCCGTATTTGATTCCGACCGCAAGGTATCCTGGGTCTACACTGACGGCTACTACCTGATGAACGGCCATAAAATGAGCCGCCCGAATTCCTATTACCATGGATTTAATACTTACGGCTTCCCTGCAGGAAAAGATGTCAACGCCTGCCACCTGCAAGGCTATAACTACATGACTTTTTCTTCCAACATGATCCGTAAATCGGCCTTGCTGGAAGTCGGTCTCTTTAACGAAACCTTGCGAGTCTCCGAAGACTGGGATCTTTTCGTCCGGATTGCGGAACGTTTTGAGGCCTGCCCCGTCAATGAACCCTTGATGATCTACCGGATCAACAACTCCGGGCGTCATTTTGTCAACCGGGACGATTATGTCACCGTCAATGTCGATATCCTCCAGCGCCTCTACGAGCGCCAGAATCTTCTGCCGGAACACCAACCAGCACTGGATCGGGCTGTTGCCATGGTCTACGAACGGGCAGGCATACAGCGTCTGAATGCCGGACTTACCCGGGAAGCCCGGCCATTTCTTTTTCACCCGAAAATCCGACCACTGGCCTGGCGCCTGCGCACAATATGCCTGCGGCTTTGTTCGCTGCTTCCGCCTTTTTTCTACCGCATGGCCTTATGGTGCTATGATCATTCCTAAAGCGGCCCGAAAAACGGAGGCTTTACGGCCCTATGCGCGAAACCTTGTTCTGGCTTGATGAATGCTGCAAATGGCTTAAGGGTCCTGGTCTGGATTCGCTTGTCCTTTATGTGACCAGCCGCTGCAATGCCGGTTGTGAATTCTGCTGTTATCACAACAACCTTAACCAAGGACCAGAACTTAGCCTCGATGAGATTGAATCCGTGGCCCGAAAGCTTGGATCACTCCGGGGGCTTCTAATCGCCGGAGGGGAGCCATTTCTGCGGACTCATCTTGCCGAGATTGTCCTCGCCTTTGTTCATCACAGCCACACCCAGGTGGTGCAGATTCCAACCAACGGATACTTCCCAGATCGTGCTGTCGAATGCGTAAAAAAAATCCTGGCTGCTGCTCCCGGACTGAACCTGTCTATACAGGTCTCTCTTGACGCTCTGGGTGAAACACACAATGAGCTGCGTCGGCTGAAAGACGGCTTCGTCCGAGCCGAAGAAACAATCCGCAAACTCGGCGAGCTCAAGCGCCATGACAACGCTCTGCGCATACTGGTAGTTTCCGTGCTTAGCCCGCAAACCCTGCCGTACGCACGAGCCCTGGCCACCTACGTCCGTGACGACATAAAGCCTGACTACCACTGGTTTGAACCTGTCCGTGGAGGACACCTCGCCGACAGTCTCCGTACCGCTCTGGACAACGAAACCCGGACTTTCTTGCGCAAAAACCTGGGACACTATCTGTACCGCAGCTGCGGACGATCCACCAGCATTTACTCCAGCCGATCCATGAACAAAATGATCACGGCTTTTAGCCTCAATAATTTCGATATCGCCTACAACAACCTGCTGGCAGGCCACAAGTGGCCAGTAAGGTGCCGCGCCGGGGAAAAAATAGCCGTTCTTTACCCTGACGCCAGCCTGGCACTGTGCGAACTGCTGCCCCAACGAGTCAACCTCCGGGATCAGGCCTGGGACATTCCCCGTGCTTTAGGCAGCGAGCAGTTTTCCCAAAGCTTCCGCGCAATCCGACGACATGAATGCGACTGTACCCACGGCTGTTTTATCCCGCCATCCGTTCGCTATTCTGCACCCGAACTCGGAAAAATATTGCTTAAGGGCCTCTGGCTCGATAAACGATCAATCGATACTGGAGAATGACAGCATGCCCCTGAAAACAAGAATTCACGGCCTCTATTTGTATTGGTCCGCCCGCAGCCAGATTGTTTTTCTTATATTAACTATTCTTTCAGCCTGCTACATCTTGTCTTCTTTTTCTGATTTTCAATATTATCTTTCAACCGGAGATCACGGACGCGAACTTTACTGCTACAAAAAAACCATGGACGGCGCTGTGCCTTACCGGGATTTCTCCTGGTTATACGGACCGTTCTTCCTTTATTATTATGCTCTCTTTTATCAACTATTTGGCGTGAGCGTACAAAGCGTTCTCCTGGGACAAAACCTGCTGATTCTGGGAAGCACTGCACTTATATACCTGATCTGTTCACGTTTTCTCTCGCCGGCCCTGGCCTATATATGTGCCTTGTGGTATCTGTCGTACCGGGGGATGGAGTTTTTCTTCTCCTATCACCACTCTGGTGGACTGCTGCTCATCCTGCTGATCCTTTTTTGCATCTTTGAATACATCAGAAAACCGGCAAGACTGCCGGTCTTCACCGGTTTTGCCGCTGTCCTTCTTTTACTTCTGACCCGCCTTAATCTGGGAACGGCATTCTTCGCGGCTTTTCTGGCATCTTTACTAATCGTTGACCAATTCAGAAAAGACTCTCCCGTACAGACAGACAAAAGACTATATCTACTTTTATCAGTCATCACAGCGACGGTCCCGGCCGCTGTCTACTGGCTGCTGATTCACCCTTTGCCACAATACGTTATTAACCAAACGTTCCCGTACTCCCATGCTCAACTGGCCGTTGTCAAAATCACCCCCTGGCAAGCCGTCATTGAATTCTTCCGTATCCTGGCAGAAATTTTCACCGTATCCTGGCCGCGAAAAATCTTTGCCCTGGCGCTATGCACGGCCATCTTTCAGTCTATCGCTGCATCGATCCAGAAAAAAAACATACGACCCTCCAGAGAAAGCATCCTTGCTTTTCTGTCTCTGTTTATCTTCCTTGTCTGCGGACTGCATGAATTCATCGGCAGCGGGGTCACCTTCCGCCTGAACTGGATCTTTCCAATCATGCTTGTCATCCTAGCTCATCTTTTCTCCGAGTTGCTACGCCTTAATTCCGAAAAAATTTTTACCCCTGTAGTTCGGACACTCACGCTGCTTATGTTCTTCGGCTTTATCGTAAGACAAATCGCCGACAACAAAAATTTTATTGCTCCACACAAGACTCCCGAACGGATCATTGCAGCGGCGGAAACCCGAATATACACAATCCAGGACAGCTCATGGCTAAAAACCGTTACAGACACTCTCGAATATCTGCGCCAGCATGTCTTGCCCGGAGAGACTATCTTCTGCCTGCCGCATGATTCTTTATACAACTTTCTTTCCGGACACGATGCACCTACCCGTCAATTGGCTTTCTTTGAACACACCATGATCACGCCCGAGCAAGAACAGGCAACGATCAATGACCTGGAATCAAAACACGTCCAATGGGTTGTCATATCCAACCGCATTGAGTCCGTCGAATTCGGCATGGGTATATTTGGAACAACCCATTGCCACCTGCTTAACGATTATCTTACGGAACATTTTGAAGTGGCCGCGCAATACGGAGACTGGAACGGACCGGGGGGATGGGGAGCTGATCACGCAACCGCGATTCTTAAACGCAAGTCGTGAATACCTATAATTCTCACTACAATAAAACTGCAATGAAACGGAGTAAAGTGCAATTTAAGGCAGAAAATGTTGCCAAACGCAGAAAAATATTATAAACTCTTAGTGGAAAATCATAAAACTGATAACAAGAGCTTCCCCTAGATTTACTTTCATGTAACCGGGAGGAACGCCTGTTCTGCAAGAAAAAACAACCTGCGCTCCTGGCATGGCCCCTGGCTCTGCTTCTGGGACTGCAAACCGGGGTATCTCCGGTGCAAGCCACTACTCCTCCTGCAGCGAAACCAGTCGCACAAATCCCGGGGATATCCGATGCCACGCTCTTCCCGATTCTAAAAGGTGTGCGCGTCGACCCGGATGACCCGTTCAATCTGCAATTTATTATTGAAGACACACCGGAACACAAAAAAGACCACCCCGCAACCGCTGACCGCTACCTTAAGCTTGTTAAATACTTCCTGACATCTCTTACCGTTCCAGACAACCAGCAATGGGTCAACCTATCACCTTATGAAAAGGATAGAATGATCAGCCCTGATTTCGGACAAACCATCATGGGGCACGACCTGCTGCAACAAGATCTGGTTCTGAAACAAAATACCGCATTTTATATGCACCCCGACTCGTCCGCCGGAAAAGCCTTCTGGGCACAAGTCTACCGCCGGGCACAGGACTATTTTGGAACAACCGATCTTCCTTTTGATACATTCAACAAAATATGGATTGTTCCGGACAAGGCCGTAATCTACGAAAATGGCGCCTCCGCCTTTTTAGTTGAACAGCATCTAAAAGCCCTGACCGAAAGCGATTATGCGGCCATGCAACAACAGCCGACAACGCAAACTCCCGAAACCACTCAATATTCCCACATCACCCGTGACGCAGTCAAAGATATCCTTCTTCCTGTTATCGAGGAAGACATCAATAACGGTGCCGCTTTTGCCCCGTTACGCCAAATGGCCGCAGCCATGGAACTGGCCACATGGTACAAAAAAACACGCCTCACGTCTTTTCTGCAGCAAAACTACATTGACCAGGCCAGAGTGCGCGGCGTCGATCAGCTTCCCGGAAACAACGCGCTGATTTATCAGGATTATCTGCACGATTTCCGGGAAGGCATCTTCAATTTTATACGGGAAGACATTGATCCTCTCACCCGACAGCCAGTTCCGCGCAAATACGTCGCCGGAGGTTTCCAGAGAAATCCCCGGCCGGCCGATATTGTACGCGATTTCTCACAAATACAGACAATACCCCGAGCAGGCACTGTCAGCTTTATTGTGTCCGTAGAATTACGACGGCTTACTCACTCATACAATCCGGATATTCCAGAAGCACTGACCCCGATCATGCTCCCTATTCTCGCGCAGCATCCGGAAACATGGCGCCACAGCCTCTGGGTAACCCGATGGCTTCTTCTTGCCGCGACAAGAGCCTGGCCAGATTTCAAACCCCCGGAAGGAATGCCTCTTGAACAGTTTCTTTCGCTTCTTTTTGTTGCCGGAATGACACATGATGTCGGCAAACTCGCCATCTCTGAAGACCTCCTGAACCTGGAAGCCATGTTAACCCCCGAGGAACGCAGGATCATATCCGAACATACCTCTCTGGGAGCAACCGAACTTGTTCACAACCGCAAACTGGAAAACCTGGGGAACAAAGTTCGAGCATTCAGCATTTTTATTGCCAACAAACACCACGCACACAAAAAAAATCCGCCATCGCACAAAGCAAGTCCGGAAAGTTTTAACGATATGCTTCCACTTTTACTTCGTATTTTTCAGCTGACGGACATGGCCTGCGGCATGCTTTTTAGGGCAACATACCCCGTATATTTCTCGAATACAGAGCCCCCCCACGCAGAGCAGGACCCTGCCGCTCTGCTCAGAGGGCTGCGCTTTACATTTCCTCTCGACACCGTCATCTCCATCCTGCGATCCAACATTGACGAAGAAACCTCCAAGACCGACCCGCTTTATCAAATGCTCCATTCGTTCGTCAGTGCGCTGGCGACCACTCATGGATCTCTGTCCTTTAACAAAGATCAGTTCGAAGTGTCCGGACGCAACCCCACTACCCTGGCGTATGCTGTTGCCAATCATCTCGGACGCAACTGGATACAAGAAACCCTCTACCAACCTGTCCAGATCGATGAAATGGCTCTGGGATGGCTCAACAAAATTCTTCAGGAAAGAACCAACCCTGTCCTGCATGAATTGTTTCTGTCCCGTGGATTTCTTGATCCCGATGATATCCGGCATCTTCTGGGCAAAAAACGCCCCGCCGACACGGATTCACAAAAGACGCAAGCGGGGGACATAGCGGACACTGTCGATTACCTGACAAAGCATCAAATTCTGATCCAGGTCAACCCCGAGAACATGCCCGCGCTCTATTTTCTTCGCCGAACGATACCCCCATCAAGCACCGTGACACCCTCACAAGATGATCAGATGATTGCACTAATCACAACCGATCCGAATCTTCCTCGTTCACTTAAAGAAGGTCTTTTGGATATTCTCGAAAAACGCTCCGCACGTACGCCCGGCTACATGAAGATGGGAATATCTGTTATTGTCAACTGGCTGCTGGCCAACATGTCCGGATCTTCTGAAGCAACTATTCAACAACGCCATCTGGAAATGATGCGCTTTGCCATGGAAGACCTCTTTCCGGACAAAGCCCCGCAGCTTCGAATAAGCCCAAAACCACCCGCCCCCACTACAAGGGGATACGCAATATCCCCCAAACATAAAGGAGGCATTGATCTTAACAGCGCGAATATGTCCATGAATGTCCTGCGCAAGGAATCTTTACCCGACACAAATTCTTCGTCTTATGGCAACAGCGAACCTCTTTCAGGACTTCTGGCCACAATCACCCGCATTGCCCCTCTGGGCCCCGGGGACATGCAAACGCTTTTCAAACAATAACGTTTCTACATCCTGTAACGGATGACCCATTCGGTGGAGGGCAAGGAAAGCCGAATTTCTTTATAATCATCCCCAAGGGTTCCATGCGTTTCCGCCGATTTGCCCAGGCATATAATTTCGTAGGCCTTGGCCTTATCAAGCCCCACGGCTTTCAGAAAGAAGGTCGTACGCACCATCATGGACACCAGCCCCTGCACCTTGCCGTCTTTTTGGATCGGATAACGCATGGCAATTAGCCGAGGTTGGGCAATACTGCCATGCGCCGGCTCGGAAAGCTGGGCGCCGGGCTCCTCCTTGAGTTTATCCTGGAAATAATGAAGCTCCCCGACACCCTTGAGATCAAAGCCTCTGGCCAGGAAATGCGACGGGAAAAGCACCTCGCGGATCACCCAGTTCTCGTCAATATATGAACCGCCGAATATCCCCGGCACTCCCGTGATAACAGGCCTCATCGCTTTACGAAAATCGGCCGGTCCGGATACAGCGTCCGCCGCGAGCTTGAGTTTTGCAAAAGTATCGCTGAAATAGACATCAACTTTCTGCCCCACCGGATCATCCGACGGAACAACCGCCGCTTCTACCCGGAAAGACAGACAGACCAGAAACAAAAGACCGATTACAACTTTCCTCATACATTTCCTTTCTTTAACATAAAAACCGAAATATACCCCTGATAACGCCTGATAATTTCAAAAGACCCGAAACGGGATTCCCGCATGGCCGCACGCAGTTTTCCCTCGATATTCTCCCGGATCTCCTCTTGCTGAAACAGGAAATACCCCGCCCAGGCGCATAACTGCCCGAAAACATTGGTCGGGGTATCCACATCGATAACAACAAGTGTTCCACCCGGCCTCAAAACCCGGAACGCCTCGTCCAGGGCCCGAACCTTGAGCTCACGATCAACATGATGAAAAAAGAACGTTGAAACGGCACAATCAAAACTGTCCTCAAGAAACGGCAGAGACTCGGCTGGCACAACATCGAAATACACATTGGCCAGCTTGCTCGCCTTGCGAACAGCGATATCGATCATCTTCGGTGCGGCATCAATGCCGCTAACCCGCCCTCCCCGCTCGGCCAACAGCCGTCCGATTTCGACGGTTAACGTTCCTGTGCCGCAGCCAATATCCAAAACAGACAACACTCCGGGATCTTTCATAAACTCCATACACTGCAACGATATTCGCTCCTCCTGCCCGAAGAGCATCAGGGGACTTAAAAGATCATAAACACCCGCCACATGATCAAGGGTGCGTCCTCTGGTCAGTACGGAAGTCTTCATGCTAACCACCTCACGGCTTTCTTAACACCCAGCGAATAGAAAACCCATTGAACGATAGCACGCATATGTTCCTTCCCAAGTCCTAACCCGGACCGATTAAGGTCGCTCAAGCCTTCCATCATATGGTCATAGCCCATGCGTGCCACCTCTTTTAACTCGTCCGCGAACATTGGAAAGATCGCATCTTCGACCTTCAAGGAACTGTCCATGCCCCTCAAACGTTTCTGTGCCTGCGGGTATTTATGCGTAAACAAGGACAAGGCATAATTTTGCCGTTTTTCCAGATGGTCACGGGAGAGATCCCGCATATCGTCCAAAAGCTGACAGCCGATCCCGAATTTACCTAACCCGTCGCGACAAGCGTCAATCCTCTTGCGATTAATATTTGTCTCAATCTGTTCAGGCCCCAGAAGCGGCAGACGAAACAACAATCCGGTCTTTAACACATGGATCGTGTCCAGTACATACTCCGGAACAGGCCGATTCTTGATGCCGCCTTCTTCAGACGCTTCTTCCGCCGCGCTGGGCAGGAGAACCTGAAGAGTCGCATCGGAAAGCCGCAAAGAATCTTCCCTGGTTATAACTCCACCCGCAACTGCCTCGTCCAGAAAGCGTGCCAGGATCCGATCAGCCGTCATGATCGCAACAACCTGTCGCATGGTTCTGGAATCAACCGGCATCTTCACCGGAAAAGATATCTTGTCTTCCGTATCCAGAAGGTTATCGGCGGACGTTACCCATATACGAAACAGGTAGTTGATCCGGCCATATAGTATCCGTCGTCGCACAGAAACATCAAGAAGTCGGTAGACCGACTGAAAAAAGACCGAAAAAAAATTGCGGTGCGGCAAATACATCTCGGCCGGATAACCGTTCGCACAAATCCGGAACTCCTTTTGAGTGGCAGACGGAGACACCAGAACAGAGCGGCCTGCCCTTTCCACAGCACGCAGGCACTGGCAACACTCCTCAAATGAAGAACACAAAACACTGTTGGCGGCAAAGGCACGGGAGACATCAAGAAGCATCAGACCATCCTCATTGTAGAATCACGTTCAAGATATGCATCAAAATCCATCCTGCCGCGTTTCTGTACGGACACCCCAACCACGGAGAAGAACAGCACCATCTTGCCCAAAGCGTAATACCGTAAAGAAAACGGACGTATCAGCGTTAACGCAACATGACAAACCCAGACCGGCACGAATACAATCCTGACCGGCCGGTTCCAGACGCGAAAACAGGAAACACATATCTCCAGCCAGGTCATTGTCCTGGGGCCACCTGCCGACGTGCAGGTATCGGCAAGAGTTAGCGCATCCTCAGCCATACACAAAGCCAGCTCTCCGACATCAATCGGAGCGCACTCTGCCTTACCGTCGCCAATTACAAAAAGAGAACCTTCCCGTGCAGTCTTCGCCATCGCGGCAAGATCACACATAAACGCGCTGGCACGCATGATAACCCATTGCAATCCGCTGTTTTTAAGCTCTTCTTCAAACCTGAACTTCGCTTCCATAAGTGGCACGCCCTGCCGCGCTCCAAGATCCGTTCCCGCAGGAGAAATAAAAACAAATTTCCTGACCCCGGCTCGTTTGGCTTCGGCCAGCAGATTCATATTGCCCTGATAATCCACATCCATATGTGTCAACTTGCCGCTCACCCGCGTAATACCGATGACCGAAACAACAATATCAATCCCCGCACAAACACCGCAAAGAGTTTCAGGTCTGGTCACATCCGCTTCAAAAGAGGACATAAGCCTGTCCTTAACTGCTTCGAGTCCTTTAAAAGACAAAGCCAGGCCTGCGGGCCGGATATCTTTCTTCCGGAAGGCTTCCACCAATTTCTGCCCTAACACACCCCCGACTCCCGCGATCAAAACATTTGTAGCCATGTCTGCTCCTGTTTATTTCTGTCTGCATGCAACCGGTTTACTATTTCATAGTGACAGAAAAACAGATGAAAATAAACCGGCAGAATGGGCAATCTGGTATTTCTGACGCAATTTCTGGCAGTATAAACAAAAAAGCCTGCAAAAACTTGCAGGCTTCCCTAAAGCACAGAAAAAGCATCAAAGGTCGTATTTCTTGAGCTTGTACCAAAGATTCCGTTCGGAGATGCCCAAAAGCCGCGCAGCCTCCGCCTTGCCCCCTCCGGAAGCACGCAGAGCTTTTTGAATGGCCTCTTTTTCTTTGGCATCCACCTGTAGCTGCAAATCAAAAGAACCCGCCGCCACCGAAACGGCAGCCCCCGCCTTGAGCGCGTTGTGCAAAGACTGAACAAGCTCATCCACACTGAAAGGCTTGCGGATATAGTCGCGCGCGCCATGCTTGAGTGTCTTGACCGCCGTATCCACATCAGCGTAAGCCGTAGTGACAACAACCGGAAGTCCGATCCCCAGCCGCTCCATCTCGTAAATGAACTCCACTCCATCCATCAGCGGCATGCGCACGTCCGTCACAACAATATCAACATGTTTATCAAACAGGACTTTCAACGCTTCCTGCCCATTCGATGCGGTCAGGACATTAAAGCCATGCTCGGGAAGCCCCATACGTAACACCCGCAGAAGCCGCGGCTCGTCGTCAACGATTAAAACATCGGGCATATCAGCTCCTCACGGGGAAATAAACGGTAAACGCCGAACCTGACGGGGGAGGGCTGCTGACCTCAATTCTTCCTCCGTGATCTTCAACGATACCCTTGACCACGGTCAGGCCGATCCCGAATCCGTACGGTTTGGTTGTGTACATCATATCAAAAATCCGCTCTTTTTGCCGCGGATCCAGGCCAATCCCGTGATCCCTTACCTGTAACACATATTCGTTTCCGACGGTCTTGAGCGTTATTTCGATCACATCTTTGGGGCGTGAGGCCTCAATAGCATTCAGCAGCAGGTTCATCACCACCTGTTTGACCGGATCCGCCTGGCAGAACAAAAGAACTCCCGCAGCCTGGTTGTGCACAACGATCCGGATGTCTGCCGCCTCTGCTTTGGAAGTAAAAAGATCCACAACCCTGGCCACCAGCACAGACACCTCCACATGTTCCCGAGGCTTGTCGCTGCCACGGCGTAAAAGCAGCAGGTCCGTAAGCAGCCCGTCGATGCGCCCTACCTCGGAAGCAATGTCCTGCGCCAGAACAGACACGTCCCCTTGCGAACGCCGTTCTATCACATTGGCCGCGCTCTTTATAATCCCCAAAGGATTACGAATCTCGTGAACCAGATGCTGCACCAGTGTGACCGAAGCCATCCGGCGTTCCTGCTCCATAAGTTTTCTGGCCTGGCGGCGCAGAAGCTTGACACCGTAAATGCTCCCCCCGAAAACAAAGACGACAACAATAATCACAAAAAGCAGGCCGTCTCTCTGGGCTTTATGCCGGGCTTTCTGTGCTTCCCTAAGAGAAGAGCTGATTTTGTCAAAGTAAAACTGGTGTAATGGACGACTGGTCTCCTGCAAACGATCCAGCGATCGCAGAAGCCTTCCCAACGACGGGTCGGTGGGCTCATCGGACAAAGCTGCAATATCTTTGGTCAACATCAGAAAAGCCTGCCGGGCAGGATCAAGCAAAAGAGCTTCCTGCTCTTCGTAATCGGGGAAATGCCGCTGCCCAGGCTCATCATTCTCGTCGGAAGCCCAGGTCGACAAAACATTCTTCATCTGTCCGGCTTTTGACTTGAGCCTGTCAACCGGAAGCCTGCCGGCCTGCCAGGCGCTGATATCGGTTGATATTCCTTTAAGGATATCTTCCGCCGCAACAACCCGCTGATATTCTTTCCACTGCCCCTCGAACTGCATCTGATGAAAACGCACATCCTCCAGATAATACGCTCCCACCCCGCCGATAACGGCGATAACCATGCAAAACAAGACTAGTGCCACCGCGGTCTTGCCAATCACTTTATATTCATTAACTATCATCGGAGTGATCTTCTATGGAACAAATGATTTGCTGTCTTCCGTGAAATACACCTTAGATCTGTTTGTGCGCTTCGGAGCTGCATTAAAAAATACAACAAAGCCCTCTTGGCGCGGACTTTATACATACGAAATAATTGTGTCATCCTTGTAACACTATCTCCACAAAACCAATGCCCACCGGACATTTCAAAAAGGCCCGATGACCATATGGAGAATAAGGCTTTTTGCCTGAATTCAGGTATTAATTCTCACCCAAAAGTTGCTTCAATCGCCCTTCAACGGGCTTCAAGGGCTCTTGACCATCAAAGAAAGTCTTATAACTTAACCCGTCAGCAAAGAAACCAATTAAATAACGAAGGTCTTCTGGAGTAACCTGGTCTGTCCGAACGATTCTTCCATCGGGATACTGAAGAACTAACGTCACATATCTTTCTGTATCCAAAAGAGCAGGACTACACTTGGCGCAAAGCTTGCGCTCATCGAGTGATACTAAAATCCCCTTTGCGAGTGGACGCAACTTTTCAATCAAACCTCTAAGACCCTGTAATTCCGTCGCCTGTTCAAACGCTTTGGATTTGCGAGAATAAACAGTTTTCTCTCCGTCAACAGGACAGACATATTCAAAGGTGTCCGGAGGGCCAACCATGTCATAACACATTGCGCCCATCTTCTGCGGCGGCGGATTACTCGACTCAATCTTTTGTAAAGCCCTTTGTATATCTTCGCGCGACATAGCTTGAACCTTTTCGGCCGTTACTGTTTGCTTATTATTGGCCTCCGGCTGATTAACCTGTTGTGCGCGAACGGATAAAATCACAAAACCTAAAACAATCGTGAGAACAAAAGCAATTTGTACAAGAATCATTTGTCATCCTATTTTTCGCCTAATAGTTCCTTAAGACGTGGCTCAACCGTTTTTAAGGGCTCCTGTCCATCATTATCGGTCTTATAGCTTAACCCGCCGGAAAAAAATCCTATCAAATATCGAATGTCCTGGGAAGAGATGCCATCCGTACGAACAAATGTTCCATCCGCATATTTAACCACCAGCGCCATCTTTCTGTCAGGATCCGCAAGATCAGGAAAACACTTTGAGCACAGTTTCTTTTCGTCCAAGAAAAATGAAAGACCCTTGACCAATGAACCAAGCTCTTTTACCAAGCCCCTTATGCCCTGTGCTTCCTTAACCAGCCCATACGCCCTTGACTCCGAAGAATACATTGTTTTTTCGCCATCAAAAGGACAAATATATTCAAGATGTATTGCTGGCATTGCGACTTTATAGCACATTGCCCCCATTTTCTGAAGCGGCGCTGTATTCGTTTCAATCTTTTTTAAAGCTCTTTGGATATCCCCACGCGACATAGATTTCATTGTTTCAGAAGAAACGGCCGGCTTCTCTTCTGGTTTCTTATCCTGTGCCCTGACCGATAGCATCATCAATCCTAAAAGGACAAACACAACAAATATAATCTGAATAAAAACCACCCCGGCCTCCTTTGTTAAACGAGCAACGCATCTGGGGCATCAATCGCTCCCCCAACAATATGCGCAGCCTCTCGACATCCGCCAGCACAACGGCCAACATCTTTACATCCGTTACACATAGCAGGCAAATAGTCGCTCTGGGCAAATTTCATCCAATACGGATTCATCTTTAGCGTCCCAATCTCTGCATAATGCGCCAACTCAATCGGAGAATGATTACAAACGCGCACTTTACCTGATGGACCAATCACAAAGAAATCTTTGGCCGCCGAACACCCGGTTGAAATTTCCAGTCTCTTATATTTGTCCGGATTAAACAAGCACAACGGAAGCTCCGTGCCTACCGAACCATAGCGGCCGGCGTCGTGGAGCGCCTGTTCCGCAACATCAAGCATTATAATCAGGTCGTCCCGGCTTAAAGCCAGCTCCTGGGCATAACGCCGACCGCGACCACCCTCAAGGAAACGATTTAATAACAGTTGTGTCGCTCCAGCAAGAAATGCCGCCGAGATTGTTTCATATAGCTCAAAAAGATTCTTCTTTGTCACGGTGATGCCAACTACAGTTGAAAGCCCTCGTTCCCGCGCTTTCTCAAACACGCGCAATATTTTGTCCACATCACCGCCGCCAGTCAATTCGGAAAAAGTACGCAGTCCGGGCATGCTGACACTTAACTGGACATTATTTCTTTTGCACATATCAAGGACAGTATCATCCACTAATTTGCCATTAGATAAAAGGTATAATTTAGGTGCTGACACTTGCTCAGCCAGCCGAGCAGATTCTTCCTTGATTATTTTAATCTTCAACTGTGAAGCATAATCAATGATCTCGAGGAGATCGGAACGCAGCAAAGCTTCTCCGCCGGTGAAACAAATATTATGAACGCCATGTCGCGACAGAAGATCAAGAACGGCCTTCCATTGCACAGTAGACAGTTCTTCACTCTTCATTGAAACATGACCCTCTGTCATCCAAGGGCAGGAACAGAACTGACACTCGTGATTACACCGATAGGTCATCTCAAGAACGGCAGTTATTGGCAGGAATGAAATTGCAGCGCAAGAAAAACTCAAATTAATTCTCCCAGGAAAAATTGCCTACCATACAACTATATGTATAAACCACTAAAAGATTATACTACAATGTCCGATTATAATTTGATGCTCTCTACAAATTTCCGGCCTAAGCCCCCCGACATCTGCAATAGTACCGGGATGCCGATGGCTGGCCAAAGAACCTGGAACCGGCCAACCGTTCTCTGGCAAAAACTCAAGCAATCCCCGCTTAAGCGTTCTTATCTCTCTTTTATAGCCCGAAAACAGCCATTTCCTAGTAAAGACCTTTTTGCGGCCACTCAAATGGGACCATATTGCCCTGATATTTCTTTACTAGGCGCCCTTTACTAAAGGCCCCTTTAGAGATAAAGAGATCGGCAGTCGGACAAATTCTGAGACTTAGAGGCTATTTATTAAGGAGAGATACCCGACAAGTGAAGGATCAAAATGGAAGGAGCAAAAACAACGACGGAAGTTCTGCTAACCTCAACCAAGATAGCAAAAAACCTGCTCCCATACGGGAAACAGGCTTTTTGTTGGTGTTTAATGGCGGGGTGGACGAGATTTTGTGCCCTCCAGTCGCTTCTTGGACTGCTTCGCAGTCCGCCGCTCCTTTCGGGTCAGCCACCCGCCCCGCCTCATGGATGCTCCCTAATCGGTCGCTTCCAGCGGGGCTCCCTTCAAATCCCGTCTCTCCTATAAATAACAAAGCCCGCTTGGCGCGGGCTTTATATATACGGGGTGGACGGGATTTGAACCCGCGATCTCCAGCGTGACAAGCTGATATGTTAACCAGGCTACACCACCACCCCTGAATACCTCAAAAAAGTACGGATAGTTTAATCAGAAAAAACAATTTTGTAAAGAAAATTCTTAAACGGAAGCTCCCTAATCGGTCGCATCCAGCGGGGCTCCTTTCGAGTCCTGCCTCTCAATATAAATTCTTAAAATGGTCGGTGCAGGACTCGGTGCCCTTCTCTCGCTTAGCTCGTTCGGGTCATCCCTCCGCCCCGCCTCAAGGATGCTCCC
>CAJARJ010000019.1 GCA_903944345.1 Candidatus Omnitrophota bacterium
TTCACGGCTTTTAACCCGAATTTATCCCGGCTTTTCGGCCTGGCTTCTGGCTGCCTTTTTCTCCCTTATGTGCATGAACGTTGAAATGATCACCTGGCACCATATCACCGGATATCTGGTTTTTGTTTCTCTTCTGCTTGCTGCCTGCGACACTCTTTTTACCCTGCTCATCCTAAAAAAAACAACTCCACAAAACCTCGCCACTGCCTGGATTTCTCTTTGCCTGGCTTCTTTCATTTTTGAACTTGGCGTCCTGGCCACCCTGCTGTGCGCTATAGCCTTCAGGCTCCAGCCAGACAAAAATCTTAAAAAATTTGCCGCTATTCTGCTTATAATTCCGGCGGTCTACGCACTACTTAACGGGATAAGCTTGCTCACAAGAAAGATTTCTCTCGACACCCTTGTTCAGGGATCTCTTAACGCAACAAAACCATTGTGGCAAATATTAATAGCACCTTTTGAATTCATCGCTTGGTGGCTAACAAGCGCCATCTTTCCCTCGGCCTTCCATCTGCGAATCGGTCCAAGAACAGTCATTGCAAAAGAAAACTCGCTGGTCTTTCTGGGAAACCCGCAGGACTGGAGCATCTGGTGCGCCTTGCTTCTTTTTGTTCTGATCCTGATTCTGTTGTTCAAAGGATTAAACCGGGCGTTTCTTAAAGAACGCTCTTTTTTCCTTTTTATTCTTCTTGGAATATCGGGGGGGTTTGCCTGTCAAGCCTCTGTTCGCAGCATTACAACTGATACTTGGGACGCTTTGCGGATTAACCTGTATTACATATACCTTTTCTGGCCCTTCTTTATTCTCGCCTTTTTCTCAATGCTCGATTTCGACAAACTCGCCCGATACAAGTGGCTTCAGTTTATGCGCGCAACTATTTTGTCCCTTTTGCTTCTGCTGACGGGCCACAATGCACTGCAAACTTTCTATATTAACTACCTGCGCGCCCATAAAGATGCCCCTGTTATTTATATGATCAAGGCTATTGAATCCTTGATCCAGAATAAAGGCAATGAGCCTGATTTCTCTTTCTTTATTGCGAATGACTTCCCGGGCAACCATGTGCGTGAAAATATACCTCAACGCGGGAAAACCGAAACCGTAACCAAAAGCGCTGCCGAGCTTTTATACCCCCAGTATTTCACAAGAGAGAACCCGAAATATCTGCTTCCCGCTGCTCTTGATAACCCGGCAGGTCAATAACCTCCCAAATACTTACATTTTCTCAAAAAATAATAAACCCCGCCAGCACCTCTCTGACGGGGTTTATTACAATATGGCTGCCTCGCTTGGAGTCGAACCAAGGCTAACAGATCCAGAGTCTGTCGTGCTACCAATTACACCACAAGGCAATAACAACTATCATTAAACCGGGCCCTGCAAGGTAAGAAAGAAATATAAACCATCTTCGTCAAAAATTCAAACCAAATATTACCAGGCATTCTCCTGGATCCATTTGTCATACTGTGGCAACTTCTTGATATGTTCAGCCGTATTGTCAACATCCTTCTTTGCCCCCCTGAGGGTTTCACACCCCTGAAGGCCCGCTGTCAACAAAACCAGTCCAAGCAAAGTCAGATTAAGCGTTTTTCGCATGCGCATCCTTTCTTACGAACTGATTTGACGAAGTCTGCTGATCGTCCGTTCTTTCCCCAAAACCGACATTGTCTCAAACAATCCCGGACCAATCGTTCTGCCTGTCAAAGCGACCCGAACAGGATGAACCAAATCGGATGCCGAGAGACCTTGTGCGGCCACCAGCTCACGAAAAGCCGTCTCCGCAGTGAACGCATTAAAATCTGTCAATGCTTCCAGCCTTTGTGCCAGAGCACAAAAAACCGGCGCTGTTTGCGGACGAAAATGTTCACTCTTAAGCTCGTCTGCAATAACCAACTCGTCCTTGAAAAGAAAATCGGCCCTCTCAATAAAATCCAGCAAGGTAAGCATACGAGTACGAAACAAGCTTACACTATTTTCCAACCATTTTCTATCAAACACATCACCAATATATCCCTCGCTCTGCAAAACAGGGATTATCTGCTCGACAAGATCACAAACACTGCATTTTTTAATATATTCCCCATTAATCCACTTGAGCTTTTCCAGATTAAACTGTGCCGCAGTCTTGTTAATCTTCCGGATAGAAAACTTCTCAACCGCATTCTTGAGTGAAACAATCTCCTGCGCTCCACCCGGAGACCACCCAAGAAGAAGCAGATAGTTCACCAGGGCATCCGGCAGAAAACCCTCTTTACGATAATCCGAAACAGCTACCGCACCAAAACGCTTGGAAAGCCTGGCACCATCCGCACCCATGATCAAAGGCAAATGCGCGAATTTCGGAACCTTGAACCCCATGGCCTCATACATCAAAATTTGCTTAGGGGTATTAGAAATATGATCCTCTCCACGAATAACATGCGTAATCCCCATCAGGGCATCATCTATAACACAACTAAAACTGTACGCCGGAGAACCGTCGGATTTCATTAAGACCTGATCTTTCAATTCATCAGTGCTGACTGTAATCCTGTCACGAATCATGTCATCAAAAACTACATTCCTACCCTTGGCAACTGACAAAATGACCGCCGTACCATCATGATAAGCTTTCTGTTCAGCCACAAGACGCTGGGCATACTCACGATAAATCTCGAACCTGTCACTTTGCTTGTAAAACTCGTCCCAAGACAAGCCCAACCAGGTCATGCTGTCGAGAATTTCTTTCTCATACTCCGGCTTGGAGCGCTCTTGATCCGTATCTTCGATCCTTAGAACAAACTGTCCACCTTGCGAGCGGGCGTACATCCAGTTAAACAGTGCCGTACGCGCACCGCCAATATGCAAATTTCCTGTCGGACTCGGAGCAAAACGAACTTTGACCATATCACCTTTTCTGGAGCTCCAGCATGGACGGATTCTCCTGCTTTATAAAATGCGCAAGAACCTTATCAACTCGCACCCGATCTTTTTCCGAGAAATTTCCGATTTCAATCCCTGTATCAAAACAAATTCCCTTCGCACTGGTTCTCTGGTTAACCCAGACTATTTTTCCGGAACAAAGAACCGCATCGTTGCCATCCATCAAATCCAACTCAATTGCAACCGGCAAATAAAGCTCCAGCCTGTTACGTATAAGAATCCTGACCCCTCCCATGCTAAAATTCTCAGTATGAGTAAGGATCGTTTTCATTTCTTTATCCATGGCGGTAAGCTTGATCAGACAAGGAAAAATAACTCTTGGAAATTTTCTACGATTTGAGCCTTTCCAGTTCAGCATTCTTCCCCCAATCTCACAACTTTTTTTGAACACGCACAATAGACCGGGCCCTCCCGGTAGCGTCATTAACATCCACAATAACTCCGCAAAGGGTGGCCGCACTATCGGCAACCTGGAATTTGTTCGGCAGGCCGGTCAAATAACGCTCAATAATGAGCTCCTTAATCTGTCCAATAACTGAATCGTACGGACCGGTCATTCCTGCGTCTGTAATATAGGCCGTGCCTTTGGGCAGAATCCTTTCATCCGCCGTCTGGATATGCGTATGTGTGCCCAGAACAGCCGAAACCCGGCCATCGGCGTACCAGCCCATAGCCACTTTCTCACTGGTTGCCTCGGCGTGCATATCTACCACTATCAGTGCGGTATGTGCGCTTAGGAGTTCTATACTTCGATCAAGTGCAGCAAAAGGACAGTCCGCGGTATACTTCATAAACGTTCGTCCGGTCAAAACGATAACCCCCAACTTAACCCCGCCGGAAAGATCAATCAGACAAGAGCCCTTGCCCGGGGCAAGTTGATAATAATTTGCGGGTCTGAGAATCTTTGGGTTCGCGGCAAGATAGGGCAGAAAATCTTTCTTGTCCCACACGTGATCTCCCAAAGTAATCACATCGCATCCGCAGGAAAAAAGTTCTTCCGCAATTTTCTGAGTCAAACCGCTTCCGCCGGCCGCATTCTCGGCGTTGGCAACCACAACATCTGCCTCACCGCTTGCTTTCATCCCCGGAACCAATCGCATAAAAACATCGCGCCCGGGATTACCGACAATATCTCCAACAAAAAATACTTTCAATGGACTCCTGCCAGCCGTCTGTCATAAGACAGCCTTATTTTGCAAATTCTATCGCCCTTGTTTCACGAACAACCAAAACCTTGATCTGTCCAGGATACTCCATCTCCGCCTCTATTTTTTTGCGAATATCACAAGCCAGAACCACCGACTCATCGTCATTCAGCTTGGCAGGATCGACCATAATCCTTATTTCCCTGCCAGCCTGTAAAGCATAAGCTTTATCAATTCCCTTGAACGAGTTGGCTATTTTCTCTAGATTCTCCAGACGCTTGATATAGGTCTCGAGTGATTCCGCCCTGGCCCCGGGACGAGAAGCGCTAACCGTATCCGCCACACAGACAAGAACCCCATAAATAGAATGATTCTCGATCTCATTATGATGCGACTCAACCGCATTGGCGACCTGTTCGCTCTCGCCGAATTTTCTGGCCAAACGCCCACCAACAACCGCATGAGTGCCCTCTTCCGCCTCGGCTGAAACAACCTTGCCGATATCATGCAACAAGCCCGATCTCTTGGCTAATTGCGGATCAATGCCTAGCTGATGCGCCATAACACCCATAAGACGGGCTACTTCTTTTGTGTGCTGGAGCGCATTTTGCCCAAAACTCGAGCGATATTTCAAGCGCCCAATAAGCTTGACCAGTTCCGGATGCATGTTGTGTATCCCCAGCTCAAAAACTGCGGCCTCGCCCTCTTCCTTTATCTTCTGCTCAAGATCTTTCTTGGCCTTCTCGACAACTTCTTCAATGCGACCGGGATGAATTCTGCCATCTGATATAAGCGTTTCTAATGCCATTCTGGCGATTTCGCGACGAACCATATCAAACCCGGATATTGTCACAGCTTCCGGCGTATCATCAATGATGATATCAACGCCTGTGGCCTGTTCCAGCGCCCGGATATTTCTTCCTTCCCGACCAATAATCCTGCCCTTCATTTCGTCTGAAGGTAGATGAACCACGCTGACCGTTGTCTCCGCAGCGTGATCAGACGCGCAACGCTGCATAGACAAAGAAAGCAGCTCTCTGGACTTCTTGTCAGCAGATTCCTTGATTTCCTCTTCCATCTGTCTTATGCGCGTTGCTTTTTCATGAATCAGCTCGTTTTCAATCCGATTAAGAAGCACTGTCTTGGCTTCTTCTCTACTTAAAGTCGAAATTCTGTGCAAAGAGTCTTTCTCTTCCTGAATCAATTTTACCAATTCTTCATTCTTGGCCGTAACTTCAGCTTCTTTTTGTTTGAGCGCCTCCGCTCTTAAGGTAATATCTTTCTCTTTCTTATCGAGCAAATCCAACCGCTTCTCGACATTCTCTTCTTTTTGAACAATTCTTTTCTCCGAAACAAGAAACTCTTCCCTGCGCTGCTTGCTTTCCTGCTCAAATTCCTGACGCAATTTAAGCATGGTATCTTTAGCCTGCAGTTCAGCCTCTTTTTTAATCGTTTCCGCCTCTCTGGAGGCCATCTCCCTGGTGCTGGCGGCTTCCTTCTCTGCCAACTGGATTTGATTCCCTTGCAACAGACGTGGCAAAAAAATCCCTGCGGCCAGACAAATAATTCCAACAGCGATCAATAATATAATGGTCATTTCTTTTGTTCCTCTCTTCATGGAATAAATAAAACAAATACAAACCGTTTTAGAACAGCCTTGGCGTTGTCAGCGGATCAATTATGCAGAACCTGTGTCACCGGACGGTCATGTTCCTCGCAATCGGGGATTTCTTTGACCATCTGAAAGTCATAAGCCAGGCCGACACAGGGTGTGGCGTGCGGAAGTTCTGAAAAAAAACGATCATAATAACCTTGACCCCGGCCAAGACGCCGGCAAGAAAGATCAAACGCAAGCCCAGGAACAACAACAAGATCCAACTCTTCCGGACCCAAAAGATTGCTGCCTCGGTCTTCCGGCTCGGGAATTCCGTATGCACCTGGTTTTAGTTCATCTGTTGAACGTATGCTCACTGCCATGATCCGCTTGGTGTCTTTTAGAACCTTAGGTAACGCAACACATTTGCCCAGACTTAATGCCCTGTTTATAAGAAAGATTGTGTCAACCTCCCCCTTGCATGAAGCGTAAAACAGGACATTCTTTGCTTTCTTGAAAACCGGTAACGCCAAGAACTTGTCTGAAATAATCCGACTCTTCCTTAAAGCGTCTTCCTCCTTCTGATGTTTTATGAGATCAAGAACTTTTTTTCGAAGTCCCTGTTTAGTTAATCTTTGCACTTTTACTTTATCCCGAACTTTTTCGAGGAGGAAATCCGAACCAACCCCCGGTCTTTCAGTAACTCTAACTACCAGGAAAGCAGCCTGGTGCTGTCATAATTTTTCCGTACGTTAAAGTCTCGCACGGGCTACCGCTACGCAACTGCCTAACTTTATTCTCTCAATAATAAGTCAAAATGCCCTCTTCAAAAACGGATTATAATATCATTATTCATACCGTTTCACAACAAAAACACTAGCCCTTTTTACGTAATAATTCCATACGTTCACGAATCTTTCTTTCGTACCCGAGCTCAGTTGGGACATAATAATTTGCCTTAAACGGCATATATTCCTGTTCGATATAATGCCCGGGATAGTCGTGAACATAGCGATAGCCTTCCCCGTTTCCCAAACTGGCGGCCCCCTTGTAAGACGCGTCTTTTAAATGCCGAGGTACAAGGCCTGTCTTTTTTGTACGAACATCTTCCAGCGCACGGTCAATCCCCAAGTAAACGGCATTGGACTTGGGCGCACAGGCCACATAGACGGCAGCCTGGGCAAGCGAAATTCTTGCCTCCGGTAAACCCACAAACTCAGTCACCTCGCGAGCGCTGTTAGCCAGCACCAACGCCTGCGGATCCGCGTTGCCCACATCTTCAGACGCACAAATACAGATCCGTCTTGCAATAAACCGCGGATCTTCTCCTGCGTAAATCATCTTGGCCAGCCAATACAGAGTGGCATCCGGATCAGAACCACGCATAGATTTGATAAAAGCCGAAGCTGTATCATAATGCGCGTCCCCGTCCGCATCGTACTGCACAATTTTCTTTTGAATCGATTCCTGGGCGATATCCAAAGAAACCACAATTGCCCCCGTATTGTCTTTAGGAGTTGTCAAAACAGCCACTTCCAAGGCATTAAGAGCCCGCCTGGCATCCCCGTCAGAAATCTCAGCTAGAAAAGTCAACGCCTCCGGATCAATCCGGACAGAAATATTCCCCAAGCCATTTTCCTTGTCCGCAAGCGCCCGCTGGAGGATCGAACGTAGATTATCACTGGTCAAATGTTTGAGTTCAAAAACAAGGGAACGGGAGAGCAAAGGAGAAACCAAAGCAAAAAAGGGGTTCATCGTAGTGGCCCCAATTAAAATGACCGTTCCATTTTCCACATCCGGCATCAGAACATCTTGCTGGGCTTTGTTAAAACGATGAATTTCATCAATAAACAGAATTGTCCTCATCCCGGAGGAAGAAAGACGATTCCTGGCTGCTACGATAATACGACGCAACTCCTCCACATTCGACATAACTGCATTTATGCTTTCAAACCGGGCTTTGGTGCGGGCACTAATGCAAAATGCCAGAGTTGTTTTGCCAACCCCGGGAGGGCCATAAAAAATCAGCGAGCTTATACGATCAGCCTCTATCGAACGAATCAGGAGCTTGCCCGGGCCAAGAATATGTTCCTGGCCATAATACTCTTCAAGCGTTCGCGGGCGCATCCTGGCCGACAAAGGACTGTGCCGGGTGTCGGTGGTTTCGAAAAAATCCATATTCGTTTCTTCTGCTTTTGTTAAAAAAAAACCGCGCGATAGAAACCGCGCGGAAAAGATCCACTTATGCCGTTGGAAGCCCGTGTATCGAACCTGATAAACAGGTGGAGTCAAGCTCGCGGTCCAGAGACACACAAAGACAACAGACTCCCGTAATATTGTATTGGTTCAATATTACAAACCTCCTGACGCGCACAGCAGACAAACTACCTTCTTTTAATATGAAAAATCTCGGTTAAACGGGCCGCTATCTTTTCATTCAAGGTATTGACTTCCTCATCCGTCAAAGTCCGCTCTTTTGACTGATAGACTAATGAAAAGACATATCCCCTGAAGCCCGCATCCATCTTATCACCGGAATACAATTCAACAAAGTTGATTTTTTGCAGCAGCCCCGCCCCCAGGCGCATACACTCACTAGTAATAGCGTCAAAACTAACATCCCGAACAGCTAGAGAAAGATCCCTGGTCATCGAAGGAAAATCATTAAGCTCAAGAAACTTTCTCAATGGCTCCGCCGTCATAAGAACTCCATCCAGATCAAGTTCCGCAAAATAAAGCCTGCTCTTCTTAATATCAAAACGGGCAAGAACCTCGTCTCGCACTCGACCAATACGGCCGGCATATTGCCCGTTAATACTCAACTGCGCCGACTGCCCCGACTCCAGAGCATCATCCTGTTGCGCGGAAAATACCACACCGGAAACTCCCAGTTTTCCCAAAACCGACTGCAATGCACCTTTCAAATCAAAAAAATCCAACGTTCTTTTTTCGCTGACCCGCCAATCATCTGAATACTTTCCACCCATCAACAAAGACAAGGACCACATCTCCCTCCCCGGAAGATAGCGTTTCCCCAACTCAAAAAGACGCAAATCTTTCTGGCCGCGATTAATATTTCCGGACGCGACGGACAACATTCCGACCAGCGCCGTTGGTTTCATCACTTCCTGTTCGGTCGACATCGGATTCTTCAAGGAAATCAGCGGACCGGTGTAATTTGCCTTCTCGAGTGCAGTTCTACCCGTAAGCGCATAAGTAATAATTTCATTAAAACCAAGCCCCACCAGCGTTTCATTAGTGCTACGTATAACGCCTTCTTCTTTCTTGTTCACTGAAATATTGGTCGACGGAACCTGAGGAATCGTCATCGGCAAATTATCATAACCAATGATCCGGGCAATCTCCTCAATCACATCCTGCTTGATTTGAATATCATTACGGAAATGCGGAGGAATAACTGTCAGGTGCCGCTCTTCCTGCGGAACCATACAGCCGAGTCTTTTCAATATTCGGCGAGACCTGGTGAGATCCAGATCTGCCCCTATTAAATTCGAAATGTCGTCAGAGCATACAACGATTTCCCGGCGAGAAATTTCCGGCTTTTGTGCCACGAAATCCCTGCGCGCATAAAGGGTTCCGCCTGCCTCGGATAAAACAAGATCCGTCGCTCGGGCCGAAGCCGTCTCAATTGTTCTCCATGCCGTTCCCCGTTCAAATCGATAACAGGAATCACTGGTCAATGCCAGCTTGCGTGAAGCCCGGCGGATAACGCCAAGCTCGAAAGAGGCCGCTTCCAACAAAATATTTTTTGTCGCTGAAGTCACCGCCGTATCCATCCCCCCCATAATTCCGGCAATGGCCACGGGCCTGCGCTCATCAGCAACCACCAAAATGCTTTCATCCAGTTTTCTTTCCACTCCATCCAAAGTAACTATTTTCTCTCCGGCTCTGGCCCGACGCACAATGATCTTTTTTCCCTCGAGACGATCCAGATCAAAAGCATGTAGCGGCTGTCCATACTCGAAAAGTACAAAGTTGGTAACATCCACCACGTTGGAAAGTTGCTTCAGGCCCAGAGACTGCAAAAATTCTGAATGTTCTGCCGAGAAAGGCTTTACCTTCACTCCGGTGACAATAGTTCCTATATAGCGCCCACAGTCTGTAGGATTCTCTATCGAAATATCTATCTCGCCTTTGTCGTCCTGATCCGAAACATCCGGAAGCACCAGGTCACGATCCACAATAGCCGAAATTTCCCGTGCCAGACCGAGCACGCTCAAGCAATCCGGACGGTTGGGAGTAACTTCTATCTCAAAAACAATATCCTCTCCAACCCGTTCAACGTGTTCTACCTCAAGCCCTGCCATGGTCATGCGCGTTGACAATTCTTCCGGCGTCAATCCGTGATCAATGTATTTTTTTAACCAGTTCAAACTTAATTTCATATTTTTATCCCGCTCGTCTTGCTCTAAAGAGCGCAGCCCAAAACTAGTACTGCTTCAAAAACCTCACATCATTTTCCACAAATGTCCGAATGTCTCCAATACCGTGTTTCAGCATCGCTATGCGTTCGACCCCCATGCCAAACGCCAGTCCGCAATACTCTCCGGCAGGATACCCTGCCGCCTCGAAAACTTTAGGATGAACCATGCCACAACCAAGAATTTCCAGCCACTTCCCGGCACGCCCTTTAAAAATATTGGACTGAATATCCACCTCGGCCGATGGCTCAGTAAAAGGAAAAAAATGAGGACGAAATCGCATCACCACGTCTTCACCGAAATATTTCTGACAGAAAGTCGTCAGCAGGCCCTTAAGGTCAGAAAAAGTGACCTGCTTGCCTACAAGAAGACCCTCAATTTGATGAAACATGAACGAATGACTGGCATCCAAGGCGTCGGGGCGATAAACCTTTCCCGGAATAATAACGGCCAAAGGCGGCTTGAATTTCTGCATAACCCGAACTTGTCCCGGAGAAGTATGGCTGCGCAGCAATAAATTTCTCCCAGGCGTCAGCGGGTCAGCCTCATCCAGATAAAAAGTATCAAAAGAATCTCTCGACGGATGATCAAGCGGAATGTTCAGAGCAGAAAAATTATAAAACTCTCTTTCTATCTCCGGGCCTCTCTGGATGACAAAACCCATGCGCTCGAACACATCACAAATTTCATCCATCGTCTGATGAATCAGATGACGTGTTCCCAACGGAGAAACTATCCCGGGAAGAGTGACATCAATTGCATTGCTTTGCTTGTTCTGTTGCCCAAGAAATATTTTTCGTTCGGCTATCAGCTCTTCTGCCAACTGCCTGATTTCATTGGCCTCTTTTCCAATCAACTTCTTTTCTTCCGGCAAAGCAGTCGCAAGTCCGACGTACATCTGGGCAACAATTCCTTTCTTGCCTAAAAAACCAAGACGCACTGTCTCCAGCATTTTGTCATCAGCAGCTTCAGCTGTCGCCCGACGTAGATCTATTTTTATTTTCTCAATATCCAACGGCATATATTTTGATACCCTCAGTTAAATAAAAAGGGATCTTGTTGCCAAGACCCCTTTAGGAAAAAACCTGAAGTGCTTTTTTCAGTTCTTCTTCATCCGCGTAATCGTCGCGGGTAAGGCCTTATCAGCGATCTGAACAATTTGCGTAAAAGTTTTAGGATCATTTAACGCAATTTCGGATAGCATTTTACGATCCAGCGTAATTTTAGCTTCTTTCAATCCCCGAATCAGGCGGCTGTAAATAATTCCATTGTCTTTACAGGCGGCATTGATACGCACAATCCACAAGCTGCGAAAATCCCGTGCGCGGGCCTTACGATGTTTTGTAGAATAACGAAGAGCTCGAATAACTGTCTTAATCGCTTGCACATAACGATTTTTGCGTTGTCCGAAGTACCCTTTCGTAATCTTGAATATACGTTTGCGTCCGCGTTTACGAGCTACTGACGCTTTAATTCTAACCATAGGGCATCATTCTCCTTACTTTCTTCGCATCCGTCGCGACCAAATAGCTGCTTCTACGCAACTTGCGTTTGCGTTTTGCGGTCTTCTTCGAAAGAATATGTCCGCGATTTGCTCTGCGCTTTTTAACTTTGCCTGACTTGGTGATCTTGAAACGCTTGACCACCCCTTTTTTCGTTTTTAACTTCGGCATATGACCCTCTGATTGTTACATCTTTTCTGACTTTGGCGCCAGAACCAGGAACATGATGCGGCCTTCCATCATCACGTCTTTTTCGATCTGCGCTATGTCAGAAAGTTCGCTGACAAATTTATCCAACAACTTCTTGGCCTGATCCCGAAAAGCCATTTCACGTCCGGAGAAAAACAGATTAACCCGAACCTTATCTTTCTTTTCCAAGAATGCGCGCGACTGGTTAATTTTAGTTTCCAAATCGTGCTCATCAATATGTGGCTTAATACGAACTTGTTTAAGATGAGAAATATGTGCGTTCTTTCGAGCCTTTCTCTCTTTTTTTTCCTGCTCGTATTTATACTTACTGTAATCCATTATCCGGCAGACAGGCGGCTTGGCTGTCGGAGCAACTTCAACCAGATCAAGCCCAACTTCTTCTGCCATCTGTATTGCCCGGAAAACCGGAAGAACGCCCAACTGTTCAGAATTCGCCCCGATGACTCGCACCTCAGGGATACGGATCTGCTCATTGACTCGAATTCGTTTCTGGATGATACAAACCTCCACTGATTTCTTGTTATGCCTTAAAACGGCAGTTATTATCTTAAAAAACTAAATTTTGTCAACGATATCTTTCTTGGCCAGTACTGAGAAATCTGTAAGTGACATTGCCCCAAGATCTGTTTCCGGACGTTTTCGAACAGAAACCATACCAGAAGAAACCTCTTTATCCCCGACAATAAGCATATATGGAATTCTCTGCATGCGCCCTTCACGAATACGTTTACCAAGAGATTCATTACGTGCGTCCACCTCCACACGAAAACCTTCTGCTCGCAACGCATCTGCAACATTCCTGGAAAAAGCGTCATGATCACTTTTGATCGGGATAACAAGCGCCTGAACGGGCGACAACCACAATGGAAAATTTCCGGAATAATGCTCAATTAATGTTCCAAAAAAACGCTCAACACTACCAAAAAGAGCCCGGTGAATCATTATCGGGCGTTCTTCTTTTCCATCCGCATTTGTAAACTTGAGATTAAAACGCTCCGGCAAAGCAAAATCGCACTGAATAGTCGAACACTGCCATCTGCGATTGAGCGCATCTTTAAGTTTAAGATCAATCTTGGGGCCATAAAAGGCTCCGTCGCCTTCATTGATCTTGAAAACAATTTTCTTTTTTTCCAGAGCACCGCGTAAAGCATTGGTTGCCAGATCCCAATCCTCCTGCTTTCCGATAAATTTTTCCGGACGGGTGCTGAGTTCAATTTCATAATCTTTGAAACCGAAAGCAGAAAGTAATTCAAACGCAAGATCGATCACCTTCTCAATTTCATCCTGCACCTGGTCCCGGCGACAAAAAATATGAGCATCATCCTGAGTAAATCCTCGCACCCTTAGCAAACCGTGTAAAACCCCGGCTTTCTCATAACGATAAACAGTTCCTAATTCAAAAAATTTTAACGGCAGCTCGCGATAGGAGTGCAACTTTTTTCCGTATATCAACATGTGCCCTGGACAATTCATGGGCTTAACAGCATATTCTTCGCCATCAAGTTTAAAATAGTACATATTGTCGCGGTAATGCTCTGCATGACCAGAAATTTCCCACAATTTTCCTCTCAGAAAATTTGGCGTCATGACAAGATCATATCCGCGTTTAAGATGCAGGTCTCTGGTAAAATCCTCTAGGATTTTACGCATTAATGCACCCTTGGGATGATAGAAAACCAATCCGGCGCCTGCTTCTTCCTGATAAATATGAAACAAATCAAGCTCTGTCCCCAGTTTACGATGATCTCGCTTGTCTGCTTCGAGAAGAGTCTGCAGGTGGGCGGCTAGCTCTTCTTTAGAAAAGAAACTTGTACCGTAAATTCGCTGCAACATGGGCTGTTTTTCGTCACCATGCCAATATGCCCCAGCCACGGAGAGTAGCTTAAAAGCCTTGATCTGGCCCGTCGATCTAACATGCGGACCTTTGCATAAATCAACAAATTCACGAGCGCCTGTCACAAAAAGCGAAATCTTTTCATCAGGTATCCCGGCAATTAACTCAACCTTATAGGTTTCATTTTTTTGACGAAAAAAATCCAGCGCCTCTTGTTTGCTGACGAGTTCCTGAACAATGGGAAGATTTCGATCTATGATCTTTTGCATGGACTGTTCAATTCGCACAAGATCCTGATCAGTAAAAGATTCTTTCTTCTCAAAATCATAATAGAATCCGCTTTCTATAGCAGGACCTATGGTGACCTTGACATCAGGCCACAACTCTTTGACCGCCTGGGCCATGATGTGGGAACAACTGTGACGGAGCTTGTCAATCTCGCGGGAATAATCCATATGCACGGGACTCGGTGCTTTCTGAAAAAAATGGTGGACCCAAGAGGACTCGAACCTCTGACCTCTTCCATGTCAAGGAAGCGCTCTAACCAACTGAGCTATGGGTCCCAAAAATACCTTGCGACCTGTAAAAGAAGTCTAAAAAAATGATTATACCTTTTCTGCTAGCTGCCGACAAGAAAAATCTGGCACATATCCGGATTTCATAAAAATGTTCGAATATGGGCAAGGAGGGAATCGAACCCTCAAGACCTTACGGTCAAAGGATTTTAAGTCCTTCGTGTATACCATTCCACCACTTGCCCGCAAGGCATTTATTCTATATATCTGGAGGCGTGGACCGGATTCGAACCGGTGGTAACGGTTTTGCAGACCGTGGCCTTACCACTTGGCGACCACGCCAAAAATATTTTTTCCTTTACTCCAAAGATTTAATCGCTGCAAGAATTTCATTAATCTCAGCCAATGCGCCTGCACCTGTGTCGCCACAAGCAAGTCGACCTTCTTTGGGATTAATAAAATTCATTCCGATCTTTTTTAACTCCGATATATTTCGCTGCACGATTGCATTGCTATACATGCCCGTGTTCATCGCCGGCGCAATTAAAAGAGGCGCGTTAATGGTAATAGCTACACAGGTCACGGGATCATCTGCCAGCCCCGCCGCAAGTTTACCAATAATATTCGCTGTCGCCGGAGCAATAACCATGACCTGCGCCCATTGGGCAAGAGAAATATGCGCCATATCCCACTGCCCGTCTCTGGCAAACATATCTCTACAAACAGGACGCTGTGTCAAGACTTCAAACGTCAAAGGTGTGACAAACTTTTCAGCACACGCCGTCATGACTACAGATACTTCGTAGTGATTGTCCTGCAAGCGTCGAACCAGATCACAAGCCTTATAAGCGGCAATGCTTCCGGATACGCCCAGAAGAAGATTCTTTTTTTTCATAATATCAGAGCTGGACAGGCGCAAACTTCTCGGCCACCCTGTCAAGAACAACCTTGCCCAATCTAACTTCCCTTAGCGCGGTCGTTACCAGCTTTTCATTCGCCGCAGCTTCTACCAGTTTGGGAGCTCCATTTGCCAGATCCAAAGCACGCTTCGAAACCAAAGACACCAAACTATAAGAGTTATAGTCGGCTTTGGGCAGTAATTCTTCCAGGGGCATATAAACCATTAGCTTGACCTCTTTCAAGAAACGTTAACGAAAATAGTGTTTCTATATAACACACCTGCGGAAAAAAGTCAACGACGGTTGCTCTCGGGTGCTATTTCTCGAGCAATAATTACACTCAATTCGGCATACGCACGCTCAAGGTCATCATTCACAATAATATAATTATAATGCTTTGCGCACTCCAATTCCTCGGCGGCCGCTTTCATTCGAATCTCTATGGACTTCGCATCATCTGTCTTACGGGCAATCAAGCGTTCCCGCAAAACTTCGAGTGTCGGTGTTCTAACAAAAATTTTTAATGCTGAAGGTATTTTCTGTTCCACCTGACTCGCACCTTGAACATCAATACACAACAACAGGCTCTTTCCCTGTCCGAGAATTTCCCTGGTGCTTTTCATCATGGTTCCATAATAATTGTTATATATTTTCGCCCACTCAAGAAACTGTCCGGATTTAATTTTATATTCGAACATCTTTTGCGAAAGAAAAACATAGTCCTGCCCGTTGACCTCTTTCCCCCTTGGTAAACGCGTCGTCGCCGATATAGAACGAAGTATCCGACCATTAAATTTTTTGTCTTTCAGCAAACAATCATGCAGGGTCGTTTTACCGGCACCAGACGGGCCGGAAAGAACTATTACCCGGCCCTTTGCCACTGTTTTAACCTCTTCTATCAACATAAAAGGACATCTTCCTTAAGGCCTTACTCAATATTATTGGCCTGTTCGCGAATTTTTTCAATCTTACTCTTTAAGGCAATTACCGCATTGGTCACCAAGTCATCCTGTAACTTTGATCCCAGCGTATTTGTTTCACGCTGCATTTCCTGAGCAATAAAATCAAGCTTCTTTCCCGCTTGCTTGCCATCTTTTAATAGCAAGCGCATTTCTTCAATATAATGATGAAACCTTGCGACCTCTTCGTTAACATCTATACTTTTCTGAAAAGATGAAAATTCTTCCGGCTTAAGGTTTTTCTGCCTGTTACGCAAAATCTCCAAAGACCGTTTCTCTATGGATTTAAGACGGTCGGTCATTTTCTTTAGTTTATCACTAATGTCGACAACCAAGCTTTTACCCTCACGGGCACGCATCACTTCTAAACTTTTTACCGCCGACTTGAGTGCTCGTTCTATGGCTGGCCACAATATTGAGGGATCAACAACCGCATCTCGAACATCAACAACACCCGGCATGCGAATTAGATCTGCCAGTGTCAGATTATTGGTCAACCTATACTTCTTTTCTATGCTCTTGGCATGCTTGAGATATTCATGTATTAATTCTTCGTTAAAAACGGCCTGTTGACCTGGTCGATCTTGAATTTTTAAAGAAACTGTAACTCGTCCACGTATAAGAACTTTAGATAAAACATCTCTTATTTTTCCCTCAACAACACCGAAGCCGACGGGCAAATAAAACGCGAGATCAAAAAAACGATGATTCACACTTTTGACCTCGATGGTTCCCTTGATTTTTCCGAACGCAAACTGCGCGACACCAAAACCAGTCATTCCCCTAATCATGATGCGTCCCTTCTTACAATTAATCCTTGTTCTTTAGCCCGAATTTTTCTTTAATGAGGGAATCCAGATAACCCCCCAACCTTTTCTCATTTTCGTGACTGAAAAACTGCCTTCAACCATTTTCCTCTGTTAGGCTAAGCATTCTTCCCTGAGCGCTAGCAGTCCACCTTTAAAGCATTCCTTGATCCTTTTAAAATATGGCAATAAACGTTTTATTTACGTAAAATCGAAAGAATACGATCAAGATCATCCAAAGAATAGTACTCTACCAACAATCGCCCCTTATTGCCCCGCCTATTTTCGACAATAACCTTCGTTCCCAATACTCTGCGCAATTCTTCTTCAAGCGAATCAATTTCCGGGTCTTTGGACTTTGTTTTATTTTTGTCCTCAGTCTGGACATTTCTGGTTGCCAGCGCTTTTGCTCTTGCTTCCATTTCTCTTACAGAAAATCCCTTTTTTACCGCCTCCAAAAAAAGCATTTTTCGAGCATTTGGATCCTCTATGACTAAAAGTGCCCGAGCATGTCCCTCAGAAAGAGCTCCATCCGATACCGCCGCACGCATATCTTCAGGAAGCTTCAGTAAGCGCAACAAATTAGATATTGTTGCACGGTCTTTCCCGACAGACTTGGCAACATCTTCCTGAGAATACCCAAATTCTTCATTAAGACGCTTATAGCTTTCTGCCTTCTCAATCGGATTTAATTCTTCTCTCTGGACATTTTCGACCAACGCTAAAACCAACGCTTCCTTGTCATTCACATCCCGTATCATAACTGGTATTTTTTCTAAACCTAGCTTTCGTGCAGCTTTAACTCGTCGCTCTCCGGCTATAACTTCATAACCGTCCCCCGCTCTACGAACAAGTATTGGCTGCAATATACCTTTGTCCTTAATTGATGCGGCCAACTCCTCCAATGCACTCTCCGCATAATGCTGTCGCGGCTGAAACCGATTATCTTTTACCAAATTTAAAGATACTTCTTGTCTTGCCAAAATTTCGAGTGATGAATTACTTTCTTTCTGATCTTGTTGTATCAACGCCGACAGACCCTTTCCTAAAGCCATGAGCAACTTCCTTTCAAATATCGTAACATTCTGTAATTAAAAGACTTATGATTGCAAAGAAAGACCGCAGCACTCTTTGGCTAAATCGGCATATTTTCTAGCCCCTACCGATTCTCTATCATATAAACAAATAGGTTTACCATGACTTGGGGCTTCACTTAATCGAATGTTTCTCGGAATAACTGTTTTATAAACTTTATCTTTAAAATAGTTTTTGATTTCATTTATAACTTCTACTGTCAAGTTAGTTCTAAAATCAGCCATTGTCATTAAAACACCCTCAACTGTTAACGCTGGATTTAACCCCTCTCTAATTAATGCTATCGTATTAAGTAATTGTGATACTCCCTCCAATGCATAAAACTCGCATTGTATCGGAATAATTATTGAGTCGGCAGCTACTAAAGAATTTAAAGTCAGCAGCCCCAAAGATGGTGGAGAATCAATTAAAATATAATCAAAAAGACTTTTTACTTCATTTAAAGCTTTCTTAAGCTTTGTCTCTCTTGACAACACTCCAACCAGTTCAATTTCTGCACCAGTTAAGTGAATATTACATGGAATTAGATAGAGCCCCTTTACAACTGTGGGTAAAATTGCTTGTTTGGCCGGAATTTTTCCTAAAATTACTTCATAGATAGATTCTTTTATTTCATTCTTATTAACGCCTACCCCACTCGTTGAATTCCCTTGCGGATCCATATCAATCAATAATACTTTTTTACCCAGCTCAGCCAACGCAGCCGATAGATTAACCGCCGTCGTTGTTTTTCCAGTTCCACCCTTTTGATTGCATATCGCTATTATTTTCGGCATAATTTAAGTAGTCCTAAAAGTTATATGAGACAATTTAATACCGCAGCTTGTCTTTAATTATTACCTCTTCGAAATCATAGCCTCTACACTTGACTTTTGGGCTATCGAAGAAACTTATACAGGATTTTAAATTGTATAATTTTTATAACATCAAAATGAATTTTAAACAATCTATATTATTTAAGAAAAATTAATGGTCTAGACTTTTTTCGCTGCTCAGATTGCAATTGGCGACTTTCGTTAGCACCAAATCTCTATTGAAAATGCTATAACATTAAGCCAACATAAATCCTATTTCATATATTCACTTTTTTGGCAGTACGCCCTTCATCAGGAGGATCTTGCCATTAGCAATCCGATCAATGTTCTACCTTCCTAATGCGGCGGGCACATTGTTGACTTTTCTTTGACATTCGCAGCTAAATCAAATTATACATACTTTTATAACAAACTTATTTTATCGTGCAAGATGAGTGTTTTTGACGATTACGCATTTGCCCATATGCATGCTGATATCGGCCAGCAAACGTGTTTAAAGTCTGTTGAGTTTACCCGCCAAAAATTGCATTTCTGCTTGATGGCGTCGATCTGCCGGTATATTTCGCGAGCTTGTCCTTATGAAGCTTACTAAAACATCAGTTGAATATATTCAATAAATAGTTCAATTAGAACAATATCGGCTAGACAGTAAACTTTAAAATCAGGATATAGAAATAACGACTTATTCTGCAGAAAATTTTCGAAAGGAAGGATTACTTTAAGAAAACCTTGATCTTCGCTGGCTTAGCCCCACTCATTCCAAAAAGCCCTTTTTGCTCTTCACAAACCACTTTAATGGTTATCATTTCACGTGAAACATTCAGCTTATTCAAGGCAGCCTGAATGGCATCCTCAATGTTAGTTCCTTCAAACTCGAATGATGCCAAACTTTTTTTCATATAAACTACTTTGCTAACAATGAAGCCATACTACTTCTGGAAATATGCCACTGCGTAATTGCAGATAATAGATAAAAGACAACAAAATACACATTCAATCCGCTAGAAAAATTATAAAAAATGAAGCCTATCATAACAGGAAATACAGTTGCCATCATTTTTTGCTGTGCCGCCTGTTCAGGCGAAACATCCATATTCTGATTGGACATTTTCTGCTGAAACATCATGATAAAAACCATGACGATTGGCAATAAATTAAAATAGCTACCCAAAAAAGGGATTTCAAATGGTAGTTTAAATAAATGATCCGGCTGAGACAGATCTTTCATCCAAAGAAAAGACTCTCCCCTAAAGTAAAAAGACCGCCATAGTACTTGATATAGCCCAACAAAAATGGGCATTTGCAAAATCATCGGCAAACAACCACCTAAAGGATTAACTCCATGCTGTTTATAGAGAGCAAGAATTTCTTGGTTTACTTTCTCAGGATTATTCTTAAATTTTTCTTGAACCTGCTTGATTTTAGGTTGAATAGCCTGCATTTTCCTCATAGATAGCAGGCTTTTCATTGTCAATGGAAACATTGCTCCATACACTACAAGACTTACCAAAATAATACAAAGCCCCCAAACAGGAATTAAACTGTACGTTGCACCAAGCAACCAATAAATTAATTTCGATATGGCATCTAGCCAGGCCCAATCACTAAAAACTAAAATTTTTTGGAAATCTTTTCCTGCTTTATTAAGCAAATCAAGTTTCTGTGGGCCCAAATAGATATTGAAATCGTAAGTCTTAGTCTGATCTGGAAGAAAATCAAAATCGTTAAGGCTAAAACCTAAGGCCAAACGATCTGAATTCAATGCAGTTATATTAAAATTTCTCAGAGATGTTTGTGGCTGAAGAATCATGGCAAAGTATCTATCCCGGAGCCCAAGAAAGGAAACATCAACATCTTGTTTTGAAAAATCCCACTTTTCAGAAAAATTAGAAAGGTTATTCTTCCTATAAGATTTCTTGCTCTCAAGAATTAAATACTCAAGCAATGTTCGATCAGTTCCATTAATATTTTTGTCCAGTCTGGACGAATCAAAAATTGCCGCAGCTACTTTATAGGGAAACTGTCTTTTGGATCCTGCCGTATTTCTAATCTTCAAAGAACCAATAACGTTGAAATTATCAACTATTTTAAAAGTTTTGTAAACAACCCAATCATCCCAATCAATTTTATATTCAATAGAATTCTGATTCTTGGATGATACTGTAAAAAACTTAGTATTAAATGAGTCTACAGCCAAAATATCATATAAAGGAAATGAATATGCGAATTTCGTCAACTCAGCATTACTGACTTTGGCTCCAAGAGTGGAGAATGTTAACTTAAGCCCGCTATGGGAAATAGCATCCTCGCTCCCCTGCAATTGATCGCTGTCAGAAATTATTGGTTGTGAAAAAGCTTTAGCTTGCGTATTAATACTTGGAGCATCATCAAGTGAGCTTTGTTCCTGTGAAAATGGGGCGAAGGCAAAATCTTTTGGTTTTGGACCCCAAAAGGTTTGAAAAACAAAAACAACAATAAGTGATAGCGCAACAGCTAAAAATAGACGTTTTTCCATAGATTACCTTAAAGGATCAAAGCCCCCTGGATGAAATGGATGACACTTTATGATTCTTCGAAAAGTTAAAGAGAGGCCATTCCATGAGCCATACTGCTGTATAGCCTGAAGGGCATAGTTGGAGCAGGTTGGAGAAAACCGGCAATTTGCGGGTAATAACGGTCTTAACGCAAACTGATAAGCTCGTACAAGCAAAATCAATAAATGTTTCATGTGCCTACGCCAAGATACGCAAGTGTAGTCAAAGTATCACTTTGATAAACGCTTACGACCTTTTGCCCGACGAGCACTTAACACTTTACGACCATCAGCCGTAGAGGAGCGCTTACGAAAACCGTGAACTCGTTTGCCTTTGAGATTTGTGGGAGTCTTAAGATTTAATTTCATAATGTGGGAAATTATAACATATGATTTTCCTAAGTCAAGTATTGAAATCAAATGGCTATGCAAATCATTTGGGCGAACTAAAGAAGTATTGAATCTAATAAGAACAAATAAAGCTCAACAAAAATTAAAGCTCCATAATAAACCAAAAAGTACCTTATATTTTACTTCATTAAAACAAACTATCCTATAAGAAGTGTACTAAGATTGTCTGATCGTTGCGTGAACTAAGATTTAAAAAAGAGGTATCCCAAACATAATGTTGTTGATAAATCAAAACTGATCCGCTCTTCCCGCTGGGTTAAAATAGGTTGCGCCTCAAGCTTTCTTTGATATAATGCCTAAACTGAATCAAACTTCGAGCTAAGTCTATCAAGTTTTACGGTATAAAAAGTTAATAACAACTGTGGATAACCTGTTATTAAAATATTAATAAAGACCTAAGTCGATATGCTGAAATGATTTACATCTCTCTTCTTCATGCACAACCCTAAATCACTATGACGACATTGCAACAATACTGGAACAACGCACAAACCTTTGTTCAAGACGAGATCGGGGTCTCTTCTTATCAAACATGGTTCTCTAATCTCAATGTAAATTGTCAAAACGATAAAATCATTCTCGAAACCCCGGATGAATTCTTCAAAACATGGATTATTGATCATTACGCCGATATCATTCAGAATGCCCTAAAGAAAACCGGTCTTACCAATTGTGACTTCGAAATAGTTGTTTCCTCTGCATCAGCAAAACAACCTGAAGCGGCCATGCCAGCCGTTATTTCTGTCCAAACCGCTTCTGTTTCATATCCAAAAAATAGAACTTCAAACATACAATCGCGATTTTCTTTCGAAAATTTTGTTATGGGTTCATCAAATAAAATGGCATTTCGCGCAAGCCAGGCTGTTGCAGAAAATCCTTCAAAAGCTTACAATCCATTGTTTATTTATGGGCAATCGGGCATGGGTAAAACTCATCTTATGCATGCGATCGCTAACCAAATTTCTATCAAGTATCCTGCTCAACATTGTCTTTATATAACATCTGAGCAGTTTACCAATGAACTAATTGAAGCTATAAAAAACCGTTCCGCATCACAATTTAAACAAAAGTATCGAAATATCGATGTTCTCCTTATTGATGATATTCAATTTATCGCCGGAAAAGAATCTACTCAGGAAGAATTTTTCCATACATTTAATGAATTACATAATTCCCACAAACAAATTGTTATGACCTGTGATCGACCTGCCAAAGAAGTTGCAAAACTGGAAGATCGCCTGGTCACTCGCTTTAGTTGGGGTTTAGCTGTCGATATCCAGCCTCCAGATTTTGAAACACGTGTTGCCATCCTAAGAAAAAAAATAGAAGTTGAATCAATAAAAGTTCCAATACCAGATGATGTTATTTTTTTTATTGCGGAACAAATTAAAACAAATATTCGAGAACTGGAAGGTGCTCTTATTAGAGTATTGGCAACTTCATTACTGGAAGAAAATCTGATTACTCTTGAATTAACAAGAAATACTCTAAAAGACATGGTCAAAGAAACAACAAAAACAATCAGTCTGGAAATGATTATTCTGACTGTAGCTGACTATTATAAAGTCAATATTTCAGACTTAAAATCAACTCGTCGAAATCAAACTATTGTTGTTCCCAGACAAATAGGAATGTATTTGTCCAGAAAGCTGACTAAACACTCTTTACCCGAAATAGGAAATGCTTTTGGGGGACGAGATCATACAACAGTTTTACATTCATGTAAAAAAATTGATGCCGATATTAATGAACAGGCCAGTTTACGTTATGCTATTGAAAAGTTATCAGATATTCTTAAACGTTAATAACAACTAGTTTATATGTTATCCACAAAAAAAATTGCTATAAACTATTGATTTTAAATAACTTTTATTCCTTATTGATCTTATTAAGGTTACCTACTTATACAGATACTATTTATTTCTATTAATTAAGATTTAAAGAAGGAGAGAAAAAATGCGAATTAAAATACTAAAAGATGATTTATTACAAGGCATACAAACGGTTCAAAATATCGTTGCTTCAAAGGCAACTTTACCTATTTTATCGAATATGCTACTAGAAACAAAAAAAGATTCTTTAAAGTTAAATACTACTGATTTAGATATCGGAATATCCTGTGAAATACCTGTTAATATTATTGAAGATGGGGCGATTACTATTCCCGCCAAAAGATTTCATGATATTATTCGCGAGTTGCCAGCAGGAGATTTGACAATTTCTGTCAAAAAGAACAATCAGATTGAAATAGAAGGACTTAATTGTCGAATTAAATTAATGGGACTTCCTAAAGAAGAGTTTCCACAGTTCCCGGAATTTAAGGATAAGGAGGCTGTAAGAATTAAACAGTCTGATTTGAAAGAAATGTTCAGGTTAACAGCTTTTGCTGTTTCACATGAAGAATCACGTTATGTATTAAACGGTATTATGCTGGAAATATCAAATAATACAATACGGATGGTTGCGACAGATGGAAAAAGATTAGCAAAAGCAGAAAGAAATTTAAATCTTCCGGTTACAAAAGATGTGGCTGTGATTTTACCGGTCAAGGCTGTTCAGGAAGTTAATAGAAATTTGAAGGATGATGGCGATGTTATTATGGTCTCAGCGGTGAATCAGGTTCTTTTTGATATCAGCGGGGTGTTGATTGCAACACGCATAATTGAGGGAGATTTTCCTAATTATAGTCAGGTTATTCCCAAAACAAACGTTCCAAAAATTACTTTGAATACTAATGATTTTCTTTCGGCTATACGCAGGGCAAATTTGTTAGCTACACCAGATTTTCAGGCGGTTAAATTTGAGGTATTTAAAGAAAAACTGGTAGTTTCGAAATCTACACCCGATATTGGAGAGTCCAGAGAAGAGTTGGCCATTCAGTATAGCGGCACAGAAATGGTTGTGGGTTTTAATCCACAATATATGATAGATGTGCTTAAAAACATAAATGATGAAAAGATTGAACTTGAAATCCTTGGGCCAGACAAGCCTTGCGTAATTCGTAAAGAAAATTATTTATATTTGGCTCTGCCTATGAGATTATGAGCATTCAAAAAAAATCGCAATTATTTACCATCCAAGATATTCTTCCTAATCTTATAGCGCAGATATCTTCCGGGAATACGGTTGATCAGTTGACGATTGAAAAAAGATGGAAAGAGTTAGCCGAGTTTTATGTTGATCAGGCATTGTATTCGGGATTTAAAGAAGGCAGTTTATATATTTCAGTGAATAATCCTGCTCGTTTGTATCAATGGAAGCTGAGAAAGCAGGAAGTTTTAAAAAAACTGCAGAAACACTGTCCGGAAGTGAAAAATATTGTTTTTAAGATAGGGAAATAAACATGACCAAAGAAGCAGAACCAAAGAACAATACAAAATACGATGCCTCTAATATTCAGGTTCTCGAAGGATTAGATGCTGTTCGGATGCGTCCGGCCATGTATATAGGTGATACCGGCGTTCGGGGGCTGCATCATCTTGTTTATGAAGTTGTTGATAATGCTGTTGACGAGGCTCTTGCGGGACATTGTAGCGGAATCGAAGTGACCATTAACGAAAATGGATCCTGTTCGGTTATTGATGATGGGCGAGGTATTCCTGTTGACATGCATGAACGCGAGAAGCGTCCAGCCGTCGAAGTTGTTTTGACGGTTTTACATTCCGGAGGAAAATTCGACAAGGATTCTTACAAGGTTTCCGGGGGTTTACATGGCGTTGGTGTTAGTTGTGTCAATGCGCTTTCCGGCTGGCTGGAAGTTGAAGTCAAACGAGATGAAAAGATCCACCATCAGCGTTATGAACGCGGCAAGCCGGTAACCAAGCTCACAGTTATCGGGAAGACAAAAAAGACCGGCACCAAAGTTACATTTATGCCGGACGCTGAAATATTTTCACAAACTACAGTTTTTTCCTATGACATCTTGGCCAAAAGACTACGGGAGTTGGCTTTTCTGAATAAAGGGCTAAGTATTAAATTCAGCGATATGCGCGCTGAAAAACTTAAAGAGTCCGTATTTTTTTTCAAAGGGGGAATTGTTTCTTTTGTTGAGGATCTGAATCTCAATAAGACTCCGCTGCATAACAAGGTTGTTTATTTCACCACGGATAAAGAAAATATCGAAATTGAAGTGGCGCTGCAGTACACCGACGGGTATAACGAAAATGTTTATACGTATGCCAATAATATTAATACAATTGAAGGCGGAACACATTTAAGTGGATTTCGCTCAGCGTTGACGCGTGCCATTAATAATTATGCAAAAGGCAAAAAAGCGCTCAAAGATGGAGAGAATATTTCCGGGGATGATACCCGGGAAGGCCTCACGGCGGTTATAAGCGTCAAGATTCCTTTTCCGCAGTTTGAAGGACAAACAAAGACAAAGTTGGGGAACTCTGAGGTGGATGGGTTAGTTGCTTCCGCCACGCTGGATGCGCTGACCAGTTTTTTTGAAGAAAACCCTTCTGTTGGAAACAAAATTGTCGAAAAAGTGATTTTGGCGTCGCGTGCCCGTGAAGCGGCACGTAAAGCCAGGGAGCTGACCCGTCGTAAGGGGGCTTTGGAAAGTGGCGGGCTTCCCGGGAAACTTGCGGATTGTTCGGAGCGGGATCCGGCTTTGTGTGAATTGTATTTGGTTGAGGGGGATTCGGCCGGCGGTTCCGCCAAGCAAGGCCGGGACAGAACCTTTCAGGCGATTTTGCCGCTGAAGGGAAAAATCCTTAATGTTGAAAAAGCGCGGCTGGATAAAATTCTTTCCAATGACGAAATACGAACGATTATTACGGCGCTCGGAACCGGTGTCGGAGATGATTTTAACCCGGCCAAATTGCGCTATCATAAATTGGTTATCATGTGCGACGCGGATGTGGATGGTTCGCATATACGTACATTGCTGCTAACATTGTTGTATCGGCAGTACAAGCCGTTGATTGAAGGTGGATATGTTTATATTGCCCAGCCCCCGTTGTATAAGATCACGCGGGGAAAGCGGGAAGAATATATACAAACCGAGAAAGAAATGAATGAGCTGATCCTTGAGCTTGGTACAGATGGATTAAAGCTGACAAAACTGGAGGGCGGAAAAACTTTCGGCGGGGTGCAGCTTCGGGAAATTATTTCTGTGTTGGTCGATTTGGAGCGATTGGTCGAGAAGCTGGCCAAAAAAAATGTAAATTTTACAGAGTATATTGATAAATATGACGTTAAAAACAAGGTATTTCCAAGATATATTGTAATAGAGAACGAGCAAAAGTTTTTTGTTTACGATGATAAAGAGTTGGCAGAGCTCACCAAAAATGATATTGAAACCGAGTATTTAGAACTTTTCGAATCGGATGATCTGCAGAAAGTTGGAGCTTTGCTTGAGAAATACGAAATTGGTCTGGCGACTTTTGAGAAAGACGAAGAAGTCCGCGCTGAAACCATTATTGCCAAAGATAAAGACAAGCGCAAAGTCAAGCTTTTGAAGCCATTGTTTAGTGTGGAGAACGAAAAGGACGTTAAAGAATTCTTTAGTCTGCGGGAAGTATTGGAATATATCAAAACGAATGCGCAGAAGGGGATCCATATTCAGCGTTATAAGGGTTTGGGTGAAATGAATGCCCAGCAGCTATGGGAAACCACGATGGATCCGGAGAGGCGCACCTTGCTAAGGGTTGACCTCGAGGACGCGGTTGCTGTGGACAAGACATTTACCGTTCTTATGGGGGATGAGGTTGAGCCGCGCCGGAATTTTATCGAGGCCAACGCCCATACGGTACGTGAACTTGATATTTAAACAGAGATAAATGCTTAGAAAGGCATTGGCGGTATGAAGGATTTTACAAAAAAAGAGCGAATTGTTCCGATTCCCATCGAAGAGGAAATGAAAAGTTCCTACATTTCCTATTCTATGAGCGTTATTGTCGGCCGGGCTTTGCCGGATGTGCGTGACGGCCTCAAGCCGGTGCATCGCCGCATATTGTATGCGATGAAAGAGCTGCATCTTGAACATAACAAGTCGTACAAAAAGAGCGCGCGTATCGTGGGTGAAGTTTTGGGTAAATATCATCCGCACGGGGATTCTGCTGTTTATGACACCATGGTCAGAATGGTGCAAAGTTTTTCGCTTCGCTATCCACTGGTTGATGGTCAGGGAAACTTTGGATCCATAGATGGAGATTCTGCGGCGGCTATGCGGTACACTGAAGCCAGGATGGCTCCTATTGCTGAGCCGCTCTTAGCCGATATCGACAAGAACACGGTTGACTATACCCCCAATTTCGATTCAACATTAGAAGAGCCGTTGATTCTTCCCGCCGCATTACCCAATCTTCTTGTGAATGGTTCGAGTGGTATCGCGGTCGGCATGGCGACTAATATGGCGCCGCATAACCTTAACGAGATTGTCGACGGAATAAGCATTCTTCTGGACAATCCTGAGGTCGAAATTGCGGATCTGATGAAGTGTGTGAAGGGGCCGGATTTCCCTACAGGGGGGATTATCTGTGGTCGCGAGGGCATAAAAGATGCGTTTATGACCGGACGCGGTAAGGTGACTTTACGCGGCAAGGTTGGGATTGAGAAACAGAAGAACGGCAAAGATTTCATTATTATCACCGAAATTCCTTACCAGGTGAACAAGTCGAATCTGGTATCTGCAATTGCGGATCAGGTGCAGAATAAGAGTGTTGATGGTATTACGGATATTCGGGATGAGTCTGATAAAGACGGAATTCGGGTTGTGATCGAACTGCGACGGGATGTTGAGGCGCAAATTATCCTGAATTATCTGTACAAGCATACGCAACTGGAAGTTACTTTTGGTGTCATTAATCTTGCACTGGTCAACAATAGTCCGCGTGTCCTTAATTTGAAGCAGCTTATGTCTTATTATATCGATCACCGTCGTTTGGTGATTCGTCGCAGGACACAATATGAGCTGGATAAAGCTTTGCGACGCGCACATATTCTGGAAGGATTGCGGATTGCCCTCGAAAATATTGATGAGATAATACGTGTTATTCGCAAATCATCCTCCACTCTGGAAGCCAAAACGGCCCTGATGAAAAAATTTGGGCTGACGGAAATCCAGGCGCAGGCTATTCTGGAAATGCAGCTGCAAAAGTTGACTGGTCTTGAGAGAGACAAGATCGAGCAGGAATATAATGAGCTGCTTAAGGCGATCGATGAGTACCGACAGATACTCGCTGATCCTAAAAGAGTCGATGCCATCATTCGTAATGATCTGGCAGCGTTAAAGGATCGTTTTGGAGACGAGCGCCGGACGGAGATTGCGGGCAAGGCAGATGAGATTGAGATAGAAGATTTGATTGTCGACGAGGACATGGCCATCACCGTGACCAATACTGGTTATATCAAGCGTACGCCGGTTGATGCCTATCGCAAGCAGAAGCGCGGTGGCAAAGGTGTTACGGGTATGACGACCAAGGAAGAGGATTTTGTTGAAAGACTTTTTGTCGCTTCGGCCAAGGATTATCTTTTGATTTTTTCCAATAAGGGGATTATCCGTTGGTTGAAGGTGTATGAAATTCCGATGGCCTCCCGTCAAGCCAAGGGAAAAGCTATTGTTAATCTTTTGTCTTTTTCCAGTGACGAGTCGATCAGTGCGATTGTGGCGGTCAAAGAATTCAATGACGAGCAGTCTTTGATCATGGCGACTTTTCGTGGAACGGTGAAGAAAACAAAACTTTCTGCTTACAGCAATCCCCGTAAGGGAGGAATTATTGGCATTACCCTAGATAAGGGGGATGCCTTGATCGGTGTGGCGCTTGCCGACGGCAAGCAGCATGTTCTTTTGGCTACAAGAAAAGGGCAATCGCTACGTTTTCTGGAAACGCAAATCCGTGACACCGGACGCTCTGCTATGGGGGTGCGAGGAATCGCTTTGGACAAAGATGACGAAGTTGTGGGGATGATCGTGTTTCCCGCAGATGTGGATAAAACAGGGAATACTCTTTTGACTTGTTCGACACTTGGTTTTGCCAAGAGATCCAAATTCGAAGATTACCGGACGCAAACGCGCGGCGGCAAGGGGATTATTAATCTCAAGTGTACGCCCAGAAATGGAGTTGTTGCCGGAATCCTTGTGGTGCATGAAGATGACGAGATTATGACGGTAACTAAACAAGGCTCAATTATTCGTTGTAAGCCGGCAGATGTTCGAATGACGGGACGCAGTGCGGTTGGGGTTAAGCTTGTTTCTTTGGAGGAAGCGGATGCCGTTGCTTCTATTGCGAACGTGATTGCCCGGGATGAAGTAGAGGTAACAGAGTAGGCGTTTCAATTTTACTTGACGATTAGAAAGCCTTAAATATAATATAGCGCTACTTTGAATAAAAGTAGTTTTCGACCCCATCGTCTAGTCTGGTCAGGACACAAGCTTTTCAAGCTTGGAACGCGGGTTCAAATCCCGCTGGGGTCGCCATAATTTTTTCTCATCCGCTGATTCCGAGTGTTCAAAGCTTTCCCTTTCCAAGTCCGGCAAAAAGATTAAATATTAGGATATAAAGTCATAAAAAAGGTTATAGTAGGATTACTATATGTCTAAGAAAGTTGTCAAAATAGCTGTTAGTGGTGCGGCAGGTCAAATAGGCTACTCGCTGTTGTTTCGTCTGGCAGCGGCCCAATTATTCGCAATGGACTGCCGTATTGAGTTAAGCCTGCTGGAACTTGAACCAGCAATGTCTGCCCTTAAAGGCGTTGTTATGGAGCTGGAGGATTGCGCTTTTCCGCAGTTAGCCAGTATCAAAATTTCATCCGATCCATATGAAGCTTTTGCGGATGCCGACTGGGCACTTTTGGTGGGTGCCGCTCCACGGAAAGCCGGAATGGAGAGAGCGGATTTGTTAAAGATTAATGCGTCTATCTTCTTGCAACAGGGCCGGGCATTAGCTGCAGCCGCACGCAAGGACTGTCGAGTGCTTGTGGTCGGGAATCCTTGTAATACCAATGCTTTTATTGTTAAAGAAAGCGCAGTTGGCTTAGATCCAAAAAATATTTTTGCCATGATGATGCTTGACCAGAACCGGGCGGCAGCACAAATAGCTCGTAGGGCGGCAGTGGACGTTACCGAGATCAGGCGGATTGGAATATGGGGGAATCATTCAACAACACAGTTTCCAGATTTTTATCATGCCACTATTTCCGGCCGAAATGTTCGCGATGTTATTGCCGATGACAGGTGGCTCCAGACTTTTTTTATTGAGACTGTTCAGAATCGCGGGGCAGACATAATCAAGTCCAGAGGCATGTCTTCAGCTGCTTCAGCTGCTAATGCCGTTGTCGACACGATGGCTGCAATCCTCACGCCAACCCTTGAGAATGATTTTTTTTCTGTCGCACAGATATCATGCGGTGAATATGGCGTGCCGGAGGGATTGATTTTCGGATATCCCGTATGTTCAAACGGTACCCGACTTATGGTTGTTTCGGGGCTGACGCATGAAATTTTTGCGGAACAGAAGATTAAGGCGACCATACAAGAGCTGGTACAGGAAAGGGATGCGGTCAAGGATGTTCTTAAAAAACAGCACTAGTTTTTTGAATGCCTGCTTGTTTTCCCGTAGTTAAAAGATATAATCTGATTATCTTAAATAAACGGAGGAGTTATGATGGATTTCACCAGGACTAGAGCGGTAATTTTTACCGGCTTGATAGTATTGTTATCAACCGGATGTGATGCGTTTGTTTCCAAGCCAAAAACAACCAGCAAAAGTAGTTCGCGTTCAGCGGCAACAGATGCCAAGAAGGTTGATGTTGCGGCGATCAAATCAGAATCTGCAGCCAAGATGCTTACCGAGCCGTTACCGGCTGGCGTTGTTGCCAAAGTCGGAGAATGGACGCTAACTCTTGAGGAATTTGAGGGGCGACTGAAAGGTGTCAAACAGGTTGTTCCGGATTTTGATGCGCGCGAGCCAGGCGCAAAAGAGGCCGTTCTCGATGAGCTTTTGCGTCAGCAATTGTTGGTTTACGAAGGTCGCCGTCAGAAGGTTGATCAGACGCAAGATATACGCAATGCGGTGAAAGATTTCGAGAACACCCTAATTGTTAGGGAGTTTGCCGAAAGCTTGGTGAAGGGCGTTCTGGCGACCGAGCAGGACGCGCGCGAATATTATGATGCTAACCCAGATGTGTTTATAGTTCCGGTTGAGAAAAGGGTTCGTGAAATTGTTTTGTTGACGGAAGCCGAAGCCAAGAGCGTTCTGGTTGAGCTTTTGCAGGGGGCGGACTTTGCACAGATAGCCAAAGACCGATCTAAAGGTAAATCGGCAGTTCTGGAAGGCGATTTGGGTTATTTAACGGAACCCCCTTTTGAGCTTATGAAAAAAGAGATCGATCCGCTGAAGAAGGGGGAGATATCCCGTGTTTTTAGCGGACCAGAAGGGTATTATCTGGTCAAGGTAGAAGATGTGCGTGGCGGAAACAAGCAACCATATGCTGAGATTGAAACGGATTTGGTTAAATGGCTTACCGGACAGAAACAGCAGCAGGCGGTTATGGAGGTCATAGCCAAAACGGCTGAGACCGTCAAGGTTCAGGTGAATGCCGAATTACTTAAGGGCGACAAGTAACCGGGAGACAAGATATGGATCTTTTCGAAAACAAAAAGCAGTTGATCATGATTGCCGCCGCTGTTGTGATCGGCATTGTGGCTTCTGTCATGGTTGCTGGTTTTGTTTCGACGCGCATTAACGAGGAAACACAAATTTTGGCAGATCGATATCAACAGGCACAGAAGCAGAGAGAGCAGCAATATAACGAGCAAATGGCGGGAATGAATCAGAAAATTGCCGCAATGGATCAAAATTACAAAAAAGCCATTGAGGAGTCCAGTCGGGCGGCCGACAAGCGACTGGCAGATGCTGTCGCAGCTGCTAAAGCCGCAGCTGCAGCTGAATCAGCCAGAAAGGCGACCGAAGATGCTCAAAAGAATCCGCCCAAAAAGCCAAAACCTTCTCTGGCATTACGTACTCCTGCCGGGAAAAGGGCGATCACATTAAAGATAGAGTCTATTGGCGCGGTTGGGGGGTTAATTAATCCGGGAGATTACGTTGACATTATTGCGCACTTGAATCTTCCCGCTGAGCCCGTTGCTGACAAACAAAAAAAAGTTGTTACGGCCATGATTTTTCAGAGGGTGCAGATATTGGCTGTGAATACAAATCTTGATCAGATGGGGGAGTACGATGCTCAGCAGAAAGATGCTGCGCTGAAAATAACCTTTGCGGTTGACCCTCAGGAAGCTGGCCTTTTATCATTTGCAGAAAAGAACGGAAAATTGGAAATGGCTCTACGAGGCCCCAATGAAAGCAAGAGTGTGATGCTATCTAGTGCGACCTGGTCGACACTTGCCGAGTATGTTCTGGAAAATAGTGGCGCGGATTTGAAGATTCCCGATTCAGAGTGGGGGGAAGAGGCACCTGTGGCTGAAGTGGAAACTGTTGACGTTGTTGAAGCTAAACCGTACATTCCGGTCTATCGGGGTGGAAAGGAGTAGGGAATGTTGGCGTCAATAAATAGAAAATCGGTTGTTTTTGACCGCTCACTCAGGCTTGTTTTGATTCTTTGCCTTTTATCGTTTACTTCTGTCACGGTTCATGGGGCGGGAAATTTTGATCAGGTTCAGATTCTTAAAGGTGACATGGTCAAGATAGACACCAAAGCGCTAACTAAAGTGTCGATTACGGATCCTGAAATTGCAGATATTAGTGGAGCCTCCGCAGAAGGCATCACTGTTATTGGAAAAGAAACAGGCCAGACTGTGTTATTTATCTGGGACGGCGATGTCAAGACAACTACGATTGTTCAGGTAGTTCCTGAAAATACTGCATACCTTAAGAGTCGCGCCGAAAGCCTTTTGTTTAGTGCCAACATTCATGAGGTGATAGTTTCAGAAAGTCCTTATGAAGGTCGGATTGTTTTGACCGGAGAGTTGACGGCCGAAAAAAGAAACATTATGGAGAAGGCGCTTGAGCCATTATTTGGTAAGTATTTGAATTTGGTAGGTGATGCGGTCAGTGAGGATATGATACAGATCGATATGCAGGTTACGGATTTATCGACAACTTTGACTAAAGAGCTGGGGGTTGATTGGTTTTCCGGTACGCAGTCAGGTGATGGAGCCACAGGGAAAGTAACTGGAACTATTGGTGATGGTCTAAATCCCATGGCGGTCGAGGTTCCTCCTGATCAAGCCGGAACATTTAATGATATGTTCAAGATAGGAAACTTCTATCGTTCAACTGATAGTGCGTTAATAGCCAAAATTAATGCCTTAATTATAGAAGGTCGGGCTCGCGTTTTGTCCAAGCCGAGGCTTGTTGTCATGAGCGGGAAGCAGGCAACGTTTCTTGTTGGTGGAGAAATCCCGATCAGAACGACAACAACTAATGCCAGTGGTGGGTCAACGCAGGAAAATGTCGAATACAAAGAGTATGGGGTGAGCTTGATGATGACCCCAACGATTCGTAACGACAAAGTCGACTTGTTGATGAATGTTGAAATTAGTGATATTGATGCGGCCAATTCGAGCGGAGATGATGTAGCTTTTACGACTCGCACCGCCCAAACGCAGCTTTTTTTGGATGATCGACAGACTATCGTTCTGGCCGGCCTGATACGCAAGCAGGATGGGGTTACCGTCCGAAAAGTTCCTTTGTTGGGAAGTATTCCAGTTCTGGGGATGCTTTTTCGTAGCAAAAAGACTCCTGCTAATGTCGGGGACAGTGAACTAGTTATCTCCCTGACACCGACGATTATTGCATCAGCCAATAAGAATAAAGGGGCGCGCGCCTTTCAGGCAAAAAAAGGTGGTTCTGCGAATTTTGAGCGGGATCTGTCTTCTTCATACGTTTCGGTGTCTCAAGCGTTGGCCCCGTATGCCAGACAGGTTCAGGAAAAGATATCTGCATTTATTGTTTTTCCTTATGAGGCGCGTAGAAATGGCTGGGAGGGTGTCGTAAAATTGGCTCTCATTATCAAACGCGACGGCTCCTTGAGGGATGCTTTTATTCAGGAATCTTCGGGATATGAAATTTTTGATTTGGATGCTCTTAATACAGCGCGGGGGCTTTCCCCATATTTTCCAATCCCGGATGATATTCGCAGTGACGAAGTTTCGGTAACAATACCAATAGCCTATAGATTTGATTCTGTTAATCAAAAAGTTCAATAAATAATTGTTTCAGAAATTATGGCAGCTAAAACGATAACAGTATTTAGTAATAAAGGCGGCGTCGGGAAGACATTTCTCTGCGTTAATAGTGCCTGTTCGCTGGCTTTGTCTGGTAAAAAAGTTCTTCTGATTGATCTGGATTTCCAGGCAGGACAGGATATGGCGCGCATGCTGAATCTTGTTCCGCGCAGCTCTATTGTTGAATCTTTTTCTCAGTTGGAGAATCAGGAAGATCCTGCGGTCATCAAGAAATTCGTCATGACTCACGCCATTGGCGTAGATTTTATTTCTGCAGTTTTAAGTTATCGGGAAATGGGGCAGATTACTCCAGATAATATACGACCGTTTCTGAGAAAGGCTCAGCAGCTTTACGATTTCATCATTATTGATGTTGGAAAATCATTTACCGAAGTCCTGCTTTCAGTGTTGGACATGTCCAATCTTATTTTGCTTGCCGTTACTCCTGATATTTTAGCGGTATACCAGATCAAATGGGGCCTAGAGTTGTTGCAAAGCCAGCATTTTCCGATGAAAATGATTAAAGCCGTTTTAAATCGTTCGGAAAGTCAAGGCGGAGTTGTGTGGCAGGAAGTTAAGGCGGCGTTAGGTTGCGATATTCTTGCCAGAATCCCATCAGACGGAAAAGTTGTCGGAAGTGCTCTTAATCGTGGAATTCCATGTGTGGTCGACAGTCCGCGGGCGCGTGTTTCTATGGCATTTTCGGATCTGGCAGAAATGCTGTGCAACGAAAACAATTATGTGCAGACCACGGAAGTCCTAAGGGTTCGCATAGTCGATGATAAAAAGCAGGATAATTTCTGGGAAAAGTTTGGTATTACGGAAAAAGCTTCCGGTTCACCAATAAAATATTCAAGCCAAAAAGATGAAGACGAAGGGGTTCGGCTTAAAAAAAGGATTCATGCAAAACTTGTTGATCGCATGAACCTCAAATCGATAACACCGGAAGCATTGGCAGACCCCGAGCAGGCGGCTAATATTAAGAAACAGGCTGAACGAATTATTGTGGATCTCATCACTGAGGAGGCTGGAGCGATTGTTTCTTCTCATCAGGAAAGATCCAAGCTTGTTACCGAAATAGTTAATGAGGCGCTTGGGCTTGGTCCGTTGGAGGATTTGCTGGCAGATAATGCTATTACGGATATCATGGTTAATAACAAGGATGAGATCTATATTGAGAAATCCGGAAAAATTTTCCTGACCGGGCGAAAATTTATTTCAGATCAGCAGGTTCGCTCGACAATCGATCGCATTATTGCACCCTTAGGAAGGCGTATTGACGAATCTGTGCCAATGGTGGATGCTCGTTTGCCGGATGGATCGCGTGTCAATGCTATCATTCCTCCGCTTTCTTTGCGGGGCCCGATGATCACAATTCGTAAGTTTGCCCAGGATCGGTATACGGTAGAAGATCTTTTACAGCGTTTTCATAGCCTTTCGCGTCCGATGGCGGATTTTATTCAGGCCGCTGTTGTTAGCCGCAAGAATATGCTTGTGTCCGGCGGGACGGGTTCAGGAAAAACGACCCTCCTTAATATTATTTCAAATAATATTCCGGATGGTGAAAGAATTATTACACTGGAAGATGCGGCCGAGCTCAAGCTGATCAAGCCGCACTGGGCGCGCCTTGAGTCGAGGCCCCCGAACGTTGAGGGTAAAGGAGCGATTACGATAAGGGATCTTTTTATCAATACCCTGCGTATGCGGCCAGATCGAATTATTATTGGTGAGTGCCGTGGCCCGGAAGTTCTGGACATGCTACAGGCCATGAATACTGGCCACGATGGATCGCTAACAACCATCCATGCGAATTCCACCAGAGATGCCGTAACCCGGCTCAATTCCCTCATTCTTTTAAGTGGAGTAGAGCTACCGTTACAAGCGGTTTATGACATGATTGCGTCGGCGTTGGATATTATTGTTCAAGTTGCCCGCTTATCGGATGGATCCCGTAAAATTATAGGGATTTCCGAATTAACCGGACGCATTGTGAACGGACTGCCTGAACTTAAAGATATTTTCGAATTTCGTCATACGGGAATAGATAAAGATGGCCGGGTGATGGGGGATTTTGTGCCAACAGGATATGTACCCGAGTGCTACGATGATTTTGTTAAACGCGGGGTTGCTCTCTCTAAAGAAATATTTTCTATAGACCACGTTGTTTCCGCCTGAATAATGACTGCATATAATATTTCTCGCCAGACTTTAATTGCAAAACAAGTGCGGTTCGCAGATAGCCCATGGGCGCGCATGAAGGGCTTATTGGGACGCGACTCCTTGAATTCTGATGAGGGATTACTTATAACCTGTTGCAATTCAATTCACATGTTTTTTATGCGGTTTTCCATTGATGCTATTTTCTTAGACCGTAATAATAGTGTTGTTGGACTTGTTTGTGCAATTCCGCCGTTTTCTTTAAGTCCTGTTTTCTGGAATGCTTCCAAGGTGCTGGAATTGTCAAGTGGCACCATAAAGTTATCAGGTACAGAACTTAACGACAAGATTGAAATTTCCTGAGTATATACTTCCGCGAAAAAGATTACTTAAACCTTTCTCACATATCATAAAAGTGCTAAATTAAAACTGTCCACTCTGGACATTAATCTCGGTTATCAGGATTGGCAAGATATGGGAGTAACTTACAAATTAAAATCAGAAGTGGTTGATTTTATAGTAGAGAGCAAGCGGAGTGTCCCCTCGCTAAGTTGCCGGAAGCTGGTTGATCTTGTTCGGCAGCGTTTCTCGATGGATGTTTCGAAATCTTCGATTAATGCAGTTCTTAAAGAGTCTGACTTGAGCAGCCCAGTTGGACGCCATCCCAAGGGGGTTCCGCTTAAGAATTTTTTTATTCCCAAAGAGAAAAAAGAAAGCTTATTGCAGCAGGTTCAGCCATTTCTTGTTCCGGAAACTGTTGAGGTTGAGCCGTTGATGGAATTAAGGGAGGATTTTATCCAGCAGTTACCCCCGGAATTACCGCAAGTTGCGCAAAGCGACCAGCCTTTGAGGCTGGCGCCGGATATCATGAAGCTTGGCTTAGTAGAAGATGTTGCGCCAGAAGACTTTATATTACCGGAAAAGCCTTCAAATTTGAGCGACCCGGAGCCGGAACAAATTTGGAACATTTCAGATAATTTGCTATTTGAAAAAGGCGGAGCAATTTTTTTTGCTGCCATGTGGTGGCAACGGGCAAGATCTCCGGTGATTGGTCAGGCTGTATGGCGCAGTGGTATTTTTGATGGCGGGCGTTTTCTTGAGACTGACTTTATACAATGGCTGGAAGGTCTCTTTTTGTTTCAAGCGATTTTCGAAAAAAAGCAAGAGGACTTCTCGCGCGAAGAAATGCGAACGCTTACGGCGCTTTTTGCACACAAACAAACCGATCTTCCTGTGCCCTTAATAAGGAAGGAAGCATCAGCCGAGGAAAACAGGCGGTTGGCTTGGGACATTGAATCGGCATTGGCAGAAGCTTTTAGCATGGTTAGTTGTTATGAGCTGATCACCAGATCGGGTCGCAAAGTGCTGATGAATGCTTTTTTAGCCGGTTTTTTGCAGAATTTGCAGGAGGCAGGAAATTCTAGTCTTCCATTATTTTTTGCAATTGAGCGGGTTGCAGACCGTTTGGTGAATAATATTGAGCCATTGACGCTGCTGTATGGCGCTGGTCAAGATCCTTTTTCGCCATTGTTTGCTGAATACTGGGATTTATTGACCGGAGAAACGCAAGATCCGATAGATAGAGTACTGGTTCATATGGTGGATGGCCGGGTTTTCCCGATGTTTGAACGTTTGGCGGCGATCAGTCGTTCGGTTGTTTTAATTGGGCCGGATCGGGAACAGGTTCTATCGGGCATTGATTTCGGGATTATTGCTGATGGCACAGCGTTTCACTGTGCTTTTACAGAAAGGACAGCTTCTTATTGCAAAGGGCTTGCAACTATTGCTGGAAAGAAAATTTATGCTTTTTGGGTGAGAGGGCTAGATCAGTCAGAACAGAAAATAATATTGACCAATATTTCTGCCAGTGCTTGTACTGATAATGAGATTGTGGCCCTTTTGTTCAGGACTTATGCACAGCAGCCGGTAACGGATATTTCGCAAAAGCTTCATCCATTGGAAAATCGGCCATTTTTAGTGGAGAAGCAAGGGAATTTGACCACAATTTTTTATACTCTTTATGAGTATCTGCATCGGGAGCTTGTAGCCAGTGTATTTCCCGTTCTTAGTCAGCTGGCACTTGATGAATTCAGAAATAATGTTTACACCTTACCGGCGCATATTATTAATCAGCCGGGGGCCTTGCTGGTTCGACTGCAAGCTGAACCCGGACATCCTTTTTTTGATGCCTTGGTTGAGGCGGCCAGATGGATTAATGCCCAGGACATTCGCGATCAACAAGGGCGCAGGCTGTATCTTTCCGTAGCTTCTTCTAAATAAAGCACGTTCAGTGGGTTGACGGGAAAAGCTGATATGCTATACTTCAAATGTCTTTAAGAGATAAGAGATCCTAAAAGCATTAAACAGGATCTTTTTCGCTCTTTTAGGTTCCGCCTTAGGGCGGTACATGATCGCTTGGCTGTTATTAAAAGGTCAAGCGGCCTTTTTCGGAGTGATCCGCAAAAGGATATAAGCCCGGACATAGGGGCCGTTTCCGTTTCGTGTCTGTTTGGAACGAAACCCGGGCGTAACTTCTTTCAAACGCAGGTGACGCAACGATGAGATGGGTAACAAACCGCAATGCTCAAAATCTTATTGAATATACCCTTGTCGTTGCCGTTGTTTCGGCTGCAGTTGTGGCCATGAGCACCTACGTGTTTCGCGCTGTTCAGGCGGCACAGAAAGAAATTATAAGGGAAGCCCAGGAATAGTTTGTTCTCATCCGGATTTTTAAGGAGGATGTATGAAGTTAAGGAATAAAAGAGGTCAAGGAACACTCGAGTATGTGATCTTGGTCACAGCAGTAATCGTTGTAGTTATTTATTTTCTTATGGGAACAGGTCAGGGGTCATTCCAGAACACAATGAATGGTGCATTAAACGAGGCCACTGAAGGAATGTCCACGATGTCCGGTCGTTTTGATGCGGCGTTTGCTCCTCCGGCCCCTTGAGGTTGTGAAGAGTTGACAGAAAGAACAGAATGGCTCAACTGGAGGTAAATCATGTTAAAGGTGTTAAGAAATAAAAAGGCTCAGAATACGGCGGAATACGCCATTCTGATCGCTTTGGTTGTTGGCGCTGTGGTCGCCATGCAGTCTTACGTTCAGCGCGGACTGCAGGCTAGAACACGAGGAACTTCATTGTATATGAGAGACGAGATCTCAAATGCGATGAAAGCGGCCGATGCCAGTATGGCCGCCAGTATCGGTAATACCGGGCAGTACAATCCGTATTATCTGGATCAGCAGTATGAAACGACTCGCGATAGTGAAGAGACTGCAACTGCGGCTCCTTCCAATATCGTGTTGACGGGAACGTCAAATAAGTCTCGTGCTGCCGCCGGATATGATGCGACTCTATATAATGGGGATGTAGGCGCAACGGGTCAGGATTAAAAAGCAGGTATTAAACAGGAGAGAAAATAATGAGTATAAGAACAAAAAACAATAAGGGACAAACGACCCTGGAGTATATCATCCTGATCGTTATTATCATTGCCGCCCTGTTGACTATACAAGGGTATCTCAAACGCGGCATTCAGGGGCGTCTGCGCAGTTCAGCGGACGATATTGGTGAGCAGTATGAATCGACAGCCACTAATCATACAAGAACAACGCGAGTTGCCTCTGTTACCAATGAGCGAACGACACAGGCCGGGGAATTCACCGGGTTTATTGGCCAGGAAAACAAGACAGTTGACGAATCTTATAACACGGCTAATGCAGAAATTGTGTACATGCCGGCGCCCTAATCAGGAGAGAAACGCATGAAAACAAACAAAGGTCAAAGTACTCTTGAATATGTACTGTTAGTGACAGCAGTTCTGGTGGTCATTATAGGTTGGGTGGCAGGGCCGGCATCTCCTTTCAAGCAGGCGGTCAACAATACCTTGTATGACGCATCAAATCAAATTGAGTCCATGTCCCAGCGCATTATGGCGGGGAAATAGTTGTATAACGAGGAGGATCTATGTTAAAAAGAACTCGCGATCGCAAAGGCCAGAATACGGCGGAATACGCGATCCTGATTGCGCTGGTTGTTGGAGCGGTTATTGCGATGCAGACTTACGTGCAGCGCGCCTTGAACGGACGGGTTTTTGATACGACCAAATATATGGCCGATAAAACCGCAGAAGTTACAGGAAACGGGTATCAGTATGAGCCGTATTATACAAATTCGGATTATCAGGTGGATAAAAACACTGGAGAAATCCGTAATCAGTATAATGCCGAGATTGGGATGTATTCGACAGCTGAAACATTAAGAGCTGGTAATGAGGTGTCGGATTTTAACCGAGATGGCCTTACGGATTACGGTGACGTAGTTGTTCCGTAATTTAATGGAAATTATCAGGAGGCATTGCATGAGAATCAATCTAAAAGGAAAAAACGGGCAAACAACCCTTGAGTACGCGATTTTGGTTATGATTATTATTGGCGCTTTGTTGACGATTCAGGCCTACATCAAGCGCGGTATTCAGGGGCGGGTCAAAAGTTCGGCGGATGATATCGGCGAGCAATACGATCCGGGTAACACAAATTATGTTAAGGTAACTAATTCGATATCCAATACCCGCCAGACGTTTAATTCCGGTATTTCACGTTCGGAGTTAACGGCGGCGGATACGGTGGATGTTTCGACCTTCCAGGAGATAAGTAATCTGGAGTCGGGTGGTTATTGGGGAACACCGTAATACGGTTTGGCTTTAGAGCCTTCAGGCTTTAAACATCAATGCCGGTTCCGTGACGGAACCGGCATTGATGTTTAGAAAGAAAAATATGATTAAGATGTTTCACGGACAACGCGGTCAGAGTGTGGCAACAGAATATGTTGTCATTTTTTTTCTGGCGATTGCCGCGGTGGCTGCAATGGCCATGTATGTCCGGCGCGCGTTTCAGGGGCGGGTTTATGATGCGAGAATGTATACAATGCAGAAAGCTGCCCAGGCTTTGGGAGAGTCGGTTCCTTTTGAGTATGAGCCATATTATGCCCAGACGGATAGCAATCTGGCCAAAAGAGCGGATGAAATGACGAGCATTAGTGGTGCTGAGGTTGTTCTGCGGACGTCTTTCGAAGCTACCACCACGAATAGTCATAGCGTGCAAAGGCAACCGGACAGAGGAATTTAGTCGAAATTGCTGTCGGGGGAAGCGAGATGTTAAAAAAGAAACGTGCCCAGTCACTGGCTGAATACTCGATGTTAACCAGTATTATTGTGGCGGCTATTGTGGTTGTTTATCCGCTGGTCAAGCGCGGGCACCAGAGTTTGATTAAAGTGGTGGCTGATCAGGTTGGAAGCCAGAGGGATGCTGAGCAGGACTTTTCGCGAGGCTCTTCTTATCTGGCCTGTTCGGAAACTCGATATAACAGCCGCATTGGTGATGTAGTTCAGGAGGATGGGTACATAGACGGATCGGGAACTGCGCATTTTGCTTATATCCGAACTTATGACCAGTCAACCAACAGTTCGAGTATTGAGATTACAAACATGGAGCATGATACGCAATGATCAGGCGCACAAATCAAGACGGACAGACAATTCTTGAGTATTCGATCATCATGATTATTGTGATAGCTACTCTTATCACTATGCAGGGCTATATCAAGCGCGGCTTTCAGGGACGCTGGAAATCGGCAGTGGACGATCTTGGGGAGCAGTATGACCCCCGCGCGGTTTGCAGTACGATTGTTTATTCACAGTCCTCTAATTCAGTTGCCAGTGTTCGCGTGATGGATCATACATCCCAGAGTGGAATATCGGGCAAGTATACTATACGCAACGATCAGGTGCAGTCTTCAGAGACTAAAACCGGGACAACGGAAGTTCGCCGTCCCTAGCGGAAAGATATTATGGGGGATGTTCGTAAAAGTTCAGACTGGCGCAAGGCTCAGGCGACCATTGAAATAGCAGCTTTTGGGGCTATTGTTATTTTTATTATTGGATTGATTGTTCAGCAAGGATACAGTTCTACCCAACAGCAGAATATACAGCTACAGGCGCTAAGGATAGCGTTGCTAAAGTCTTATGAGAGTTCGCTGCAGGGCAGTTCGGCCCGTAATTCGGGGAGTTTTATGCTGATTGAGGATCGGCTTTCTCCGGCGGTGGGGAAATATGGCCCGCTGGATCGGCAGGTTTTTATGTCGAGTGGATCCGGTGTTATGAGCTATTTGTTGTTTCGTCCGATTGATTGGGAAGATTTGCCCAGAGACCTTCCGCTAACGGATGTTAGCGTTAACGGGCAGGATTTTGTTTTCAGAACAGCTGCTGCCGTCAAGTATACGATTAATCCAGGCTCAATTGTTGCCAATGATAGCATCACCATGCAATCGGGATCTGATCCTGATGCGGCCAGATTAAGCGAGGAAGGACTATGGGCCTGGCAGAGCATCGTCAAGTATAGCGAAGATTGGACCGGAAGTGCGGACTGTTCCAATATGCGCCGGAATGCAGCTAAAGAGAAGCCCTGTTCGGCTGCTGTGCAGGACAAGATTCCTTGGAAATGGAAAAAGGTTTCCTGGGGAGAGGCGGCTTCCGAGATTAATCTGGATGACGGGGTTTACCCGAGTTACGATATTGATGGCGACCGTAGCGAAGAAACTCTTTACAAGATGAGCGGCAATACGGTATGGGTGATTGATTGGAACGCAGGTGATGTTGACAACAGTGCGGATGAATGGGAGTTTGCGGACGAAGAAGATATCCCCGGACTCAAAGACACAATGGAAATTGTCTCCATGCCGCTTTATCCCGGTGATCGTAACACATTGGAGATCAGGGAAAACGGAGCTTCCAGCCGAGCGACCAGCCTCAGCAGTAAAAGCCAGATGGATATTATTACCCGCAAGTTTGTGATGAATCCGCGCATGATCGGAGGAGGGACGCTTTGCTCAGGCGGCACACCTACCCAAGGATCAGTCGAAGCCTGCTGTCAGGGAGAGGGGTGTTGCTCTTCAGCTGACAATGCTTATAAAACCTGTTTTCAGTATGTTGACGGTTATGGCAGGAAGGTTCTTTATATTCGTAGCCGCATTCAAGATGAACGAAAGAGCGGATGGACGACTCCGGTGGTTCCGGCGGATATTGGAGATCGGACGATTTTCAAGTAAGAGGTTCGTAAAGGGGAGCGGTTATGCTGGATCATATTCCGAAATCAAACCATTCGTGCGTCGGGCAGAGCACTGTGGAGTTCTGTTTCGGACTTTTTATTGTGTTGTTGCTTTTTTTTGCCCTGGTTCAGGCTGTACGGTGGGTGGTTCTGGAGAAGATCGAGTTGCGAGTTGATTTTGAACGTTCCTTGCAGACAGGCAGTGGAGCGTATCAGCAGCTGAATCCGCACTTTCATCGATTGCGGCCTTTGGACATGGAATATTAGCGGCGGCATTTAACCCCGGGTGGTTTGTTTTATGAAAAAAATAATGATGGATAACAGGGGGCAGATGGCGCTGTTGATGGTTTTGGTTGCTGCCATAGCGCTGGTGTGCCTGGCCATGACTCTGAATCTCACCCGGGTGGCGGCCACAAAAACGTTGACCATGATTGCAGCCCATCAGGCATCTTCTTACACAGCTTCGCAAATGGCCAGCTATGCTCAGATGCAGAAAGAAACACAACTCGGAGGAAAGCAGAAAGTTTGTAAGAACACAGGACTGCTGTCTTCTTTGTTGACATTTATTATTGTTCTGGTGATTGCGGTGATTGTGACGGTAGCTTCATATGGAACTGCGGGTCCTTCGATGTGGACTGTTGTTGCTGCGTGGGCAGCTGTAGCTATTTCGGCGGCCTCGGTGGTGTTGCAGGCTACGGTTATTCAGCCCGGATTGACCAAAATGTGGAATAAATTGCAGATGACGATAGCAACGACGGAGGATCGTTTTCTGGAGATGGGACTGCAGGTGGCGCTTTCCGGAGCGGTGAGCGATAGTGAGCAAATTCCGGATTATTATGATTATAATATGAACGGGGTGATATGGGATGGAGATATAAATTCTGATGAGCAGGATCAGATTTCCCGATTTTCTTATTACTACACGAAACATTTGCTGGATGCTTCGGCGGAATATGCTTCTTCAGGTGGCGTGGCCGGCATTAATCAGATGAAAACCATTTTAGGGGAGATTCGGGAGTCCTTTGGCCTTGAGATTGATCATGGTTGTTGTGCAGACAAGGGGTATCACCCCGCTTTATGTAATCCATGTTGTGTCAGCAAGGAGTTGCGTCCGGGGTCCTGTCACCCGGAGATAGCTGATCCTGAGCTTTTTCCGGATGTCCCCTCCGAATGTATGGCTGGGGTCATGCCCTACTATCCGTTGAATTACGATCCTCTTTTTTGTAAGCGTATCCCTGATTCTTCCGTACCTGAGAGTGATCCCAAAAATAATACCATGGCTGCGGTGATGGGGATGGATGATGGAAATATGTCCATGACCAGGGTCTTTCCTAATCAGGCGTACTCAAGAGAAGCTTTGGACTCGATCAGAAACATGTTTCGTGGTGAGGATAGTGACGGCAAGCTGTTTCCGTTGTTATGGATGAATGCCGACGGCGCTCCTGAAACGTATAATCTTCGGGCCTCCGATATTACGGAGGCGTCGGCTAATTGTCATTGGTGTTCGGCGGATGGAGGGTTACCCAAGTGTGACAATGCGGGCAGTAATTATCATTATTGGAGAAATCCGTACACTGGGGCGGCTTTTACCCAGTTGGATCTGGGGGATCCGGTTTGTTCCGGGGACGGTTGCTGCGTTAACAGACTTGTTCAGACAAGCGGTTCTTTACATGGCTTGCAAATGGACAAGGTTCAGGGTCTGGAAAGTGTCAGGAATTTCTCCGGACATGAAAGTTTTTTTGAAGAAGATCCTCCGGATGCAGATTGTCCCGGTAGTAGTGGTTTATGGCGCAAAGGATCAGACTTGTACTGTTCTTCGACCATTCCCTACTATGCCAATTGTTCCAAAGTTCAGGGCATGAGTTGTCAGGAAGAATATTCCGAAGATTCATGTGAGTGCAGTGAGTCCTTGAGGAAGGATATCTGGCGGGATGATGATCTGGATGATTTTACCGTCTGGCTGCGACAGGCGGCCACTTTAATTGATAGGTTTATGCAAACCAGCAGTCCGGCCTTGTTTGCCCAGATTGACGATTATTACGAAGACTTCACCAAACTTGTTGAAGAGTTGAGAGCCAAAAGAGGGCTCATGGAAGGTTGGCGGACGGGCTTTCAGCAGTGGCTGGATCGCACCGATTTCGCCGAAGGTGGTTTATGGTGCCTTCCAAATGATCCGAACACCTTGGCTATAGATGAGCGTGCCGCAGTGCTGGCTGCAGGACCATATGGTAGTGTTCAGTCTGTTGTTGCCTGCCTGGATTATAATAAAGATAATGCGGTTAAGCTGCAAACGTGTATTGACAATTCACAGACTTGTGCCAGCGGCCCGCGTCGCCTGGGTCCGGCCGGAGACCTGGAGTCGAACCAGAAGGCCGCCGTGAATGCCGATATCAAATTCCGCAAACGCTGGGAGTATTTAAGCGGGATTTATAATTTATCGGTCAGAGTACGCGACAGCCTGACCAGGGCTATTGATACGGTCGATGAATCCAGGTTGAACTCCTTGCTGTCCGCGCTGGAGAGTGTCAAGACGTCCTATGGAGCAGTCACGGGCAACAATTTTCTTATTTACGGCTGGAAAAGCGGGCAGGGAAAAGGCGGAAAATTGTGGCATGTGGTCAAGGCGGACTTATGGTTACCCAAGCGTTGTGATGGATTTGACTGTCGGGCTACACGTTTCCCATGGGTAAAAACTTATAAAAAGGGTTCTTTCAAGCGCTGTTACGAGTTATTTTCATATAATGGTTGTGTGAAAACACTGGTTAAACGTTATGACGCTTCACCCAGAAGTCTTTATAATGAAAATGCCCAGTTTGGCAGTGGTTTGGCTGTATGGTTTCCTCGTAACAACAAAAACACAGGAAGCGCGACTATCAACGACGGACTGGATGAGTGTAATCAGGTTGAGTCAGGAGTGCCTTCAGGGGCTTTTATTCTTAGCACACAGACCATGAGTTCAGCCCCAGCGGCTTGTCAGAATGCTCTGGCGGGAGCCCTCAGTTCTGCTACAACAGGAAGTGAGCTTTGTGCTGCTTATGAAATGGTTGGCAGCGGTTATCAGGTAAGATTTCTGGACTGTAATCAGTGTGGCAGTGTAGATCCACATAATGACTAGTCTGAGAGAGGCGGTTTAAATTGTTTAACAGACGCGCCTATTCGGTTCTGGAATATCTTGTCATTTTTGTTGTTGTTATTGCCGCTTTGCTGGTTTTGGGGTCGTATATTCATAGTGCCATGCAGGGGCAATTTCGCACTGCGGGGGCGACAATGGCTGATCTTCGCCAGCATGAAACATCAAGTCAGGACTGCGCCTATGACGATCAGCTTGGGATATGGTATTCTGTTGCTTGTGTTGATAACGGCTGGGGCACGAATTGCCGTTATGCGGGTGTTGATAATGTCAATATGCGCGCGGAGTGTCGCAGCAACCCCTGTAATGGGCAATGTCCATTCTCCTGTTGTCAGGAAAATGTGAAACGTAGTTGTGCGATGCCTTGTGCTCCTTCCTGATAAGTGGCATGGATGTTGTCCTGAACAGCAGAAAAATTTACAAGGAGAAACATGTTAGCGGTCAGTCTGTTTCTGTTTTTTCTTAGCGTGATGATATCTGTTTATTACGTGATTCCTTTTGTTGTTAGAAGGATTATTGAGGTCAACAAGAATCGCGCACGCAATTTTGCCCGGGACATGGATCGAACCATGTTAACCCAGGACATTCAAAAAGTTCGGGTTCTTTTTATTATCGGACCTTTTGTTTGTGGAGCCGCCGGTTTTTTTCTGGGTGGAGTGATTGGTGTTCTGGTTGGATCAGCGGTCGGTTTTGTGATCCCCAGAACGTATGCGTCTATCTTGCAGGGTCAGAGACGGGAACAGTTTGAAAAACAACTGGTGGATGCCCTTATGATCATGTCCAGTTCGTTTCGGGGCGGCTTGAGTCTGGTTCAGTCTATGGAATCGGTAGTTGATGAAATGCCCGATCCTATCCGCCAGGAATTCGGGCTCGTTCTGGGCGAGAACAAGATTGGAGTTCTTTTGGATGACGCTTTCAATCGACTTTATAAACGTTTGCCGTCACCGCCATTACAGCAAATGATTAGTGCTATTTTGCTGGCACGCGAGACGGGCGGAAATCTGCCGGCTATCTTTTCGCGAATTGTGAGCACTATACGTGAACGTCGAAAGATCGAGGATAATCTTAAAGTTCTGACTTTGCAGGGTAAGCTGCAGGCTTTTGTGATGAGCGGCTTGCCGGTAGGGTTCTTTTTTCTGGTCAATACAACCAATCCCAATTATTTTAAGATCATGACCAATACCGATACGGGGCGCATGCTGTTGGCGGTTTGTGCGTTTTTATGGGTTCTTGGAACTTTCATGATCATAAAGATCAGTACTATCAAGGAGGTCTGACGTGCTTCTTCTGAGTTTGATTCTAATCACACTGTCGGTAACCATTTTGATTTGTGCCTTTCTTCCTGGTTTAAGCGAGTTCCGGCCACAGCCCAAGATCCAGAATTTTGGACAAATGCCGGATTTCTTTGGAAAGAAAAAGAAACAGGAAGGCAATGACTTTATAAAAGGTTTGGCGCTCTTTAATCGCCCCCTGATTGGCGGCGAGATGCGTTTGCGGCTGGTGAGGGACTTGTCTATCGCCCAGTTGAATATGACTCCGGAAGAGTTTATGCTGATTAAAGAAATCATGATAGTTGTATTACTTGTTTTTGTTCCCGGTTTCTTTCCGGGAGACATGCTTATCTTTGCTGTTTTAATGTCGGTTGCCTTTGGGTATTTCGCTCCGGAGTTCTGGCTTAAAGGAAAGATCAAGAAGGTCAAAGAGGATTTCGTGCGTTATTTGCCGGACACGGTTGATCTTTTGGGTTTATGCGTTAATGCAGGGCTGGATTTCATGATGGCGCTTAAATGGGTTTCGGAGAAGTCTTCGCCTAATGTAGTGGTCAATGAAATGAACAGCTTGTTGCAGGAAATTAGTGTTGGTAAGCCCAGGCGGGAGGCGTTACGTGATGCTGCGCGCAAGTACGAATTGGCGGATCTTTCTACGTTTTCGCGGACATTGATCCAAGCGGATAAAATGGGGACATCGGTGTCTGAAGCGCTCAATATTCTTTCTGAGGATATGCGTCAGGCGCGCTATCGTCGCGGAGAAGCCATGGCTCTTAAGGCCCCCATCAAGCTTTTGGTTCCGTTGCTTTTCTGTATCTTTCCGGTAGTCGGGATTCTGGTTGGAGGACCGATTTTTCTTGATTTTATGACCAATAACCCTATGAAAAAGATGGGGATGTAATAAAGTCATCATTTTCTATTAGCGAATAAAAATGTCCAGTCTGAGGCTGGACATTTTTATTAAAGATTGTCCATTCTGGTGTTTGCAGAGCATTTATTTATCCCTAAAGAGTGCCCAATCAAATTAATAAATGCTTACTGGCTAAGAGGAGTCCTGATTGAAAAGTTAGGTAGATAAAGTGCGAATAGTTTCCTTCCATTTTGGAAATGAGCAAAGGATTGTAGCGTATAAATTCGTCTGGTATTGATTCTGTTTATAGGGTTTAATTTACGCCATAACGCGCAGGATAAAGAGAATTTGCAGGGAATTAAAAAACAATTTAAGATCATTTATATTGAGGAATGTAACCTGTTGTCAGTAAAAGTGATTTTATTGTAAATAGATTTGCCAGCGAATTGTCTTGCCTATACTATAATGTTATACTTCGTCCATCGATTGACTTGAGGTATCGAGTCGATATTTTGGGTTTATTGACGGAGTCCCGGTATGGACAAGCAGCTGGATTCAAAGACCGTCGAGTCTTTTTCAACCGTTGCCGCAGCTGAAGCGCCTATCAGCGTTTATGCCGAGGGTGGCTTCCGGAGTCGTTTTAATTTCTGGATCCGCGCGGTTTCTGTTATTCTCATCTGCATTTTTCTTCCTGATCAGATTGGCTGGGCTTTCAATTATAATCCGGCCGTGATTTATCCCCAGAATGCACTTAATTACCAGCCCGCACCGGTTTTAACTTCAGCCGAACGTTCTTCTGCGCAGATTGCTGGCAGTGTCGGTTTTCTTTTGAATCAGGTAAAAGGTCTTGAGCAAGCGCGCTTTGAGCTGAAGCTTAATCCTGCAAATGCTCTTCAGCTGGCGAAAGAGCTCAAGCAACCGGTTTTGGCAATCGATAGCCGTAGAAGTTTTAACGAATTGGCCATATCAGAAATTACGCAATGGCTGGCTGAGCCTCAGGTTCATATCCTTAATTGCGGCGTTTACGCGCTCAAGGATTTGTTGGATTTTGAGGGGATCAGCAAAACACCCGAAGAGCTGTCGGTCATAACCATTCTGGCGGATCTTCTAAGCGATGTGCTTCGGACCGGGGACGAGCGTCTGAAAACATCATTGTTTGCCTTGAGCCAGGCTATGGATGCGTTTGGGCTGGAGTACCAGGCGGTCAAGCTTCGTCCGGAAAATCTCCGGTTGTTGGCCACACCTTTTATTGCTCATTTTAAAGATGAACATTTCGTAACAGTGCTGCGGATAGAGGGGGACACGGTTTATTTGAACGACATCGGAAACCCCGGTCAGATGTCGATCTCTGAGTTGGCGCAGCGGGCTTCCGGGTTTGCCCTGGCTCGGGAGATGAAGTTTTTTGTGAAAGCTGGCTTTGAACGTGTTGCGCAAAACACACAAACATTCGTTTGGGGTGACAAATGGCGTAATAAGTCAGATGAACTGCCCGGGCTCGTGTCCAATTCTCAGATAGCCATGCAGGTAGGAATACAAGTTGTGGGGGCGCTGGCGGCCGCTTGGATGGGGCCAGGCGGATGGGCGGCGTATGCGACGTTTTCCATGAGCATGGCAGCATCTTCTTTCGCGCAGGCGGTTGGACAGGTTTGTCAGATGCGCGGAGGCAGCGGTCAAAGCTGCATGTTGTTAAGTACTGCGATTAGCGTTGGACTGACTATGGGGACTTCGGCGCTGCTTTCTGCCGGACAGGCGGCAGGAACCCAGGCTGCGGGTCAGGCTTTGGCTAAAGATGGAGTCACGAATGCTTCGGCTCAGGTTTCGCAGGAAACGGTCAACAAGGCGGCGTCTGAAGCGGCGGGAGCCATTTCTCGTAGCGGAGAGATTGCGACACAGGAGGCCATCACCTCGTCTGTGACCAAGGCGTTTGCCAATCAGGGGATTGCTGTCTCGGGCGAGTTGGGGGCCAAAATTAGTGCGGCTGCCGCGGCTAACGTTACCGCCAAGGTTGCCGAAGCTTCGGCTTCAACTATGGCATCAACATTTGCTGCCGGTTTTGCGCAAGGAGCTATTATTGGTGTCGCCAAAGGGGCGGTGGAGTACCAGGTTGTCAAGATGATCGACAAGGCTCTGGGGGACGACGATTATATTCTCAAGAGCACAGTGCAGGCCATTGCTTCATCGGTCGCAGGGGCGATGGTGGGATCGATTGTTCAGTGGGGAATCAGTAATGCGGTCACCGCTTACAACGAGTCTTCCGCGGCAAATACCGATACAGAAACAGCCGCTGCGTCAACAGACACTTCAGCAACATCGACACAGGCGGCGACTACAGCAACAGACTCGGCCATGATTCGCCTGACCAAGCTGGACGGCGGCTTTAATCCGTATGACTTGGGCAAGAATTCATTAGGAACGGTATTGTCGCGCACATTGATGGATCGTTCGCTTTTGGCCGGAGTTGTCGGGCATTTGGCGGCCATGGGCGTGCGCTATGCGGTTTCCGGTGGCGCGGTGACCCAGGAAGAAGAGGGAGATTTATCTGTTGTGTTGGGCCAGCTGGGTAATACCTTCGGCCAGATGGCTGGAAACTTTGCGATGGGCCAGAGTAAAATCGGTTATGACAACCGTACGCCGGAACAAACGGTCAAGGATGCCAAGGACTGGACAGCTTTGTTTAAACAGGCTATCCCTAAAGCCGTGGTTTCTGCCGGCCTGACTTATGCGCTCCTGGCCATGGAAGAAAGCGTTATCGGAGACGATGACGGGTCTCATTCCTATAAAGAAAAACAGATGGCGTTTCGCAACACCGCGTTTATGATCTCGGGCGTTATGACTGGCCTGGCTCTGGGGTTAGCGGCGGAGTATGCTCATCAAGATGCTGATTCTCCTGTGGGTGCGACAACCTCTTCTGTTGTAGAGGATGGCCGGTTAGAGGCTGGTTACAAGACTGGCTATTGGCAGCAGCAAAAAGAATTTCAGATGGATTTCTGGGGTCTTGGCGCCATGCAGACGCTCACCAACGAGATGGGCGGAACACCGTATTCGTTAAATGCGGGGCTGGCTGCGGGCCAGTTAACCAGCACCATGCAGGGGTTAACCGGTTTTACGCCTCAAACCGCCTGGCAGATAGACAAGATGTGGCTGGCAACCAAGAAGGCCAATTCGGAGCTTTCAGCAGACAACAGGGAATCAAACAGCGTTCTTAAGTTGCGTCACCGTATTGCAATCTTCGATATTATTGATCCTGGCATGATCAATATTGATTATGTTAACTCACAATTCTCGGCCGGAGTTGTCAGCAATGTTATTGCTACCGGAGAGATTGCAGCCAGCGCGACTTTCGCTCGTGGAAGCATTGACGGGCAGCAGTATTTGACCGATTGGGGTTTCCAGTGGCGGCCGGCCATAACCAGGGATATTGTCACTCCGGATGGCAAGCCTACCGGGCGGGCATTGGTTTTTATGGGGGCTACAAATGATGTTAACCGTTTGCTGGATTTTCGGGGAGTTGAAAATCTTGGGCTGTCGCGGGAAACCGATCCGAAGACCGGCAAAGTTCGGGAGAGCCTGACGGGAACTTATACTAAAGAGTACGCGCACGCGACAGGACTTGATAAGGCTATGGCCGGAATCGACGATCTGACCAGAGAGCTTAACAGTGCGGGAGTCAATGGAATTTCTGCCGAAAGATTGCAGGCGGCGCTGGCTAAGAATGGCCTGAAAGGGGCGGTGGTTTCGAGCGGCCCGGACGGTTCACAGAAGGTTCTGGTTGATGTCGATGGAAAGACGGTAAGCCTGGATGCCTCTCTTTTACAGCAGGCAGGTCTCATTGCGCCGGCTGGTGTGGATAAGAATGGCAAGTTGCAGTGGAAGTTTAATGCGGGTTCTGCCCCTGGATCTGTTTTTTCAAACAGAAATGCCAAGGGAACAGTTTTTTCCTTTTCAGGGGCTGAGGTGGTAGCCGATACCAGTTCACCTGTTTATTTCTTGCACAAGATTGCTGGCTTGCCGGGGGCTCCTGTTGATTGGGCGCGTTCGACCCAGCCGGAAAATGTATGGAAGAATTACACAGTTGATCTGGGTGCCCGTAACGCGGCCATGACCAATAATCCAGGCACGACATTCTCCGCACAGCAAATAAATCAGCCCGGTGGAGCCAGTCAGTCTGTGTTTAGCCTGGAGCTTGATTATGCCGGTAACAGTGGAAATCCGTTGCAAATGGCCAGCGGATACAGAGGTATCAAGAAGAACCGGGCCGGAGAGGCTGATCGCAAGACACTTTCATTTGACCTGACCGCCCAGGCTAATCCTGATGGTTCTGCTGTTTTTGGCGAAAGAAGAAATCTTTCTATTGCCGGACTGGTGATCGAGCCCGGCAACAAGAGCGTTATGGATCTTGCTTTTACGTCTATGAATAATGTCGGAGGCAACAACCTTCGATATAACGTAACCGGTGTCAATACGGTGACCGGAGAGGTTTTTGATCTGGCCCGTTTCAAAAAAGCTTTTGAAGCCGGAATCAGAAAGCAGGAACAGATTGGCCTGCTAGATTTGTTTCTGCCGCAAATGTCCGGAAAAACGGCGGCGGCGTGGCTTTCGGTGATGGCCACATCCCAGGCTTTGGGGCAGTTGACGCCGGGGATTACGGCTCCGGTTTTAATGAATATGGGAATAAGGCAGAAGGGGTCGGCTCTGCCGGAAGCGTCCCTCGTTTCCTCTATAGACGGAAAGATTAATCCCTTACAGTTGAATACCTATACAGCCGACGGACAGGTCAAGGATGTGTTGCGTGTCACGGCGCGCAATACGCCGCTTCTTCAGCTTGCCGCGGGAGGCGGAGCGAATAACTTTCTGGGGAATGTGCACAATGTTTCGAGAACTTTTCTGAACAACCATTTGCCGATGGGTTCGGCGGATCGCTTTGGCTATTATTATGCCGCAGGGACTCCTTCCGTCGGCAAAGGTGGAGGGAAAGTCACCCAGTATGATTCCCAGTTGTTGCCGATGTTTAGCGGTGATGAAGTTGGGTTGGAAGGCTGGCTGAGAGAAGGGACGGTGGCCAGGATCAGCGACGGCAAGAAAAAGGGATCGTATAAGGGCAAGATCCTCTCAGACTTTTTTCTGGTTAATCCGCTGGATCCGGCGGCCGGAGAATTGGTGCGCCTTGTCGGAGAGATCGGTATTACCCGCGCCGGGCATGGCCAGACATTAACGGCTGAAGAAGGAAAAACGATCAAAAATTTTGCCTTGCAGCAGGCCCCCGAGGGCATAGTGGCTGTTATTGACAATAACGGCCTGTCACCGTTTCTGGAACGCGCGGTGCTGGCTTATCCGCACAAGGGAGCTTTCAGTCCCGAACAAGGCGGACAGGTGGGAGATATTACCCTGACCACCAATCAGACGGGACACGCTTTGTCCAAATATCCCAAGTTGGGTTTTGTGTTTCATGACAAGGCTGGTTGGCAGTTGTTGCCGGAACAAAGCAGTTCTTCAACAACAAAAGATCGTTACCGTCGCGGCGACGGGGCCATTATGGAGCGGTTGTTCAAGCGGACGATTCGTATTTTTGGCAGGCAGACTATAACTCAGAAAGATGGCAGCGTGACGGGATCAACTATCGATCCGGCGATTTCCAAGCGCAAGGTTTCGGATACGGGTTGGGTGCAGATGGGCGAAAGAATGATCGCGCCGCCGCCAGCTCCGAAGCCAGTGGCTAGGGCGGCTGGGGGAAGTGGAGACGGATCGCAGAAGGTGGGGGCGGAGATCGAATATACCGAACAGTCTTTGGATACAGCGGCTCGAGAACAAGTAGCAAAGGCGAAAAAAGATCAAGGAATTGATGTTCCGCCAACTGAGCAGGAGGTTGCTGCGGCGAAAAAGAGCATTCTGGCAGAATTAAACTCTTCTGAGTCTGTCGAGGGAGGGGGAACAAAAGGTGAATGGATGCGCTTTAGGCTGCAACAGTCCGCGGCAAGAAAATCAGCGGCAGCCTTTGAGCAAGGCGGAGAAGATAATGAAGCGCTTCTTGCTGAACAGGAAGCTGCCAGCGAGGCGGGGTCAGGGGTCTTTTCCGGGCTTGATAAACCTGTGACCGAGAAAAGCCTTGAACGAAAAGTTAAAGCGCAGCAAACAAATGACAATACAGTCCACCTAAAGCCAGATCAGGGAGCGATGGGGTCGTATCTTACGGGGGCTGTTGGAGCGCCCAAGGCCGAGGAGCTTTATCCTGAAGTAAAGGGTTCAGGGGAACAAACGGCCAAGACGGGGTCTCAGTGGAAAAAAGCAAAAACCGAGCAGGTTTCTTTGGCGATCGAAGCTAATGGTGTGGTGACCCCAGGGGCCATAACCTTTGAAGCAACAACCTATCTCGGACGTAAAGGGGCAGCGGGGCAAGCCGCGGAACAAATCAATGTATGTGTTCAGACTAATTGCAAGGCTGTCGAGACACCCTATCAGGCCGCATATGACGCAAAAACAGGTCAATGGCTTTTGACAGGAGTTGATGGCAAGGGAGTTTACGGAATCTCTACTCCTTTGGGAGGGGTGAAGCCTCAGGAGGGAAACTCGACACAGGTTGCCGGTAATGGTCTTGATGGTCGCGTGACATTAAGAAGATTTGTTGGTCTTGATGCCAATGGCCAAGCTATTTATATGATGACGCTGGACTCTCAAACTCCTGGACCCAACAGCAATATTCAGATTGCGGAAACAGGCAAACAAGCGGTTCCTGATGGTATGCAGGTTAATAATAATCAAGTTAGCTTACAGGCCCCCGCGGTTGGGGTTGGAAACGGTTTTATTACATTCAAGGAAGATCGCAAGACCGGGCAGGTGACTTTTCAGGATAACAATATGTATTATGCCGTGGATATGGCCAAGAATCAGAACGGCATTGAGTTGTGGCACAATGATTCGCGGACCCCGGGGGGACAGGTCTTGACTCTTGATCCGCAATATAATGTTGATGGATCGGGCCAATACAATGCGGTTTTGAAGCAGGGCTCCCAGTTGACAATAGCCGACGGAAGTTATGGAAAGGTTATCGGCAGCTCTTCTGTTGATGGTGAGGGAATGGATTTTCGTCAAGGTATTTTTGCCGGGGGCAATCTGCATTTTGTTAATAATCTCAAGAGCGGCATTATGAGCTTGTCGGCTGACCCCAACCAGTTTTATATCGATAAAACGGGTGACGGGATGGTATTGAATCGTAATGGTCAGTCGATCAACGGAGCTCTTTGGCAGACGAGCAAGAGCGGAGCATCATCTTGGCTGAGTTTTGACAGAGCAGAGTTTGGCTCGAAAACAGATCCTTCCCTATTCGGAACTCCGGTCAGATTAGGGGTTCCTGATCAGGAAGGCAAGGCCATTGCGGTTAATTCTCCGGAGTTGATCAAAGTTCAATCTTCGGAAAGTGTGGCAGAGCTGTCCGCGAAAGCAACATATGATGCGGCGCACGCTGAAGTTCAGAAATTGCAAGCGCAATTAAGCCAGCCGGGGTCGATATTATTCGAGGGAGATGTTCCTGTTGCAAGAGAGGCTGTTGCCGCGCAGTTGGCCAATGCGTTGACAAAAGAAGGCAGCGCTCGAAAGGCTTATGCTGTGGCGGCAGAGCAAAGATCAGCAAAAGAAGCAAATGCCAGCGGAAAAGGCGCGGAGACAGAATTTATTAATCAAACCATGGGCGAGAAGGCGCAAGATCCTGCCGCCCAGGAAACAGCGAGGCTTTATAAGGATGAGGGTAGCGATCAGGTCTGGGCAACCGGAGAGTTGTCTTTTGTTCTCGGAGAGCTCAATACAACAACTCCTGCAGCATGGGGAGTTTTCCGTGGGCAAATGACAGACCAAGAAATAGCAGACAAGACAGGTTTGCAGATCACCCCAGAATTTTCTGCAGAACGTAAGGCTTTTGAGGACGAACTTGCTAAAAATGGAGAGGTTTCTCAAGAAGACTTTGCCAGAATCGCCCCGCACTGGTCTGAGATATTCAAAGATGAAACACAAAGAAGAAAACTTGCTTCGGCTGATTCGCATCTTGATCAGTTTGTCAATAACGGCAATGTTACGCCGCTAACGTATATGAACAGCGATTCTTTATATACATATGTTAGCGGGAAGTCTTCTGTTGAGGGAATAAAAGACGCCACGGCGGTATATGATAAAAGCGGCCAATTGACGGGTTATACCGACAGAGATGGTCGCATGGTGACGTTTACAAACGCCATTCCTTTGATCAAGCTGGTTGATCCCACAGGAGAGAAGGTTTACAGCCAGACCGTTCTTTACGGAGGAAGCTTTAAAGGCGGGGAGAATCGTCAGCTGCTCGAGGGTGCGGTTGCCGGTCAGATGGATTATTTGACGGGATCCGGTTTGAGCAAAGCGCCGCTGGAACAACAGTTTATTCAACTAAAAGATGGGAAAAGGTTTATTACCCAGATCAAATGGTCAGAACTTGGCATGGATGAAGCTGGGCCCGACCGTCCTTTGGGCTTGGCGGTAAATGTCAATAATCTTAGTCTTGGTTTGCAAAATCAGTTGCAGGGTAATCTTTCCGGCATCAGCCCTGTCAGCTTGAGCGATCAAGCCAAGGGCATGCTGGCATATAGAGACAAAGAAGGTCATGAGCGGATTGTCGCATTTCCTGCTATGGAGCGGGGGTCAAATACGGATATCATGTCAACGAACATCATGGCGTTTAATCCGGGGGATGTTCTCTCTATTAATCATTTTGCTCCCAAATTTGTTAATTTATCGGCAAAAGATGCGCCCTATGATCAGGCTCAGCAGGTTATCAGTATTCCTGAAAGTCAACTGAAAGCGGTGAATATAGGGCAAGATTTTTCTTTTCAGGCAGCTCCGCCGAATCTATCAGGAGCCAAATCTGGGACAGTCAACCAAGGAGCCAATGAAGCCTCTGCGACTTCTGATTCTGTCGAATCGCGTCGGACTCAGATGCAGGGGCAGGACCTGGCTTCGGTTTACGCGATTGATTCCAAAGGAACCGTAACCGCTGGTCCAGATACAACGCAAGCTATCGAGTTTAACACGGGAGAGAAGCTGATTGGCCGCGTTGGCTTTCAGATAGGAACAATAAATCAGGGTGGTGTGCCGGTTTTAAGCAAAGAAATACAGTTTGCCGGGCAAGCTCCGGGGTCTGTGGTCGGCTGGAAGGGAACCGATGCAGAGCTGAAGAGTATCACGGGAGAGCGGATTGCGCAATTCAAAACACCTGACGGGAAAACAAATGTAACTCCATATATTGGCGGATGGGTTTATAAAGGAGAAGGGCACGTCGATTTTTTTGCTGACCGTGGACGAGCTCAGACGGAAATAAGTCAGGGAAAGAGTGTATTAAGAGTAGTTGAGAGTGTTCCGGGGTATCTCATGGTTGTGCCGGTACAGTATTCTTTTGATTTATCGAAACCAAAGATTGCAGGTAAGGAATTTGTTATTGATGCCAAAACCGGACAAAAGCTTACACAGAGCGTCGGTCAGGTTGGTACAGATCACGGTCTTTTTTATGTGACCACGGATAAATTTATTAAGGAATATGAAGGTTTTACTTTTTTTGAAGGACAATCGCTACCCGCTATCAGGCGTTGGCTTATGAAGGATAATGGGATTGTGGCGGATATCAGAACTCTTTTGGGCAAGCCAAGAGCAGGAATGGATTATCAGGATGCGTATGATTACAGTACATTTTCAACCTGGAAAGGGTTGAAAGGTTTGGCTGCGGGGTATGGGGTTGCGCAGTATCTTGGATGGACCGCGGTTTCTGCAGGCATCGGGGGGGCGGTGGGAGGCTATGCTAACGACTGGGATCGAGCGGCTATATTTGAGGGGACTTTGAACGGAGGAGTGGATGGTGCGGCATTGGGAGGGGTTGTTGGGATCGGGGGTGGAGTGTTACAGGCTGCCGCAAAAGCAGGCTATGTTCAGAAGCTGCAATCGTTGAGTCCGGCGGTTAAGATGGGAGCCTCTTCGGTTGGCTGGGGGTCTTATGGTGTTGGTCAGGGGATGTTTAGTAATTATATGGCCGGCAAAGATATTACCGATGGCAACTGGAAAGAGTGGACCAGTCGGTTTGTGATTGGTGCCGCAACAGGTGCGGCCGGACGCGGGTTATCGGCAACCAGGTCGCCGGCATTGAATGCCGTGGCAGGAAATGTTTATACGAAGAGTCTGGTGACCACTGTTGCAGGAGGAGCAGCAGCCCGGAGTTTCGAGGAAGGCGGCAAGGGCAATTCGGCCGGAACCTTTTTGTTTGATGTTGGCTCGGGAGTTGTTGGAGCGTTCGCAATCTCCGGTGCGGGGGTATGGGGCAGATCTATTCTGGGCCAGACAGCAGGGAAAACGGTTTCTGCGCCAGCCTCCTCTGTTTGGTATGACTCTTGGGCCGCAAGTAGCAATCTCTTTAAGTCCTCTGTCGGCAAGACGACGGCAAAGTCTGTTTCATTAGCTGAGCGCGGAGCCGCGGCTGTTCGTCCCTATACCGCTCCAGTTGGAAACTTTTTTGATGCCAATCCTGCAGTAAGACAATTTGTAATGCCCTTTTCCGGAAAAAACTACAATACAGCGCTGGGTGAAATACGCGGGCTTGCCGGGGCAGGAAAGATGTCTTATCTTGAGTATTCCGCAAAAGTTTCGAAGCTCGCAGCCTCCGGAGTTCTTGGCGGATCGACTTGGGGAGGCGTGGCCGGGTATGCGTTGTCATATGGCAATCCCAATGAGCTCACATCTGAACAACGGATGGGTTATGCGGCTTATGGCGCTTTTGCGGGGGGCGCGTTGGCTCTTCTGGTTGCCGCTCGTCCGGCTATGCAGAACTGGTCACGAACAACCCCTGAGGGGCGCACTCTGGAGAAGGTGGATATTACAAATTTTACTCCGAATATGGCCGGACGCATGGCTTTAACGGGGGCAACCGATTTTGCCTTGATGATGCCGGCTTGGAATATTGTGACTGTTCCGGTACACGCTGCGGCAGAAAAACTTCTTGGAAAGAGCGAAAACTGGAAGGAAGCCTGGAAAAGTTCTGATATCAGATTTCGTACGGGGATGGACGGATCTTTAATAGATCCCACAGACCTGTTAGCTCGCAAGGCTCCTGGCGATATGTTAAGCGGTGCCCAGATGGGCGTTATGCTGGGACCGACCATGGGGCTTTTACAAAAGCCATTAAGCGCCGTGACCAGAAATGAGAACGGTTTCTGGGGCAAGTTCTGGAAAGGTGAAAATCTGGCCGGAAAATTAACACCTTTTGCCGGACATTCGATGCCCAGAACCATTGCGACTTTGTCTTTTGTCGAGGTAGGAACCGAGCAGGCCATGCATGCCTTTGGACAGGGACGCATTGACCGGTGGGGTCAAGAGGGCATGGCAAAGGTCGAAAAATTAATGGCGCTTGATCAGGTGTCGCGAGAGTTGGAATTGCAGCGTTTGGGAGATTCGGGATTAAAGACTTTTTTTGATACAGGAGATTTCTCCGCGGACGCGGTCAGGAATTATGGTATCAGTTACGCTGAAGGGCAGGTTGCCGCATTAGCCTCGAATGTTGCGTTTGCTTCGCTTTTCTTCAAGCCGACGGCCAGTCCTCGTCCGGTTGATTATCGTGCCCAGCGTATAGCCGCGGCGAAGGAATTGCGCGCTGCAAGAAAAGAGGTTGAGACGGCAGAAACGGCATGGAGGGCGGCCCCGACTGATTCACAAAAGATAACGGCACATGCTGCTGCCATCGGCAAGGTAGAGAGGGCCAAACAGAAAATCTTCAGGGCTAACGCCAGCGAAGCCGCCGTTGAATTATCTAAATTTCGAACGGGCACCGGGGACGAGGGAAAAGCGGATGGGAAAACAAAAAATGTAGAGGCGATAGAGACCAAGTATAACAAAAGTATTAATCTTGCAGAGGCCAGTGCCCGGCGGGCGAGCTGGGCGCAAACGGTTTCGACCTTGGCCGAGAACGGGGTTGTCAAATTTGATATTGATCTGCAAAGTCAGGCCGACAAGGCTCTGGCGGAAGTTAACAACCGGCAAGCGGAATATAGTCAGAATGCTTCGCCGGAGAATAAGGCGCAGGTTGACAATGCTTTAATAAATTTTTCGAAGCTTCAGAAGCAAATCAATAGAGCCGAATATGAGGCAAAGGAGATTGTTCTGAAAGCACGGATTAAAAAAGGTGAAGGAGCTGCCCCTTCAGCGTTGAAGAAGGATGCGCAGAAAGCTCAAGTGGAACTGGCTTTGTTGCCCCTAGAGAGGCTGCTCGCCCCGCGCATCGCCGTCGTTGATCAGCGAATTGCTACTAAAAGAGCGCAGAGGGACGGGCTGGTTCGTGAAGGAATAGAGGCAGCCGAACGGGAAACGTCACCTGATAATAAGACGGCTGAAACAAGCGGAAGTACCCGTGTTGAACCTCCCGAGAGCGTTGAGACGCCCGCTCAAGCAGCGCTCAGACAAGAGCGAATTCAGGCATTGGATCACGAGATAGCCGTGCAGGAGGGAGTTCGTGATCGTTTGGTAACAATGATGGAAAAATGGATCGCGCCTCTTGTTGAAAGTCGTAAACAGGCCGGCGAGACCAGCCCTACCGGTGGCATCAACTCAAAGATTGTACGTGAGGCCGTTGAAGATCATCTGGCGAATGATCCACTGGAAAGGTCTCAACTAGAGACAAGCGCCGGGAGGCTGGAAGGTTCCAGCGGCAAGAAAGTTGAAGCAGGATCCAAAGAATATGGCGAAGCGGTTGAGGCCGCGCAGATTCTGGCGCGGCATAATTTGAGGACAGTCGAGAGACAAAGGGACTCCCGCAGCGAAGAGTGGGTCGCAGATGAGCAGCTGCAGCGGGCGCAAAGGGAACTTGCCGAGGTAGAAAAGGAGCTTGGTTCCGCCACAGCTTCTTCTGCAGACACCAGGGTTGACACGAAAGATTCCGTGCCGCAAACCGCGGATACCGATGTTGTCAAGGCTTTGCAGCAAAGGAAGGCTGACCTGAACACCGAAATTTCCCGATTGGAGGCATTTCTTCAAGAAAATTCCTCGTCAGCACAACCAAAAGAGATCGCTCAATTAAAGAGAGAACACAGGCAGGCTGTCGCTGCTGCCGAGGTAGCCGATAAGCACCGGGCTTTGCACGAGAGTGGTCAGACAGCGGAAAAGGTTTTGAAATCACAGGAGGCCGGCGGCAAAAGATGGTATGCCTCAGCAGAAGGGTTTGTCAGGAGGCACAAGGCTTTATTGACCCTGGAACAGCGCAAGCTGGCTTCCAAAGAATTGGAGTTGGCGCAAGCAAAGCAGAAGCTTGAAAATAGCTTGCAGGCACCCGAGCAAGCCGAAACTAAAGAAAAGATCGAGGCTCTGGAGAAAGATGTTTTTAATCTCCAAAAGTTGATGCTGGCTCACGAGTCCAGACTTGGTTGGGCCGAATTTTTTGCGGGAGCCAGGGCAAAGGGACAAATTAATCCATTAGAGTTTTTAAGCCTCAAGGGAAAAATAGAACGAATTGAGCATGATCCCAGTTATTCCAGAGAGCAGGCCGAAGATCTGGCGAGCAAAAAGCAGGAACTGGATAAGTTCGAGGCGACAGTAAAGGCTTTGGAGGCTGCGAAAGAGTCCTATGAAAAGGGGGAGAATGTCGATGCTGCTGCCAGTCTGCAGAAAGCGGCGGAAAATGATCCTGGATTAAGGGAGGTTTTTCCGGAATTATTCAAGACAAGCAAGCCATCCGCTCCCGAACAGTCCGAAGCGGTTGAACAGCCAAAGCCGGCAGAGGCGGAAGCTTCCAGACAGCAAGCTACGCCAGCCCAACAGCAGCAGGCCCGTCCACAGGGAGATTTGGCAGCCAGGCAAAAAGAACAGGCGGCTCAGCTGGAAGCAATGCGTCAGCGGCAAGCTTCCAGTTCCGGAAAAACGTCGGTTGCCGCAGAAAAGCCGACGGCGGAGAAACCCGAAGCCCCGGCAAAAGTTGAGCTGTCCGAAAGTGTATCTGAATCTGTCAGAGCGGAAGGTCAGTCGAAGGAAACAATTGAGCTTCCTGAAAATATTCCATGGTCACAAGTCCAGCAGAATGTTCTTGAACGGATGGCACAAGTTGCTGGCCTTAAAGAAGGTTCGACATTGGAAGGAAGCAAAGACAGGCTGGACAAGGATATAGCCGGGCATACACAATCGGTGGGGACTCATTATGATCTTGCTCTCAGGCAGTATGAAGTCGAGATAGCTGGCAATAAAGCACTGACTACGGGTGAAAGAAAAGCTCGCTTGGACCTTGTCAGAAGCGAGCTGGCGTTTCAGCGCGAGCATATGCTTCGTCTGTTTCAGGCAGAACGAACGCCTTTGGAGGAGGCGCGATTTGAAGCATCCGAGTACAAGCTTGATGTGCAGGCCGCGAAATGGGAGCTGAACAGGCCGCAGGATATTCATTTGAGCGGGGAGGGACACCTCTCTGCCTTCGATCAAATGCGGGATGAAGCCAGGACGGAGTTGGACAAGATTGATGTGCCCGACTTGTCGGCACTGTTAGAGCACCGGGCCGCCCCCAGGGTTATTACCAGAAGAATGGTTGGAGCAAAAGGACTGGACTGGAAGAAATTCGTGGATGCTCTGCCCCAAGAAGGTGTTGAGCGCGATGCTCATCAAACTGATCAGGTCACGCTAACAAAAGATTTTGATAGAACCAAGACGGGCGGCTACCTTAAAGGCAAAGATGCCGCAGAGGTTGTTTTGAATAGAAGTCTTGATCCGAAAGAGGTTGAAGTTAAAGTTGAACAGACATTAAACCGCTTAAGAGAAGTGAAGGAACGGGTTGCGGCCATGAGAGTGGTCGGTGACATGGTTCGTGAAATGGCCGATGCCCGTGAGCTGAAAGGGACAGCGCTGTATCTTGTGAAAGCCGCCGAAGCCACCGCAGTCCGGATTGATCTGAGAAAAAGATACGACAATCTGTTTCTTGAATTGAGGGATGATTACCGCATTCCTTTGAAGGATTTGACGCCAGAACAGCAGTTGGCGGTGGTAAAGTTCAATAAATATGTTTTTGGTGAATCCGGTGATTATCTGACACCAAAAGAATTCGTTGGGAGGGTGAGGGATGTACAAGAATCAGTTTTGTCCATTTTGCAGGACCAAGCTAAGGGGTTCGGGGAAGGTGCGGAAAATATAGTTGGCGAATTAAGCAGGATTGAAGCAAGAATTCAAGAGGTTGGAAACGAAATTGATTTGGCCTATTCCCTGGCGGTTTTGTCGCACGCAAGGACGGATAAGTCGGCGACTCCGGCGATAGAAGATCTTTTGCGTCAGGTGGAACACTCCAAAGATGTGCCGATTGATCAGCAAACAATAGACAACATCAAGGAGCAGGCGGGGAGCATTCTTCCTTCTGCCAAAGAGGTAGCTGTTTCGACAGAGAAAGAGCCCTTTGCCAAACGAGCTCTCGACTATCTTGGCCAGGGTTCGCAACAGCAGAAAGACCAGGCGATTTTTGCCGTAACCAAACGGCTGACAACGCTGGAGAAAACGGTCGAGACAGCCCAGGAACGTTCCCGTTTGCGCCGAGACCTGGAGCCTTTGCGTCGGGCGGTTACGGTCTTGCAGACCCAGGAATATATCCGGCACGATATATTTAGAAAGCTTGAGGCTGCGCGCACGAATAATTCAACTCGGGAACAGGAGATTGACCTGATTGAACGTGAAGCTAAGCGCATGACGTATATTGACACGGATGTTTTTCGCTCCCTTGAAATGGGTCGTCCGGGGGAGCGCGCTTTTATGGATTATCTGATGTTGACGGAGTTGTTTAGAAATCCCGAGATCAAGACCCCGAAAGAGTTGGAAGCAGCATTGAAAAAGAAACTTAGTGGCGATGAGAATCTCAAACCGGATAGGATTGAGCAGGAATTGACACAAGGGGACAATCAAAATCGCCTGCAGATCACGTTAGATGTATTCAACCAGCATAAAAACACTGCTCCGATTAAAGCCCTCAATCAGATGCTAAAAGATTTGAACAGAACGCATACTTCGGTGACAGATGGTTTCAGATCCGCCTTGAGCAGACGGGAGGGGTTGAGCCCGGAGGGTGAAGCGGGCAATATCGTAGATAAGAGGATTCGAGAAGCTCAGGAACAGATAGAGAGTATGTTGGAAATTATGTATGCCAAAGATTTTGAACTCGACAGAGGGGCCGAGATTACCGAGACGCTGCGAACAGATAATAGTGGTGTAACCGAAATGAAACGCCGCTTTGTGATGGCGGAAGGTATTGCCCAGCAGGCTATTGGCTTGCCCGGAACGGTGGTGGTCAAGGGTACGGGAGGTGGTAAAACGCTTATTCAGCTCATGGGAGTGGAGTTAAGTCATATTGTCAGTGGACGCCAGGGGGCCACCACGACCATCATCACGCCTGAACCGGCTAATATGATTGATTACATGAAAAGAGTCAATGAATTGTATGGTAAGGCAAAAGGACAGGGGGAGACAGATCACAAGACCAGATATTTTGCCGTTTCTGAAGGCAAGGTTTATCGTTTTGATGGAGAAAATGGTGTCAATAAGGATGGCTGGAAGCTTGTCACCAGAGGTGGCAAGCCTGTGGAGGCGCGGGAATTCGAAATGACAGACAAGAAGGAGGGAGAATCTGCGGTTGTTATGATGACCTCCCGCGATGCTTATGATATGCGGATTCAGCCCGATTCCAAGGGGTATGAGTTCTTGAAATCTATGAAAGAGGGAAAGAACGAAGTTATTATGGATGATATTCAGGAAATGACCCGCGGTTCGGGGCTTGTTCTGGGTGGAGCTTATTCTGTAAAGGAACTGATTGCCAATGGCGGGCGGGCGGAAGCTGATGAAATTAGGGGGGCGGCCCAGATGGCTGCGCAGGTTTATAATTTAACAAAAAACTATTTATCCGAACGTTCCCTGAGTACTGCATTTGAGCGGGTGGATGCTCAACTGGTTGACCATATCAAGTCGCAGGTTTTTGGAAATGGGGTCGGTCGGCTTCCTTATTCCGAAACGTCCGAGAAACGCGTTTATGAGTTTATTGATGCGGCCTGGCGGCATTTCCGTCGGGTCAAAGGCAGCGATTATCATGAAGTTGTTGTGGATGAGAAAACAAAAAGCACGGCTTATGTTGTCAGGGTCAAGGATGTCCGCGGCGAAAGAGGAGTAGAGTTGACCTGGGAAGGCGAAAATCATCAGGGCCCCAGAACCCAGAGATTTGAGAAAGAAGAGGATTTCTACAGTTTTCTGAAGCAGAACGCCGAAGCCATGACTTTGGGGTATTCCAAGGGGTTTGTTCTGGCTGATCGGTCAGTGGCCACCAAGGATCATATTTTTCATGATCCGGCAGACGCGGCCATTTGTTCAGTTGCGGTGGGAGCTGACCTGCGGGTTACTGCTGATTATCTGGTGCGGCCCAAGAAAGCCTTGTCGGCTGATATTTTCAAGGTTGCCTCTCTGGTCGGGGCGGAACGGATAACGTTTTATAGCGCGTCTCCGGATCTTGATGCTATCAAGGAGATGGGGCTGGATGTCACCTTTTCTCGGGATGGAGGAATGCGTCAACGGGGCGATCTGGTTCTGGTGGGCAGAGCTCCGGAACTAAAACAGGGGCAGTTGGAATTTCGTTATGGCCGCGGCCGCGAGATGCTGACGGAAGCGGTGCAACAGATTGTGCGTGATATTCGTGCGGACCCGTTTACTGTCCAAAGAAGAGCGGGCGAACGCGTAGTTGCCGTCAAGGTAGGGGTTCTGGTTCTGGATCGCGCGGATTATGCCCATGAGGCCAGGGAGGCGGCTCTTGCCGCCACACGGCATGATCCTTACCAGCATGTGGTTGAAGTGACTTTTACAGGAGACCGGAAACAAAGCATAATTGCCGCGCAGGCCAGGTTGCAGGAAGTGGCTGCCGGGTATTTTACGAAAGACATGTTTGAACGCGTTGGCCCCAAGGATCAAACCTGGGAGCAGTTCGTGGAAGACTGTCTTGGTAAGAATATAATTTTGCGTGATCCGGACAAGGTGGATCCGAACACGCGCGCGAACACGGAAACGCTGCAAGACTTTGTGACGGCTGGCAAGATTCGTTTTACTACCGATGCCGCCACGCATCCCAAAGTGTCCCGGGAGATCCAGACCATTATTGAGAAGTCTTCAAAGCAGAAGATCATTGTTGTCCTTCCCAAATTTGAAGCCGGTTCGAATCTGCTGGAGTTTTTCTCTGACAAAGGAGAGCGGATCCTTTTTGGCGCTTCTATCCGTCATGTCGGGCGCATGGAAGACAGCACGTTTTACCTTCAGCTGGTCGGACGCGGAACTGATAATTACAAAGAAACAGAGACCAATCGCGCTTACTTGTTGGGTGGTAAAATGACCACTTATGTGGACACCGCACGTATGTCGGCCACGCAGCGGGAGGCGTTTAGGGCGGCAGAGAATAAGGAAGAGAAGCTCTGGGAGCTGGCGCATACCTATGAGCGTGAGCTGGGCGTGCAGGCCGCTCACCGGGCCAGATATTCCCTGTTGGATCTAAAGCTCGATGGTTATGGCCTCGAAACCAAATTAAGCGATACCGAACGTAATCAGCAGGCTCATTACGACAAGATCATTCTGGAAAAAGGAGAAATGTATCGCGGCTTTTCCAGTTTCTATCTTCCGGAAAGAAATACGCAGTCTGTTCGCTGGTCTGTGCTTGACCGGATGGATCTGGCAGAAGAAGGAGTTTCTTACAGAGCCTGGCAGGACTCGTTTCGCCCCTTCCGGGAAACACAGTCGGGCACACAGCTTGTGCGGGAACTGGTTTCCCAGCAGGCCGTGTCTTCCGAGGATCTGGACCGGTTGATGTTCACCCGCGATCAGAGCGGGCGTATTACAGACTCTCCTGTTTTCGAGATCGGGCGTAACGGCGGCTTGACCGGTAATACGACGATGGTTGGAACCGTGGCCATGCGTATTTTACAGGATGAGCATCATGGCGGTCAGCCAGCCACCCGCAACGATCTGGAGGGCATACTCAACCGGGCGCGCCAGGAAGTGACCAGCTACATTTCTGCCGGAGCCAAGCTGGAGCAGGGAACAGATGGCGAGCTCATGTGGGTCAAGCGGGATGACGAGGGTCTTTATATGGACGTTATTCCGGCCGGAACAAAAAGATATAAGGTGAACGCTGCCGATACGCAGGAGTTTCAGGTGGTGGAGCGTTATAATTACAATCCTGCCGGTCAGGGAGCGTATTGGGCAAAAAGTTTCCTGGCTTTGCCCTCGGGCGCTCCAGCCCAGGGACTGACGGTGCACGGAACAATAATTCCTGACGGAGCGCAGGTGGACCAGAGTGGACAGTATGTCTTGACACAGAATTTTTCTCATCCTGACCAGCCGAATGTTCTGGCTTTGCTGGTGAACGGGCAGATGATCGTCAAGGAAAAAGGAGAGCTCTCCAAAGAGGATGTGGAGGCGGCCGGAGGAGATTGGGAGCAGATCAAAGAAAAGTTGACCCAGGCCAAAGAGCGGCTGGCCGACATTAAAGAGGATACGATCATATTTGATTCTGCTGTGACGGCAGAAAAAGCGCAGGCACTGCTTTTGGATATGTCCGCAACACAACCGCTTCGGCGAGTGATTCAAGCGGCTGTTGAAGGTTATTATCAGCTAAATGCGCATTTGCCCCGCGAACGGCTGGCGGCGATTGTTGGGGAGAATAACGTTGGTGTTTTGGAAACCGCTTTGCAGCAAGCGGGTCTTGTTGATGCGGCGGGAACTGTGCAGGAGAAGAAAAAAGTAGTACTTGAAAAAGACGAACCTGCGCAGTCATGGACGGCCCTGATGCCCTCCCGGATGCCTTCCAGAGTAAACACGGCAGAAGATGAGAAAGACAGGGCACAGAAAGCTGAAAAGAGAGCCCGCGATCTGGCTGTAGCTTTAAACTTGCCCAGGAGCTACCACGAGCATGCTTTGGCCATTCTGGAAAGCCTGAGAGATTCTTTGGAAATAGATATTCCTTTGCGGCAGTTTGTTTCGGGCACAGAGCGCCTGCAAGCTCCGGATGGAATTGTGCGTTTGTCGGCTGAAACTATGGACAGACGCGTTATTGACGTCTCTCTTCAGAGTCAGACGGCTCGCCGTGAAGGACAGCTGCGTCAGCAGGCTGGCGAGCGGGGAGACTTGGATGCTGTTCGGGCGCACACCAGAAATATCAACCGGTCGCTTGCCGGAATTCTGAAGTATCGCGCCGGACTTTCTTTGGCCCCTACGGTGACGAAAGAAATCTTCAAGGATATCAAGGATGCGGCTGTTAATAAAGATGCATTGATTCAGGCATTGAGAGCTGCCGGGTATATTGATGACAAAGGCTTTTTAAAAGATGACAGTTTCTTTGCTGTGAAAACTGCGGCAGATCTGAATATTGGCCTTGATCTGAAAGATGAAGACAAGGACAAGGTCTTTGAGGCGCTGGTCAAGGCGGAAACAATCCGTATTAATATTGATCGTGGTTTGTCACGTTCAGAATATACGCTGGAAGATTTTGACGGAAAACAGGAGAAGGCACAGGCTTTACTGGATCAAATTCGCAGGGATTCCAGTATTAGCGCTCCGACTCCGCAAGACGGCCATCCCGCTGAAGATCCGGTAGCGGCGCTTAATCAGTTGTTGTCTGACCAGACAGGATCTGCGTTCTTGCCCCAAAAGGATTCTGTCACTCCTCTGGAAGTCCGCCGGGCCATCAAGGCTAAATATGAAAAACTGGCTCCCGAGGATCGCGATCTGGGCCAGGATAAAGATGAGCTGACCATTCGTCTTTTGCGTACGCTGGGGAGCAAAGTTCGTGATGTAAAAGGTGATCTTGTCCCCTTGTCCCAAATTCGTCAGCTGGAAATGGATTTTTCCCTGCTGGATGACGGCCAGGCGGCGCAGGCCACAAATTCTTCGATCAAGCTGGGCCTTGATGCGTTTCTCACCGCGCTGGCGGACAATAACAAGTCCGGTTTCCGTTTTGTTCGTCACGAAGGTATGCACGTCTGGGATCGCAATCTCTCCCGGCATAAACTGGAGGCCCGGCGAATTGCGGGCAAAGTGGATGTCATCCCCCGTTCGGCACGCATACGGTTTGAGGATTATAAAGTTTTTCAGACAGACACTCTGCGTGCCAGATTGAATGAAAACAAGGTTGGAATTTTGAGTGATCCTTTTGCTTTTATCAGGGACATGGAAACGCTGGGCTATGTCAGGAAAGAAAAGGATCATTACATTAAGACCGACAAGTTCTACCAGGAAACCAACGGAATGGTTTTTAAGAAACTTCCCGGGTATGACACGCAGGAACAGCGCAAGTTTGTTTTTGAGCTTCTTAATAATGGAGAAGAAATCGGTATATATGACAAGGATTTTGCTCTTGGCGAAGTCTTTACCCAGAGAAAGGAAGGCAGGGATTATCTGCAGGAATTGTCCCGGGCCATGGAGCAGGGAGATATGCAGGAGGTTCGGCGGATGTCTGCCATTGTGGAAGACAATTTCCAGCGCTCGCGTGAAATGGCTTATCGTTTTTATGGCGGGTATCAGAAATTCTTGTCACAGTTGAAGGGGGAAACAAGGCAGGCCGACTGGAAAGTGGAAGCGGAAACAGGTTCAGGAGAAAATATTCTGCTTGTTCCGGTTACGGAGCACGCATCTTTGCGGATTCCGGTTGGAAACAAGACACTCGAAGATATAAATTCGCCGGCGAATCGGGAGAATCTCCAAACACTTGTACAAAACGAGCTTGTGGAACTGGAGCATTTAACGGCGGAAATGGATGCCTATTTGCAGTTGGCCAAGAAGCATGCCACAGATCGCTTCCTGTACACTGTTTTAAACCGGGCCAGGTTGTCAAAGAATCTTGACCAAACCGTTCCGGTGGCCGGGGAAAAAGACGCTTCATCGACCTTTAAACTGCGGATCGTTGCCGGTATTTTAAGTTCGGATTTTATGAAAAAGGAAGCCGCTACCAAGGATGGAAAAGCGGTAACGATTTATTCCAACCCGAAAACCGGCTGGCGTATGCATGTGGATCAGAAGACCGGATTGATTCACAGGTTTGACAGAACGCCAGGGGTTTCCGAGGATGCCGTCGGGGACGGTTTTGAAAAAGATTTGCCCAAGGCGCTTGAAAATGCCCGTTTGTCGAAGCCCGGAGAGAAGCCAGCTGCGCCGGCCAAGCCGTCGGTGTCGTCCGTTGTGAAGAAACCTGAGCCCGTTGTGCCTCCCGCAGCCGGAGCCGCACCGCCCAAGCCTCCCGAACCTTCTGTTGTGCCTGTTGTGCTGCCGGCAGCCTTGCTTGCCGCGGCAGCGCCTTTGGTGGCTAATATGCCCCCTGCCAGCGCCGCCGTCGTGGCTGAAACGCCAGCTGTTAACGTTGCCGGGATGAACACTGATTCGGAAGAAAAGCGTAGAGCTGTGATTAGACCGCAGATTTCGTCCGAGCGCGGAGCGTTGGTTATTAATGTCCGACCGGAGTTGGTGGATGTTTATCGTGAGAAACAGGCTTACTGGGAGCAGGTGGCCGGTCGCCCGGTAATAATCAGGGGAATTCCTGTTACGGGAGACACCGGTGCAGGCAGGAGAGATAAGCCGGATCAGGATGCAGCGATGGAGCCGGTCAAAACAGTCAGTGGTCAGGACAGATGGGATCCCCAGACAAGAGCCCAGGTTGCTGAAGGGCGTGCCCGTGTTGAATCCGACCAGAGGGAGCTGTTGGCGCGCGCGAAGGATCGTACACGCATCGTTCGGGCAGATCTTGGCCGGGCTATACGTTCCGGACGCCAGTATCCTGTAGCCATACACGATGCCTTGCTGTACTCCGGAACCAGTCTTGCGCAGGCAAGTCGCGCGTACCGCGGACTTTCGCCGCTTTCTTTCGATCAGGCTCAAGCCCCGGATCGGTTTATTGACCGTGCCATGAACAGCCGTTTTGCTCCGAGCCGTTATGGTTCCTGCGTGCGCACTTCCGCCAGCTCGACCCAGGTGTTAGACAAGACCTGGCTGGAATATTATATGAAGAAATTTGCAGCTGACCCGCAGGGCTTGTATGCCTGGATTTTCAAGGTGGCTAACGGTTCAACTCTTGATCCGGAAGTTATTCCGATGCTCAAAAAGATATCGGTTATAAAGGATGCTGTTGTCCGGGCGTTGCTGGGTGTAGACATGAAGAAAACTCCGGCTGACAAGATTGAAGGCCGCATGCAGGGTATAGAGGCAGTACTTAAGGTGTTTTTCCCGAATGGTATTCCGAAAGATGTTCTTGATGCCATGAATGGCATCAAGGCTTCTACCGGTATGGAGGTTGAGGGCGGCAAGGTTTACCGTGTCAAGACTCTCAATGCTTCGTTGGCCGCAGCCGTGCGCCGTTACCGCCGGAATGTCCGGACTCATGGTCGTCGCGATGCGAAGTGGACACGCGAATTTCTGGTGGTCTGGCTCAAGCAGTGGAAGGGCCGTGGCTTAAGCCTGCAGGGTGATGGTCTGGAGGCTTACGTTGTGACGAATAACCCGAATTATGAAAAGAAGTACCAGACAGGACTTGAGCTTGACGAGACGGAAGCCAAGTACAGGGCGGATCTGCTCAAGATGAAGACTCGTCTGGCGGAAGGAAAAATAACCCAGACTCAGTTTAATAACTGGAAAGCCTTGCAGAAAGACTTGCGACAGAAGGGGGTCAATGAGCAGGCTCGCCGTACCCGCGATGAAGCGCTTTATCCCTGGAATAAGGCTGGTGCTGACGCCGGAAGGTCTCAGCCTGCGAATGTGGAGGCAGAGCCTGTTGCGGTATTTCCTGTCATCCCCATACCGCCGGCAGTTGTGCCCGACAGACAAGTACCGGTTATGAGGGCGACGGTCAACCGGATGGATGCTATCGACGAGGAACGCAGTCAGTATATTGAACGTCTGGCCAGCGGGCAGATAAAAGCGCAGCCACGACCGAAGGAAGTGCCCAAGTCCGTTGTCACCGAGGAGCCTATCCGCAAGCGTGTAACCGGGTTGGCCAGGTTCTTCGATATCCTGCCTTTATCCATGCAGAAGAAAAGACCTGAGCCTGTGGTCAGGAAGCCGGTGCCGGCAGTCACCGGACGCAGGGACGTTCCGCTTACTCCGGTGCAGGGGCCTTTTATTCGCCAGAGTGATTCGGATGTTATGCTGGTGCGCGAGCCAGTTCTGCTCAAGGATGACAAGAAAGGAAATGTCCTTTCTGCGATAGTGGGTGTTTTCGCGCCGCAGCCTGCGGAGGATACTGATCAGGATCAGGGCCCGGGGCCGATGACGCCGGTTCCGCCAGGACCGGTGGTTCCGGTGGTCTATCCGTTTTCCGGCCTTATTCCCAAAGGCGGGAGTCCGGATCCTCATCCGGGGCCACACGGTAAAACGCCTTCGGGTGGTGCAAACCCTCCCCAGCCGCCAACTGTTCCCTGAGACAGCTTAAAGATCGGTTTTGTTGACCAGTGCTGATCCGGCTTGTAAAAGTTTGAGAAGCAGTGCGGGGTCTTTGGTGACTGCAGCGACCACAGGGTTGGCGAAAAGCTGGCGGAAGTCGCGTATTTCGGCTGCTTGGTGAATGGCAGGGTCGTTAAGCAGATTCTTGATGCGCGGGTCATTGGCTAGTGCGGGGTCAATTTGTTTTTTTGAAGGCGTCCTGTTTGAGATTATCTTTGCAATAGTAGTGTAGGTAAAGGAGCGATCCATGTCTTGTGCAAAAGGGGTGAGCCCAAAACGTTTTAGCGGAACCAGGGTCAGAATGAGCAGAAAAAAGAAGAGGATGGATCCGCCCCAGAGCAGGTTGATTGCACCACCTGCAATCCGTCCGATAACGGTCAAGCGTGAGGATGTGTCGCTGAACCTGGCCCGAATAATAGAGTTGATCAGCCAGGTCAGTAAAAAAGTGGAAAGGATTCCGACGAGCAATCCGGAAAGAATATTTTTGGTCAGGATATAGCAGGTTGTTCCCAGAATTAATCCTATCAGCAGGGAGAGAGGGCCTCCCAGGGAGCGCAAAAAGCCCTGATGGGCTCCATTAGCGATGATAATGGTAAGAACAATCAAAAGGGTGGCATCAGTCCAGGTCAGCATGGTTAACCGGCCGCGTTCCTGATGTGTAGGACATAACTGATTATTAAAAGAATAAAGAGAGCCAGGGGCAGCAAGAGCGCAAGTGTCACTGGCCACGGGTAAGGCTCGAAACGGAAATGCTTCTTGGCCAGCAGTTTCTGCATCTCACGATACTCATCGAGGGTATATTTTTCTTTCTTCTTTTTCCTGAACATGGGGCTATTATATCCGCTTAGAGGCGAAAGCGCGATCTTTTTTGATTTTTTTAGCGGTTGTTGAGATGTCTTTTTCGTGGTATACTTCGAAAGTCACTCGTTATGTAACAGGAA
>CAJARJ010000020.1 GCA_903944345.1 Candidatus Omnitrophota bacterium
CAAACGCTGGATCAACGATTACAACACAGATTTCCCGCACCAGTCGTTAATGTTTGCTACGCCTGCGGAGTTTAACAAAAGATGGATTAACAAAGAGCTCGAGCTACACAAAAAAATTCTTGCTTAACTGGGGTCATTACAGAACACACCCTTCGCCAGGATCACAAAATTCAATACAGGTGCCGAAATATATAAAAACAACATCGTCAGAAAGACCGCCGAACACCCCCGCCAGCGCGGAGCAGACGCCGTCAAAAGGATCCCGAGCCCACTGAAGAACGGAACCTTCCACTGCTCCCCCCAGAAGGCAATAAAACTCATCATATAATCCCGATAAACATCAGGCGAATGCTGTGGAAAATCGGGGAAAGAATTCTTTGAAGAATAATAAATCGCAATAAGCGCTGGTATCAGAAAAATATTTAAGCCATCCTGAACGGCCACCCAAAACTTCTGCCGATCATGCATCATGAATATAAAGCGACTCAATCCCAAGAAGAAAAGTTCCAAGACAGCAGCGCTGGCCGTCATTGACAACAAAACAGCCACCACCAAAACACTCCACCTAGGACGGTTGTCCAGCATGATCAACGCCGCCAACATGAACCAAAGCGCATTCCAAAGCGCATAAGCTCTCATTTCCGTACTATAATAGATATTACTCGGCCAGAAATAATAGCTAACCATCCCTGCGAACAGACACAGGGACTGCGCCCAAAAGATCCAGCGGTCCTCTGACTTTCCGGAAAGGTGAAATAGAAAAAGAAAACTGATCAGAAGCCCCGAAAACAACGTCCAGAAAAGGGCATTCAGGCGGTAGTACACATTATGCGGTATCTTTGCCGCCAAACGGCTATCCCTTGCCTGATCAAAAATCTTTACAAAGATAAAATCCAACGGCTGTGAACTGAACTGGTGGGGCGCCCCGGAAATGAGCAAGGTCTTAAGACTGACCGGTCGGACAGAAGTGCTCAACGCGGAGGTCTCGTCAAACCAGAAGTTCTTTGCCTGGGACCGCTTAACCGACTGGAACGAAAAGAAAGCCGCAATCACAACCAGCAGAACCCCAACAATCACAACCGAACGGAAAGAAAACATAAAAGGCTCCTTTTACTACACTTTCTCGGTTCCAGCAACCATTACCTAAAACCCCGGCCCAGTCTATAATCTAAAATCATACGACACGTTTGAAGCACTGTACTCATCACCTTCATCTTGCTAACCCCACGTTTAAAATCATATCGCAGAATCATCGGCACTTCACTTATAACCGTTGAAAATTGAGCCGTCTTTATAAGAATCTCCGCCATGCAGCCAAATCCTTTCTGGAGAATGAAACGATCCCCATAATGCGTCAGCGTTTTTTTCAACACATCCACCCGATACACGCGAAAGCCGCACGTATAATCCTTGACGCCCTCTAGACCCACCCCCACACGAAACAGAAAACCGGCACCAATACTGGTAAGCACTCTGAAAAAACTCAGACCTAGAACCCTTGCTCCCGGCTGATAGCGCGACGCAATAACAATATCACTGCCCTCCGCGATCTGTCCCAGCATACGCTGAATCAAAAAAGGATTGTGCGTGTTATCCGCATCAAGCGTAACAATCACATCATCGTCATGAAGACCCTCGACCCCTCGAGCCAACCCAGCTCTCATTGCTCCCGCCAAGCCGCGATTAGGCTGCAGATCCACAACATGAACAGGAACGGCCCCCTTAAAGGATGAAGCTATCTGCAATGTCGCGTCGCTACTGCCATCATTGACAACAACAATATCTCCCTTCCACTGGAACTGGCGAAAAGCAGCATCTATTCGCGAAAGCAGTGCGGCCAAAGCGCCCTCTTCATTGTAAGCCGGTAACACAATCCGTACATGCATCTAGCCAACCTCCTGTTACTTGTTGTGCTTCGCCATCAACATCCCATGACCAAAAGAACTTCCTCAAGAAGCTCTCGTGTCAACGGCCGCGCCAGCATCGGACGAATCTTGTTGATCACATCCAGAGTAAGCATCCCATAATTCAACCGCTTGCACAGAACTTCTATGATCTCCGGTTGGAAACGATATCTAATAACACGCGCCGGATTACCGACCGCCACGGCATAAGGGGGAATCGATTTGGCAACCACACTCCCTGCCCCAATCACAGCTCCCTGGCCAATCTCAACACCGGGCAGAATCAGAACCCGTGTTCCTATCCAGACATCATCATGAACGATGATCGGGCCTTTTGTCCTATTCTTCTCAGGAATACCGAACACAAAAGCGTTAAAAGGAAACGTTGAAAGACAATCCATCGGATGCTCACCTCCCAAATGAAACACCACATGAGGCGCGATCGACACAAATTCACCGATCTCAAGCGATTCCTCCGAAGATCCATATCCCGCTACGTTCAGTATCCCGTATGAATACCGGCCGGCACAGCGTAAGGCCGCCAAATCAAAACGATCCCCAGGGGAAAGATTCGTCTGGAATTTTGCAGCGAATTTCTTTCTGAAACACCGAAGTGCCAGCGTCTGACGCCAATGCATCCGCGCATGACGACCAACATCCAGACAACCTCCAAGGATCTCTTTTAAATTCATATTTTAAATACCTTTTTAAGGCCCTGGAAAAGCTTCTTGAATCGCCACCCGGCATAACGCGTTTCCAAAAGGAATACCGCCTTAGCCAAAACAGCCGCTTCATAAACATCATGAACACCGAATTCTTTTCCGGAAAGAACACGGTAATTCAGACTGCGGTACAACCGTTCGCCCAGATTTTTCAAGGCCTTTCCCTGCGAACAAGCCTTTTCCTTACGGTCAACAGCCGCCATTGATACCCCGTTACGTTCAGCGATCTCGACGCAATACATTCTTAATGCCTCGTAATCATTTTTAGGGCACATCGACAACGCAACCCCCAGCTGATCCACCATCTTAATCTTTAGAAGATCGTGATGAATATGAGCCGACTGCAAGTAACACTCATACACATAAATCGCCATGGACTGCGGGATATACTTAGGCCAATCCTTATTGATCAACCAGGGATGGAACGGGATGTTCCCTTCGGACAAAAACTTATTCGCCGGCTCTTTGTTCTTTTTTGCACCTATCGCTGACGCACCAGTGCTATGCGCCGAAAGACCGGCAACAGCCACCGGTTCCCGCAACATCACATAATTATTCAAAACCGACGCGAACGCTACCGCTGAATAAAGATCCGGATTCAATGAGAAATAGAACGCTCCCTGGGACGAGCGGGCTTTATTGATAACCTTCACATCAATAAAACCGCCAGTATACAAGAACGGCAAGGCCATATATCCCGTTTCCCCCCGCAACACCTTCCCCAACCATGCACGCGCATTTCTTAATTCCATACCCTGCCGTAACGGCACCACTAGACAATCCTCATTATCCTGTGTGCCCGGCCAATTATAGCGACACACATCCGAGACGACCGCCTGACATCCAGTCTTGACGATAACGTCCGCAACAATATCCAACGCCCCCGGCAACAAGCCGTCATCATCCCCCACCACGGTCACCCACCCGTCCGTCACATGACCCAGCGCGAACTCATAATTGTGCGACATGCTTAAACGCTTGCCGGTATTGATGTATTTAATCCGGAGATCACAAAACGATTCAACAACCTGCTTGGTATTGTCCTGACTGAAATTATCGCTGACAATTATGGTCAATCCGTCATGCTTCTGGGCAACGATCGTGCGCAAGCAATGACGCAGGACATCCGGCCTTTCTCTTGTAGGAACGATTACAGTGAACTTTATTCCCGTCCCCACGCTACAGCCCCCTTGCCGCTACAAAACAGGAACGCTCTAATGCCATTTGCAAATATGCAAAACCAACCGGCTCCCCTTTTCCGGCCCCAACCAGATACCGCACATCTTCACCTTCCTGAGTTCGGCTTAAAGCAAACTGCTGAATCGCAGAAAATCCCATCCTTTTGTAAAGCCCGATCGCCTTTTCATTGTTAGAAAAAACATGCAGGATAATGCGAGCAACACCCAGCTCCCCATACAACCAGTCAAGCCCCGCCATTACTGCATACGACATAAACCGAGGATCATCAGACCATTCCCCCCTTAACACATTATCCAGTTCAGCTTGATGCTCGACAATATTGCATGCACCAAAATGACCAATAGCCTTACCGCTATGATCAAAAATCAGAAAAAAGATCCGCGTATCATCTTTAAGGACAACATTCTTCAACCATCTTTCCGTTCTCTCAACAGTCGGTTCAAATTGAGTTAGAAAATGCTCCTTGAATTTCCTGCGCCACAACGTAAGGGCTGATAACAACACCTGATCATTAGCCGATTTTTCATTAAGAAAAACCAGCGTCCCGACAACAGATCCATTGACATCCTTGATAGCAATATCTCTGCTGCCGTCAGCAGTCTTCAGAAAACGCACGAGATCAATCTGATAGTCGGTCATCAGAAAAATCCCTTTATTTTCAAAACAACCCGCTGCATATCTTCATCCGAAAGATCATAATAGGTCGGCAAGTTCAGCGCCCGTTGATACAACCCATAACTCACGACATTGGCCGGCTTCTTGTCAAACATCGGCAACAGGGACAATGGCCAGAAAAAGACACGCCCGTCAATATTATCCGCCTTGAATGCCGCCAGCAACGCCTCCCGATCAAACCGGACCCCTTCATTGATAACAATACTCGGCATCCAGAATCCGTTCACAGTACCCTCGGGTTCCGGGTTCATTGCAAGCGGAAAACCTTTAAGCTGAGATGCATAATACGCAAATATACGTCGCTTGGCCGCAATCAATTCATCAACGCGCTCCATTTGCGCACAGCCGATCGCTGCCTGAAGATTCGACATCTTGTACTTAAACCCGACCATATCCGGCCAAAACTGTTTCATCTGCCCCCGGGCACGCCCATGATTACTCAAGGTCAGGACTTTCTCATATACCGCATCATCATTGGTAACGAACATCCCCCCCTCACCGGTAGTGACGGTCTTGGTCCCGTGAAAAGAGAACGTTCCAAAAGTACCAATACTCCCGGCACGCTTGCCATGATACACAGAACCAATGGCCTCGGCCGCATCTTCAACAACAGGGATTCCTCGCTTGGCGCCGATCATCAACAAAGCATCCATATCGCAAGAATTACCGTACAAATGAACCGCAATGATCGCTTTTGTGCGCGACGTAATAGCCTTTTGGACCTGAACAGGATCAAGACACCAAGTGTCCGGCAGCACATCCACGAACACGGGACGCGCTCCCAAATAAGTGATCGGGGCTGCGGACGCGATCCAGTTGATGTCCGCCAGGATCACCTCATCCCCGGCGCCGATGCCAAGCGCTGCCAGTCCCATATGCATAGCCCCCGTGCAACTTGATGTGGCAATGGCATGTTTCACGTTCAAATGTTGTTTAAAAGCAGCCTCGAATTTGTAGATATACTCGTAACACTTCTCACCCCAGCCATGCTGCACGGCATCCATGGCATAACGCGCCTCAAGGTCCGTGATGGATGGTTTTGTATAAAATATTTTCTTCATAACGTGAAATCCGGATATTGCCGGTCCTTATCCGCGATTACTCTAACCTTGATATCAGGCCACGATATCCCGAACACCGGATCATCCCAACGCACACCAGCAGCACTGGACGCATCAAAGAACGCTGTCATTTGATAAAGAATGACCGTGTCATTCGTTAAGGTCTGAAACCCGTGTGCGCACCCTTCCGGGATATAAACCGCACGAGCATTGTCTTCGTTCAGTTCCACCGCGATCCACTTCCGGAAGGTCGGACTCTGAGGCCTTAGATCCAGGACCACATCGTAAATGGCCCCGCGCACACAACGAACAATTTTCTTTTCCTCATATGGGGCTCTCTGATAATGCATACCGCGCAACGTACCCTGTGCACGGTTATACGACACGCTCGATTGCACGAACGCCGCAGAAAGTCCATGCGCGGCAAATTCCTTTGAACAAACCGTTCGCGCAAAAAAACCACGCTCGTCTTGCAAACAATCGATATCAACAAGAACTACGCCTTGCAACTTTGTCTCGACGAACTTCACAAGACCTCCGGACGCGGGATCGGCAAAATGAATTTTCCGCCCCATTGACGGATATAGCTCAGTTGCCCAGTGATCTCGTCTCTCAGATTCCATGGCAGAACAAGCACATAATCGGGACGTGTTTCGGCAATTTTTTCCGGAGCAAAGACCGGAATGTGTGTACCCGGCAGAAGTTTGCCCTGTTTATGCGGACTACGATCCACCGTATAATCCAGAAAATCCTTACGGATACCACAATAATTCAGCAGCGTGTTCCCCTTGGCCGGAGCGCCATACCCCACAATGGTCTTCCCTTCAGCCTTGATACGGATCAAAAGATCAAGCAAAGCCCGCTTGGTCGCCCGGACCTGTTCTGCAAAACGCGCATACACGTCCATCCGGTCCAGGCCCATGTCCTTTTCGCGCTTCAAAAGGAGGTTCATATTGTCCTGTCCGTCGCGGCGGGCATTTTCTTTATGGCACACATGGATCCGCAACGACCCGCCATGCGTCGGTAATTCCTGGACATCAAAGATCCGCAAACCCGCACGATCAAAGATACGGATCACCGCCAACATAGAAAGATAGGAATAGTGCTCGTGATAAATAGTATCGAACTGGTTCTGTTGTAGCAACTGCAGCAAATGCGGGAATTCAAACGTGCCCACTCCGTTGGGGGCCAGAAGGACTTTAAGCCCGCGCACAAAATCATTAATGTCCGGAACATGGGCCAGCACATTATTCCCGATCACCAGATCCGCCAGGCGTCCCTGGGCTGCAATCCCGAACGCTGTCTTCTCGCCAAAGAATTTCACCAATGTTCTAATGCCTTTTTCTTCTGCTTTCCGGGCTACATTCTCCGCAGGCTCCACCCCCAGAACAGGAATCCCTCGTCCCAGAAAATACTGCAACAAATAACCGTCATTGCTTGCGATCTCGACCACAAAATGAGCTGATGTTAACCTGAAACGATCCACAGCATAATCCACATATTTCCGGCAATGCTCCAGCCAGGAATCCGAGAACGACGAGAAATACGCATAATCATCCTTGAAAATATGCTCGGGGCGTTCCACCTCGGGCAGCTGCACAAGCCAGCAATGATGGCACACGCGCGTATGCAACGGGAAGAACGCCTCCATGGCCTCTTCCCTGCCAGGAATAATGTTAGCGTTCGACACTGGCGACATCCCCAGATCCACAAAAGAATGCTCCAGTCTGGCGCCACAAAAACGGCATTTCAGCTCATGAACAAATGTCATAGGATGTCTTTGTAACGATCTATCTGTTGCAGAATCACCCTCCGGGGATCCTTTTTCTTCGATAATGCCCGATACCCTTCCACAGTCCAGTCGAGCGCCTGAGTAACCGTCAACCGCGGCCGCCAGCCCAGTTCTTTTCTGGCCTTTGTAATATCCAGCATCAACAATCCGGCTTCATGGGGATGTTTCCCCAAGGCGATCTTAACCCTGATGCCGTCCCCCCATTGACGCACGATCCTGTCCGCCACTTCTGCGACGGTAGCCACATCTTTCTTTGCCGGACCGAAATTCCAGGGCGAAGCGAACCCGGCCCCGTCACTGAAAAGTTTTTCCGCCAGCATCAGGTACCCGCACAACGGATCAAGAACATGCTGCCAGGGACGCACAGCGTTCGGAGAACGCAACACGACCGGGACTCCCTTTTTCAATGAACGAATACAATCCGGCACAAGACGATCCCTGGCCCAATCCCCCCCGCCGATTACATTGCCGGCACGGGCCGTAGCGATCGCCACCCCATGAACTTTATACTCATTAGGGTGAAAGAATGACCGTCTATACGCGGCCGTCACAATCTCGGAACAGGCCTTGCTGCTAGAATAAGGATCATATCCCCCCAAAGGGTCCTCTTCGCGATACCCACGCATACATTCGACGTTCTCGTAGCATTTATCCGTGGTCACATTAACCACAGCACGAACCGAACGTGCCGCACGAACAGCTTCCAACACATTGACTGTGCCCATTACATTGATCGCATAAGTGCTCACCGGATCTTTATAGGAATCCCACACCAGGGGTTGCGCAGCCAGATGAAAAACAATCTCAGGTTTCGCCTGACGGAAAACACGCACCAGCTTTCCCCGGTCACGAATATCCAGCAAAACGGAACGCGCAAGCGTTGGGCCAATATTCACCGTCTTGAAAAGCGACGGAGTGGTGGGCGGCAAAAGAGCCACGCCCGTTACCTTGGCCCCCATCCGTATGAGCCACAAACAAAGCCACGCCCCCTTGAACCCAGTATGCCCGGTCACAAGAACATTCTTGTTCCGCCAGAATTGAGGATTGACCATCCGTTGCGTCATTGCTCCCGCCATACTTTCCACGGGGCCTTCCCGCTCTTCCAGTATTCTTCAAGTGTGCTCTTGTCGCGCAACGTGTCCATGGCCTGCCAAAAATTGTTATGCTGAAAGGCCTTCAACTGCCCGGCATGGGCCAATTTCTGCAAACACTCCACTTCCAGAGATACTTTATCATCAGAAAGATAATCAAAAATCTCAGGTTGAAAAACAAAAAAACCGCCATTAATCCAGGCATTCCCGCCCTTGGGCTTCTCTTTGAAAGAATAAACACTGGTATCCTGACCGACGGCAAGCGTCCCCCAGCGGCCTTCCGGCTGAACAGCCGTTACCGTCGCACTTTTGCCATGCGCCCGATGGAATTCCAGAAGTTCTTTGATATTCACATCGGAAACACCGTCGCCGTATGTCAGAAAGAACGGCTCATTGCCAACGTACGACTTCACCCGCTGGATGCGGCCACCGGTCGCGGTGTCTTTTCCTGTATCCACGAGCGTCACCTTCCATGGTTCCGCAATATTGTTGTGAATCGTCATCTTGTTCTGACCGCCAAAATCAAAAGTCACATCCGACTGATGCAAATAATAGTTCGCAAAATACTCCTTGATCATGTAGCCCTTGTACCCGCAACAGATCACAAAATCATTAAACCCGTAATGTGAGTAAAGTTTCATGATATGCCAGAGGATCGGCTTGTCCCCAATATCAATCATGGGCTTGGGCCTCAGGTGAGACTCTTCGCTGATGCGTGTGCCGTAACCGCCCGCCAGAATGACAACTTTCATAAATGGCCCATCTCCTATTTGATCATCACTCTTCCCAATATTATAATTTACCATCAAGAACATTCGGCTCATTTCGCGCTGCTCTTGCCATATCCCGGAATTGCGGACAGTTTTTTAGGAGCTCATCATACTTGCCTTCGGCAACAAGTTGCCCATCCTTAAGAAAGAATATCTTGTCACACTGCTGAACCGTAGTCAGGCGATGCGCGATAATAATAATCGTCTTATTATTCGAAAAGCTATTCAAAGCTGCCATAAAATCCCGCTCTGTTTCATTATCAAGCGCGGCAGTGGCCTCGTCCATGACCAGAATTTCAGGGTCATGATAAAGCGCCCGGGCGATGCTGATGCGCTGACGCTGTCCGCCGGAAAGACGGACGCCCCGCTCGCCAATAACAGTATTAATCCCCAACGGCTGTGCCCGGATAAAATCATCCAGCTGGGCCAGACGCAGAACCTCCCAAACCTTCTTTTCATTGATATCCTTCGACTCCACACCAAAAGCGATATTACTCTTGATGGTATCATCACACAGATAGATCATCTGAGGGATATACCCGATCTTCTTCTGCCATGAGCGCAAATGTCGGCGGGTATCAACACCGCCCGCCAACACCACGCCTGAGGAAGGCAGCAAAAGCCCCATCACAATATCAACGACCGTACTTTTCCCGGCCCCGGAAGGCCCCACAAAGCCGACAGTTGTATTCTTCAGAATCTCGATTGAGATTGACTTCACCGCCGGAACTTCCGTCTTTTCGTAAAAGAAACTAACATTTCGCATTTCGATCTTGCCTTCAAAAGGAACCGGTTCACCCTGATCCATCTCTTTATAGCCGGCATCCATACGCTCACAATTTAGAAGATCATCATAAATAGCATCGAAGGCCAACGCCGAAAACTTTACACTCCCCCAAGCCGCACTGATGCGATTCAGGCTCGGCATAAGCCTAACAGCAACGACAGCAAATACAGACAATGTCATCAGCAATTTGTCCGGCGACTGCCCCATCATCAGAAAAATCGCCATGCCTGACATAATAAGAACTACAATGATCGCCTCGATAAAAAGCCTAAGACTCTTTAACATTGCGTCATTTTTTCCTGCATAGTGATTATACTCTTTCCGGTAGGAATGATATTTCTCCGAGAAGAACAACTCTTTCCCCCACAATTTTGTTTCCTTAAAACTGCCCAACCCCTGCTCCATAACCTGCGAACTCAAAACGCCATAATTAAAAGAGATCCCCCCCCATTTCTTAATGTTCCCTTTCAGGAATGAAAGGATCAGAAACAATGATCCTCCCAACAGAATCATCACAACACATGTCAGAACAGGCTTTGCGATCAAAAGGAAAACGAACAAGAGTAAAACCAACACAAATTCTGTCAACATATTAAGAATCTGCAAGACAACCCCGGACATCACAGCCGGGACACTGTCCATCAGATACTTTAACCGACCGATATCCCTACGTAAATGAAAGCTGTACGGACTCATCAAATACGCACTAAAAAGACGGCAGACGAAATACGTCTGCTTCTGAAAAACAAACCTGGTCAACGAATAATTTATGAAATACAAAATCACGTTCTTCGCGATAAATACGACCGCGATCCCGATCGCCAAAACCGCCATAAATTCGTTAAACGTATGTAAATGCGATGCCTGAAAAGAACGGCTCAACCACACATTAGTCATTAAAAGCTCAGGACGCCCCAAAAGTGCAATGAAAGGGAGAATCAGGCCAAGCCCCACGATCTCTGTAAGAGAGCTAAAAAGTATCCCTAAAAAAAGAAAACCAAACTGAAGCCGGTCCTCTTTTCCCAAAATTCGTATGATCCGTAAACACAGTCCTATCATTTATGCCTCAATGCTATGTGCAATTATGCCCACTTTCAGATAGAATCTTTAACGCGCACTTTGCGCTTTATGGAAATTTCACAAAACCCTTTAAAAAGAAACTATGACGTAACAAGAGTCTTCATACTGTAATACTTTCAAAGGTTTATGGCGAACAGAAAACCTTTGCCTTAAGTAAATCTCCAGCGTTCGAGATAATTATTCCGAAAACAATAACCTCACCTTCTCAACCCCGCCTTTTTAAAATCAGCTGTCATTTTCTTCAAATGATCACCATACTCCCAATTTTGCCTCAAGAACTCGCGGCCTAATGTTCCCTGATTAGTAAGACGTGATGAAGAGCGATAGAAATTCCAAATATTTTCCTTAAAAAAAGGATCCGTCGTAATCCACGACTCATAGAGAACTCTACGCTTTCGAACAAACTCATCTTGTAAATCTGTATATTTATAATCCGCATCCTGATTCAACATTTCTTCAACAACGACATCTATCTCTTCCTCACTATTTTCAACAACAATATAATCATAATTAGAGCGAGATGGAGAAAAAAGCCTGCTGATATAATAGGGCTCTTCCAGAAGCTCTCTTATGCTCAAAAAGCGTTCTCTGGAAATCGAATAATAATATTTAAGCAACGATAAATTACCGTGAAAGATCGGTATAGCCTCAGTCCAATCTGTTAAATTAACAAAAACAATGTTTTTCTGAAACATCCACGCTACAGCATTAGGCCCAGAATCCGTCCCCACAAAAAACTTGCAATGCTCCATTAAATAAAGATCCATCAATTCAGACTTATAAGGTGAAAATGGATAATCAATAAATTTATCACTAATAAACGGTGCCGGTTTCATTAACGGATCCCCCATCCGCACAACCCATACCCCCCGGCGATTCAAACTCTCCACCATTTTCCTATAATCCTTAATATCAGCACAACGATAATCATCCCTCACAGAATAAAAACTTCCTGCATAAAACCCAAGATCGCGCACATGAAGGCACACATACTCTGCATCTCGCGGGATTCCCATCCTCTCTTTAATTTCATCCCCAGCCCGTTCTTTTTCCTTACTTAAGCAAATATTGTATCGCTCAAATACAAATCTCTCCCACTCATAAGACTTTGCCAACGAAAGTGAGAACTCCCTCTTTTCATCCGGATTAAAAAGAGCTTTATACCCAAAACGTGGAATCTGAAATGCATATCTATGGGGTTCTTTATTAACAGTAAAAAGATCAAACCTAGTCAGTCGATACAACAAAGATCGAACAATCCTCAGGCATAAATAATAATAACTGTCAAGTATGACAGCAAAAATATCATACCCAACAATCTCGCGATGCGGTACGATCATTCCTGGGCTTTCCAGTTCAAAGAACTCCCTATTGCCAATCCGGCTCGGGCGATCCTTAATAAATTTCTCGATCCACTTACGAAATAATGTCTCTTTTCTAGCAATAATGACAAGTTTTTTTCCTCGCATTCTCGCACCGATCAACCCCCAAAAAGTTTCCTCAGCTTGATGCCCCCATGCTTGTTCGAGGGGAGAAAGGCAATAGTACTTTTCTTTCTTGCATAAAACTTCCCATATAAAAACACGCTGGAACATAACAAATCCTTTTATACTATTTTTCAATCCAAAAAAGGTTCACCAGTTCAATAACGAAGTACAACACTTAAGGGAGTTGGCGGGCCGCTGCGATAAAATGAGCGGACTATGCCAAAACCCTACAAACACCTAACGAATCATGAGTGAGACCTTTTATCTGTCCTTAAAAGCAAAGGCAAATCAATCCGGGAGATCGCAAAGGTTCTCCAGCGAAGCCCAGCTACTATCTCGCGTGAACTTAAGCTCATCGCACAGGCTATTACTTGGCGCACAAAGCGCAGGAACGGGCAATCGACCGGGCCGTTACTAGCCGAACACACAAGCGGCTTAGAAATGACAAAATTCGCAAATATGTTAGGCGTCGAATCAAGCATGGCTGATCGCCAGAACTCATTGTCGGTCGCCTTAAAAAGCGACACCCGGAACTTGCGATTAGCCATGAAGCCATTTACCAATGGATCTATGCTGATGCCAGAGATCTTATCCCGTCACTTGTCAGAGCCAATCGTAACCGCAAACGACGAGTCTATTCGCAGCGTCATAAGAAGACACATATCCCCCGAGAGGGTGTCCATTAAGGAGCACCCTGCGCAGATCCTGCTACGCAAGGAGCCAGGACACTGGGAAACGTCTCGCGTCAAAGCGTGGCGGCGTTACAAGTCAGCGTTGAGCGAAAGACCCAGCTTAGCAAGCTCTCCAAATTGTTCCGAAAAGGGGCTCGCTCAATGAGTACACCTTTAACCCGGCGACTAAGTCGCTATCCGAAGTGGTTCAGATTATCCATCACTTATGACAATGGCACTGAAAACACCAAGCATATTAGGACAAATAACGTTCTCGGCACGCGGTCTTACTTTTGCGAGCCGTTCCAAAGTTGGAAGAAAGGTCCGACCGAGAACATCATTGGATTAGTCAGACGCTTCTTTCCAAAGAAGACAGCTTTTGCTAAAGTCTCAAAGAACAGGATAAACTCGGTGGAGCGTTGGCTTAATCATAGGCCGAGAAAATGTCTCGGATTTCTAATTCCGCTGGAGGTTGCTGTCTCCCTGAGTGTTGTACTTCAAGATTGAATTCAGGGTTTAAAGAAATTTCTCCCCCAAGCTAATCCTTTAATACGCATTAACCCCAAATAAATTCTTTAGAATACTCCAACCCTTCTTGTTAATTTCTTCCCATTCGCTATCATTTATAAAATCAAACTTCTCCCACTTAACTAAAAGCTCTTTCATAAACAATGCCAATTCTTTATCATTAGGAAATGCCGTAATAAGCCGCCTACCAACAAATTTCGAGGAGAAACACACTCTAGAATAAATCTTTAACATTTCAGCTTGATGCCAATTAGCCGCAAAATTGTGTCGACCGAAATCCGCCCAACCCTCAAGAGAATTCGGCATACCGGCCTTCATCTGTTCGTTATCTGCAATAGCGGCTCCTGGGTAGGGAGTCAGAAGATAGAACGTACTATTATTTGCCCAAGGATTATCTTTCAACATTTGAATTGCAAGATTAATTGTCATTCGAAGATCTTCCATCGTTTCGTCAGGATATCCAACAATATAATTGTACCAAACATTAATCTCAGCTTTTGCCAATCTATGATTAGTCTCAATATACTCTTCAATTTTCTCATCTTTCTTAATAACCTCTAACATCCTGGGAGACCCACTCTCCAAACCACAAGAAAATCGCTGAGCCCCCATTCTCTTAAGAAACGACAAATCATACTTTAGAAGCATATTAGCCCTGGATTGCGCAAACCATTGAAACCGACCATTAATCCGCCCAGCTAAATCATTAAGAATCTTTGAATTAGCTGTGAAATTCTCATCCATAAATGCAATGCCATCTAGCTTAAATTTCTCCACCATAAAATTAAGCCGTTCAATAGCGGTCCCCACATCCATAGTTCTCCAACGACATTTACTGATTACCGGATTACAACAGAAGGTACAACGGAATGGGCAACCTCTACTAAACAAGAATGGCAACGAACGACCGGAAAGCATTGCTGAGTGCACATAATTCTCAACATCCACCAGTTCAAATGGCAACTGCGAAGCTCGCTCTAGATCGACCTTACTATTCGACAAAATCGGCCCAATCTGTCTGCGCTCATACAAAGATTCTACTAAATCCCGAAAGGCCGCCTCTCCCTCACCAGAAATAACATAATCTACTCGTTCATCCTGTTGCGTCTGCTCAGGAAGAATAGTCGCATGAACACCGCCGAATACCGTTGGAATGCCGACTTCTTTCACTCGGGTTGCTAGCACCAATGCATTCTTAATCTGCACGCCTGTCATAATTGAAAAGCCAACACAAATTGGCTTCTCCCGAAGCAATTCTATAAACATGCTATCATCATCCACACGCTGATCATAGATAGCCACTGAATAATCTTCGAGATAGCTTGCCAAATATAAAATGGACAACGGCAAATGTAAGCTAACTTTAGCCTCAGCGCCGACCTTTGGATAAACCAACAAAACTTTTATCTTTTCTTTATTGAAATTATTTCTTCTACAAATATAACGTGTCATTATCTTTCTCCATCGCCACAACACCCTGTCAACCTAGGTTTACACAGCCCCATCTTTAAGACATATCAATAACACACCTTCCTGGCACTCCCTTGGTCAAGCATCGAATCCCCTCATTAACCTCTTCTAACTTGATCCTTTGTGAAACAAGCTCAACAAGGCGGATTTTCTTTTGCTGCGCCAACATTAAATAACGAATAATATCTCTCTCTGGAACAGTTCCGCCACCGTACGATCCCAATAACGAACGTTGACAATGAATTGCAAATGGACGAATGCTAAAAAAAGAATCTTTAGCAGGAACTCCCGTAAAGAAAACTGTTCCCGGGATACGCCCAGCCTCAACCGCCATTTCTGCACCTTTGATATCAGAGTTAGTAATAATCACAAATTCAGCTCCCACGCCATCAGTAAGCGCCTTAACAGAAATAACAGGATCTTGATCTTTCACTAAAACACAGTGAGTCGCACCAAAATCTTTAGCAAGTTTTAAAGCTTCTGGATTCTTATCAACTGCAATAATCGGAAACGCATTGACTAAGACAGCTCCTTGAATGGCATTAAGCCCAACTCCGCCACACCCAAAAATAGCCACAGAATCTCCTGGCTTTACTCGAGCCTCATTAATGATAACACCAATCCCTGTCGTCACAGCACACCCCAATAAACATGCAACAGACAAATTCGTATCTCCAGGAACTTTTGTCATCCTGTTCTCTGCAACAACAGCATATTCGTTAAAAGTTGTGACCCAACCGGCATTAATCCTCTTCCCCTCTTGAAAATAAATAGGTGTCGGAGCATCAATCCCGCCAGACTTGACCCAATGCAGAACCACTTTATCCCCCACAGCAACTTTACTTACCCCGGGGCCAATATCTAAAACAATCCCGCTACCCTCATGCCCCAACATATGAGGCAAAAACTTATCTGGACCAGACGCACCTGAAATTTCCTCAATTTGTTTTCCGCAAATACCCGAATAGAAAACACGAACCATCACTTGGCCCGGCTGAAGTGGCCCATTAAAAGATACACTCTCAACAGAAAGTGGTTTATTAATTTCCCGTAAAATAGCTGCCTTAAAAGTCAATGGATACTGCATTTTCTTTCTCTCCATAAATATCCTCTCTTTCCAAACTACATAGTCCCGCCATCTATAGGAATCAATGATGTCGCTGCAAAAGAAACCTGCTGAGAAGCCATAAAGACGACAAAAGGCGCAATTTCTTCTGCCGTTCCCATACGGCCAATCGCATGATGATGCCGAAGAAAATCTGCCCGTTTCTTAATGAATGCCTCAGGATCTTTCTTATTCATAGGATTATTCTCATCCCAATGTCCACCAGGAGCATAAAGAGCTCCTGGCATCAATGCCGTCACAACAATCCCATCTGCTGCCAGAGCTCGTCCCAAAACACGTGTATACGCATTCAAAGACGCTTTAGCCACGCCATAAGGCCCAGAGCCACGTAAATTTTCTCCAGAAATAGAAGAAATATGAATAACCCGCCCCCACTTCTTTTGCTGCATTGGAGGCACCACGACAGCATTTATATCTATCGCGATCCCAAGATTAAATTGCCAAACCTTTGCCCAATCCGAAGACAGTGACAATGGATCTTTGATATTAAGCGTTCCTCCAACATTATGAACAATAATATCGAAATCACCTCCGCGTTGAATCAACTCCTCGACCGCTGCGGCTGGCGCCCCCATCTTCATCAGATCAACAACATAATAATCATGACCTTTCTCCTCACCACCCATCTCAAAAACAACTTGCCGCAACTCCTCTTCACGTCGAGAAAGAATAGCAACTCGACATCCTTCTTTCGCAAATGCTAATGCCGTTGCCCGACCAACACCCTGACTCGCTCCCGTCACTAAAACGCGCTTTCCTTTAATGCCCAAATCCATATCACCCTCCTGTTAAGACTTAACCCTTGAGCATCTGCTGCGCCTGTTGAATAATCCAAAAACTTGATAATTTATTTAATTCCTTGAGGTCCGCATACGTCCCATAACCATCTGTAAATCGGTCGTTAAGTCCCATCCGGCGAAACAAACAACCAGAGCAGCCTTCCTCCATCAAAACTTCAGCAACGGCACTGCCCAACCCCCCGTTAAGATTCTGTTCTTCAACGACCACGATCTTTCCTGTTTCTTGGGCCGCCTTGACAATGACCGCCCGATCAATAGGCTTTATCGTATGGATATTAATAAGTCTCGCCCCAATACCCTGTCCCTCGAGTTCTCGTGCCGCCAACAATGCCTCATGGACAAGACTTCCCGTTGATATCAAGGTAATATCCTTCCCTTCCTTAAGCTCAACCGCCTTACCCGAAACAAAACCATAATCCTTGTCATAAATAACCGGTGTCCCCCCCGTAGCCAAACGGATATAAACGGGACCATCAATCGCCGCCGCAGCCATCGTTACCTTCCTGGTTTCCAGCGGATCACACGGTGAGAAAACCGTCATATTAGGCAAACTGCGCATCACTGCAATATCTTCTGTGCCGTGATGCGTCGGGCCCAAATTGCTGTACACAAAACCAACACCAATTCCAACAAGCTTCACATTCATTTTCTGTAAACAAACATCATTGCGAATCTGTTCAAACGCCCGATAAACAAGAAAATTAGAGATCGTATACGCAAACGGGATCTTACCGCAGGAAGCCAGCCCCGATGCAACACCAATCATATTAGCCTCGGATATCCCGCAATTAAGATACTGCTCCGGAAAATCTGCACGATATTTGTCATACACAACAGCACCATTATCTGAAATAAGCGCCATCACGTTATTATTCTGTGCTGCCAGTTCATGTAATGCAGCCATATAAGCATTTCTCATCGAACCACCCCATTAATGATCTCCAGCCCCAGTTCATCCGCCGCCCGCTTCAATTCATCCGGCTTCATCGGACGATAATGCCAGATCGGCACATCTTCCATAAAAGAGATCCCTTTACCTTTCACTGTGTGTGCCACGATCAAGGACGGTTTTCCGGACATTAACGGAAGCCGGGCAAACAACGCACTCAGCGCATCAACATCATGCCCATCAACCTCAGTTACCGCCCAGCCAAAGGCCTTCCATTTCTCTGCCATCGGCTCCATCGGGATGATCTTATCCAAATGATCCATCGCCTGAAGCTTGTTATAATCCACAATGACCGTCAAATTATCAAGCCCAACCGAAGGAGCGAATAAGGCCGTTTCCCAAATACTGCCCTCTTGACACTCCCCATCCCCAATCACTACAAAAACTCTGTATAATTTTCCATCCTTTTTCCCCGCCAACGCGACTCCGGCACCAAAGGGAAGTCCATGGCCCAATGCCCCAGTCGATGCTTCAATCCCGGGAACCTTATGCATATCCGGATGCCCGCCAAGGATCGTACCCTTACGTCCGAAAGTATCCAAATGCTCCAACGCAAAAAAACCAAGATCCGCAAGGATCGCATATAACGCCACCCCGCCATGACCCTTGCTTAATATGAACCGATCTCGATCAGGTGCCTTAGGATGTTGCGGATCGACCCTGAGAACTCCATAATAAAGAACCGTCAAAACATCCAGCATGGAGAATGAGGTCGGGAGATGCCCTCCGCCCCCATTGCACATGGTTTTAAAAATACTTTGACGCAACTGACGGGCCTTTGCCCCCAACTGCTCAATTGATAACAGCATGTTTACCTCTCTTCATGAACGCATAAAACCGCCTGATAGGAAGAAAAAACCGGAAAACCCCCGGACTGATCACCATCCAACGGATAATCCATAGAAAACGCATCTGATACTTGAACATCTCAAGATCAAAAAAGCGCGGATCAGATCTATCGATAAAGGTCCTTTGAAAGCAGTGCTTACAAATAATAAATCCGCGCCAGGCAGATGCAGAATGACTCAAATCCAGATAACAATTCTCATTCAGTCCACCGCAAAAACTGCAATGGATGTTCAACACATGCCGACCATCTGGTCTTTTGCCCAGCACAAACACCTTGGCATAAAGAGCTCTTGTGCGATATACGCTCTCAAAAATGGCCTTCTTGTACATATAATCATATTCATCTTCAGAAAGCTTCGTCATATTATAGTGCCTGCTGCTCGGCGACATATGATGTGTCCGACGATCATCAAGCTTTCCGGACCTCACAAGATCATGATAAAGAGTTGTTCCTGGATAAGGATGGATGGGCGCAAATATAATATCAATCTTGGGGAACTTTCTGGCAAACGCGATCGTCTCTCCCAGCGTCTCCAATGTTTCCGCAGGATCACCAAAAATAAATCCCCCCTGAATACACAGTTTCGCCTTGATGCAGCCGAGTATCCCCCGCTCGATCTGAGCAGGAGATATCCCTTTCTTCATACTCTTGAGGACCGTCGGACTGGCGCTCTCAAAGCCCATGCTCAACAAATAACAACCAGAATCTTTCAACATCGCCAGCAAATCATCATCCAGCGAAGGCACTCGCGCCTGACAAAGCCATGGCAGTCCCAGAGTTTTTAGTTCCCTGCACGCTTCTTTAGCCCTCTTCTTGTCCGTAATGAACATTTCATCGGCAATATAAAGGATATTGACCTTATATGTCTCTACTAAATAACGAATCTCCGCCATAAAATTGGCGATCGATCTGACCCTATAATTACCGCCCGTGATACGGAAACAAAACGTACACTGGCTTACACAATCCCGGCTAGACACGGGAAATGCCGGTCTTCTGACAAAATCATTCCCTTGAATGGCACACAGCTCCTGTTCAACATGATTAACATACTGATCAAGAAAAACACCGTACTCAAATCCCTCGTAATCCGGAAAAGGCAATTCATCTAAAACCTCGATCAACGGGGTCGGCGGCGTCTTTACCACCCGTCCATTCTCGAGAAAAGCGATTCCTGTAACACGATGAAAATCCCCTCCGCTGCCAAGTGCCTTTAACAGCAGATCTGTCGTAACCTCTCCCTCTCCAAGAACAAGAACATCAGGTCTTAATTCAGGTAATATGAAATCAGGGTCTGCTGAAGCGATCGCTCCCCCCAAAAAAATACAGGCTTTAGGGGCTAATTCACGAACTGTCTGAATGATCGCTATCATCTGGGGCATATGAATAAAAAGCCCTCCGGTCCCTACTGCATCATAATTGCACGCCAAAAGAACATCTTTAAGCTTGGATTCCGGATAATGATTTAAATTCAACGCATCAACAGAATATCCCTTCTGTTTCAAATACGCCGATATATACATCACCCCCAAAGGAATGTGTTGATAATTCTCCCGGCCATAATTAGGGACTATCAGCAATATTTTCATACACTACTGTCTTTCCCTTACTTGAAAGATTCTCAATATCTTCTCCTGTCCTCCGACACAAGCACCCCCAAAACTCTATCTATCTACCTCCGATGGGATACAATAAAGAACAGTCTCCCATTTTTCATAAGAATACGTCCTGCAATAAAACCTGTAATCCGGACACATGGACATTAAACGAAGTGGCATTTCAAAAAAGTCCCGATTCCTGTGATAAATACTAAATGCTACCTGGGGACGGAACTTCTTGATCAGGACATCCATTCCTTCCAGGATCGCATCCTCCCCTCCATCAGTGTCAACCTTAACAAGATCAACCCTTTCAAGGGAAAGAATGCTTACAAGATCCCGCATGCGGATAGCCCTGAACTTCTTTGCCCCACCATTCCCGAACCCGGAGGAGTCGACCACGGTATCATTCTGCAAGCCATCCCGACACGCCGTATGTACGTCTCCGATGCAGGTCAATTCCACTTCTGCTAGCGTTTCCGAAACGGCACGATCGATAAACTCAAGTCTCCCAGGGAAGACCTTTCCCCATTCACGTACATATGGTGACAGCTGCTCATCCCCCGTCGGATCGATATTAAATATTTTTTGAACATCAAAAGACAAAAAATATGGAATTTCAAACCCGCGCCCCACACCAAAGTTCAAAACAACCGAAAGATTATCCAACTTGATATAATCGATATACTGCGGAAGTTCAATAAGACCGCGATAATAATTCTTCCACTGGCTCACAGCATCACCGAACATAACATTATGGTAAAGATCCCTCGAGAGATCATCAGACAACCGCCGGAAAACCTCTGATATCTGTTGCAGATCAGTCTCTCGAAGATCCATGGAATCATCAATAAGATAGCTAATGCCCAGCTTGCGTTCCCGGCTTAAATGATAACCGGTTTTTTCGAGAGCTGGAATAAACCGCAATATCCCGTTCTTGCCAGAACGACGAATCCGCCAATGGCTAGCGATGAACCTTGAAGCATCTTTAGTCACCCGCCCATGTACCTGAATATACTTACCCCACATCTGTTCATCAAACTGACCATAACGCTCTTGAAGCTGATTTTCAACCAGACGAAAAATGGTATCATGCGTTCCCCAGTAATCCTCCGTGTTATAAACATGCAGGATCTTTCGTCCAGTCTTAACATTCAGGATATCCGGCTTCGTCGACAGAAGAACGCTGTCTGCCATCAAATCAGAGATGCTCTGCCGATACCCCCTGAATCTAGTTTCGGGATACAAGTACGAAAGAATCCTTATCAGCTTCTGATTCTCTTCCAGCGGATGCAACGGATCATCATAAATATAATATTCACGAAGCTCTTTAAGATCAGAAAGTTTTCTTGAAATCATAACATCCCTTATCACTAACGACCACGCCTCTTTTCAACGCACCATTAATCAGATAAAATTCACATGTGCCGGCGGACGTTTAATCTCCCACAAATAACGGTTCACCTCATCCATCCGGCAGTTCAATCGGCAGTGCGACGCATCGAAATCCTGCTCGACCCACCGCAGGGAATCCTTGCGCTTTGGCCCAGTCCAGATCTCTTCAAAGGTATTCTGATAAATATTGCCGTAAGCAAAACGCTCATCGCCCAGATAAACACTGCAGCCCCACACATTCCCGCCGGCATCGATATACGACCAGAACGGAAGCGCTATGCAGCGGTTATAAGGCTTGTGCCCTTCATCCCATTTCTTCATGGTGTTCAGACGAAAAATGACCTGAAAGTCTGATGCATTCTCTTTCATCAGTTCGTCCTGAAGATACAAATAATCACTGTATTTCACCTGGCTATAAACATTCGTCTGACTTTGGGGATGCTGGGAATACGGCTTGATCACCAGATAATCCAGTCCAAGGTTCCGGGCCAATCGTGCCAGCGCCACGGCCTCATGATGATTGTCAGGCAAAAGCAGAAGCTGCATGCCGATTGTGCAGGAATATTTGTTCTCCCGTCGGATCCTCACCGCTTCCTTCAGATTCTCCATCAGACGGGGAAAGTCATTCTCGGTCGTGCGATGAATCTTGGCATACGTGGATGCCGTTGCCCCGTTGATACTGATCTTAATCCATTCCGTAACGCCCAGAATCTTTTCCGAGATTTCCTTCTTCATCAGAACACCATTGGTCGTGAAAGCCGTATCGATCCCGCTCTTTTTAGTATGCTGCGTAATCTCCACCATATCTTTGTGCAGAAAGGGCTCGCCCTCGCCGGCAAACATCATGCTCCGCAACCCCAGTCGCCCCAACTCCGACAGTCTTTCTTTCAAAAGCCCTGTTTCCAGAAACCGCCGCTGGTATTCCATGAAATCAAGTGCACAATACACGCACCGGTGATTACATGCTCCCGCTGGACTTATCTCCATATAAAGCGGATACATCGTCTTCCCCGCCTTCCATTCCGCCAGGCGATCCACATGGTACATCAACTTGTGGCTGTCGATTTTGTACTTGTCCATAACACCTTTCAGGAAAGAAGCCTGGTAATATCCTTTAATACCGCCTCAGGCTTGGCCAGTGTGGTGCAGCCATCCTTGAAATGAGGACAAATGTTCTCCCGACACGGAAAAAGCTCACAGGAAAAATCCTTGGGATAGAAAGCCACCCCACGTTCATACAAATAGTTTTCCTGACAATGCGTTGGTCCGAAAATCACCACAAACGGCTTCTTGAGCGCGATCGCAATATGCATGCCAAAAGAATCGTTGGTCACAAGCAAGCGACATGAATTGATCCATTCAAAATAAGCTTCCATATCATTCTGGCCTTGTTGCCAAGATACGGAAAATTTCTTCCCAATCTGCTTCTCGAGTTTTTTCCAATACAACATGGGCCAGCCCTTTAGCGGCCACTTGTTACCAACAAGATAGTTAAAACCGATATCGAACTTTTCCTTGCCCTTTAGCTGATGCCCGAAAACATATTCCTCACCCTTCCAATGGGCTCCCACCATGTCAAAAAGGCCTTCCTGCCAATACGCCTTACGGTGACGTTTGCGTTCCAGATCACGACACACATCCAGCACCGCATGTGTTCCGTCATAGGCTGCCGCCTGACCAGATCGACGATCAAACCGAAAACCATACCGGCGCCAGGCGCTAATAGAATCCGCCAAAGCGCATAATCCCGGAACCTTTTCCAGATTGATGACCGTGTCGAACTCCTCCGCCTGCAACTGCAAGACCGAGCTTAAGTCATACCCGAGAATACGATTGATATACGGATTGCCCTTCAAAATCGGGAAAGCCTTCTCATCGACCAGCCAGGTCACATGAGAATCCTTGTATAGATTAAGAAGAACGGTCGTACGCAACACATCCCCATAGCTCGTGAAATTGCTAATATCCGCATCCAGAGTCTCGGAATACCCCACCTTGATAATCAAGACCTTATGTTTCTTTTCCATCAGACCTCGCCTTGTTCTCATCAAACCGAATATCAACTGATGTATACCCGAACTGCTGGTAATGGTTATTCTTGATCTTCACATCACACTCGCTGCACAAACCAAAATTCGGACACGGCAGATGCGTGCTCGGGAACTCAAAATGCGAGGCTGTGATATTCCCTAACGCGCGCTCCCGACGGTTGAAATACAAATCCGAATGACAAAGATAAACCATGCCATCCGGCGCCACGGGCATAACTGTATTGCGACATGTGACCTCAATGCCCTGCCGCCTTCCATCTACAGATCCCGGATATTTGAGCTGACCATACATCTTGCCGTCATAAAGCCCCAAAAAATCCTTAGCGCGCAATTCTACGCCTTTTTCTTTTGCGTAAACCTTCATAAAAGAGATCTCATCCTCAGACAAAGCAGGATGCGTTAAATAATACAATCCGATACTGAGAATATCATTCAGACCCGCAATGCGATCCACCAGCTCTTTGAAATCATTCTGCCCTTTGTGAAAACTCACCCGAATTGTCGGGTATGGTGCCGGACGCTTATTCCAGTCCAACGTCTTCAACTTCAGGAAATATTCCCGGTTCAGAAACGGCGGCAACGCGGTCATGATATCGACCTTATGCCGCACATTCTCCATAATCTCGGCAATCCCCTTGTAGAGGAACGGTTCCCCGCCCTGAAGCGAAATAGGCACATCTGTGGGAAGTTCGAGCCGGTTCAATGCTTTTATCCACTGATCAGGCGACAAATAAGACGCATCCGGCTGTCCAATAAATTTCGATCCATGATGACTCGTGATGCAATACGGACACTTAAGAAAACACTTATCCGTCAGATAAATACCAACGTAATCATAATCTGGAGGGAATATTATTTTTTCCATGATCGAGCCTATCCTGTCCCGTGTGTCCTTATCATCAAAAAATACTTTACCAGGCCTCAAAATACAAAAACGGCAGTTCCAGCCGCGACCAGACACTTCAGAGGCCGTTTGGCAGAATCTTTGTTATCCTGTTAATCTTCATACACCTGCCACCATCGACTGCCCCACTAGTGCTGAACTTCTGGCCAACTCCTCAATAACATTAACCACACGCAAAACTTCAGACCCATCGGAAACAGCTTGCTCACGGCAAACAAGCACAACACCATCCATCATCGTCTTAACCAAGGCTTCTGTCCGCATCATTTCAACACCATCCCCGTACGATTCCCGGGCTGTCAGCTCAATAAGCCCCGCCAGATCCGAATCGCCCAAAATATAAAATTTCCGCACACCCGTGTCATGCTCAGCTTTAAGAAGCGCCGCAAGACTCTTTTTAACCAACCCGATAGAATGAACCGTTTTGATCGTATACCGCACCGACTTTTGCATCTTCTCCGCAAAGCCCTTGGGGGTCAACAAATACTCGACTTTCTTCTTGTTGAGCTGGCGGATACGAATATAGCCCTTGGTGACCAGGCGGCGGATCAAAAGATTGGTCATGCCCAGAGACAAGTTCATCCGCCGCGAAAGAACGCGTTGATTGGCCCCCAGGTCACCACCAATAATATTGATCAGTTCAAATTCGCGTTCATCCAGCACAGATAAAACCTGTTGAAAGTGTTGAAACTTCTAAAAAAGACCGATTGTTCATTTACTGAACAATTATAGGCACTCCCCCAGGAAAGTCAAAGCTTTAGAAATACAAAATTTACAAAGTCAAAACGGCATGATTGAAATAGCGGGAAAGTAAAGGAATAAATGCCAGAACCGCAATGCGCCCGGAAAGAATCGGTCGCCATGATTACTAAATTATCGCTTAGAGTCATAGACAACAGGAATAATTCCGAGCTTTGGCGTCAAATGTTTTATTGTAAGAGTTATAAAAAGCGACGATCTGCTCGATATCCTCCCCCGTAAACTCATTCGTTCTGTACCCTAATGATGGTCCTGTTTGGTGCGCTCTAAGAAAATCCGAAAAATTTCTTCTATCCGTCGTGATGCCATATTCTTCGGCATCAAGATTCCAGGGAGAACACGGTTCCATTTCAATACAACAGGCCTTGATATTGATTTGTTTAAATTGCATCCTGAGCAGCCTGATTAGTTTCAAAGTTTCTTTAATGTCATCCCTGGTTTCAGAAGCCAACCCGGCCGTGAAGAAAACCCGTACTTTAATATCTCTCAAAAAAACATATTTTAGAGTGTCCAGCAGCTCAGTATTGGAATAATAGTACCCTTTATTTTGCCTTCTCACCCTTTGAGAACCGCATTCAGGAGAAATTTCCAGAACAGAAGAACATAAGTCAAATGTCATGGCAAACTCATCTATGAATTGTCTGGAAGGAAGGGCCCAACATTCGAACCCCAAGTTCAGTTTAAGCCCCTCGGCCCGAATCTTTCTAAACAGCTCAATATAGTAATCACCTTTGGGAAGCGGGTCAAAGCAAGTATGCCATCTTGTGATCCCATATTCATGGCTAGCCCTCTTCAGTTCTCGGACAACCGCACCTTGACTTATAAAAATAATTTCTGAACGATGATTGATTATTTTCTGTGCGACCCTTGAACCTCCGCAAAAAGAACAGTTCACAAGACAGCCGCGGCCGCAGTTGTAATAAAAAGTAGCCGGAACATTTGATAATAAACCGTCTGCCTTGTTCAAAGGATCCTCAACTCTTAAATAATAATCATAATTCTTGAGGAATTTAAAGTTGGCGAACTCCATAGCATCGATAATTTGCTGAGTCGTATTGTACGTTAACCTACTTGACAGAACGGCTCCCCCCTCGCGAAAGAAAAGATTGGCAACCAGATGAAAATCTTTATTTCCAGAGAAAATCCGGACGAGCAAATCAAGCAAAGGCTGTTCGGATTCCCCGGTTATAATAAAATCAATTTCAGGGAAGCTGGCCATAATCTCCGCGGCATAATAAGATGCGGTAAACCCTCCGAGAATGATTCTTGAGCAAGGAATCGCTTCTTTCAAAAGCCTGCAAAGCTCCATCACTTTTACGGATTGACTATGCCAATGAAGATTTAGACAGAATACAGTGCGTTTGTTTTCAATTAAATAAGCAGCCAAATCAAAATCCGGATTTAAAATTCTCTCCAACTCCACATTTAAGATCTCACTCAAGATATAATTTCTGTCAAGAAAACTTGCCAACCCAACCATGCCGATGGGAATTAACGGCGTATATACTGTTTTATCATCCTCAGCAGATGTATGAATAAAAGTAACCGTATTATCAGTCCTCATATCAGCCATAAATCCTTAATAAGTCTCAACAGGAAGACGTCAGGGCCCCCTTCTTGCCACGCGGAAAGCAATACATATTGAATTAAATTATAACGAAGAAAGTTAAGAACTGATATTATAATCTCATGTAATGTGGCTCTCTCAGACAATTCCGATACCAAAACCTGAAATCCTATGCCTGCATTAAAAGCCCTTTACCATTATTTGAGTAGCCCGCCCATCAAAACCTGGCCCTGGCTGGGAGTCCTGTTTCTAGCCTGGATTTTTATGTACCGCGGCTTTCTGGACGGCACCTTCTTTGCCTCGATGGAAACAACCCCCCAGTATTTCTACGCTCTCTATTTTACCGACTGCCTTTCCCAAGGCATCTTTCCTCTATGGGATCCTTACCACAACTGGGGAGTCGCCGACAATATCGACCCTCTCTGGGTGGGACTCTATAACCCGTTTTATCTCTTAATCCTGCTTTTACGTCTGGCCGGAGTCTCTGCCGAAACCTCCTATGCCTTCTTCATGCACTTCTATGTTCTTGCAAGCATCCTTGGTTTTTATCTTCTGTGCCGCCAGCTCATGAAAGACACCACCTCGGCTCTTCTGGCCGCAGCCGCATTGCTGTTCTCTTCTTTGAGCATCATTCCTTTTTTGACCATCTGGCCGCAACTGATCTTTACCCCCATAGTCTGGTTTCTGTACTTTCTTGTTATCTTTTGCAAAGCGGCGAACAATAACGGACGTCGAATGGCTGCAATCGGAATAACCTTCTGCTCCATGATCATTGTTTCAACCTATATCCCTCTTTTTGCCCTCACATTTTTTTGTTGTCTACTGCTTGGTTTTCTGCTCTGTGCACCGCGCCAGACTTTTTCTTTTCTTGGAACGATACTCTCTTTTGTCCGCCAGAACGCTCTTGTGTGCGTCTTTCTGCTGGGCAGTTTCCTGCTGGCCTGCGTGCCGATTGTCCGCTGGTATCTGTCTTCAAAAGATCCGGGTTTTCTTATGGATATTGCCCGGGGAGGCACCTCCGATGGGCCGTCGGGCATTTCCCTGATCGGGCTTAACCTCAACACCATCTGGGGGGAAGGCTCCTGGATGGAGCTTTTCAGCGATCAGGAAATAGGCGCCCAACTCTATACCCAGGTTTCATTTACAATCTTCTTTTTTCTTTCGCTGGCACTGCCCGTGGCTGTTCCGGCTTTATGGCGCGCACTGTTTGTCGCGGCCTTCCTTCTTCTGCTGTTTCTTTCGGCCAATGTTTTCCCGCTTCATCGCTGGGCTTATGAACACATCTTTTTCGTCCGCTTCTTTCGTAATTATTTCTACCTGGCTCCCTGTCTTTTGGGATCGTTGATCATCCTTGCACTGCTCCCGCTGAAATCTTTTCTTTTAACTCAAGGCGCCCGGCGCCCGCTACGCCTTATGTGGGTCACCCTCCTCCTTGTTGTCTGGATCATTTTTCTTAAGCAATTTTCCAATGTCCACCCTATGACTTACTGGACAGCAGGCATCCTCCTGCCAACCTTGTCCCTTATCCTTCTTGACATCCTGCCATTCAACAGCCGGGCCGCCCGATTTCTACTGTTGAGCGTGCTGATCGCCCAGCCGGCTGCCGTGTTCTTTCCCGATTTCTTTAACAATTTCTACTCACGCCAACCCCTGAAAGAATTTGTCGGACACAACAACCAAATGAGCTACACCCGCCCCGACAGAGATAATGATCCTTACCGCCGCGCCGCCCATGTCACTGAAAAAATGGCCCGGGACGATTCCGGATTCTCCGAACAAGGTTACATGGGCAGTGCCTATGCCCACGCTCTGCTGACACATATCCCTTACCCCGTTCTTCAGTCTTATGTCAAAAACAAGTTTGTCCTTTACGATCGCGTGGAATATTCCGATCCGGACAAACCCGACTGGCAAAAGCTTGCGCACTCACTAACAGGAGAATCCTCAATAGCAATCGCTGGCTCGGCACAAGGGGCAGGCGGCAACCGGCAACCTGGCGCTCGAGCAGAAATCCTCTCGCAAAATTCCCCCGGATTCGAGGTAACCGCATTCGATGTCAATAAGATCATCGTGCAAACAGACTTCTCCGCAGACAAATTCCTGGTCTATAACGACAACTACCACCCCGGCTGGCGGGCCTATATTGATGGAAAGAAATTCCCGCTTTACCGTGCAAACCTGGCGTTTAAAGGCATCTGGATTCCCGGCGGGAAACATACCCTGAAACTCGTTTACGGAGCCTGGTGGGAACCGGCGCTAAACTGGAGCCTGATAGGATTATTTCTATTGTTTATGTTATTAACCGCAAGAAATACTGTTTTGATTGAAAGCAAAAATGAAGAAGCTTGCTAAATACATTTCAGGCTCTGCAGGTTTTATGCTTCTGTGTGCAGGAATCATCATCTGGCTGACCGGCGACTTCAAAAAAGCCTATATCCGCAGAGCTGACGTGACTACCGCTTGGAGCGAAAACTTCATTACCGGGCTGCAATCCGGCTCGGAGATATCCCCCAGAACGCTGAAGCTGGCAGCCTTGTACTATAAAAATCTCTCTGCGGCTCTGCCGTCACTCCCGGGGCCGTATGAAGCCATTGCTTATTGTTACGCGAAGCTGGGTATGAACCAGGCTGCGGAACGCTATCTGGAACAGGGCCGACAAGCCTGCCCGGATTGTTTCTGGTTTTCTTATAATTCAGCGGTTCTTGCTCTGCGCAACAAAAACAAGCGGGCCGCCGAGGAGCATCTGTCCAGGGCCTTAACAGTTTCCGGAGAACGCCTGCTCAAAAGCGTGATCCGCGCCCCTCTGTCCCGATTACCACAAGAGCAACGACAACTCCTCTACCAGCAAGCCATCCTTTTTGCCCGACAGGTGCGCGGCGAAGCAATGACTGTCCTGATTGGTCTGCGGCTGGAGCGGAAAGATCCGACAGGCGCACGTACCCTTGCCGAACAGGCGATGGCCGACCCGATGGTTGATAACAAAACCTTCTTCTTGCGCGTCCTTATTGATCAATCCTCTGCCTCGGTGCAGGACAAACAGCCGGATATTGTGATCCATCCCTGGGCAAAAACAATACCGGTCGGCAAAGAAAACCATTTCTAGGTCTGATGCCTTCAACCCTTTTGTTTGCGTACCAGAACCCAAAGCACGTTCCGTGGCAATAGCCAATCCAGCGGCAGAGACACAGCAGCAATGGCTCCTTTGGGAGCAAACGGACGATACAGCCATTGCGGAGTTTTCCTGATCCTCAAGTGACGATACAGGCTCGGGATAACCAGCGGGATCGTGTCAAAACCCGAGTCGACAACCGTCAGTCCAAGCTGGCGGCAGAAAGTTTCGACCGATTTCATATCGAAATGCCACAAATGCCTGGGAGGATCAAGAAAGAAGTTGCAGGCCCCAAAGAGTTTACTCGCCGAAGATGAAATGTCCGGCAGAACTATATAAAAGCTGTTGGCCCCGTGATCGATCATTCTGTTTACAAAGACTTCCGGCTCCCTGATATGCTCCAGAACATGCCGTAACACAACCAGTCCGTCTTTCATCCCGGGAAAACCTTCCAGAGAGTAATTATTGTAATCAATAGAATAATACGGGATATCCGCGGTTTCCAGTAAACAGGGCTTCTGCCCACAGGAGTCTGCGGCGGAAACCCTGGCTCCGGAGGCGCGAATAATCCTGGCGAAATCTCCTGTGCCACAGCCGATATCCAGAAACTCGCCGGGTGAAAAACTCCTCCGGATACGGGCCAATTCCCGGCGCAGAAGAAAATTCTTCAGAAACAGGTGCAGATCCGAGGTGGCCTGACGCATCATTCCGCCCATTTCATTCTGATAATACTGCGCCAGATCTTCCGGAAACGGCGCGGTTTTCTTGACCCCGCAGGAATCGCATTCCAACAGGCTAAAAGGTGTTGCGGTCACCAGATCACACGTCTGCAGAAACACCCGGCTAAACCGGCCCTGACGGCAGATTGGACAAATGCTGTTATCTGTTGCATCGGCCATGACTCATACTCCTTGTGCATATCCCTGTTATTTATAAAACACCCAGAAAGAAAACCCGATCCAGCAAAGCACACTTGTTATCAAAGGAAAATCCGCAAGCAGAATTTCGTCAACATCTTCGGTCTTGCCGACAACGTGAACCAGATACAGATATCGAAACACTCCATAAACAACAAAAACCAGCGAATAAATCATCCAGTAACCATGCACCCTGGCGACTATGTCCGGAGATATTGTGTACAGCCCGTAAAAAACAATAGCCAGTGTCGCCGAAATCATGATCAGTTGATCGAGAAAATATATCGTGTAGTGCCGTAAAGCGCCCCGGTGCTCCTCTGCTCTGTCTCCCAGCGTTCTCATCTCCGATCTTCTTTTGGTGAAACCAAGAAAAAGTGACAGCAGAAAGACACAAAGCTGCAGCCACCCCGAGGGGAGAACCCCAACGACTACCGCGCCTGCCCATATCCGTATACAAAAACCAAGCGCGATACAGCCCACATCCAGCAATACCAGTTTCTTCCAAAAGAAAGTGTACATAAAATGCAGTAACAGATACAACCCTGCCAGACAGAAAAACAGGCCACCAAGAAACAGCGAAAGCAGCAATCCGCCGCACACAAGAACAACCCCTAGCAAAACAGCAATGCGTCGGCTGATCCTGCCGCTGGCAATAGGCCGTTGACATTTCTTCGGATGGGCCCGGTCCCTGTGCATGTCTTCCAGATCATTGACAACATACACCCCGCTGGAGACAAGGCAGAACGCAACCAAAGCCAGCAAAGCGGACGAAAAAGATGACAGGCTTACAAAGCGGCCGGAAAAAAGAAGCGGCGCCAGAACAAAAAGGTTCTTGATCCACTGTTTGGTGCGCATTAGCCTGAAAACATCCATCAAAAAACTCATTCGTCCCCCTTTTTTGCTCCGGCAGGAACATTTTGAACATAGGACAATATCTCTTTCACTGCCTGTAGTAAGCGCACGGTAAGTTCCGGCGATCTCAGGCAGGGATACGTCCCATGACATTGCGGAACAGCATAACCAAAGAAAGTACAAGGTGAGCAAAGAAGACCGGAATCCACAAAAAATGTCCTGGTGTTTTCCGGAGCCCATTTATTCCTGTTCCCTGGACCAAAGACAGCCACAGAAGGAACCGACAATGCCGCAGCGATATGTAGCAGCCCCGAATCCTGACCGATAAAACAACGAGCCCCGGCGACCAGGGCCACACTTTGGGCCAGGCTGGTCTTGCCGACAAAACTGACCACGCCAGGACTCTTCATCTCATCTAATAGCTTCCCCGCGAATACCTTCATGTCCCCGCCTCCGAGCAAGACGACATTCAGTCCACTGTCAATAATCAGTCGCCCCATCAATACGAGCTGTTCCGAGGAAAAACGCCTAGCCGCGGAACTTCCTCCCAATGCCAGCGCCGCGTACGGCCGGGACAAAGATGCTTTTGCCCAGGCAATGTCGGGGGCAGAGACAGCATATGATCCTTCCAGATGCAATCTCCCCCGTAACCCCAAAAGGGAAAAAAGCCGGCTAAAATTATGCAGCTCATAAGCTTCGTGAGAATATTCAACGGCTGTATAAAAAAGACCCGCCCGTTCAGGACGAGTGCCAAAGCCGATCGTCCTGCGGGAGCGAATCAGGCGACTTAAAACAGCACTCAGACAGTGCCATTGCTCGGTATCAACAACCCAGTCATATGAATTCCGGCCAACCGCCGTTAACTCACCTAAAACATCGTAACAAAAAATCTGACCGCAAAGTCCGGGCTGCGAACGAAATACAGCCACGTTCCTCTTTTCGCACAAAATGTCAAGTGTGTGTCCCCCACGCTTTAACTCGCGCAGGACTGGCAACAGCAAAACCGCATCCCCAATACCGCCAGGCCGAATAATCAGAACTTTCATCGGGCCCGAGGGAAGAACGGAAGAATCCGTCCGACTCCTCCCTAAACAACGACAAACAATGGATCCCAGGGTGTGATCAAGCAGCTTGATCCCTTTAAGCGGCCAGCTCCCCTGCGAACGAAAAATATCCCACAGAGTAATCGGCCTCATAAACAAGAAACCATCTTAATCTCCCAGAAGAACACGGGGCAGTTTATGCGTGAGCAGTCCGCGAACATGGTCAAGGGTTGGCTGGCCAAACTTGCGCAGAATCATATCCTGATAACGGGAAGAACCAAAATACTGCATAAAAGCATTGTCCCGAAAACGCAGAATCTCGGCGGAAGAAAGATATTTGCTGGGCAGCGGAACCGTATGCCGGTTAAATTGAGAATAACCCTCCCAGCAGGAGGGCAAAGGCAAAGCGTCGCGCACTGCCGTATCATACAAAGCCGCCCCTGGATAAGCCATGGTCACATAAAAATTGGCATATTCGCAGTTAAGTTCAACAGCCAGATCCAGAGTCTCCTGCATGGTCGACATATCATCGTCCGGCAGACCAAACATGTAATTACCAATCACATGAATGCCCGCCTCGTTGGTTTGACGAATGACCTGAAGAATCTTTTCCCGGTCGAATCTTCCCTTGGCAACCCCTTTACGTACTTCCGTGTTGGCCCCCTCAATGCCATAGGCAATCCAGCGCACGCCCGCGCGAAAAAGTTTACGGAGAATATTTTCATTAACGGTATCAATACGCGCATACACCCAGATATTAATATCGTATTTGCGCTCGGCCAGACCCAGGCAAACCTCGTCCATCCGGCGGGGATTGACCACAAAAAGCTCGTCAACAAACTTGAAATTTCTGACCCCGTATTTCCTAACCAGAAGATCAATCTCCTCGAGAACCTTGCCGGCAGAACGAAAACGAATTCCCCCCCCGCCGTAAAGTGCATGAATATTGCAGTAACTGCAGTTGTAGGGACATCCCAGGCTTGTGTAAACCATGGCATAGGAAGCCCGATCCTCAAGATGCCCGAAACAATGCCAGTTATGCGCGCGGTAACGATCCATCGGCAAAAGATCCCAGGCCGCCAGAGGCAGAACATCCAGATCCTGAAGCTGCCGGGCCCAGCCCCGGTCAACAACCTTATCATTCTGCTTATACCAGAGCCCCTGAATGTTACCCGTATCCCCGCCATTCCTGAAGGCCATGACGAGGTCGGTAATACACAAAAATGTTTCACCCCGGCAAAGAAAATCTACCGGCTCTTCCCGTAGGGTGCGTTCGGGAACACCGGAAGGATGAATCCCGAAAATAACCGAACGGACATTAGTGGACTGTTGGCGCAGTTCTTCAAGGACAGCGCGCACCGCCGGCATTTTGGGTGTCGAGGAAACACTTGGGTTGCCGCCTATGGCCCCCACGGCACACAAAAGCGGTTGAAGTTCCACCGCCCGGCGCACAGCTTCCCGCGGCCCGAGTTGTTGGGCATCCGCATCAATAATCGCAACCGTAAGCCCGCGCTCGCGCAAATAGGCAGCCAGCAAAGCCAGCCATAAAGGTGTCTCAACGGCGGCATACTCATTGGCCAAAGCCCCGTAGATCGGCTCCTTGCCGCCGGGATTGACAAGAACAACATCCAGCGGAGATCCCATTATAAAGCCTCCAGAATAGTGCGCACAGGCTCCGCCCGGTTAAGCGTATAGAAATGCAGACCCGGAGCCCCGCCAGCCAGAAGCTCGCGGCACTGCTCGACAGCGAAATGAATGCCGGCGGCCAGCGTCTTGTCCTTATCACTGGCAATCGGTGCAAAAATATCATGCACTTTCTGCGGAAGTGATGCGCCGCAACCTTTACAAAAGTTAACCGCGCTTTCGTAATTGGTCACAGGAAGAATGCCGGGAATAATCCGCGCGGTAACGCCCGATATGCGCAGCCTGCGGACATAATCAAAATAAAGAGCATTATCAAAAAAAAGCTGGGTCATCACAAAATCTCCGCCGGATGCAATCTTGCGGCACAGAATTTCGGCATCGAACTCCGGTGAGGCGGCCAGCGGATGCCCCTCGGGAAACCCGGCCACACCAATCGCAAAATGATCGCCATAATGTTTTCGGATAAAGGCCACCAGTTCACTGCTGTAGCGAAAATTCTCCGGCCCAGGCTTCCAGTCCGGATTATCTTTGGGCGGATCCCCGCGCAACGCCAGCAAATTCCTGACATCCCCGGCCTTAAGCTCATCGAGAATCTGGCGAACCTGGGCACGGGTATGCAAAACACAGGTAAAATGATGCAGTGCCGGAAGATTATATTCTTTCTGAATCGAGAATACCAAAGAAGAGGTTGTTTCCCGGCTGGAACCACCAGCTCCATAAGTCACCGAAACAAAATCGAACGGCAGACGAGTCAGTTCACCCAACGCCAGACCAAGCGCTTGCGCACCCTGAGCTGTTTTAGGAGGGAATATTTCGAAAGAGAAAGTGCGCGTTTTCGCGGCAAAAATATCGGTCAGTTTTTTCATCGAATGGGGATTATATCACGAAAAACATTCTTGCTGCGTCATCTTGTTTCTCTTTTAAGAGGCCGCAGGAAAAAGACCCGTTCCCCAAAGACCACCTCAACCGCGTGTGCTGCCTGCACATCCGTCAGAGTAAAAAGCCACGTCCCGTTATCGTAGGTCAACGCCACCCCTTTGCCATCCACAAGAACGTATTTGACCGACTGCCCGGCTTCCGGAGTCAGACGAAACGTCACGGATTCTCCTCTGGGAACATTCTGCACGCCGGAAGGCTCAATGGTTCCAGGACCGCTAACCGTTGGCGTCACCGCGAAAGTGATCGAAACAGTCACTTGCCCGCTGACTGTCCCGCCGATTCCGCTGCAAGTCAAAGAATAAACTGTTGTCGATTCTGTGGGCGTCACTTCCTCCGTCCCGGCAACAAGTTTGGCTCCTGACCAGCCACCACCAGCTGTGCAAACCGTCGTATTGGTAGATTCCCAGACCAACGATGAAGATTCCCCCGGATCGACATTCACCGGATTGGCTGTAAAACTGAAAGTGGCCGGAATCGCAGTAAAAACAGCCGTGATAGTCTGATTGGATTGCACGTCACTGAACGTATAAGAACTGTTCGTTCCAACCGAAACTCCGTTAACAAGAACGTCTTCTATACGATACCCCTCATCCGGCGTCACTGTAAAGACCTGACTTCCCCCTTCAGCGACCGTTGTCGTATCCGGAGCAATCGTTCCATTTGCCCCCTGGGTAACAGTCAAGGTAAACATGCGCGGTGTAACCGCGACTTCCAAAGACTCGGTATCCGTACCGCCCGGGCCGGAACAGGCCAGGGTGTAGGTGCTATTCTGGGCAACAGTGACCGCCTCGGATCCGGCAATGGCCTTTGCCCCAGACCAGGCACCACCGGCGGTACAAGTCGTTGCAGACGTCGAAGCCCAGCTGAGAGTGGTCACATCCCCCGTAACTACAGTCAAAGGGTTAGCAGAAAAACTGACAACCGGAGCCGGAATCACAATCGAAGAAAATGACGCCGTAATCTGGTGATCTTCTTGAACATTCATAAAAGTAAATAAAGAAATCGCGCCCTGAGATACACTGTCCACCTGAACATCTGTCACCTGGTACCCGGCATCAGGAGTAATCGTGAACGTCTGATCATTGCCCTCGAGCAGCGCAGTTGTTCCCGGGGCAATCACGCCATTATTTCCCTGGGTAACCGTCAGATTATAAACAGGAATATTAACCGTAAGCGCAAACGTCTGCTGACTCGAAGTGCTATACCCCGTGCAGGTCAGCGTGTAATTGGCGGTTCCGGCTGCAGAGGGAGTCACCGTCTGTGTCCCCGCCGTTGCCTTGCTGCCTGACCAGTCTCCGCTAGCCGTACAACTATTAGCATAAAGGGTGGACCAGGTCAGAATCGAAGATTGCCCGACCGAAATTGTTGCCGGAGCCCCGGAAATTGTAATGACCGGTGCCGGAACAGGGATCAACGAGAAAGAAGCCGTGATGGCGTGATCGGCCTGAACATTGGTAAAAGTATAGGAGTCAACGGCTCCGAACGAAACTCCATCCACCAGCACATCCTGCACCTGATAACCAGCCTGCGGAGTCATGGTGAATGTTTTGTCGGTCCCGGCTGTAACAGCGGTTGTACCCGGAGAAATCACGCCATTAGCCGACTGGGTTACCGTTAAGGTATGCGTTGCCGGCGTAACCGTTACCGTAACCATATCCGCGCCCGCGCCCCCGTCTCCATTGCAAGTCAACGTATAACTGGCGGTGACAGCAGGGGAAACCACCTGGGTGCCAGATGTGGCTTTTGCTCCCTCCCAGGCCCCGCTGGCCCCGCAAGCATTGGCGTTCGTCGTGGTCCAGCTCAGTGTGGAGGAACCGCCCCCAATAATCCCCTCCGGAGTTGCCGTCAAAGTAACTGTCGGTGGCAACGGGGCAAACGTTGCTGTAAGTGTATGATTGGACTGGACATCGCTAAAAGTATACTGATTGGCCGATCCTTCGGGAATGCCGTCCGCAATCACGCTCCCGATCCGGTACAAAGGATCCGGAGTAATCGTAAATATCTGACTGGCTCCGTCTACGACAGTGACCGTACCGGGAGAAATCGTTCCGTTAGATCCTTGCGCAACACTCAAGGTATAATTGACAGTCCCCACTGTTACTCCGGCATTTACAGCTGTTGACCCTCCTGGGCCGTAACAAGTCAAGGTATACTGAGCGGTTGCTGCGGGGACAACGGGATGAGTTCCTGCTGTCGGTTGGAATCCCGCCCAGTCGCCGCTGGCCACACACAGTGTCGCATAATTCGTGGACCAAGTCAGGACTGAAGAGCCTCCTTCGAGAATATTGACCGGGCTGGCCGAAAAAGTGAGCTGCGGTGGAATCGGCGCGAAAACCGCGGTAATACTCGAATCCACCCTGACATCGGGAAAAGTATACGAAGTCAGAGACCCGACCGAAATTCCATTAACCAGAACGTCCTGAACCAGATAATCAGCATCGGGGGTAATGGTAAACGTCTGACTACTGCCTCCGGATACCAGCACTGTACCAGGAGCAATAGTCCCGTTGTTCCCCTGAACCACCTCGAGAGTGAACGTACGCGGATTAACCGTAACCGTTACCGTTTCGGTATCCGTGCCTGATGGGCCCGTACAGACCAAAGTATACGTTGCGGATGCAGCCGGAGTCATAATAGCCTCCCCGCCGACATCTTTCGTTCCGGTCCAGGAACCACTGGCCGTGCAGGCGGTGGCATCCGTAGCCGACCAGGTAAGAGTAGAGGAATCCCCGGCAATAATAGTGGCTGGTGCGGCGGTGAAAGTTAATACCGGTGCCGGCGGCGGGATCAAGGAAAAAGAAACCGCAATGGTATGGTTCGCCTGAACATTAGAGAAAATATAAGTCGGAGATGTCCCGACAGATACCCCATCGACCAATACATCTGCAATCTGATAACCGTTGTGCGGTGTCATTGTGAAGGTCTGATCCGTCCCCGCATTGACCGTTATCGTGGCTGGTGAAATATCTCCGTTAGTCCCCACGGTAGCCGTAAGTAAATATGTTTTGGGCTGAACAGTAACCGAAACGCTGGCATTGTCCGAACCGTCCGGTCCCGTACAGGTCAAAGTATAGGTTGCAGCAGCCGCAGGAGTGACCGCTTCTGACCCCGCAATATCCCTTGCGCCGGACCAGTCCCCGCTGGCCGTACAAGCCGTAGCGTCCGTCGTCGACCAGGTCAGGGTGGCAAAGTCCCCGGCGATAATAGTCAAAGGATCAACAGTCAATACGATCTCGGGAGGCGTCAGGGGAATCAGGGAAAAAGAAGCCGTAATACTACGATTCGCCCGCACGTTGGTGAAAGCATACTCGCTCACAGCCCCGCGGGATACTCCATCCACCAGCACATCCTGAATCTGATAACCGCTATCCGGCGTGATTGTAAAGACCTGGTCAGCCCCGGCGTCAAGCGTGAGCGTTCCGGGAGAAATCGTGCCGTTATTTCCCTGGGTTACAGTCAGAGTATACGTCAACGGCTGAACAGTCACTGTCGTTGAATTCTCCCCGCTGCCGCCGGCACCGGTACAAGTCAATGTGTACGTTTCTGTTTGCGCCGGTGTAAGCGTAGCCGTTCCTGTTGTCGCTCTGGATCCGGTCCATCCTCCGCTGGCCGTACAGGCCGTAGCATCAGTAGCCGACCAGGTCAGGGTGGTTGATTCTCCGGTATAAATCGTGGACGGACTGGCTGAAATGCTAACAACCGGCGGCACAACCGGGATCAGGGAGAAAGAAGCCGAAAGCGTATGATCAGCAGAAATATTCGGGAATGTATACGAAGTTATCGAGCCTTGGGAATTACCGTCCACCAGAACCGCCTGCACCTGATAACCGCTATTGGGTGTTATGGCAAACGTGGGAGAACTGCCGGCCGCCACGGTCGTCGTTCCGGGTGAAACACTGCCATTGGAGCCCGCACTCACGGTCACGGTATACTCAACAATTTCTTCGGCAACTGTCACCGGAATGGCCGCAGAAGTGGTCTGTGCTCCATTATTATCAGTCACCTTCAGCCGGGCCACGTAATTACCCAAAGCCGCGTAGGTATGCTGGACAATAGGATTAGTAGCATGCGCTGACCCGTCGCCAAAGTCCCAATCATAAGAGGCGATGTTACCATCGGGATCATACGAGTCGGTTCCCACAAAATCGACCACCAAAGGTGGCTCGCCCGAGGAAGGGAGCGCCGTACCTCTTGCTATCGGAGGAGTATTGGTTCCGGCAAACGTATACGTGATCTTGCTGTAATTGCTGTTGTTATCGATGCTCAGCGGTAAACCCGTGGCTGAAGACAAAACCGCCATACTTTCCGGATTCAGAAGTGCAAAACTGCTTACTTGAAGAGGACTCGCCGAAGTGTTGTCTACCAAAACAAGATAATAATCTTTGGACGTTGTTGTTGCCGGCAGTAGATCGGTAAAATCAAAAAGGAAATCGCCGCTCATCGCAGTCGTCGTTCCGTTAAAAGCATAATCCCCACCCTGATAATACAGCGCCCCCGGATACCATTCGGTACGAGTGGAATACGCTGCCCCGGCATCGGCAATCGCCAGTGCCACTTCAATCTGCTGGCGCTTGGCATGATTCAATGTAAATTTCCCGACCAGCTTGGGCACATAAGTTCCCCCTGATCTGACCGTCATGGCAAAAATTTGCTGTCCTGTAAACATGGGTTGTCTTCCGGAAGAAGGGCCTCCGCTCACCTGTGTAATCGGCCGAAGCGCATCATAGGACACCCACACAAACCCGCTGTTGCCCCAACTGGTGCCCCAGGAATTGGCAATTTTGAAAGCTCCCAGTTCATTGGCATCCAGAGTCGAATTGCCATTGACATCAATCCATAAATTATCATTGTATCCGACTATAGTAATGAAATGACCGCCATCCTGACCATTCTGCCAGGAAATCGCTTCCTGACCAATATAGCTGTTGTCATCCGTCGTAGCCGGATTATCGCGCACTGTGGTCATCACCCAGGAATAGGCATAAGTGCCCCCTGTAAGAACATAACCATTATTCAAAAGTTTCTTGACCAGCAACATGCCTTCGTTTGTGCCGACATTATCCACATAAACAGCCGTATTTGCCCGGGCTTTAAGCGCTTCCCGCCAGGTGGCAGCATCGGTCACCCAGGGAAGATAACTGCTGTCATAAGGAACCAGCGACCAGACAGGCGCCCCGTGCTGAAGCATCAAAATATAGGCATGAACCGCATAACTTCCGCCATCCGCGCCACCATTGATCATATTGTAAATAAATTTGGGAGAATACTTGGTCGAATTATCCGCGTTATTGATCGCAATATTTTTTTCGCGGGCGATCATGTAAGACAACTGATAATAGCCGGCGGCAAAAGCCACACAGGAACCAAGCAAGCCTTGATCCCTGATCGGAGGGAACCATTGCAAAAGACTGTTGTCGGCAGAAAGAGGAAGCGAGGCCCCGACAAGATCGGAGACGGAAGCCGCATTATAATTTAAAATACCGGTTGAAGCAGGCGAACTCACAATATCGTCAGCGGTGCTCTCAATCTCCTGGCCAGAAGTAATTGCCAACGCCGAGGGCAAAAGGGGACGGCGTTGCTGCTGCAAATGAGCATTGACACGCTGCAGTCCAAACGCATTAAGCCTGACATTGGTGACCCGATTGAAACTTTTACGTATGCGGGCTTCTTCCTCTATTGAATACTTCATCCCGGTCTTGAGGTTCGGATGTGTCTTTGGAGTGTATTTATTGCGGACTGTATTAAGTGTGACAACCTGTGCGCAAGCTAGCTCGGAGGAACCGCCACCTCCCAAACGCGCCAGCGGAAAACCAGCCGTGAGCAGACAAGAAAAGATCAGCAAACAACGTAATATAGCACCGGGTTTCAGCATAATCTTTCTTTCTGCTCCCCAAGAGTTTATAAACACTTAACACCTGCCTGATCCAGGACTTTGCATCCCGGGGCCTCAGACAGACTGACTCGTGAAAAGCATAGCATAATGGGAAGAGAGGGTACAAGCAGGTATTGTAAAAAAATAAACACCGCCTCTGCCTGACGCTTTTACGCCAAACAGAAGCGGTGTCTGATCTTTGCCAACTGAAAGGAAATTACATCACAGGAACAAAACCTGCGAATTTATCCCTTCTTGGCCATAAACTTGACCAGGTCAACAACGCGGTTGGAATAACCCCACTCGTTGTCATACCAGGAAACAACTTTGAAAAAGCGCTTCTCGCCCTTGAGATTATTCTGCAGGGTCGCCAACGAATCATAAATCGATGAACGCGGATCATGAATGAAGTCGGTTGAAACCAGCTCTTCATCCGTGTAACCCAGAATGTCCTTCAAATAGGTCTTTGAGGCATTCTTCAGCTTCTCATCGATTTCTTCGATCGAAGTGTCACGCGCTGCGGTAAACGTCAGGTCAACCACTGAAACATCAGCGGTGGCCACACGAAACGCCATCCCTGTCAGCTTACCCTTTGTCGCCGGAAGAACTTCGCCAACCGCCTTGGCCGCACCGGTTGAAGACGGAATCGTGTTAATTGCCGCCGCACGTCCGCCACGCCAATCTTTCTTGGAAGGGCCGTCAACAGTCTTCTGCGTTGCAGTATAAGCATGGATCGTAGTCATAAGACCCTTGTCGATACCAATACCTTCCTTGAGCAGAACATGCACCAGCGGGGCCAGACAGTTGGTCGTGCAAGACGCGTTGGAAACAATATTGTGCTTGGCAGGATCATATTCATTCTCGTTAACGCCGATAACCAAAGTCTTGACCTCACCCTTGCCAGGTGCGGAAATAATAACTTTTTTAGCTCCGGCTTCCAGATGGCCTTTGGCCTTCTCGCTGTCGGTAAAAAGACCGGTAGACTCGATAACATAATCAACACCCAGCGCCTTCCAGGGCAGCTCGGCGGGATTGCGTGTCGCGGCAACGCACTTGATCTTGTGGCCGTTGACAACCAGAACATCGCACTCTTCCTTGGAAGCATCGCTCTTGACCGCCTTAACCTCATGCTTGAACTTGCCATGCACTGAATCATACTTGATCTGATAGGCAAAATACTCGGCATCGGTCGAAACGTCGACAACCGCGACAACGTCGATCTCTTTGCCCAGAAGCCCCTGGTCGCAAATGGCCTGAAAAACCATGCGGCCAATACGCCCGAACCCGTTAATACCGATCTTGACCATATACTGCCTCCCTCTCTGGAATGTAAGTTGGATTTGAAGTCCGGATCACACAGCCGCGCTCTCCTGGACAAAAGGAATGCGGTACGAAATCCTGAAACTGTCCGGCGATTATAGCAAAAACCAGGATTTGGGCAACTGAATTTACATCTTGCCTGTCTTTGAATGTCGGCTGTCTATAGACTCAGAAATTAATCAGCAAGCCCGTGCTTTCGCTCAAAGGCTGCTCAAAATAACTCCCGCGATTTTCTTTGTACGAGTTTTCTGCCAGCAGACGAGCCCGGACAACGTCGGCAGAGCCTGACAGACGGCCCAGCATGTCCTTGTAAACAGCAGGGAAATACTCTTCTTCCCGGGCTGCAACAAGCACGGCGCGCAAAACCTCCCGCTTGTTTTCAATAATCGATCGATAGGCTTGCGGTAACCGCGGCAACAACAAACAATGCTCCAGGTAATTAATGGCCCGGATATAGACCTGCCGGGCCTCTGCCAGAGCCAGATGCGAAGAAAGCACCAAAACACGTGCTTCGCGAACAGAATCGGGCAGCATGTCCAACTGCGCCAGGATCCTGTCAGTAACCGGCACCCCGGGCAGAGACAAACGGATCAGCTTGCCCTCCGAGACCCGCCCGTCGAGCGAAAAATCTTCTGCCGCCTTCTGCCAGAGGGCGACAAACTCCTGCCGCGCCTCCGCGACAACAGAGGCAAAGGAACGTTTAGGAAAAACTTCGCTGATATCATTGGCTGTGATCACCACTTCCCCGCTGAGCGCGGCGACCTTGTCACCCTCATTAAGCTGTGGAAGTCCCAGCAGTCCCACCGCATCACGCACAACATGCACTGACCTACGCCCGTCTTCAAGCGTCCCGGCATCCTGAATGCAGGGCAGAAATGAAAACGGCGCTTTGACCTTGCGACAATCGCCAAGCGCCCGCATCAATCCGTTATCCTGCCTGGCCAGCAGACATTCCCGGACTGAAAGCTTGCGCAAGCGTTCGTTCAGGTTATCAGAGGGTAAATCCAGCCTTAATAGTCCCAGCTCTTCCAGCAACAAGCTCTGCATGGACTGTGTCCGGTAATGTTTAACAATATCTGCCAGCGCGGGACTGGAATACGACAAACGCAACAGGTCATACGCACTGACCGGAACCTTATCCAGCAGGCGTCGGGATAAAAGAGGCCGCAGCCCCTCCTCAATTTCCTGCCGGAACGCCAGCTCACGATCGTCCAGGCGTACCGGCCGCAGCAGCGGGCCAGTCGAAGCCTTGTCCAGCTCGCTCACTTTGGCTTGGTGCTGTGCGCGGTCAAGGCCCGGTGTCCGATAATAACAAAACCCCCGGTCGTCAATAACCGCCTTGCGTAAACGGGTATCCGCAGGCGCGTCCGGTGCAAAAATATCAGCGGCCGCCGGCACTCCCACCAAAAGCAGAACCAGAGGGAACCATCTTAGAACAAACAGCATTCTTTCTGTCTCCAATAAATCCAGACATAACTGCCGTCCGCCGAACGCCGGCCGTTCTCCCACAGATCCGCCTGCTCTCCGACGCGCAAGCAACGGCTCTTTGACGGAAAGACCATCTGCAACCGATCCCTCAATTTGTCTGGCGAGAACATGGCCGGCACAATAATCCGATGCGGAACCAGCATGTTCAACGAAGCAATATCCACCGCCCGGTAGGCTGCCACGGCCGAGCCGACGGCCTCGCTATAATGAACCAGCTGTCCGGTCCGCGGAAACAACGGCCCCCAGCTGCCCAGACATGCCACAGCCGACAAAGGATGCAGGAAGTTCTCACACACCGGCCCGGCTGCGGCCAGAAGACGCGCCAGAGGATGCCCTGCTTCCCCGCGACCAACGCGCCACTCGGCAGCGTCAATCTCACTTAAATAGGACAATGGCCCCGCAAGATCCGGGGGCCCCTCGCACGGCGCCAGAATAAGAGCAGACACCTGATCAGATAAAGGAAAACCGTAAACATGAACATCGTTCATTTGCAAGGCCGTGGTGTCGGAGGCGTACGCGCTCCCGCTGTCGGGAGCGGCCTGACATTCCGCCGCCGCAGTAATGGTCTTGTTCCCCAATGACTGCAAAAACTTTCCCGCCAACGGACGCAATTCGTCAATCATGACCCGGCCCGGCATCTTGACGGTCTCAACAAGCAAGACCGGTTGACGGTAACGCACTCGCACCCCCACAAAAGGAGGAGTCGACCGCCGACAAACACCGATCACACGAAAATCCACACAATCCAGATCAGCGCGTAATGCCAGCGTGGACAGACTCTCAGCGCAGACAGGTACGGACAGCACAAGCCATATCAGCACAGAAACATTTATTACCCGGAACATAAGAGCTCTCCTGCCGGAACATCAGCCGCAACGAATGATCCAGAACATGGCCAAAGACGGCTGCATATTATTGTGCGCCTGGCCGCCCCCAGCGTTTTCTGTCGGATGAAGATATGGCACCGCCGGAATATTGTCATAATCCAGCGACTCCGCGTTCCCTTGCGCTGACCCGCCCCACCCCTGATTCTCGCTGAAAGTGTAATCATACATATTATGCTTGTGAGCGGGCATTTCCGGGATCGTCAACACATGCATCTCTGCCCCCAGCCGGCCACCTAGTACCGATGCTGACGGATGACTAACCACATTCGCCGCACTGCCCGTCATATTGTCCATTCCAATGGGCACGCGTCCCCGAAGGTCAGGCAAGGCAAACGTACTTGTTCCGTCTCCAGCACCATAAACTGTACCGATCAACGCAAACAAAAGAGTGTACTGCTCACGTGAAATCGTCCGGCCGTCGCAAGGCAACCAACCCTCAGGTATTGTCGTGCCGGGCCAGGGGATCATGCTGCCAATCGGAAGGGCGGCATCAGGATCCTGGGCAAAACCGATATCCGACTGCACCCGGCCGTCTTGAACAACGCTTATTGGTGTCATACGCGCAACAAAGGCGGACAGCTGCGCAGGAACTTCTGTCTCAAGCATCATCCCGGCCCCCGATGAAGATAAAACATACTGACCTCCAAAAGGGTTTTTGCCCTCCCACGCCGCAGGCATATAGCCACCCTCCCTTAAATTTTGCCAATTCTGCGGCCAGACATGCTCTTTACGCTGAAATGCCCTGACAGCCTCGGTGATCCGCCCTATCTCCGCGACCGTGATGCGGGCAGCCTCAAGCTGGACACCGCGCAGAACACCGGGCACAACAATACTGACCAGAAGCCCCGCAATCAGCAGAGAAATCGACAGCTCAATCAGAGAAAATCCCTTGTCCGACCCCATACCACCTCCTAGAAAGTCGCCAGCCAGGTTTTGGCCCCTGCGTCATAGGAAAGTGTTTCCGCTTTCCCCCGAAACAATCTGGAAAGACCAGCCGCAGCATTATCCGGCACACTCGAAAGCGCAATGTCCACCCGGGTGCGATCCGCTGTATTTGCGTTCACCCGATAATCACCGCCATAACTGTTTGCCCCCGTCGGGTCAAACGTAGCGGGCAAATACCCGGAACTCTTCATGGCTTCGATACTAATACCTTCATACGTCAGACTCATCACCGACAGATAGTTTTGCGCTGCCAGACGCAGGTTATCAACCGACTGGGCCTCTCTTTGCAGACGTGCCTGCGCAGCCATCCCCCCTCCAGCACTAATCATGCCGACGAGCATGGCAATAAGTCCCAATGCAATCGAAAGTTCAACAAGAGAAAAACCATCATTTTTGTTTACTCGCATCCGCTCCTCCTTTTTTATTTTAAAACACCCCTCATGGGTGCATCATCCCTATATTTGCCAGATTCCCATACAGCGGCCTGAAAAAGGCAAAAACCAGCAACGCCATCACCCCCGCACACAGAAGGATCAACGCCGGCTGCAAAAAATCAACAACCCGCTTGACCCGGGACTCCAGAGAACGCCGGCATAGCTGGTAACCCCGGAAGAAATACTCGTCAAGGCATCCGGATAACTCCCCGACTCTAAGAGTCTCGCCAACCCAGGAAGGGAAATACGCATCCTGCAAAAACGCGGACGACAGCATCTGCCCGCTGACCAGTCTGGTCCGGCAAGAATTCATGTGATAACGAGTCCGGCCTCCCGACGCGACAGCTGCCTCCGCCAGAGATTCATCCAGAGTAATTCCGCTTTTAAGCATCAACGACAACAGAAAAAATCCCATGGCCAGCTCCCGATCCCGAATCAGTCGCCCCACAAAAGGACACCGGGCCTGCCAGCCCGAGAACACAAGCGGCTCGGTTCTTTGCACCAGCCAAAGTCCGCCAACGATAAGTAAGACAATTCCCAGCCAAAACGGCCACTGCATCCTCACTGTGCAAGCCAGACGCAACATGCCCCCGGTCAAAGGCCCGGAAAAAGTGCTCTGCGGCAAAAGGCTGCCCAGCCGCGGAACAATCTCGAACGAAATATAACCGGCAACCAAAAGCAGAATGACCAGCACAAACAAAGGATATCCCATAGCTCCAGCCAGCTGATGTCCTACCTCGTCGCTGGCATGGTAATATTCCGCCAAAGCCCGGGCTGAACGGGAAATTTGTCCTGCCTTGCCGGCAGCGTTGAGTGCGCGCAAGGCACATTCTTCGAAAATACCGCACTCCCCCATGGCCTGCCCAAGAGACAAGCCCCGGTCAAGGGAACGAAGCATATGCGCACAGGCCCGCGCCAGCGTCCGGCTTCCGGAAGCCCCTTCGAGGCAGCGCAGCGCGGCACCAAGCGAGAGTCCGGCAGAAAGCATGTTGGAAAGATCTTCGAAAAAGAACGCGGCCTCAGCCGCCGACAGCTTCTGCCCGGAATAGAATATCCTTAACCAAGAACCCTGACCGCTTCGCATAACGACAACACTCCTTCCCTGACCAAACGACATGCATCTGCACGCATAGAAACAAACCCCGCGCGGGCGGCCTGCCGGGGCACAAGTTCGCTCATTAACCCCTGCTCGATAAGAAACCGGTCTTCTTCCTCTATACAGAAAATCTCGGCCACCACTGTCCTCCCGCTGAAGCCACCCCGGCAAGCGGAGCACCCAGCGGGGACAAAAAATTTCCGGTCACTGTGCAAAAGATATGCCTCGGCACCCGAAGGGATGCCACGGATATCCCCTTCCTTACGGCATTCCGGGCACAATTTACGCACCAGACGCTGGGCTATCACACAATTTAAAGTTGCGGCCAGATGCGCCCAATCCACGCCAAGGTCTCGCAGACGAAGAAAAGCTCCGGTCGCACTATTGGTATGCAGAGTAGAAAAAACCCGATGTCCGGTCTCTGCCGCCCGGACAGCCTCGCGAGCGGTTTTCTCGTCGCGAATCTCTCCGACCAGTACAATATCCGGATCATGCCGCAACAAGGCTCTGGTCACATCCGGAAAATCGTATCCCTTGGCGCTGTCAACACTGACCTGGGTGACACATGAAGCCCGTACTTCAACCGGATCTTCCACAGATACGATCTTGATCTCGCTATCTTTTACCCGACCGATCATGGCATGCAGTCCAGTGGTCTTACCGCAACCGGTCGGACCGGTGATTAAAACCAGTCCATGCGGACGCCGCAAGACGCGCTCCAGCACCTTCTGGTGTTCCGGCGAATATCCAAGCGGTTCCAGGGACATGGCTTCCCGCCCGCGTTCCAAAAGACGCAAAACCAGCGCAGAACCATTTAAAGACGGCAAATGGGAAACACGCACATCGACGACCCGTCCCCTGGCCTCAAATTCGAAACGGGCATCATGGAAACGCAAAAAGTCCCCCGCGCTGATCCCGGCACGCCGAAAAACCCGATTGACAAAAAATGGATGCTCTCCCAGCGGCCAGGAACGGTGAAAATGCAAAACACCGTCGATACGCAACCGGCTCTCGAAAGAAGACGACGAAGGCTCGATATGAATATCTGTTGCTCCGGCAACTACAGCCTCGACCAGAATCCGGGCAACAGGATCATCGTCACCGGAATCCGCCCCTTCCGGTTCAGGACTGACACCACCGCCTGAAGAAGGCCTCAACAACTGCAAGGCCCGGTCAAGAGCACGCGGGGCGGCAACCATAAAAAAGATCTGCGAACCAAAAAGAGCCCTTAACTCATCGGTCAGTCCGGTCTGCAGGGTATCAGCCAGCACAAAAAATCGGCGTACGGCGCTCCGGGCCGGAAAAATCTTGCGCTTCCTGAAAAAGTCTTCCCCCAAAGCAGACAAAGCCTCCTGATCCACGCTCCAGTCTCCGTCATAATACGGCCACCCCGACTGCTCTGCTACAGCCCGCGCCACATCTTCTTCCCGACTCAAATGCTGTTCGACCAGTATCCGTCCCAGACGCCGGCCGCCGCCCTGCGCTTTTTGCACGGCCAGACACATGCTCAAATCTCCTGGACGCAACTTATTGCGGCGTATAAGTATAGATCCAAGCCTTTCAGCACTCATAACTCCACCCTCAGGACAATAGTTTCCCCCTGCGCACCTGTCAGAATTGCACCATTTTCATCAAGCGAACTGACTTCAAAACCGCCAACACGCTCTTTTTCCCTTGCCCAAACTTGCTGGGCATCAAACTGAAAACAGCCCCGCCAAATCCCCGCGATAGAAACAACCGAACGCAAGGATAGCGTCAGCGACTGCGCCCGGGAAACCCCGTCCTTCGCTATATCACTGACCTGCAATGGGATATCCGTCCCTATTTTTTTTAACTCGTGCTCTACTCTGGCTTTTTCCAGATCAAGCTGCAACAGACGCAAGGATTGCTCTTTATCCTGCACACTGGAAGAATATGCTCTTAAGCGCGACAAAGATTCCTTCATATCCTCTTCTCCTGCTCTGACCGGACCTGACTGCAGCAAAAATGCTGCCACAATTACGGCTATTCCTGTTTTGATCATCCTTTCACCTGCTCCCCTTTCACAACAATGACCAGCGTTAATACATCTTTTGTTTGTTTAAACTCTTCGAGCTCGAACAATCCTGAACGCATCCCCCCCGAGATCACCGCCAACACCCGGCCCAGCATGGCCCGGTCACGGACAGACCCCAGCGATACCTGCAGGCGCGAAGAGTCCAACCCGTCGGCAGCCTCTGGCGAATCTGTGGAGGTCTGCCCCAAAGAGATTGTTTGCAGAAACACCGAAACTCCTTCCGCCCGGGTCAGATCCTGCAAAAATAGCGTCAGTCGTTCATGCGCCCCTGAAAGATCATCCGGTCGGCTGTGCGGTAAACTTTGCAAATTCTTTAAACGGCCCCCATCTTGCTGTAACCGGACACGAATCTCCTGCAAGGAAGTCTCCACTGCGCGGACAGACTGGTAAACCCCAAGACCATTGTATAAACAGGACACAACCAATCCGCCGGCAAACAGCACAAGAAACAAGCGCATACCTTCCCTCTCTCAACAGACATTAAAATCGCGGCTCAACCCGTACAGAGACCTCGACTGCCGGCCGTCCACCCTGAAAAATGCGGTTCAGCTTTCTTTGATGAAAAAGACCCTCCCGACCAAAACTTCCTTCTCCGCGCACAACAAGAACCGCACCAAAATGCCCTCCGCCTTGCGCATCAGCCCGCCATTGCAGGCTCGCCACAGTCCATTCGGGCGGCATATTCCAGATCAATTGATAGAACAACTCATCAAGATTCACTGCCTGCCGGCGGCGCAAGCGTTCCTGATAGGTCTGCGCCAATGCCGAACGCAGCAACACATACTGACTGTCCACCTCACGGCTCAACTCCGCACGTAAACTTTCCAACCGGCCAAGATGCTGACGCATAAAAAGATTACCGACGACAAGCAGACAACCAGTCCCCGCTACCAGTGCCCCTATAACCCAGGATCTTCGGCGACGCACAGAGGTTTCACGGCGTGAAAGCTCCTCAGGGGGCAGGAACCCGGTTGCAGGATTCCAGAAGCCCGCCGCCAGAAGCCCCGGCGACCCGGCGTCCATCCGCCGGGTCCGCCATCCGGTCTGTGCGGATATTTGCTCAAGACAGGGATGATTCGAAATTATGCACCGTTTATCCACAGCTGTGCACAACCTGGCACTGCGATGCAGTTCTTCCACTAACGCAGCAGTCTCCAAAGAAGGAAATTCACGCGTCTCAACCACCCTGCCGTCCTCGATCACTGTAAGCAAGACCAAACCGCAGATTTCTTCAAGCACCATAACGACTCCGTCAGGAATACCCTGCTCGTGCCTGACAAAATATTGAGCGACCGCAAGCCCATACGGCGCGCAGCAGGCAATATTGTTCCCGGGGAACAGAGAAAAAATTTCACGGATCCGTTCAACCGGCATGGCCGCCAAAGAGAATCCCCCACCAGGCAGGCTTTGCTCCATATAAACATTGCTCTGCCCGGATGAAGTCTTGCTGTATGTCTTTTTATCCTCAAAAACAACCCCGGTCACCAGAACCTGTACCGGCTCCCGGAGAAATGAAAATTCGTCCTTAACGGCATTTCTGGGTATACGACGCAATTGTCCTTGCGTTTCATAAATCACGCTGTCAAAAGTAAATACAAGTGTCATCACAAGCCCTCCCTTGCGGGCGTCAGCATAATGACCAGTTCACTTCGGACACTCCGGCGGGTATCATAAGAAAAGATACGCCCCAGAAACGGCAGACGGCCAAGAACCGGAACCCCGTGATGTCTGACCAGCGTATTGCGGGTAATAAGCCCACCAATAACTGCGGTCTGGCCAAAACGCAAACGCACCATGCTGCTCATCGATTTGACTGATGTTTCCGGAGCCTCAACCCGCGCGCCCTGGCCTAGCTCAACCGAACGGATATCGTCAATCATGCTGACCACCGGAGTCACATTGATAAAAACCTCATCTCCAACAATATTCCCCATTAACTGCAGGGTCACTCCTCCATGCACATCCCCCAGGGTGACCGCGCTGATGGTCTGCCCCGTCTGGCTCATTGTGATGCCGCTCGAATCAATATAAGACCGGGTTTGCCCGACCTGGATACCGGCCAGGGTATTGTTCAGCATCGTAACCCGCGGCTGGGACACCACCTCAACCCGGCCAAAAACCTCCAGCGCGCGGATCAAGGATGTCACCCCTCCCTGGATTGCCCCTTGCCCATCTTCTGCTGACAGTTTCAAATAACCTCCGCCAGCAACATTCTCCCCGGAAAAATCCACCACGGCATTCAGGCTGTCCCGGCCTTTACGCTGAAGTAATACGTTCCAGTCAATCCCCAGCTTGTGTTCGTTGGAAAGTTCGACTTCAACCAACTTGATATCGGCAAAGATCTGCCGCGACACCCGGGCATTGATTTCATCCATAAATGAAGCCACCCGGCTCAACGCCACCGGCGCATCGGTAACCACCGCCAGTCCTCCGCTGCGATTCAGCGAGAGTGTCCCTGCCGGGGTCAACAAAGAACGGATATTGCGTTCAATATCATCCCAATACGACAACTCGCCGCTTTTGTTCTCCAGAAAAAGACCCGCCCCCACACGCACTCGTCCGGAGGCGCTATTCTCTCCCGTCTGCACGCCTCCAGCCCGGCTTTCATTTGATGTCAGGCTTTCCCCTTTCTGCACAACCGGAGGAAGAAATACAGAGAAAATCCTGGTCTCGCTGGCCAGGACAACAAGATCTTCGCCCTGCTGCCGGACACCATAACCATCAGCATAAACAACGGCTTCCAATGCCCGTTCGACCGTAACCCCGGACAACCGCAGATTGATCTCTTTGTCCCGAACACCCGGGCCGATAATCAGATTCTTACCCGCCGCATCGGCCATCAGCTGTAACACTTCATACAAACGAAAACGGCCGTTGAGCTTGACCGGCAGCGTCGGGGTTTGCTCCGGCATCTGCGCTATGGATTGACGTTCTTCCTGAATAGCCGCCGGACGGGCAGCAACACGTGCCCATTCTTCGGCCACAACCTTGTTTTCCTGCATCTCGGCCTTGGCCGGAACACTCAACAACATAAGACCCAAAAGCACCCACCCTGTTTTCATTCGAGCTCTCCTTGCGTAATTTTCTGCCCCGATCCCGGCATCGGGGTTATGTCTGCGACAATAAACGCCCCGGAATGCGTCGGCGATTGCACCACTGGTACTGACAAAGGGAAAGCTCCGCTTTTCTTCCATTCCCCCGGGGTGATAATGACCGGCTCGGCATGCCGGGGATAAAAAACACCATCGGCAATATGCGCCGGAATGATCACATCCTGAACCAGAGGAGCGCTCCAGCTGCCGTCAAGATACGGGAAATCATTACCGTTTAACCCTTCAACCACGTCTCCTATCTGTGCCGACACACCGGCTCGATACCCCTGCAAATACGTACCGCGTTCCCTGCGGCTGAAGTTCTTCTGCCCCACGCAACCGGCAGAGGCCAGCAGAACAACCACCAATCCCACCCAACATCCCCTAACGTAACCCATGTGGCATCTTTCCGGCGCACACCATAAGCGCCCTGGTGAGGTTCCCATCCTGTTGACGACGAATTTCATCCAGAAATTCGTTCTCCCTGGCATCGCTGGTTGCCGCCCAATACAAAAAAGGATCAGGAGCCAGACGAATGACCCCGCCGCCTGTACCGGCAAGCAGCAAAGCTTCTGAATAGCGCCCCCGCACCGTAACCAGAGAACGCAAAAGTTCCCCGGTCTGCGGACTAAAGGCCAGCTCCCGGCACAACCGTTCAATAATCCCGCTTTCCTGACGTAAAAATATCTTGTGCGCGCTATTCGCCAGGATGGCCAATCCTGCCGGCTGCTGCAACAAGTCAGCGGTTTCCTGGGTCACCGCCACAGCCGCACAGCGATATTTCCGAAACGTTTTGAAAGCCGCCGAAATGAAATCCGCTGTCGATGACGTTTTTAACAACTGCCAGGCCTCATCAATAATCAGAAACTTGTTTTTACCGCGCAATTCCTCGGCCGAAACAAAGCCGGTTATCAAAAACATGATATTAAGCAAGGCCACCAGTTGCAGATCCGGGTAACGGGAGATTTGTGCCAGTTCAAAGACCGTAAAACGTCCTCCGGGTGCAAATTGATTCTGCCCGTCAAAGAAAGCCCCATACTGTCCCCTGCGGGTATAGGGCATAAGTCGCAGGGCCAGGCGAAACGCCATATCTGCTCCGCTGACCCCGGCGAAACAAACCGAAGGATCTTCCAGAACGGATACCACATCGCTTAGAACCAGCTCCCGACTACTGTTTTGATCATGCCGGGCATACGCCTCCAGCACAGCCAGATGCAGAACCCCTTTCTCTTCCCGCGAAAGGCGGTCACGTTCGTCCCCTCCGCTGGCCATTAATGCCAGCATATCTACCAGAAAAGCCAGCCCCTCGGACTGAAGCGTCCTGGCAAAAGGATTTATCAACACCGGGGAAGACATATCGAGTGAAACATAGCTGCCACCCAGCACCTCGCAGGTCTTCCGGTAAGAGTGCCCCTTGTCGAGCACAAAGAAATGCGCTCCGGTCCGGTAGTTCTGATGAATAAAATCATTGGTAAAAAATGATTTCCCTGCTCCTGAAGCGCCAATAATCACCGCATGCGGATTGGTGTCGGAATCAAACAGATCGAAGAACACCGGCTCCCCCCTGCGGTTAAGATAAACCGCCGCCGGCGTGCCAGTTCCCTGGAAGGCCCCATATAAAGGAAGCATATCCGCAAGATTGTCCGATAACATTCGCCTTTTACGTCGGATAAAAGGTTCGCGGCGATGATCATAATTCAATGGCAGGCAAGTCAGAAACAATGACGACCCGATAGCATCTTCCCGCACAGCCTGCATTCCACTGCGGCCCAGAAGATGAATAATATGATCGGCCTGTCGCAACGACTCCTGCTCGTCAACACTGCCGCAGACAAAATGAATCCTGGCCTCAAGAACCGACTGTCCTCCCTGAAAAAGCCGGCTAATGACCGCACTAAGCTCTTCTTTCTTGCCTACGGCCTCCTCGCTGACATCTCCCAGCGAGGAAGACCGACGGATGAAAGCAAAAGCTTTCTGTGCCTTGAGCTTGGCGAGCGCCCGGCTCTGATCAGGCACAATAAAGTTGAAGACCATAGCCATATCGCCCAGCTCATCCCAGAAGCTTCCTCTGTGCCCGGCCAGCAACATCCCGGCGAAAGTCTGTGCGGGAAGCTCTTTAATGGTGACCATCCGCAGGGTCGTGCCGTCAAGTTTCAGCCCTTCGGAAGATATTTTCACCGGACTATACAAAAGCTGATCCCGAATAAAACCCTGATCCCGAACGGGAGGCGGAACATGCTGCGAACGGCGGGGATTGAGCATTTTATACAAAAGAGCAGTTATGTCCTTTCCATCCAGGCAGACACAGGCAAGCCCCAGTGAACGCAGACCATTCTCGATCTGGCGAACCTGCCGCAAAAATTTCTCTTTATGTTCCTGCCATTGAAGAGAAATGACGCGTGACACCTGACGAGTATCACAAAAGAAAGCCTCTGCCCTGACCCCGCCAGGCACATTCCGCCAGGAAGGAAAGACGCGCACCGAGAAAATCAGCCTGATCCGCCTGACTTTCACTCGGTCCATCGTTTGTCCGTTTCGCGCCAGTGCGACCATGGAGGTCAAACGGCTGTCAAGCGCTGCGGCCACCACTTCCGAATTCTGCGCGCAACCAAACAAGCGATAACGCTCCAGCAAAGGCTCAATATCATCACTCCCCCATAGAATCACCTGCGCGTGTACATCCGACGGAAGAGTTCCGATAAAAGCGGCCAATCCCAAAGAAAATTTTTCCCGCTCCTCGTCACAGGCCAGCTCCACATCACGGCTGACGATTTGCCAGACCCGACCCAGGCTGCCATCAACATTCAGTAATACGCCCTCAACCTCTTCTGCATAGGGCAAGTAATCAGCCAAAGATGGGCCATCGGCAAAAAGCTTGTTTATATCCTGGTCTTTCAACATCTCTATGGCTCCTTGGCCGTATCCGGAACTTGCGGAATAATGACGGACATCTCCTGATCCATTCCCTGTTGTCGATCAATAAACCATTCGGCCGGGCGCAACATCACAAATGCCCAGTGCCCGCCAACCATTACCTCCCGCTCTCCTCCGGAAACATGCGCGGGCACCCAGACTTTGATAACCTTGGGAGGAAGAACAACGGGGACATACGGCTTCACATGCCCTGTATCGACTCCCCAAACCACCGTTTGTGACTCTTTCTCTGCCCCCGAAGACCGGGCAGCAGCACGATACGTTCCTCCCAAGGTCACAGCGTCTTTCCTGACGACACTCACCGGACCTCGTGCAGACAAAGAGCAGCCGCTAGTCAACAGAACGATAAAAATCAACCGAATCCCGAGCCATCCCATGGATACGAAATCCTTTCTGTACGATCACATACACACGTACTCCCGGTTGAACCATCACTGCCGGAACAATCATGTCCAGTTGCTGCTGGTAGTACCGCGACAACTGTGCGGTGCTCTGGGCCATCCCCGAAAAAAGCGCATGTTTGGCCGCATTGCCGGTCAATGTCCGTGACTCTTTCCCGTCTTGCGTAACGGCAGAGACTTCCCCGTCGGCGACAGCCTGCGAAGCTCCGCCCATAAACCCACTCATAAACGATGCCGCCAGACGCCCTGCGGTATTGCGCACAACCACACCTTTAAGCCCCAGCTGCCCCGAACGATCCGTCAAATACCCGAAAACTCCCGACTGTTCAAAACTTGCTCCTGTCGGAAAAACAGCCGCCAGTTTTTCCGCTTCAATCAAAGCCCGCTCGCTGTTAAGATCGCCCGTCGCCTTGCCCAGAACAAAAGCTCCTTCAAGTGCAATCGCCGAAGCATTCGGACCGGTAAAGGCTTCATCAAGCCTGATCAGGACGGGCAAAGAATTGTTCCCGTCCGCCGGAGCGTACACTCCGGTCAACAGTGTCCCCGACACAAAGCTGCCCGCCGGCAGATACACATCCATGGACTCCTGATCGGGTTCCTGCACGGCTACTATGTCAAGCTGCTGGCGTGATTCTGCCCCATTCTTGTCTGCTGGTTCGCTCCCTTCCCTACGTAACCGTTTGGCAACCGCCTGCAGGCTCAGCACAGCAGTTTTTGTTTTCTTTATCGATTCACGCATCTCCTCGAACCTGGTGTTAAGTTTTGTAACCTTGCGGGACATTTCGTCATTCTTGCGTGCGACACTGTCATATTGTTTTTCCAGGCGTTCGACATAAGCCTTGCGATCCACCTCTTCTCCCAGAAACATTCCTCTGCCCGTATCTTTAAGTTGCCCTGTCGAAGAAACAGCCTGTACGACACCATGAGACTCCTGCCCTTTGCCTCTCTCCTGTTTTGACGAAAAGACAAACATCAGGACAAAAAAAAGAGCCGCTCCCGCCGCAATAATCAGCAGACCGCTCTTCTCACTTCCGGACCCAACCCTTTCAAACAAACCGCGCAAGCGGGCTAACAAATCTTTCATCGCCTTAACACCAGATACAGGGTTGTAGAATCACTCTTACGTCCGCGTGCCTGCAAGATGTCTCGCTCAACCGTGCCAAGCAGCAGTCCCGGCAAACTCAACCTTTGCAGAGGAATCACCAATGCCCGACCAAGCAGATTCTCAGCCCGCACCACCCATCCTTTAAGTTGGGCTGTCGTATAACTCCTGATCACAGTCAGACGCATGGTCTTATCCTGCCAGAGCAGCTCCGAATCGCTTGACTCCGTCGCGCCAGAAGGCTTTTGCCCTAAAACCATGGCCTTGAGCATGCCCAAAGCATGATCTTGCCTGAAGGAAACAGCGGCCGTATCTCTGGAGATATAAATACGTTCCCCCGAAAAAACCTGTTGCTCAAGAGAAAGCTCCGAGGAGGAAAACCTGATCCTGAAAGAACGACCTCCACGATCAATAATCACCAATTCAGAATTATCACAACGCCGTGGCGTAACAAAAACCCGGCCGGGCGCATGTTCTACCTCGAGCGCTTCGGAACTTCCTGAACGAACCAGGTGCGACACTCCGCCCTCGACAACTATCTCGGTCATGTGCCCCGGAGTGCACGCAATCAGGCTGCTTCCCTCTTGCTCAATACGTAGCGGCACCTGCGCCTCGGCCAAAGTACAGACAAAACATAATCCAAGAACAAAACCCAAGACCCTAAAGCGCATCCTCATCTGCCTCCTTTGACCAGACATCCTCTACAACAAGACCATAAATATTCTCTCCAGCCGCCGGGACTCGCCGCACAACAACAACATAACGCACATCTTTCATTGCAATTTCTTCCTTGCCCATATAAACCCCGCGCTTGCCGTCGATTTCTACCCGGAATGAGCGCCCTTCGGAAGCAACCCGTGCGTCATCTGTAAGCGTAAATATCGATGAAAGCCGGTCAGAAAGAATCTTTCCGCGTTCCTCCTGCGAACGGGCGCGGACTTTGGAAAGCAGCTGTGGTCCCATAAACCGGAAAGCCCGCGAATAAACTCCGTCAATCGTCTCTGGAGTATAATTCATCCAGTCCATTAACCAGGCCGAAGCGAAAGAAAGAACCGAACTTTCTGGTATCCGGTCGGGATAAGCCAGGCCCGCTTGTGCTGCCCCCGGAATATAATAGATCGGACGGGGCCGAAACGCTGTCACCGCCAGCAATACAGCGAATATCACGCTTAAGCTTCCCAAAAGATAAAGAACATAATGCAGTTTTACATTCTCGAATTCCGCTCCGGCATAACGTTCAAAAAACATCCTGGCCTTCCTTGCTATAAATGCTGTAAAAACGCTCGGGCCCCGGCGGCAGCAATCCTCTGAAGCCAACTCCCTGCCGGTACAGCCAATGAATCAGATATCCTTCCGGTTTCCCGCGCTTGAACGCGGCCAGACATGGCCAGATGAAAAACAACGCGATCAACGGAACTGCCGGAGAAAACACAATTGCCGGTACCCCGCACAATAAAAGAATCACAGCGACATCTTCACCCTCAAGGCCCAGAATAAGAAGAGGCCGGTCAATTGTTCTTGGACACGGTTTCATTTTATCCTCCGAATATCCCCAGAAAATTGGGCAGAAATACCAGCGCCAGCAAGGCTAAAACACAACCCACCGCGGCCCCGTACTCCTGATGAATAATTTTCCAGACCCCAATAAGTAAAAATACCAGCGCCAGAACCTTGGAAGCCGGTCCGGTCATAACCTTGACCATAAAATCCGCCAGACCGTTAAATTCCGTCACCGCCCGTTCCTGTGATCCCGACTGGGCAAAAGCAACCTGGCTCCACAAACTTAAGATCATCCCCGCCAAAACAGGCAACACCTTCTTCATACGGCTCCTTTAACTGTCGGTTGAAAAATCATCTTTGCTCTCGTGAAAAATAAAAGCGCGCTCACCAGGACACACCCAAGAATAACGACAATCCCGACAGCCACTCCCACAGCCACTCCCAGAGATTCACGAAAGCCCTGCAGATCACTCCGCAGCAAAATAACCCGGCTGCAACTATCCAGAACCGTCAGACAAAACGGGCAAAGTTTGAGTACTAACAACCCGCGAAAATACCCCAACAGAATATCCAGATTGCCTTTGAGCATAACAGCCAAAAGAAACACAGGAAAAAAGACATACCAACCGGCAAGCATTCCTCCCAGAACATAGGGCCAGCCACTCAAGACCATACGAGCCGCCGCAAGAAATTTGTCGAAAAGCTCATATGCCGGAATAACCCCGTCCTGACAAAACTTGTCCTGACAGGTAAAAACACCATATTCCCCCGGTCTGCGCTGCGTTTCCAGAATCAGAAAATCCCTGACCGAAAGCTCTACAACCGGACTTTGCAGACCAAACAGCCTGTGAGCCTTCTCTAATAAGTGATTCTTGCCATCAAGATACTTATATAAAGACTCCTGCAATTCCCCCCAGCGACGCCCATCCTGCGCGGAATATCGTGCAACCACCCTGGAATCTCCCGGCCATAATCCGGACGGCATAAGGCTGTTATTTTCCGACACAAGTCTTTTCAGAACAGGAAGATATGTTTCCGAATAGAATACTTTCACCTGCTCCTTAAGACCGCCATCAGCAATGCCCTGTGAAAAAAGACGCGCCACCAGAACCGAAAGATTGATTGGCAGAAACGGACTCTTCAGAAAACCCTCTCCGGCAACCTCTTGAACTTCCATAATATTGATGAGATTATTGGAGAACCCATTCAATAGCTGCACTGTCGTCAAGAAAACCGGATTAATCGTCAGCCTGCCCAACCCATGTTTTTCCAACAAGCCCGTTGTTGAAACCTCCCTGAAACCTCGTTCTTCCATAACCGACGGATATCCCGCAAGCTCAGTCGAGGGCAAAACAAATAACATCCATACACTAAAAAAAATCAAACAAAACATCATAAAAGGACGAATACTCCCCGCGCGGACAGATCGCCACAATGCCAGAATAAACCCCAGACCAAAAAGACTTTTGCCAAACGCACTTTGCAGAAAAAGAAATTCAATAAGAGCGTGTGAGCGATCCAGGCCTATTAATTCAAAAGCATTCTCAACGGGCGTTATGGCTGACAACATCATTAGATTGTCCAATGGTCAATTTAGTTGACAATTACTCAACAAATATAGCATAAATTGACATCATGTCAATGATAATTTTGATTGTTTATCAAATAAAAAGACTTCGGAAGGAGTAAATCAGCTCAAACGATGCTGCAGATGCGCAATCCATTCAGGGTGGGCAAGATACCACTCAATCGTATTTTTAATGCCCTGCTCAAAAGGCACCGTTGGCTGCCAGCCCAGTTCCGTGCGAATTCGGGCGGCATCAATGGCATAACGACGATCATGCCCCTGGCGGTCTTCTACATAAGAAATAAGACTTTCAGATTTTCCAAGAATATTAAGAATCAGACGGACAATATCAATATTCTTCCATTCATTATTCCCGCCGATATTATAGACTCGGCCCGGCACCCCCTCATGTAAAACCACGTCGATCGCCGCACAATGATCGCCTACATAAAGCCAATCCCGGACATTAAGTCCATCGCCGTAAACCGGCAGAGGCTTGTTCTGCAAGGCATTATTAATCATCAACGGAATCAATTTCTCGGGATATTGATACGGCCCGTAGTTATTGGAACAACGGGTTATGATGACCGGGAAACGAAATGTTTCATGATAAGCCCGCGCCAAAAGATCACTGCCGGCCTTGCTGGCCGAATACGGACTATTGGGGGCAAGAGGAGTTTCTTCGGTAAAATATCCTTGCGGCCCCAAAGACCCGTAAACCTCGTCAGTTGAAACGTGAATAAAACGCTGGATAGAGCAGCCCCGGGCACATTCCAGAAGAACTTGCGTCCCAAGAACATTCGTGCGAACAAAAACCTCCGGCCCCTCAATGCTGCGATCCACATGAGATTCTGCAGCAAAGTGGATGACCTGGTCAGCTTGCGACATAACCTGCTGCACGGCCACCCGGTCGGCTATATCGCCCTGAACAAAGGTGTAACGAGGATCGGCAGCCACCGCAACCAGGTTATCGGGGTTCCCCGCATAAGTCAGCAAGTCAAAATTGATCAACCTGTAGTCCGGATAACGCTCAAGCATGTAGCGAATAAAATTGGAGCCGATAAAACCACATCCGCCGGTAATAAGCAGTGTCTTTTTCATTCTCTACCTCAAGTCTGCCGGGCAAACGCGGCTATTTTGAATATCTGCCAGATACCGGTCAATCGCCGCCTGCCACGACGGCAGGCCACAGCCCAGCACTCCGGACAATTTACGATTGGAAAGCGGAGAAAACAACGGGCGCCTGGCCATAACAGGAAAAGAACTCATTGGCACCGGAACGATTTCGACCTGTAAGCGACGTGCCGCCAGATAATATTTCGCCCATTCATAGCGGGAACAACAGCCGGTACTGGCCAAATGATACAACCCGCCGACCCTTTTGGCCGCGGCCGCGAGAATCGCATCCGCGACATCCCCGGTATAAGTAGGAATGGAGACTTCATCCTCTGATATGCGCAAAGTTTTCTGACGAGTCGCCCAATCTTCAAGCTTGTAAAGAAAATTCTGCCTGCCCTCGCCAAAAAGCCAGCTCAAGCGAAACACGGCGGCAAAGTCGCCTCCGGCAGCCAGGACATCGCACTCGCCTTGATACTTGCTCGCCCCGTACACACCCAGCGGATTAGGACAATCAGCCTCCGTGTAATAATCGCCCTTTGTCCCGTCAAAAACATAATCTGTGCTGAAATGAAACAACATCGCCCTCTGCCGGCGGCACATTTCCGCCAGTTGCGCCGGAGCCTGAGCATTCACACAAAAAGCACGCTCGTTTTCCTGCTCAGCTCGCTCGACATCATTATAAGCCGCACAATTGATCACAAAATCCGGAAAGAACGACTTCAGCAGAGCATTGAGCTTGTCGGTATCAGTCACATCCGCTTGTAATCTGCCGGGCGCGGTAAAAGGCAGCCCGTTACGAAGCAAAACCTGTTGAACGGCCTTCCCCAACTGCCCCTGCGCTCCCAACACAAGGAATCTTGCACCACCTGCAACAGCCCCTTTACTCTGCAGTCTGGCCTCCTTCTGTCAAAACAGGAGCATACCTGAAATTATTCTCCGCATCTCTCAAGCGTGGATAAAGCGCATCTTTCCCGGACAAAACAGGCAGACGCACCGGCCAATCAATGGCCAGCTCAGGATCATTCCATATAATACCGCGCTCCAGAGCCGGAACGTAGGGTGCTGTGCAGCAATAAATCACCTCAGCCTCACTGGAAAGGACACAAAAACCGTGAGCAAAACCTTCCGGAACATAAAGCATCCGCCCCTGCCGCGCGTCCAGGCTGACCGACAACCAGCGCCCATACGACGGAGATCCCTGACGAATATCCACCACAACGTCACATATCTCCCCCTTGACAACCATCACCAGTTTCCCTTGAGCTGAAGGCAAAAGCTGATAATGCAAGCCGCGCAAAACATCCTGACGGCTCACCGAACGGTTAATCTGGGAGAAATGACCGGGGATCCCTTGTTCCTGAAAAAGCGCTGATTTAAACAGCTCGCAGAAAGAGCCGCGAGCATCTTCATACATCTGCGGCGCAATGCTTATCACTCCGGGCAAAACCATTGCTTCAAACTGAAAAGCCATTAGCGCTCCTCTGCTATATTCCGCAAATAAATCGCATACTCGCTATGAAAGCTGTCAGCCAGAGACAAAAGTTTTTCTTTGTCGATAAAACCCTTGCGGAAAGCCACCTCTTCGATACAGCCAATCTTGAGCCCCTGGCGGTCTTCGATGGTTTTAATAAAAACCGAAGCATCCAGAAAAGAGTCATAAGTCCCCGTATCCAGCCAAGCATACCCTCGCCCCAAAAGATGGACTTTAAGCCGGCCTCGACGTAAATATTCATTATTGATATCCGTTATCTCTATCTCGCCGCGTGCAGACGGACGAATCTGCCTGGCAATGCGAACAACATCGGAATCATAAAAATATAAACCGGTGACCGCCCAGTTGGAACGCGGACGCTGCGGCTTTTCTTCAATGGAAATGACATTGCGCTCGGCATCAAACTCAACAACGCCATACCGGGCGGGATCCTTGACATAATAGCCAAAAACCGTTGCATCCTGACAAGCCGCCGCGCGGGACAATAAATCGATAAGGCCATGGCCAAAAAAAACATTGTCTCCCAAGATAAGACAGACACGGGAATCCCCGATAAAATCCGCCCCGACAATAAAAGCATCCGCCAAACCACGCGGCTGTGCTTGCTGAGCATACTCCAGACGGATACCGTAATCTGCACCATTTCCCAACAAGGCTCTGAATTGCGGCAGGGCTTCCGGGGTCGAAATAAGCAGAATATCTTTAATCCCCGCCATCATAAGAACCGAAAGTGGGTAATAGACCATCGGCTTGTCATAAAGAGGCAACAGTTGTTTGCTGACCACTCTGGTTGCCGGATAAAGCCGGGTAGCCTTCCCTCCGGCCAGAATTATTCCTTTTGTCTGTATCATGCCACCTCTTAACGTCTGCGCTGCCATTCCGTCTCAAGAATACTGCGAAGATCATGCTCCGGCGTCCAGCCCAGCATTTCCCGGGCTTTCAGCGAAGATGCCACCAAAGTCTCGACATCTCCCGGCCGACGGGAGCCAAGCGTATGCGGAACCTGTCGCCCCGACACCTGTTGCGCCATCTTGATAACGTCCATAACCGAAAAACCGCAGCCATTGCCCAGATTAAAAGTCTCGTTCTTAATCCCCCGGTCAAAAGCACGCAAGGCCAGCAAATGCGCCCGGCACAAGTCCTGAACATGAATAAAATCACGAACCCCGGTACCATCCGGCGTCTGATAATCTGTTCCGCACACCGTCAGTTCACCGCCTCCCAAAAGAGCACGCATAGCGTTCGAAATAAGATGGGTCGGAACCGGACGGCCCTTGGCCGGCCATGCCCTGCGGATATCCCAGCCAGCCACGTTAAAATAACGCAGTACAACAAAATCAAGCAACCCCGCCGCGGCGGAATCCCGCAAACATCGCTCAACCATGAGTTTGGACATGCCATAAGGATTCTGCGGATCAACCGGCGCCTGCTCGGCAACCGGCAAAACAGCAGGATTCCCGTAAACCGCCGCCGTCGACGAGAAAACAATCCGGCGAACCCCGCACTCGGCCATAACTGACAAAAGATTCAACGTTCCCCCGACATTATTCCTGTAATAAAGCAAAGGACGGGAGACCGACTCGGGAACCACAATGCGGGCGGCAAAATGCATCACCGCAGAAAATTTCCACTTTTTAAAAACACGCAGACAATCCGTCGGGCGGCACAAATCGCCCTTGACAAACTCCGCTCCGCGCGGCAACCAGCCTCTGACTCCGGTCGAAAGATTGTCCATAATCACAACCGGATACCCCTCTTCCAGCAGCATTCCGGCCATATGCGAAGCAATGTATCCTGCCCCGCCCGTAACAAGTATTGGATTATTTTCTAGTTTCATAGAACAAATCTAGCATAGAAAAGACTGATCAACCCGATTTTTTTAACCGTTTGCCCCTGCTGAAACATCATTCAAACTGCCTTAAACGCAACCCGCTCTTGTGCAATACAAACTTGAACAGTGTTTTAAGAATATTAAGTCCGTAAACAACCGAAGGCCACAGTCTGATAGAAGAGGCTTCATCAAAATAACGAGTCCGAATCGGGACCTCCTCGAAACGCATGTATTTAAGCACTCCCTGCACAATAATCTCCGTATCAAACACAAAACCGTCAGAATTGGACTCAAAATTGACGTTGGTAAGATACTTGCGGCTATAGGCACGAAACCCGGAATGGTACTCGGTCAAATAAATCCCCAACACGACATTTTCCAGCGCGGTCAGCAGGATATTGGCATTATATTTCCAGATCGGCATGCCTCCCCTCAAAGCCCCGCCCTTCATCATGCGTGAACCAAAAACCGCATCAGCCCGCCCGGCAAGGATAGGTTCGATCAACTGGGGAATTGCGGTTGGATCGTACTGATAATCAGGATGAACCATAACCACCACATCCGCTCCGGCTTCCAGCGCCTTGCGATAACAGGTCTTCTGATTTCCGCCATACCCACGGTTGCGGTCATGCCTGATGACCCTGATGCCCAGCTGACGAGCAACCTCGGACGTATTATCCCGACTGGCATCATCGACCAGAATAATATCCTGAACAATATCTTTGGGAATATCCCCATAAGTCACGGCAAGGGTCTTGGCCGCATTGTAAGCCGGCAAAACCACCGCCACCTTGTGCGACGAAGGCGCCTCCGTTTGCTCCGCCCCCTCCTCGATCTCTTTCAAATACTTGAGTTGACGGCTTTTGCGGGCAAAGGCCACAAGCTGATCTCCCAGGTCCAGACAAATGGCAAAACTGGCCAACCCCGGACGGTTCCGGACAAAATCCGATAAAGTCTTGAAAGCCGGCTTGTAAACTGCCAGATTCGAGAACCAGTAGCCCAGCGAAAAGGTGCGAGCATGTGAATGTGTGGCCAGAGAATGAAACCCGGTAGCTGCGAAGAGCTTGCCCAATGTGCGGCGGTTATAATAAAACAAATGCGCCCGCTTGATACCCCACCACCTGGCCTTGAGCATGCGGCTGACCGTGCTGTCAATGTCCGGCGTCGTGCAACAAAAAACCCCGTCCGGCTTGAGCGCCCGGCGAACGATATAAAGAACTGCCTTGGGATCAACCAGATGTTCAATCACGTCCGTCATAACCACAGCGTCAAAAAAGTTGTTAGGAAACGTGCCTTCCTGAAGCACGCCCTGCACAACCCCGTGAAGGCCAAGAGTCTCCCGGGCATAGCGCACCGCCCACTGGGATAATTCAATCCCGTGAACTTCCCAGCCCAGGCGCCTGGCCTCATCCAGAAGAAACCCGGTGGCACAGCCTATATCCAACAGGCGTCCGCCTTTTTTATATTTCGCCAGCTGCCGCAGAATCAACCGGGCAGCCTGACGGCGCCCCGCTTCCTCGGCATTATACTGCTCGTCATTCATCTCCGCATAATCATCATGAATCAACTTGCGATCCAGGCGCGGATTAAGAAACGAAACGCCACAGCGACGACAAGAGACCACGCGTAACCCCTCTTCCACTTCATGGCCGGTAATCCGGTAGCCACCTGCGGGCTGAGCGGCGGCTTTGGCAGAAACAGCAGGTTCATAAACCACACGAAAACTATCACTGCCGCATAAATGACACTTGTCCAGATCATCCATCATGGATTACTTCTCCTTTGAACCCCGACTGCCTCCGGGGTGATAAAGATTGTACCTATCAACCCCAGTGTTTCTCGGACTCCCTCATCGTAAATCCCTACCCGCAGGCTAAACGGCTTTCCTGTCATCTCAACAGGAATAGTCAAATATCTATGCTCAACAACCATCATTCCCGGCTTCCACTCTGTTGTCGGGAAAAGACGATAACAGGCGGGAAGAACCAACCCGGAAACTCTCTTCCCGTCTTTGTTCAAAAAAGCCAGCGAAAGCGACAAATCCCTTGAAACTTTTTCCAAGACCCGCCAAACCAGGCGCAAATAAAGCACATCCCCTCGATAATGATAGTCAATTTGATCAAGCGCCAACTTGCCATCAGAGAAAAATACATCCTGTTCACTCCCGGCCACCGTCCCCTGCCAGACCTCAAACAACCCCTGGGTAAATGAAGACGGAGAATCCTTTGCTCGACTAAACAGAACCAGATTATCCCGCACAGCAACAGGCTCCAAAACATTATCTGCAAGAAACTTCCGCAATCGAAAGCTGCCATCCCTGTTATAAAAGGAACCAAAAGTCAGGCCGTCGTTAATATTTAAAAGGGCATGGTCCACTGGCTCCGGAAGAAGATAGGCCTTGCTGGACAACGTGAAGTGCCCCGAATAAATATGGTGAAAAGAATACAGACTTGGCCGATCGGAAAGTCTGGGCATAAACTCAAAAGTTGTTACCACAGCGCCTGTCGGCGGCAGAAGAGCCAGCATGCGCTCCATCAAGCAGCAGGCATCTTTCTGCAACAACAAGAATTTGGCGGACAACTCTCCGTACGGCCCCTCTATAGCAAAAAGCAGCACCGTCACCGATAACAATACCGGCAGGATCGCCCGTCGGCTGTTCTGGTTCATCAGACGACGCAAACCAAAAACAAGGGCAACAAAAATAAACGGTATCAACTCGGCCGTATAATGGAAGTAAAGATTGATCTCCTGCTGACGGTTAGACAAAAGATGCTGCAAGAACAAAGGCAATGACGGCAAAAAATGTAGAGGACCGAACCAGGGGATAAATGCGAGCGGCGCAAACAACTGATACAACCACCAGAGACGGGAAGACTCAGTCATATACCGCAAGACCTCCCACGGACGTGCCAGCACATTGGCAATAATCTGCCCGTGACTGTCTCCCAGATGAGAATAGATAGACACAAAATTAATGGTATCCGGATTAAGCGCTGGCACGACTATCCGGATATACCACAAAGCATAAACCGTCCCTGCAACAATAAGGGGAGACCACCACTGCCACCCGCGCCGGAGCGCCATCGCATAAAAGCCGAATGCCACCAGAACAAGTGACATGTTCTCCTGACAAAGCAAAACCAGCGCCATTGCCACAAGAAAACAACGAAAACGTTCCGTAAAGAAAAAATAAAACCCCCACATCAAAAAAAACGTGGCGAAAACCGTAAAATGGAATTCATAAGCGTTTAAAAAGGCAACCGCAGGATACAGAAAATACGCTGCCGCTACCAAGAACCCCATCTTGGGAGTCAAAAAGCGCGCTGCTGTCAAATAAAGAGGCCATGCGGTCAGTCCAATCGCAAGAGTTTGCAAAGCAAGCAAAGTTAACGGATGTGGAACAAGTTTGTAAAGTAGCGCCACTGGGTACGCCAGAAAATGAGCATGGTGTCCGAGAAAGTCTACTCCCAATATGGAACTAAACCGGGTTCCACGATTAATATTGCGAATAATCTGATCATACGCCGCAAGATCCATATCCTTGAAATCAAACGAAAAATACCGGACAACAGAAAGAGAAAAGAAATAAAGGATATAAACGGTTATCATCGTCCAGAGAAGGACAACCGGATCAAACCCGAAGATTTTATTTTTGCTATTATCCATAAGGAACCCCTGGCGTCACTCCTTGTCCGAAACCTTATCCCCGGGAAGAACCACCGTAAACGTAGACCCCTCTCCGGGCAGCGAGCGCACCAGGATGTCTCCTCCCTGCTTCTTCACGATCTCCAGACTGATACTCAGACCCAACCCCGTGCCTTGCCCAACGGGCTTGGTAGTAAAAAACGGGTCGAAAATCCTGCCCAGATCCTCGGCAGATATACCATTGCCGGTGTCCCGTATCTCTACATGCACATTATCTTCCAGCAAAAACGTACGAATATAAATTATGCCTTTGTCTTTAATTGCCTGCCCCGCGTTAATCAGAAGATTGACAAACACCTGGGTTACTTTCTGTACATTACAGACCACCAGCGGCGTCTGGGCATAGTCCAGAACAAGCTCTATCCGGTGGAGAAACGAATTACGGGTCAATGCCAGGGCATGATCAACCAAAGACTCCACCTTAACCGGCTCCTGGGTCTGATTGGCATCATCCCGGGCGAATGTGCGCAAATCCATAATAATCTTCTTGATCCGGTCAACCCCGTTACGGGACTGGGACAAAAGATCTGTCACATCACCGCGTATAAATTCAATTCCCACGCTGCGCTGGAAGGCCCGCAAGTCATCAACGAAAGCGGATACCTGCTCTTTGCTGCCCTGCTGTGCCAGTTCTGCAAGCTGATCAGACTTCTCCAGAACACTTGTATATGCGGCGACATATTCCTTGAGCACTTCCAGGTTACTTCCGATAAACCCAATCGGATTGTTGATCTCATGAGCCACCCCCGCAGCCAGCTGACCGATGGCCACCAGCTTCTCGGAACGAACCAGCTTGTCCCTGGCATTACGCAAATCCTCCAGGGCCTTGAGCAGCTTGTCCTCATTGGCTTTCTGCCCGGAAATGTCCTTGAGAATATGCACTGCTCCGGAAAAACGCCCGTTCTCCATAATCGGCGCGACTGTCACAACAAAAGGCGTGTTGCCTAAAGCGGTCATCTCCACTGAATGCGGCCTATTATCAGAACGCATCTGATCAAAAGGACAACGTTCGTGGCGCTGGACACCATCATGCAAAAGATCACAACTCCTGCGACCACGCAAATCATCCAGGCCAAGACCAAAAGCGTCGCAAGCCGCCTTGTTGCAGCGCAGAATACGAGAATCGCCGTCAGTAACAAGAATCAGATCCGAAATGCTGTCGAAAGTCCGGCTCCATTCTGCTGCCGCTTGCTGTAACCGTTCCTGAGCCTGTCTGACTCCGGTCAGATCACGAAAAAAAACAACAACAAATTTCCGTCCGGAAACACTCTTATGCAGGGTTCTTTTGATCAAAACCGGCCTGAGCCCGCCACCAGGCTCCGGCAAAAGCTCTTCCCCGACACTTTCCTGCCCGGTCAGCAACACCTGCTCATCCTTAATACGCCAGGATTCTGCCTGCTCGACCCCCAAGAGATTTCGTTCATTTTTTTGAACCAATTCTCCTGCCGAATAACCCATAAAATCACAAAAGACACGATTGAAATACACCCAGCGTAATTCATGATCCTTGACCAGAAAAGGATCCGGCAACGCGTCCAGAAGGGCCAAAGGAAGCTCTCCGTCGATCAGCCCCTCTCTTTTCTGCTCGACTCTCTCTGAAAAGAACCTCACTGGAATAAGCAGCGCCAGAAGAAAACCAGACACCAGAAGGAACCAAAAGACACGAACAAAATCCTGTCCCGAAGAAAGTACTGAAGAACCTGCGGAAGAAAAAACATTTAAAGCGGCACCCGCCAACAAAAGAAACCAAAGCGTGAAAGGAATATAAAACCGAAACAGAAAGGATCGAACTTTCGAACCAGACAGCATCAACCCTCGATCATGTTTTGCAAATCATTCAGAAACGTCATCTGATTGAAATGCCCCAGATGATGAGTCGCGCCCGCTGCCCTGCACTCGGCAATACGAACCTCCAGCGACCGACCGCCTTTATCCTCGGCATCAAGTCCGGCATCCGCGGACGTCACATACGTCACAAAAATCGTGTTCTTGAGCCGGGCAAAACATCTCATCGCGCCCAACATTTCATTTGTCATAATGTCGCCTTCCATCATGACATCAATCAACAACAGATGAGGAACCATCAACAAAGCCTTGGAAACAATATCCAAAGGCGAACTGACAACCGTCGTCAAACAATCTTCTTTCTGCAACAAGGCCGCCTGCATCTGGGCATTAACATCCTTGTTGGTTCCACAAATCAGCACCTTGCGAAAAAGCCTCGACTTCTCCACAACATTGGAAACTTCCTCGATCTTGGCCAGGAGCAGTTCGACATCCGACATCTTGGGCACAAAATGATTTACCCCAAGCGACATAAAAGAATCCTGAAACATCTGTTTGTCGGTAGCAATAATAATCGGAATTTTCGCAGTAAGAGGGTTATCCTTGAGCGCAAGATACAAATCAACACCGTCCATCTCCGGCATAACTACGTCAGTAACAAGCAAATCTACCGGCATCGAACCGATAATATTCAAAGCCTCCAGCCCGTTGGCCGCCGTCATAACGACATACCCGTTTTGTTCCAACTGTTTCTTGATCAAGAACGATGTCACACGATCATCTTCAGCCAGCAATATTCTCTTGATCTTCCCCTTCATCTGCGCCTCCCTGTCCCCCGATGAACTGCATAATACCGTAACTGAACCGGCAAACAACAACCTTGTTTATATCTTACCCTGAACTATCTGCGGAGTCAAACCGTGACTGGAATAATTAACAGCCATCTCCCGCAAGGACAAAATGGGCCGGAACCGGAAAATAAAAAAAAGCTCGCCGGAATCTCCGACGAGCTGATATAAACAGACCTGTGCTAGGAATTACTGCCCCGCATGGATTCGAACCATGGCCCACGCCTCCAAAGGGCGGTGTGCTACCATTACACCACAGGGCAATCAAATTGACACAACAAAAAAACTTAAAAAGTGGAAACCGCAAATACCTGCGAATAGGAACCGCGAAACATGGACGCTATCCGCTCGGCCTCAGACTGATCCTTGACCAGGGCAAAGACCGAAGGCCCGCTACCTGAGAAACAGACTCCGCCGGATGCTGCCTTGTCCATACGGGAGAACAGCGACGACAACTCCGGACGCAAATACCGGATTGGCTTCTCCAGATCATTAAAGAGCTGCTGGCGCGCCAAAGAAATATTGTTTTTCCGCAAAGAACTGACGAGCATGGTAACAGCGGAACTTTCCTTTGTCAACGAAGCATCCCATGCCGCATAAACATCTTTGGTCAACAAAGGCGCCTTGGGCGTAACCAGCACATGCCAGAACTTGTGCCGGACAGAAAAAGAGCGAATTTTTTCTCCCCGCCCCGTCCCCAGTCCAAAAGGCGTCTCATATAAAAAAAAAGCCACATCACTGCCCAACTTGCGGGCCATAGCCAGAAGCTGCGGACGTGACAAGCCGAGTTTCCAGAAAACATTGAGCCCCGACAAAGCCGCTGCCGCGTTGGAAGACCCTCCGGCCAAACCTGCCGCCACCGGTATTCTTTTTGTCAGAACAAAACGCACACCGTAATTAACACGGCAGCATTCGCGAACCAACGCCGCCGCCCTGAAAATCAGATTACTCCCGTCGACAGGAACCCCGGGATGATCACATTCAATTACAGTCTGACCTTCAGACGCCGCGCTCAAAGCCAGGTCATCATGCAAACTTATCCGTTCGAAAAGAGTCTCCAGTTCGTGAAAACCATCCGGCCGCTTGCCAATAATGCGTAAAGCCAGATTAAGTTTCGCGTAGGAAGCAATGACCAATGGTGATGACATCAGGGGCTATCCTGCCGGGCAGGAACCAGCTCCTGCAATTTTTTAATAAGCACATCTTGTCCGGGCTCGAGTAAGATCGAGGTCTCCCACGCTTTACGCGCCATATCCGTCTGACCAATTTTCAAATACACATCCCCCAGATGCTCCAGGATAACCGGATCCTGTTCAATAACGGACGCAGCAGTCAGATGCCGCAACGCCTCTTTATAATCACCTTTTTTATAATAAGCCCAGCCAAGGCTATCCATGTAAGCGGCGTTTTTAGGCTCCAGAGACAACGCTTTTTCAATAAAGCTTACTGCTTCATCCAATTGCTGTCCTGCCTCGACCTGGGCGTAACCCAGAGCATTGAGGCAATCAGCATGCAAAGGATCTGTATTGATACATCCTCTAAAGACCCCGAGCGCCTCGTCCCGACGCCCCGCCTCGATATACAATTCGCCCAAAGCATACGCCAGATCAAGATTTTCGGGCTCCAGCTGCCAAGCTTTCTCAAACTGCTCAAGAGCGCGCAACGTTTCTCCGCGGGAGTAATAAAGCTGACCTAAAAAAACATGAACATCCGGCTTGCCCACTGCAGAGCCTGCCAGTTGTTTAAAAAGTATTTCATATTCCCGTGAAGCCTGATCGTATTCTTTTCGGGCGGAATAAATTAAAGCCAACAAATAATGCGGCTCAGACTCCTCCGGGGCCATCTGCACCGACAATGAGAGTTCCTGGACAGCGCGCTCAATGTTTCCAAGACGCAGAAAAGCCGCCCCCAGGCGGAAATGCGAGGCATAAACAGAAGAATCCACTCCGACCGCGGATTGGTATTCCCGAACAGCTTGAGCCGTCTGACCAAGCAAATCGTGCGAGAAAGCAGTCATGAAATGGGCAACTGCCCGGACTTTTTCAGATGGAATCGCAGCTGCCCGAGATTTTGCGGCCTGTGCCGTGCCCAAAAACAGGAACAAGAAACAAAGCCCAGCACAAGCACCAGTTCTATAAACCGCGCTCTGTCGCATCTTATTGTCTCCCGTTACTGTTGCCGGGTCTAGCGGGTCTCGCGCTTCTTGAGGTGACGCAGGGACTTGCGCAGCTTCTTGCGCTTGTGAGTCTTGATTTTTCTTAATTTACGTTTTCTTCCGCAAGGCATAATGACTTCCTCTGGTTATTACACAATAAGCTTGTTGATCGAATACTCTATGATCCCCTGCGCCCCGGCATCCTTAAGGGCAGGAATAATGGTCCTGACCACATTCTCTTCAATGATGGTTTCAACCGCAACCCAACCCGGCTGCGCAAGAGGCGCAACAGTCGGATTCTTGAGCGCCGGCAGCTGAGCGATCACCGACAAAAGATTCTTTTCCTCGATATTCATCTTGAGTCCGACCATGTTGTTGGCCGCCAGAGCCCCACGCAGCAGCATAACAATCTGATCCATCTTGCGCAATTTCCAGGGATCCTGACGAGTCTGCCGATTAGCGATAAAACGGGTCGAGGACTCGCACAACGTCTCAACAATGCGCAGCTTGTTGGCCCGCAGACTGCTTCCGGTTTCGGTCAGCTCGACAATCGCATCGACCAGACCGGAGGTAACCTTGGCCTCCGTGGCTCCCCAGCTGAATTCAACATGCGCCTTAACCTTGTGCTTGGCCAAATACTTTCTTGTAATCCCGACAACTTCTGTGGCGATCTTTTTGCCGGCAAGATCCTGGACAGAATGAATCTTGGAAGCTTCCGGGACAGCCAAAACCCAACGCACCTTGCTGGCCGTAGCCTTGGAATAAACAAGTTCCGAGATTACATCAACCTTTGATCCATTCTCCGTAATCCAATCCAGACCCGTGATCCCGCAATCCAATGTACCATCCTCTACATAGCGCGACATTTCCTGGGCACGCAACAAGACCGGAGAAATCTCCGGATCATCGATCTGCGGAAAATAAGACCGGCTGGATACCGTCATGCGGAATCCCGCCCTTGCAAACAACGCCACTGTTGCATCCTGCAGGCTGCCCTTGGGAACTCCCAGCTTCAGTTGCTTCATAAAAACTTCTCCAATCACCGTTTATCACGAAGTTTTTCCAAAAAGGAAAATTCGAGTTCATCGTTGTCAGACCAGACACGGCTTTCCACCTGTCGTTCAAAGGGCGCTATTATAACCAATGAGCACTTCTTCGTAAAGGAAAAAAACTTGTCATCATGATTGAGCACAGGTATAATCCCGTTTCAGCAAAGTTTCCTTCCCAATCAGTCAATGAGAGGTTTTTATGCTTAAAGTGTTTCGTCAGAAAGGCGTTGCCAAAAAAGTCCTCTGGGTCGTCTCCGGAATCATCATCATTTCATTCGGTTTCGGCTTCGGCATGTCTCAACTCTCCGACAAGAACAGCGACCTTGCCCCGGCCGGAAAACTTTTCGGTAAAACGGTTTCTCTTAAGGAGTTCCGACGCTACAACGCCGACGTCCATAACCAGATGCTGCTTTCCCATGGCGCGGAGATCGAAAGACTTCTTCCCTATATGGATATGAATAACGAAACCTGGACCCGCATCATGCTGGTCAAAGAAGCTGACCGCCGGAAAATCAAGGTCGATGATCGCGAAGTCATTGCCCTGATCGCCAATCAACCGGTCTTTCAAAAAAATGGCAGTCTCGACAAAAATCTTTACAACAAGATCGTAGGCCAAATTTTCCACCGTGATGCACGATCCTTCGAAGAAGGACTCCGCGATGGACTCAAGATCATGAAACTGCTCAAGCCAGCCACACCTTCCACCGCAATCACGCAGGAAGAAGCCCGCAAGGAATACGAACGCCGCAACCGCAAGATCCAGGTCAGCTATGCCTTAATTGACCCAACAGAATTCGCCAAGAACATCACTCCCACGGAGCAGGAACTAAAAGATTACTACCAGCAGAATCGCGATGACTTCCTGGTACCAGACTCAATCAATGTCCAGTATGTTGCTTTCAAGTTGTCCGACAAAACCTCCCAGTCGCAAAAAGAAAGCTTGCGCGAACAAGCCAACACTTTCTTTGATCAGGCTTCAACCACTGCAGACTTTGCCACCGCCGCAAAAGACTCCGGACTTAAAGTTCAGGAAACGGGCTTCTTTAATATGGAACAACTTGGTCCCGTTTCCGAATGGCCACTCGAATTTGTAAGCCAGCTTTTCTCCGCCAAAGAAGGCCTGCTGCTGGCACCGGTTCCAACACCTGAAGGCTTTCTGGTGGCTAGGCCCCTGAGCCATGCCAAAGCCTACATACCGGACTTCACCCAGGCGCAAACCATAGCTCAAACAAAGTTTATTGAAGAAAAGGCTTTAGAACTCGCCGAGGAGAAAGCTCGCTCCCTGCAGGCTGACATCAAAAAAACTATCTCCGGAGGACTGGCTTTTCCTGAAGCCGCGCAGCAGTCCGGACTTGACGTCAAGAAAACAGCCTTTTTTGCCTTGGGCGATTATGTGCCTGAAATCGGTCTTTCGGAAGACTTTACCACCGCCTCATTCCTGTTAACAAACGAGAATAACTTGAGTGATGTGGTCCTGACAAGCAAGGGGCCGGTTATTATCGCCTTCGAAGCGGAGCAGCCTGCTGACGAAAAGAAATTCTCCGAGGTTCAGGAAGACTTCCTGAAAACGCTGGAAAAGGAACGCACATCTGAAGCAATAACAACCGTTATTCGGGATTTACGAAACCGGGCAGGACTGGAAAGTTATCTTTCCAAAGAAAAACCAAACACCAGGTAAGTACTGATCATTCTGTTGCAGTCGAATCCTGCAACCAAAGTCGATAAGACTCACTTAATGCTTCAATCGGCAAAGCAACGATTTCGGGAACAGAATAGCTATGCAGCCGAGTCACTTCAACCTGCAATGCTGAGAAACACTCCCGCCTGGTCTTGACCACAAGCAAAACCTCAATGGCATCCTCAACCCGTTCCTGCCAGCGATAAATGGAACGAACTCCGCCCAGAAGGTTGCAGCACGCCGCCAGCCTGCGCTCAACCAGGGAACGGGCAATGCGCAGAGCCTCCTCTTCGCCGGAAACAGTAATAAAGACCGCAATAAAAGACATCTTTGCTTTATTCCCGGGATTATCTCACAGCAATGGCATGCAGCAAACGTCCAGCCTGATCGCCCTGACGCCGATAAGAAAAGAAAAATTCTTTCTCCGCAAAGGTGCAGCGGCCACAATCGGTAATGTTTTCCTGAAAGAATCCGGCTGAGAGTAACTGCCGAGTATTGGCTCCTGCCAAATCGAAATGCCAGCCATCCGACATTATGAAGACATCTTCGGGAAAGAAGTTGCAGAAATCCTGGCTTACCTGATAATTATTCATGCGGATACAGGGCCCGATAACGGCCCGGATGTCGTGGAATTCGCAGTGATAGTCCCTCAACAGAATTTCCAGCGTCCGCAAAGCAATTTGCGCCTTTGTTCCGCGCCATCCGGCATGCACCGCTGCAACAACGCCCCTGCGAACATCACATAACAAAAGTGGCAGGCAGTCTGCAGTACGGATCGCAACCGGAAGCCCTTTGACATCTGTAACCACGGCATCCGCCTCAACCATTCCGCACTGTCCCGCCTGTTCCCGGGTCACTTGCCAGACTGAATTCCCATGCACCTGGCGGGGAAAAACCATAGACGAAGCCGCGCCAGGACCTAAAAGAGAAACCAGGGCTTCCCTCTGTAAAACAGAAAAGTCCTGTCCTCCAGAACATGCCTGCTGTGAGGAGAAATCCATGCCACAGTCCGTAGAAAAAGCTGTCACCGCAGGGCCAAAATCATAACAAATAGCAGGCAAGACTGGTCTCCTCGGCAGAAACAACGAATTTCGAGTCCGGATATAAACAAGCCGCTGTTTAACGCAGCCTCGCTGAAAAAAGGCAAAACCTGCCCGCTATTCTCCGATTAATTCCTTCATGTGAGCAAAAAGATCATCAAAATTGACCGGCTTGACCAGATAATGCATTATTCCTTTACGACGAAAAATTGGCTTATTCTCTTCATGCGAGGTCAAAACAATCACCGGAATACTGGAAATAGAAGAGTCCTGCTTCATCTCCAGAATAAAGACATAACCATTCATGGTCGGCATTTCGATATCCAGAATAATCAGATCCGGATGATACTCCCGGGCAGCTTCCAGTCCGTGCATCCCGTCAATTGCGGTCAAAACCTCGAATCCTGCACCGGACAAGCGCGCCTTCATAAGCGTACTGCCAACCGGATCATCGTCCACGACCAGAATCTTTTTGGCCATATTGCCTCCCCAGGAATTATTTCTGCTCCGCCTTGCCCAGCAAGGCGTCTGTGATCTTTTGTTCAAAACGACCGATTCTACCGGACACCAGACCATCCAGCTCGGCAGGACTCACTCCTGCCGCTTGTAATAATAAATGACAATGGATCAGAATGTCCACCGTTTCTGCTTTCCAATGAGAATCCTTGCGCTCGATTAAACGACACACCTCGACCACATGTTCCGCCATGGAGCCCAGCGTGAAGATCGCATGCGCGCGGGAAGTCCCATGAAGACGAAGCGCCATTGTTTTGAGCTTACGCAAACGCAAATTCTGCGAAACAGCGGATTTCATGGCATCTTTCTGCAAACCACTTTTTCGAACTTACCATCGGCATCAAAAAAAACATAAATCTTGGAACCCCCAAAATACTGAGTAGCCTTGCGATAAAGCCAACGCTCGCCTTCTTCCTGGTCAGATACTAACACCAGGGCCGGACGACCAAAGGTCTCCTCGAATTCAATTTTTCCGGGGATGTTCTCAACAGAACCACCCTGGCATGCCGCCTGATAAAGAGCCTCAAAGGCTTGATCCTGATCGGCAACCTGCGCTGACTGGGCATCTTTCTCCCTCGCATATGCCTGAAGGACCAGAGCCTCCTTCATATACTCAAGCTTAACACACGAGGAGCAAAGCAACACAAAAAACAGCAGAAAAACAGGCATGGACATATTATAGCGTCCAAAAAAAGAAAGGAAACTATTTCCAGCGAAAATGCACAAACAATCGGCCAAAATTTTTATCGTCCTTTTCAATGCGTTGATAACGGCCTTTGTAATTCTTTTCCAGAAAACGCAGAACCGATTTTTTGAGCTGTCCGCTTCCTTTGCCTGGTATAATCTCGACATATTCAGCGCGCTTGAGCAAGGCTTCGTCCATAATGTCACGCAACGAAGACTCGATGGCATTGCCGTTGGAAAAAACATCGTGCAAATCAAGCTTGAGCTTCATATCATCCGATCCGTTGGCGCTCCTCGAGCAAACGCCTGCGCTCCGTTTCTATATCACGCATGCGCAGCTGAATTTCTTTCAGCCTCCGGGCACATTCAATCTTTTGCGCCTGATCACGCCCGGTGAATGCGGTGTTCATCACCCGGGATTTGATATAAGTTTCTGTTTCCAGGTCTTTCTCTTCTCTTTCGAGCGCCTTAAGGTCATTCTTGATCTTCTGCAGGCGCGCCAGGGCGGATTCATGCTGTTCCCGTACCAGGCGAAGATTCTCAGGCTCCTGGGGTTCCTTGCGCGACTTCTTTTGCTGCTCGTAAGAATCCCGTCCGGCAGCTTTTCCTGCCGAAGCCGTTGCCGAATCCGGAATACGACCCTGCTTTTTGTCCAGATAATAATCCAGGCCGCCGGAATACTGACGCAACACCCCGTTGTCGACCTCAACAATATGATCTGCTATCTCGCGAATAAAAAAAAGATCATGGCTGATGAAGCAAAGCGTCCCGCGATAATTACGAAACGCCTGCGTTAACGCCTCAACACCGGAAACATCCAGATGAGTAGTCGGCTCGTCAAGAAGAATAAAGTTCGGCGGGTTAATCAGCAACTTAGCCAGAATCAGCCGGCTTTTCTCCCCTCCCGAAAGAATCGCAACAGTCTTGAAAACATCGTCCCCATGAAAATTGAACATCCCCAATAAATTACGCGCCTGGGTCTGGGGAAAACTGCCCCCGACAGCGCTGACCAACTCTTCAAAAACCGTCCGCCCGGGGTTAAGCACGTCCAACCGTGTCTGGGAAAAATAGCCCATCTTGACCCCGTGTCCCAGCCGTCGGACTCCGCCATCAGCGGGAATCGCGTCCGCCAGAATTTTCAACAAAGTGGATTTACCCGCCCCGTTGGAACCAACCAAACAGACCTTCTGCCCCTTGGTGATCTCAAAGTTCAAGTCACTGTAAACATTCTTATCCGGGTAAGCTTTGCGTATATGCTCGAGCGTAATCACGTTATAACCGCTCTCGACAGTCACAGGAAACTGAAACTCCCGGATGCTCTGCCGCGACCGCGGAAGAACAGCGCTCTCGTCGTCAAGCCGCTCAAGCATTTTCATCTTGTTCTGAACCGCGGAAGCCCGGTTGGGCTGGGCATGAAAACGCTGAGCAAACCGCTCCAGCTGATCTTTCTTCTTGTCCACAACCTTCATGCGCTTTTCAAGGGTACGATACTCGACATCTTTCTGTGCTTCGTAGGTTTCATAATTCCCCTTGACCTTGACCATCCTTCCATCTTCCAGAACAATCGTATAATTTGTAACATCATTAAGAAAAATCTTGTCGTGCGAGATCATGACAAAAGACCCGGGATACCCGGAAAGAAAGTCCTTGAGCCAAAGCGTCGCCGAAAGATCAAGATAATTTGTCGGTTCATCCAGCAGCAGCAGATCAAAATGATATGTCAAAAGCTTGGCCAGCAGCGTACGCATCTGCCATCCACCTGAAAGCTGAACAATCGGCTTATGAAATTCCGCCTCGCGAAAACCCAGTCCGGTAAGAATTTTCTCGGCTTTATGCTCCAGATCGTAAATCCCCAGCAGCTCGAGTTTCTCAAGAACATCGCCATAACGGTTCTCGGCACACAAAGCCGCCTCTTCCATCCGATGTTTCTCGTCAAGCAACAAACGAATCTCGTCATCGCCCGAGGTCACTTCTTCCATCACGGTACGTGCCGAATCAAAATGCGCTTCCTGGGGAAGATAGCCGATCTTGATGCCTTTCTGGATCGACACCGTCCCGCCGGATGTCTCCATGTCACCAAGAATAATATGAAACAACGTCGTCTTGCCCGCGCCGTTGGGACCGGTAAGACCAATTCGCTCGCCGGGAAAAATGCTCAGTGAAACCCGGTCCATCAGCATGCGCTGATCAAAATTCTTTGAAACATTGCTAAGTGTAATCATCAGCTCAAACCAGCCCTGTTAGTCAGGGCCGCCTCCGACGATCTGCAGGTGCCGCCGGCCTGCTTCCCGAAGAACGCGGACGCCGGACACCACTTGGGACTCCGGCAGAACGCGGACGAACTGAAGACCGGGCTGAGGGCCCGTGCACGTCCGAATCACTGTGCCATTCCCGGGTGGCAGCGTTACGCACAACCTGCGTCCGGGAAGAAAAAGCCGGACGTGGCAAAGCTGTTGCGGTCCTTCTCTGCTCTCGCCCGGGGACTTTCCGCTCAGGACGGGATGGAGCCTTGGTACGGGAGTCAACAGAATAAGGCCTGCGTTCGGAAGAAACCGGATGTGCGCCCCTCACAGGACGCTCGGCCTGCGGCTTGCGCCCGGAGAAAGCAGGACGTTCCGCTCGCCCGGAACGCTCCACCTGCAACGGCCTGCGAGGTAGGTTACGTACAACAAGCGGACGCGAAACAGTGTCCGGCTGCGGACGAATTTCGCGCAAACGGGCAATCTCGGCATCACTCAGCCGGCGCCAGGCGGAAGATTCAAGAGCTCCGAGAGTAACCGGCCCCTGACGCAAACGACTCAAATACACCACCGGATGCCCGACTGTGTCCATCATCAGCCGCACTTGTCGCTTGCGTCCCTCATGAATCGTGATCTCCAGTTCACTTTCCTTGTCCCCGCTATGTAAAATCCTGACCGTCGCCGGAGCGGTCTTGAGTCCGCCAATCATGACTCCCTGTTCCAGTCGAGCGGCAGTCACTGGCGTTAAATGCCAGCGCACGCGGACCAGATAAGTTTTATCAACGTCAAAAGACGGGTGCATCAACTTGTTGGCCATAACCCCGTCATTCGTCAGAAATAAAAGACCTTCGGTGTCTTTGTCCAATCGCCCGACCGGCCGCAGATGCTGCAAATCCGCCGGAAGCAGATCAAGGACTGTCTTCTGCCCGAACTGCCCCTCGCAAGTGGTTATATAGCCCTGCGGCTTGTTCAAAACAACATATTCAAAACGCTTTGAAGCAATCAACCGACCGGAACATAAAACCTCGTCCCGAACGGGATCGACCTCCGTGGAAGGCTCTGCTTCGACCTTCCCGTTAACCATCACCGCCCCACGCCGAATGGCATCAAACGCCTTGCGCCGCGAAAACGCCCCGCTGTGAGAAATCATCAATAATAATTTCATTTTGCACGCTGCCTTACAGCTTCATAGATCATGAGTGCCGCCGCAACAGAAACGTTCAGGGAATCGATCTTGCCAAGCATCGGAATACAAACACTTTCGTCGGTATTCCGGCGCCAGAATTCGCCTAACCCATCCTGTTCACTGCCCAGAACAACCGCCGCCGGGCCTCTCATGTCACTGTTAAAATACTTGTCCGTTGCCTGAACAACAGCGGCAAAAGTACGGATACCTTTCGCACGCAAAAAAGCAAGAGCTTCTCCGGCCGAACAAGTGACCGTCGGGACTGTAAAAACCGCCCCCAGACTGGCCCTCACCGTATTCGGATTATAAATATCCGTTTTGTCATCGCAGACCAAAAGAGCGTCTGCCCCCGCACCATCGGCCGTCCTGAGCACCGCCCCCAGATTCCCGGGTTTCTCGACATTCTCCAACACAACCACCAGAGGCACAGCAGACAAGGTCAACCGATCAAGCGTCCAGTGCGGCTGCTCGACTAAAGCCAACACGCCTTCCCGGCGATCTCCGTAAGCCATCCGGTCATAGACAGAACAGCCGGCCTCCATAATCCTGGTCCCGGCAGATTGTATTTCTTTCAGAAGATCCTCGGGGCAGTGATAAACGCCCTCGCGACAGATATAGACACAAAGAAAACGAAGCCCGGCCCGCAAAGCCTGCCGTACTTCACGCACCCCCTCTACGATCGTCTGCCCACGTGCCTCGCGGCTTTTTTTGGTCCTGAGCCGGACAACCCGCTTGACCCCCGGATTATGTATGCTGTCGATCCGCTCAATACGAAGGCTGTTTTCACTCATTTTGACGGACTCTTCCTGGCCGAGGTGTATTTCTCCAGATCGTAAACGATTTCCCTGGAAGGCATCGGAACCCGATCCACTTTAACTTTGGCTTTGGCAAAAAAAGCCGTTGCCATTGTGTCATGATAATCCGTACAGACAACAACCCTGACTATACCCGCCGCGATCAGGGCCTTGGCGCAGGTCGTGCAGCACATATTGGTTACGTAAGCTGTTGCTCCGTCGATATCATGCCCCTTGCGTGCAGCCTGGGCAATCGCATTCATTTCGGCATGATTGGTACGAATGCAATGATTATCCACCACCAGGCAGCCGACATCCTCACAATGATCGTCTCCCGGAATAGACCCATTATATCCGGTTGCCACCACTTCCTTGTCTCTCACGAGCACGCAGCCGCAATGCATCCGAGGACAAGTCGCCCGTTCGGAAGCCAGCATGGCCAGTTTCATAAAATATTCATCCCAAGTCGGTCGGGGCATATCTCGTACTCCTGTTCTCGAATTTTATCTCCGCCCGGCAGCAATCCCTGCACCGGCAACGGGCATCATCTTATCAGGGCATTCAAAAATATTCAACTCCGATGCACACCCCCCATGCGCCGACACAGCCGCCGCACACCTTCCTGAAAACATGAAGGTTCCGGCAAGAGGCTGAGCACGATAAAATCTTCGCTGGGCATATCAAAAAAATAACCGGGATGAACAGAAATCCGCTCCTGGGCCAACAGTCCGAGTGCCCAGTTCTCGTCAGCACACAGCCCTTCCCGGTGCACCATGGCGTACCACCCCCCCTGCACCGGAAAACATTCTCCCGCTTTCGAGCGGGCAAGCTCACCACAAAGAAAGGTGTAATTACCCGTTACCCGCTCTAAAACCATGGATGAAAACACCGGCATATCTGCAAGCCACTTCACTGCCGCGTGCTGAACCGGTGTGCTGACCGAAAGATACGTATCGGCAATAACCTCAAGCCGGGACAAAGCCTCTGTCAAGACATCCCGGGGGCCATTGGCGGCAATCCAGGCCAGCTTCATCTGCGGCAGGGCCAAAGCCTTGGATATACCCCCCAACGCAAAAGACAACACCTCCTCATTCCCGGCGAGGCTGCCAAAAGACGCCTCCTGCCCCGGAAAAAGATAATCACAAAAAACCTCATCGCTGATAATAGACGCCGAATGAGCCGCGCATAAACGATTCAGCTGCAGTAACTCATCCCGGCTGATACAAGATCCGGTCGGATTATTCGGGCTGACCAGAATAACCGTCCGGGCATGCGGCCCCAAAAGACCTTCCAATGACTCAAAATCGATCCGCCAACGTCCCTCTTCAAAACGCAAACGATAATGCTCCACAGAAACATCGTTAAGATCCGCCAGAAAAGAGAAAAGCGGATACCCCGGAGCCGGAACAAGAACCTTGTCTCCAGGTTCGGTCAGAAGACGAAAAAGGAAAGAATACGCCTCGGAAGTCCCCGCGGTTAGTAGAAGTCTTTCCGGGGCCACTGTAATCCCCTTGCCGGCGTAATAGGCGCTCACAGCCTCACGGGTACGTAAAAGCCCGCAAGGCAAAGGCGCGTAAACAAGACTATCCGCAGAAGCCAGCGCCGAAAGAAGCCTTTCCTGATCATACGCCAACCCCGCTCTGGTCGGATTCGCTAACGTCAGATCAATAACCTGTTCACCTCGCGAAAGCATCGACTTCAGCAGCAAAGCAAGCTCATTCTCGCCAGACGGCCAATCAGTTCGGCGAGAAAAAGAATACGGCACAAAACCCCCTATGGTAAATATCGAAATAATAACGGGCGAGCCTGAAAGCCCGCCCGTCCTTAAAACACCCTGCCAGCAAAACGTCCGATATTATTTAGCGGAACGCAATGCGCCAATTTCCTTGTCGGCCAAAAAAAGACTAACCTTTCCGGCCTTGCTGATCAAATCCAGAACCGCATTAACATTCGACTCTTCCTCGACCTGCTCGTTAACAAACCACTGCAGGAACGTAATCACCGGATAATCGTTGGTCTGACGGGATTCCGAAATAATCTTGTGAATAGAAGCAGTCACCTTTTTCTCGTGAGCCAATGCAACAGCAAAGACCTCTTCGATATCCTTGTAGGAAGCTTTGGGAGCTTCAATGGCAGGAACAACCGGAGTAGCCCCCAGTTCAACAAGGAAATGAATCAGTTTGAACATATGTGAGCGCTCTTCTTCGGCCTGGGCATACATAAAACTGGCCGTTCCACGCCAGCCGTTAGCCTGGGCCCAGACAGCCATGGCCAGATAAACCTGGGAGGAATCTCCCTCAAGCACAATCTGATCATTCAGCATTTTAACAATTCTATCAGAAACCATAAAACGTCCTTTCGTTATATACTCCTCGTGTAAGCTTGAAATATCTTACATCAGGGAGCCGGACAATTCAAACAGATTATATACCCCCCTCTGTCAATGAAAAAAACCCCTACTCATTTAACAGTTCGGCAATACGCAGAACCAGCCGCTCAGAGGCATCCCAGCCCAGACAGGCATCAGTGATTGATTTTCCGTAAACACCCCCCTGAACATCCTGAGCCCCCTCAACCAGATAACTTTCAATCATCAGTCCGCGCACAAAAGAACGCAACTCCGGAGCAAAGCGCAAAGAATGAAGAACCTCCTCGGCAACTCTCGGTTGCTGGGCAAAGTTTTTGGCGGAATTCGCATGACTGACATCAATAATAACCGCAGGGTTGACCAACCCCGAATCCTGATAAAGCCGGCGCAAGTTCACAATATCTTCGTAATGATAATTCGGAATCATCTTGCCAAAAGGAGATGTTGCTCCGCGCAAAACAGCATGGGTATATGGATTACCGGAAGTCTCAACCTCCCAGCCGTTGTAGGAAAAAACATGCGGACTCTGCGCGGCCTTGACAGCGTTAAGCATAACGCCTATGTCCCCTCCGGTTGAGTTCTTCATCCCGACCGGAATATCCAGCCC
>CAJARJ010000021.1 GCA_903944345.1 Candidatus Omnitrophota bacterium
CCTACGGTGTATTTATTCATGCGGTTCGTGCCAACCCCCATAATTCCTCTAAGACCACCTGTTCCAAATTCAAGATCGCGGTAAAACGAATCGGTCAGTTCAACGGGATTTGTCTCCATGAGGTTCTTTACCGCAGCTTTTGTCTCTTCATCAAAACTGCTCCTGAGCCATACCTCGGCCCTGTTTTTAATTGTTTGCTCAATTCCCAGACTCATGTTTTATAATTTATATTTTGACGTTATTTTGTTTGATATGGTGCCAGGTGATCATTTCAACGTTCATGCACATAAGGGAGAAAAAGGCAGCCAGAAGCCAGGCCGAAAAGCCGGGATAAATTCGGGTTAAAAGCCGTGAAAGCTGCCAGACAACAAGTAAGTGTGCCAATAGGGCACAGAGCTGCCAGTAAAAAAAATTGTATCCAAAAAAGAAGCGTTCGTTTCCGATAATAAAGTAAAACAGCGGGCGGAAAAGCTTTTCGTCTCCAGGGGAGTACTGTGACGTGCGGTTGAGATCAAAAGTTGTGACTGTGGTTTGCCACCAAGTCGTTTGTTGGGCGGTCTCAGCCAGATAGATGATATGGTCTGCCCGGCCGGCATGAAACAGGGATGGCCAATAAACCACTGTTGTGAGAACAGCCAACAGGATAAAATAAAGAAAGTGAGGGTGTTGTTGCAGCTTTTGCATGATGTCTCTGTCCGCAGTTATTCCGGAAATCTTTTGCAACAATATATAGTATAAGCATTTTCAGAGGTGGTCTATGTGTAAAATGTTTTCCTGAAAAACTCTCGCTGAGGCTTGACAGCTTTTATCCCGTAGCCTTGCTATTTTGTTTTTGCTTATATATAATTGAAAAAACCGGTCTCAGGGAGTCCGATAGTCACCTTTTAAGGGTTTAACCTGGATTTTTCATGACAAATTTGCCAGAAAGTAATTCATCCGATTTTATTCGCGACAAAGTACGGGAGCACATAGCTGAGGGGCGTTATCCCGGTATAGTAACCCGTTTCCCTCCGGAACCTAATGGTTATTTGCATATAGGTCATGCCAAGTCTATTTGTTTGAATTTTGGCATTGCCCGGGATAATCAGGGTATTTGTAATCTGCGGATGGATGACACGAATCCGGTTAAAGAAGATGTTGAGTACGTTGATTCGATTGTTGCTGATGTTTATTGGTTGATTGACGGCTGGGCGGATCATTGTCTGGGTTTAAAGAAGAAAGCTTCACAGGTAGGATCACAGCAAATTAGTGGTCGCCCAGATGTTTATATGGGGCCTGCTGAAGAGGGAGAGCAGGAGAAAGAACCGTTTTTTGCCAGCGATTATTTTGATCAGTTGTATGGTTATGCCGAACAGTTGATTCTGAAGGGTAAGGCGTATGTTTGCAGTCTGAGTCCGCAGGAAACAGACAGGCTCAGGGGGTCTCCCGATAAACCTGGAGTGGAAAGTCCTTTTCGCGGGCGTTCCATAGAAGAAAATCTTCGTCTTTTTCGCGAGATGAGAGATGGCAAGTTTCCTGAAGGAGCGTGTTCTCTTAGGGCGCGTATTGACATGTCTTCTCCTAATATCTGGCTGCGCGACCCTGTTTTGTATCGAATTCGTCATACAGCCCATCATCAAACCGGGACAAAATGGTGTATTTACCCGATGTATGATTTTGCGCATGGCTTAAGCGATTATATTGAAGGAGTGACGCACTCCATTTGTACTTTGGAGTTCGATGTCCATCGTCCGTTGTATGACTGGATTCTTGAGCAACTTGATCTGCCGCGTCCGTTGCCGCATCAATATGAGTTTGCCCGTCTTAATATGACGTACACCATGATGAGCAAGCGCAAGTTGTTGCAGTTGGTTCGCGAGAGAATAGTGGATGGATGGGATGACCCTCGTATGCCGACGATTTCCGGAATGCGCCGCAGGGGGTATCCGGCTTCGGCTATTCGCGAGTTTTGCCGTCGTATTGGTGTTGGAAAAGTTGAGAACATGATAGACCTGGCCTTGCTGGAATTTTGTGTGCGCGAGGAGCTAAACCGGACGGCGCCGCGGGCTATGGCCGTGCTTAATCCTCTTAAGGTCGTTATTGAGAATTATTCTCAAGGCGGATCCGAGGAGCTTTTTGCGATTAACAATCCGGAGGATCCTTCAGCCGGAAGCCGGAGTGTTCGCTTCGGACGGGTATTGTTTATTGAACGGGACGACTTCAGGGAGGAACCCTCCCGTGAATTCTTTCGTCTTTCCCCCGGGAAAGAAGTTCGTTTGCGTTATGCATATTTCCTTAAATGCGAAAGCGTCATTAAGGATGCTTCGGGCGAGATAATCGAGCTTCGCTGTACATATGATCCTTTGACCAAAGGCGGATCCTCTCCTGATGGAAGAAAGGTCAAGGCGACCATTCATTGGGTGGATTCTGGTTCGGCAGTAGATTTGACAGTCCGTCTTTATGACAAACTTCTTAATGTGTCCGATATTGCCAAGACGGACGCAGAGCAGCCTTTAACATCCTTGCTCAATCCGCAGTCCTTGACGTTGGCTTCAGCCAAAGGAGAGTTGTCTTTGTCCGCGGCACGGGTTGGTCAGGCGTATCAGTTTGAGCGACTTGGTTATTTTTGTCTGGATCGTGACAGTTCTGCAGACAGAAAGATTTTTAACCGGACGGTAACATTGAAGGACGATTTGCTAAAGCTTGAGAAACGCAAGACTGTAAACGCAGAATCAATTCAGGGAATTAAGAAGTAAAGCAACGGTCAAAATACATGCAGGTGGCACTTTCTAAAAATGGAGATGATGACCATGAAGAAGATGACAAAACAAAATGGATGGATAAAGGTTCCGCTTAAAAGTAAGGTGTATTCTCTTCCGGCGATTTATTCTGCCGGGTATGTATTTATGGATAAGGCTTATACTTATCTTGAGCCAGAGGGAAAAGACGGTGTGGCTGTCTGGCTGACTCCGAAGAAAAAGGGTGCCGATCTTGATGTCCTGGCCAAAGATTTTATCCAGGAGTTGATGAGTTATTCAAACTATTTCTCCCGACTGACAGCCAATGCCGATGGAATGAAGCTGCTGATGCAACGGGCGCTTTTTGCGGCGCCTCCTGCTGCGGCTAAAGAAGCAGAAGAGAAGGAAATTCAGGATTTGATCCGCGAGCTTGAAGCGGAGGAACAGAAAGAAAACAAGAAGGTGAAGAAATGAGCCTGCCGTTTATTAAAAAAGGGAAAAAAGGTTCCGAGATAGTTTTAAGCGGCAGCCTTTATCCGATGGCCTCGCTTGAACAGTTAAAGGATGAATTTTCCGGGGTGATCATGGATTTGCGTCAGTCGGGGAAAGATGTAGTCATTTTGCTGGCCCCCGGACAGGAAGACTCGGCGCCTGAGATTCTTAATATGGCGTTCTATCTGGCGGGCAGAGCCAGAGGCAAGAAGTGAGCGTAGGGATATGATGCGCCAGAAGCAGAGATATTTTATTGTGCCGTTTAATTCCAAAAGAATTAACGGCAGACAATTGGTTACCAATCGTCTTGGCGGCTGGGCGTTTTTGGAAGAGCAGGATTTCGCCACGCTTAATGCCTTTGGTCTTGTCGAGCACAGCCCTTTGTATGAAACACTCAAGGCCAAAGGTGTTGTTGTGGATGAATCCAATGTCCAGACTCTGCTGCAGGAATATCGTCAGCTTAACCGCAATCTTTTTTTGGATACGGGACTTCATATCGCGGTGGTCACCAACCGCTGTAATATGGCCTGTTCCTATTGCCAGGTGTCGGCCGCGCCGGATGAGAAAGATATGTCGATTGAGGTTGCGGCGCGTGTCATTCTTTATCTTTGCGAGGTGCGTAGAGAGTCTGTGGTGCTCGAGTTGCAGGGGGGGGAGCCCCTGATGAACTGGCCTGTTGTTGCGTTTCTGATCGAGAATGCACGCAAAGCCAATGCAGGCTCCAAGTCGCTCAAGATTGCGGTGGTTAGTAATCTTCTGCTGCTCGATGAGCAAAAGATGGCTTTTTTGAACCGGCACGATGTTGTTCTGTGCACTTCGCTCGACGGCCCGGAAGATGTGCACGACCGTAACCGGAAGCTTATCGGAGGACGGGGATCTTACCGCGAAGTTATGGACAGAGCATCCGAGTTCAGAATGAAGTTTGGTCGACGTATCAGCATGCTTCCGACGATCACCCGGTTTTCTTTAAAGCATCCTCGCCGCATCGTGGATGAGTATGTCAAGAACGGCCAGACCGAGATTTGTCTGCGGCCGGTCAATAATATGGGCAATGCGCGCTGTTCCTGGCGGGAGCTGGGGTATTCATCAGCAGAATTTATGGATTTTTATTGTGAGGCTATCGAATATATTCTTGAACTTAACCGGCAGGGTGTGGATATAAGCGAACGTATGGCAAGAGTTATTGCCACCAAAGTTTTGCTCAAGCAGGATCCGGGGTATGTGGATATGATGAATCCCTGCGGAGCCGGACGTGCCGTGATAACTTATACGCCGGATGGCGGCTGTTATCCTTGTGATGAGGCTCGCATGATGGGAAAGAAACTTTTCCAGTTGGGAAACATTCTTGAGGATAGTTATCAGGATGTAATGACCAGTGCTAATTTATTGAGCCTTCTGGAGGCTTCGTGTTTGGATCTTTGGAAAACAGGCTCGGTTTTTTCGCCATGGTCCGGATATTGTCCGGTTGTGAATTATGCTGTACAGAAAAACATCGTTCCCAAAACAGCATGCTCGTCCGCACAGTCCATACAGGATGGCCAGTTTGAGTTTGTTTTTTCGAAACTCTCCGCAGAAGGACGGGATATGAGCATACTCAAAGACTGGGCAATAAGGGGGGGATATGAAAATAAAAGCAAAAAAATCCAGAATGTTTGAAGAGGGGGAACGTTCTTTACAGGAGTTTCTGCAGGATGAGGATGGTTTTGTCAGCAGAGAGAGCATTCTCAAGGCCGGGGCAGTGGTTGTTGCCAGCGTGGGGGCTATTGGGGCTGTGTCGGATATGCTTTTTGCCTGTACAACGTCAACCGTCCATTCTAATTCTATAGCTGTAGTTTATCAAAATAATCCCGGTGGACATTGTTCGGAGCCTGAGCAGGTTTTGCAGCATTCTAATCATAGCAATACGCACTGTTCATACTAAATTACCTATTTGTTCTCGATGTCATTTGTAGTTTGCTTTATAAAATTTCAACCCGGATATCTGAGCGTTAACAGCGAGCAGTTCCGGGTTTAGTTTTGTCAAACGTTTCTGCCGGGCATAATATGTCTCGCGTTACTTGGTCTGGTGGTAAAAAGAGGGTCGAGGTCTTGGTATGTGCCAGAGCAGAATCTGGCCATGGAGCGGCTTCCGGCCAGACACCAGTTGAAATGATCGCAGGATTGGCAGGCGTCAGGTAGAAGAGATACGGAGCAATTGTTTTTTCGCTCAGCGGAATGCCAGGCTGAATGAATGGTTGGGCCGATGTTCTCGGGCATGAAATAACTGGATTTGAAATAGCCGCGGGCGTCCATGACCAGTCGGGAGTGTCCGTCATCAGACGCCGCTCCAAGCAGCACGGAAGCTGCCATGGTTAAATCAGGTAGAACACAAAAAGGCATTGCATTCGCCAGAATGGCGCGCAGGCCTTGCTGGTTCATGTATAAGAGTGTTTTGAGAAGTTTTTGAAAAGCGGGGATTTCAGATCGGGGATCAGTCAAGGGAAGAGCCATTGGCCGGAAGAGCTCCCAGCTGTTAGGACGGAGAGTTTTTATAAACAGGAAATAGGCCGGAAGTCTGTCCAGCAGAGGTTGGGAGATAACTGTACCAACTCGGAAAATAGGAATAATTGTACGCAGTTGGAAAAGATGGCGAATTTTTTCTGTAAAGGAATGCTGTGCATCATTGGTCAGTTCTTTCTCCGAGTCGGCATCATGGCCTTGCAGAGACACCAGAATGTTGTCGACAGTCCTGGCCAGAACCTGGCGGGTGGCATCCGGAAGAATGGTTGCGTTGGTGTTTAGCAGAACATAAAAGCCCATTTGCTTGGCCAGCGAGAGCATTTGGAGCAGTTCGGGATGAAGCAGGGGCTCTCCACCGGTAAAGCGAACTGCACGGATGCCGAGAGCGAGTGCTTCGTCAAGAACGGTGCGCACTTGGGCAAAGGAAAGTTCGGTGTGGGCTTGTTTGATGCCGGTGCAATAACGACAGGAAAGGTTGCAGCGGGCGGTGATTTCAAAAACAATCTCGTTGGGCATATCTATAACAGGCTGTATCCGGGACAATGGATAGGAAGATTTTGCCGGCCAGCCGGGGCACTTTCCCTGCAGACAACAACTGCCGCAGGCCTCAATGGTTCGGGTTGTTTGTTTTCTGAGCCCTGGATAAAGGATGCGGTGTCGGGCATAAGGCAGGAAGCAGAAAGGGACGCCTCGCAATACAAGAAAATGGGTGTCCTTAACGCTGAGCCAGACAAGTTCCAGTATTTTGTATATGGTTGGAGTGAGTTGGCCGGCATCGACGTCAAGGCAAAGGAAAAGATTCTCGGAGGTGACAAGAATATTATGTCGCTTGAGCAGCTTGGCTAGACTTGGGTAAGAGTTTGGGTAGTTCATGGAAGGAACATTATAACATAGCCGGGGTCGTGTCAAAGGGGCGGGCATAATGCAGAGACCAAAAATTTTTATACGAGATGACGATGCGGGAGTTTTGTCGGAGGAGTTCTTGCTGTTTCATCAGATGGTTCGAGATCTTTCCGTCCCAGTGGTTTATGCCGTCGTTCCCTCTTGGGTTGACAAGAGGTCTGCGGCCTTTTTTCTGTCCGAGAAGAAAAGCGCAGGTTCGAGCTTTGATTTGGTGCAGCATGGCTGGGCGCACATTAACTATGCAGACAAGAATGACAACAAGTATGAGTTTGGCCCGCGCAGAACATATCAACAGCAAGAGGAAGATATCGGCAGGGGAAAGGATTTGTTACGGGAGCTGTTTGGGGAGCATTGTGTTCCGGCTTTTGTGCCGCCTTTTCACGGTTTCGACAGCAATACTGTCGGGGTGATCGAGGCGGCAGCTTTCAAGATATTCTCAGCCGGGCGGAATACCGGTTTTCGCTGGCAGGGGGTGATTGATTTGCCGGCTGGCGTTTATTTGAATGAATATGTATCGGATGGACGGTCGTTTTGTCTGGATGGTAAGCAGGCGCTTAGACGGTTGTCCTCCGCTCTTAAAACGGCCCCTTTAACCGGATGCCTGTTTCACCACGAAGCTTTTCAGCAAAAAGAGGGGATTGATCAGATTTATTTTTTTCTGCGGGCAGTTGCCAAGTTGCGCGAGCGCGGAGAGTTGGACATCATTCGGTTTTCCGATCTTTGTCGGGAGGGGCGGCTGGCCGCAAGTCCGCAAGCAGTTGATACAAAATAAGCTTGCAGCTGGTTTCTCTCCAAAAGAATCCCTGCCGTTTCTGAAAGTACATTTCCAGATCTGGGTTTCCTGGAAAGGCAATCAGTCTAAGGGGCATAAAATGCTTTAGCGGGTCAAGATAAGGATAGCGGACAGTAAGTCGCTGCTCTGCGAGTGTTTCGAGAGAGTAGCTTTGGCCTTCTTTGAGGGCGATTACGGATCCTTCGATGTTAAAAGAGTTATCTGCGTTAAGAAAATAGATTTTGGTGCTTAAGGGCGCATGCAGTAAAAGAGCAAAGAGACGATTAAGATTCGCATCGTACGCAGGATCCAACTCGAAAGAATAGAGAGCGTTGACCGGTAAGTCAAGCCGGTCGTTTTTATAAAGAGAGAATTGCAGGTCTTTCGAGAAGCGGTTGTTTGAAAGAAAAATCACCGGAGTTTCTGCTGATATTGAGCGAAGGTCATCAGCTAAAGTCTTCCCCAGTCCGCCGGTTAGCTGATTGATTTTAACAGACAGTTGCCGGACTGTTATAAGGTTTGACGCCTGATCCAACAGACCTATAAAGAGTCCCGACAGGACAAATGCAAAGAGTCCGTGTGCGAGTTTGTTTCGGCGAAAAGATAGAGTGTTGTTAAGGAACACCCTGATGTTAAACAGAAGAATAATGGTCAGGAACCCCAGGCTGTACATCAGATAGATTTCATTAAGAAATACAATCAGGCAGGGGAGCCAGGAAACAATAAATATAACGGGGAATATCCGGTGAATCCGGAAAGATGAATAGGCGATGGCCAGAATAAGAAGAGAAGAAATTGCGGCAGAGGCGAATGTTCCAAGTATGGGGGCGTCTGTCAGCAAAAAGAAAAAACTCCCGACAGCCAGAAGTGTGCCCGTGATTTTCCACGCAAGGGGTTGCCGGTAAAGATTAAAAATATTGGCAAAAACACTTAATATGCCCAAGAAGACAATAGTTGGAGGCAATGTAAACAGCAAGTGGCTGAAAAGATTGAATTTGAAATTCAGCGTGGCAACTCTTTCCCATATGCGCAGGCTCAGATAGGTTGAGGTGAATGTCAGGTTGTGATGAGCAATCAAATTAAGCCAGAAAGCCGGAGAAAGCGAGTAGCAGAAAAGTGCAGAAAAAAGAGTGATCAGTCGCCAGTCTTTTTTGTGGCCAAAACATTCGCAAAGCAGCAGCATAAGGCTGATGATTCCGGTGTATTCTTTATAAAGAGGGCCACATGCGCTAATCAGGAGAATTGGTGTTAGCCAGACCGGATGAAGTGTTTTTTTAAAGTAAAAATAAGAGATAACGGCAGAGTTGATGGCTAAAGGAACAACCGCGTGAATGCCGATAGTTTGCCAGGTTGCATTCAGTGAGGGTAAAGAGAACATCATAAAGAATGAGGATGCCAGAGAGAGCCAGAAATCCTTAAGAAAGATGTATGCCAAGGCGAATAATGACGCTCCCGCCAGGCCCAGAAAGAACGAATTGATAAGAATCGGAAGCCAGGGCCAGTCATGAATAATGTGTGATGTCAGAACAATAAGTGAGCCAATAGTAATTTCCAGGGGGCGGTAGAAGTGGGCTTGAATGGGTCTGGAGTTGTGGGTTTCGGGGGTTTCTTTCCATATGGATAATGAATTCTGTGCATAGAATTCGGAAATACTTCGGATGTCCTGCCGTTTGACAAGGTCTCGGATTTGCAGGATAACACCGGTTTCATTGAAGATGGGTTCAATATTCTTGCGCAGGCCGAACGTAATCAGGGTGACTGTAAAAATAATGGCTGAAAAGATGGCAAGAAATAGGGTGCGGGAAGAAGTCGGCATGCTATCCTTTACTGTAGGGCAAAAGCATTGGAGCTTGGATTCAAGAGGGTTCATTTGCCAGACATTCTACCGACGATTGTGTTTTATTCTAACAATCTCATGGATGCTTGACCAGACTAAATTGTTGTTTGATAAATGCATCAAGATCGCGGGTTGAGTGGCGAATCGCGGCGTTTTAGAAAGTGGCTTAAAGATATGGGAAAACGGCTTCAAGCAGGGAAAGTTGAGCGGCCATCAATTCTGGTTGTCGGTTGCGGGGCTTTGGGCACGGCCTGCCTGTTTCATTTGCGAAAAATAGCACAAGTATTCGGGTATGATTGTGACCGAGCCAGGAGTGAGGAGCTTTCCCGTGCTGGCGCGGGATTTCTAGGTGCCGGACGGGTCAGGCCGGTTGTGTTTAATGTCGCAGCAACCATGGAATGTTATCGAGGCAAAGTATTTGACGGTGTAATTTTCGCGACCAAATGCCGGGGGCTCCGCCCTGCGGTCCGTGTTTTTTCAGCATCAGGACGTGCCACAAGGGTTTTGTTCTTGCAGAACGGAGGAGATGATCTGCTTTGGGCCAAGTCCCTTCTAAGAGGGAGCAGGATTTGCCGGGGAGTAACCACAATGGCGGTCAGCTTGCAAGAGAGAAGCCGGGTTCGTCTTTATACAGCCGGAGAAACATTTCTGGGATCAATTGACAGGCAGAGGGAGGGTGCGCAATGGTTTGCTCATGTTTTTGCTGCTGCCGGATTGAATGTGCACCTGGTTAAGAATATTGCAGGAGCGGTATGGGCGAAGCTGATATTTAATGCGGTTATGAATCCGCTGCCGGTTTTGTGTTCGCAGAGCTATGCGGTTCTTCATCGGGATCGTTTATTGTATGCTTTGGCCAGGGATGCGATTAGAGAAGGAGTTGCTGTTGCGCGCAAGGCGAAAATTTGTCTGGCGTTTGATCCGCTGGCAAAATTGCGCGCGGTTCGTGAAGGAAGATTGAACACGGATAATTATTTTGGATCTATGTACGCGGATGCGACCATGGGTCGGGCAACAGAAATTGAAGAACTCACCGGATTGTTGGTGCGTCAGGCAAAGAGGCTTGGGGTGCCGGTTCCCCGGCTGGATACAATCTATGCTTTGACTCGGGCCAGACTTGAGAAAAAAGATGGATGAAAATATTCTTCGACAAATGACAGGTTTGCTGCGCGGGTTTGCAAAATATGACCAGCGTTGGCAGCTTGACGGAGCCCTGAGAAGTTATGAACAGATCCGGAAGCTTCCGGTCATGTCACGGGAAGATCTTTTTTCCCATGTTCTTAAGTATGGGCTGAAGAATGCCAGTAATATTTCTGCGACATCGGGTTCTACGTCTTGCAGTGTGTTGATCGGACATAGTCTGGTGGCTTATCGTGCGCATTTAGAGCGGTTGGTGCGTCTTTATAAAACTTTGCCTGTCGCGCGGGGCTCGTTGTGTCTGAATATGTGCTCGTATGCACTTAATGGCGGCGGAAGACTGATGGAGGCGGGATATAAGGGGGCAGGATACAGGGTGGTTGCGCTTGGTCCGCTTGATATGGAGTTGAAGGCGGATGAATTGCGGAGGCTGGTGCGCTGCCTGCGTCCAGCAATGGTCAATGCTTATGCAAATCAACTTTATGGATTATTTTCGGCCATTGGCCTGGACAATCACGGGATCAGGCTGTGCGTGGTTAATGGCGAACCCTTGCTGCGAAATTACAAGAAAACAATTGAGCGTTCTGCCGGGGTTGAGGTCTTTAATCATTACGGGGCCATGGAAATCTCAGGATTGGCTCTAGCCCGACGTTCAGGTGATGTGTTTATGCGGGTTGAGCCGTACGGGCTTTTGCTGGAGGTTCTTAAGGATAACGGACAATCGGGGTTATCTGGAAGAGGGGCGCTGCTGGTTACAGATCTTTTTAATCGCAGTATGCCGGTCATTCGCTATCAAATTGGTGATCGGGTTGATCTGGTGCGAAGAGAAGATGGATTCTATATCAAGGTTCTTGGGCGTCAGAACGGGTCTTTTCTTTTTGACGGAGAGGTTTATGCCACGCAAGAGCTGGAAAGTGCGGTCGCAGAAGTTCTGGAGCATTGCGAGTATTATTTTGTGATCCGAAAGTCGGAGGACACGGGGAAAGACGCCATGGAGCTAAGGATAGTTGGAAGACAAGACAAAGGGCTTCTTGGCCGGCTGGAAAAGGTCATGATTGAGCGTTTTCGCTTTGGTCGGGCTGTGCGCGTGCTTGGTGTTTGTGCAGCCGTCCCGCGTACGATTACGGGGAAAATTCGCCGGATAATGGATTTACGGGAAAAAGATATATGATCGCAGTGCATGCGCTCTTTATATATTTGACAGGACGTTGTCCGCTAAACTGTACCTATTGTTATTTGCGCAGACGTTCTGTGCGGGATTTATCCTGGCCGACCGTTGTTCGAGTTCTGGATAGTATATCCAGAGATCTGGGGCTACCCCGGAAAATTGTTATCAGCGGCGGGGAGCCTTTTTTATGCTACCCAATGCTCAGAAAGCTTGCTCTGGAGGTGCGGCGGCGTTTTTCCTGGTTGCCTTTATCGGTGCAGAGCAACGGCTTGTTGCTGGACAAAAACAGGATCTCTTTCCTGAGGGCTGTGCAGGCCGGACTGGAAGTAGGGATAGATGGCAAAGAAGAGACTACGTTACGGCATCGTCGGGGACTTACCGGCAGTATTTATAACCGCCTTCTCGGAAATATTCGTGCTGCTGTCCGTTCAGGACTGTCGGTCAGTTGTACAATGACGGTTCATCCGGATCAGGTGGAGCATATGGAAGAGAATTTTATTTTTTTGAAATCCTTAGAATTGCGGTCAATTGACATCACCCCGGCCGCGTTTATGCTTTGGACGGACGCCTCGGTACGGGATTTCCGCAGGAATTACAGCCAGATTCTCCAGGGACAGTCAGGGCAAGGAAGGGTTCTGGTCGCGGAAGATAAGAATCTTTTTGGTGAAGCTTTCTTGGATCTTAGCGTCTACCCCGACGGAAGCGTGCTCTGTGGTGATGCCTATTCTTGTCTACCAGCCGGGGTCAAACGGGCCAGAAGCTTGGTTCTGCCATCGGGTCAGCTTGAAAAGAAACGGTTAAATTTTTTTGTCCGGCAGTATGCATCGCTTTGGAGGTCTGGGAGTTCTTGCAGTTACAGAGATTATGTCCGCAGGAGTTTCGAGATTGTGGATCGTTTGGCCGGAGGTGCTCTTGATGCGGGTCGGCTTAATGAAATGATGCGTTTTATAGGTGGGGCGAATTTGAGGTTGGTTTCAGCTGAAAGAATTTGTCCGGAATAAAAGAGTCTTGGTGTGGCCGCTTATCCATCAGCGTATAAACAGCGGTATTGGCACGCAGGATGTTGGACAGGGGTTGTTTGTGCCGACGTAGCTCAAAAGGTATGTCCAGGGTTGTGGCAATAAACGGCAGGGATATAAAGGGTGCGAGAAATCTCAGTTGATGGACAGCTGCTGCGCGGCGGTGCTGGATGAGGGAGATCGGTTCTTTGGCCAATAGAAGTTTCTTTAGGTATTTGTCGGAGGAGCATAGAACGTCATCGGCGCCCATACCGCTGAGAACCGTTTGGATGTCCTGTTGTTTCATCAGGGTAAAAAGATGATCAGCGGCCGGCAGATATTGATCAAGGGAGTGTTGCCAGCGACGGCGTTGCAGAATTCTTAAATGTGCCTGGAAGATTTCCAGGCTAATGGGAACAGAATGGAAACGAAGAGACAGTCGACGGGCAAGATTACGACAGTGACGGATGGAGTGCTGGTTATAACTGGCGCAGGATGAGTCAAGAATCTCGGCAAAATACAGTTCCGGGGACAGGTCTTGTGTGATGCAGGCAAGGGTGGTTGAGTCGATGCCGCCAGTAAAAAGAATTGCGATATGGCCTTTAGCGCAGCGGGGACGAATGGTTTGCTGCAGAACGGTTTCCAGTGATCGGCGTTCAGCGGGCGCAGATGAGGGTGAAGACTTGCTTATCATGAAGGAAATTATATCATGCTTGCAGCGGTTGCCGCGCTGAAAAATGTGTTACAGGGTTGCATGCCTTGCGTAACGAGCAGACGCCGGATAGCCATCCTTTTTACGGGCGGACTGGATTCTACGGTACTAGCGGCTCTTGCTGCTCACCAGCGGCCTGTTTTGGTCTTTGGGGTCGTACTTGATCGGGATTGCCGGGTTTATAACGCCCGGTCTATTCTGTATTCGCGGCGTATCGCCGCTATTCTGGGACTTACGTTTAAAACAATCGGGATAAGTCAGCGGGATTATCATGACGGAATAAGGGCGATGTTATCAGCGGGCGTATATTCAAAAGACAGAGATTTGCCTGCGGCGGCTTTCCTTGTCAAAGCCCTACGAGCTCAGGGGGTGGGAGGGGTGGTGAGCGGTATGGGGAGTAATGAGCTTTTCTCTGCCAGTAAAAGAACGTTATCGATGATTCCAGAACTGCAGGCAGCTTACAGTGAACATCGCCTGCTGGGTCGCGCAGAAAAAATTATCTTTCGAGCGCCTTTTCTTGAGGAGCCAGTCATAAAGGTTGTGCGTGGACTTGTGCGCTCGGGGCATGCGCGTACAGACGTTCTGGGAGCGCTTCTGGCCGGTTATCCGGATGTCTGCCGGCTGATGAAAAAGAGAGTGTCCGGACATTCTATGGTGCCTAAAAGATTCTTGCCGGTTCGGATGACAGTCGAACCAGAAAAGGGTGTATGAGAAAATCTGTTATGCCTGGCATTCCTCCGCAGGAGGCTGTTACTGTTTACGGGGGGTATGTGCGATATTATCATTCAACCGAATCATGTCGTGATTTGGCAAGGCTGGCCGAGGAACGCAAGCTAAAACAGGTTCTGGCCTGTTGTGGCGGAGGTGATCAGGCATTGACTCTTTTGGCCGGACTGGATAAAAAAGGAATCTTTTGGGCATTTGATCTTCAACCGGCTCAGTTGTTTGTGCTTGCGGCCAAAGCGCTTTATCTGCTGGAACGTAAAAGCCCTCCATTTTATCCGTCCTTTTCTGTGATACAAAAGATGTATCCTGGCCGTATTTCTGCCCAGCCCCCGGATCGACGGAGAGTTGATCGATTATACGATGCCCGGCTTAAATGTTTTAGGGATCCGTTCAAAATGTTTCAGAAAAGATTTCTTTATGAATGCGACGGAGGATTGTTTGAGGACGGGCAGAGAACCCCATTCTGGTCCCGGGATCGGGATTACTGTCAGTGTATTTGCCGGAATATTGTCCGGCTCAGGCTTCTACGGGGAGATTTGTTCTATCTTGATCATTTTTTTAAACCGGCAACAGTTGATTTGATATATGTGTCGGATATTTCTTTGGTTGCCGCCCAGGATTTCTTGTTGCAACGGATATCAGCGACTGTAGCCTTGTTGAGGCGAGGGGGGTGCCTGGCAGCTAATGCGGATTCCGGGGAGAGGTTTCTGGGAAATGGGATTTCGGTAGCTGATATGCTGGAGAGAAATTCTTCCCGACTGGGGCTAATGGCTGGCGGGGTCAGCGGGGCGCTCAAAGTTTTTGAGAAGGCCTGAGCATGTGTCAGAGAAGGGCGCGTTAATGCGAGTAAGAAGAAAAAAGTTCGCTATTCTGCAACTTATTCCCAAGCATCAGAACATGCTGCCGAATCAGTTGGTCAGAGCACTGTCTTTACTCAAATATCATCAGGTCGAATATGCTGTTTATGATCTGGAGGCTTCGCTGGAGGCCGAGGCGGGGCAGGCGGTCGCTTCTCTTTTTGCAAAGATCAGGGAAGACGAGGTTGTTGTTTCCCTGGCTTGTCATTACAATTATCCCAAATTGACCAGCCTAGTGCTTTTGTTTATGTACCAAGGCCTGTTGAAGGGCAAGCAGATTCATGTGTGTTCGCCGTATCTGTCTTTTTATCCGGTCAAACAGATTTGTTGCGAGAATATGTTTTTTCATTTTGTCGAGATCGATGAGTTTCTGGTTTCGTATTCAGGGTGGCCTTTTGTAGCTGAGGGCCTGTTGCTCAAGCCAATGGCTGAAGTTCTACGTGATCAGAATTACACGAATCGTGAATTCTGGACGCATCTGACCTGGGGGTGTCGTTCCTCCTGTTCTTTTTGTCATAATTGGGCGACAGCCAAGGGCAGAGAGCGGCTTGTCTATTCTGGGTACGATGAGGTGCTTTCCTTGATGCAGACGGCTCGTGCGCTTGGTGCGCGCAAATTTCAGTTTGCCGATCCTGACTTTCTGGGGGATGCTGCCTATGTTGGAGGGTTTCTTGAAAAGCTGACGGAGGCGGGTGGGTTCTTGCCCTGGCGAGCCAAGGCAAGGTTAGACAGGATCAATGAGTCAATGTATGAAAAAATGCTTGCTGCGGGGTGTGATCGTATATTCTTTGGTGTGGAGCATGTATCTTCTCGAATGTTAGACAGGGTCAATAAAGGTGAGAATACTCCGCGGCTGCTTTTGGACTTTATAAAATATTGGGGAACACGCGTGCAGCTCGATGTTTCTTTTCTCACAGGAATACGTGAAGAGACGGTGTCCGAGTTAAGAGAAAATATTCGTTATATATCCAGAATAGACAAGATTCGCGGGATAGAGGCTTATTTGGGGTATGTGATTCTGTATTCCGGGTCTGCACGCAAAGTGGCTTTTAGCGATTATCTGGTGGCCTTTCTGCTGGTTTGCAATATGTTGCCCGAGGAATGGGAAATTGGGCAGGACTTTCTCAGAAGATTGTTGCAACTCTGTCAGCAAGAGCCCTTTTTTGGCTTTTTTATTCTTACCGAGAATGACCATAGTTTAGCGTTGTTCCAAGAACTGCTCCGGCAGAATAAGGCGGATATTGCGCCGGATTTTCTTTCAGATTTCGCCAGATTGTGGACATCGGTGGATGGGCGGCTCGCGAAGATTGTTGCGGGATCAAAGACGACAGGGGAGGTTAACCAAAAGATAGATCAATGGCTACTGAAGTAAAACAAAACAATAAAAGTGGTTTTAGGGTTTCTACAGACGGCCTCTTTCTGCTGATGCAGCTTTGCGTTGCTTTGGGTGGCGGGCTGATCCTTGCCTGGGCATTAGCTGCCTGGGGAATCGGGATCAATAGTGATTCTGAGGCGTATCATGTTATGTCCCGGTGTTTGTCGGAGAAAGAGGGAGCTTTTAATGCTGTACCGGATTGTAAAACGCTGTCCCTGCATTTTCCTCCATTGTATCCGTTGCTAATTTCATTGATGCGTGGCTGGACCGAGAGTTTTATGGAGCGTTCGGCGGGATTGAATGTTTTTCTTTATTCGGGAAGCATTTTTGTTTCCGGAAGCTTGTTTAAAAGGCTTACCGGCTTGCCGTTTATGGGGCCCGCCGGAGCCCTGCTTGTTGCTGTTGCCCCGGTGGTTGTCAAGGCGCATACGGAAGCCATGACTGAGGCCGTGTTTATATTCCTTACGTTGGCCGGCTTGTTCTTCTTTTTATGTTATTTGGAAAGAACCAGTTATTGGCGGTTGCTGGCAGCAGGGGTTCTCACCGGGTTATCGTTATTGTGCCGTTTTGCCGGACTGACTACCATTTTGGCGATGATGGTGACGATAGTTCTTTTTAAATCGCAACAAAGAAAGCCAGCGATTTTTGATTCTGTATTTTTTGTGCTGATAGCGTTGATGCCTATGGGGGGGTGGTGGATCAGGAATTTTTTTGATTACGGATTGTCGCTGGATCGGATTGTTGTTTTTCATCCGCCAGGATGGTCTGGGTGGAGTGAGGCGTCCGGGGTTTTTTGTATGTGGCTCATGAGTCCGGTTTTCTGTTCTTTTATAAAAGAGATTGTTTTGTTGCTGGGATTCGTTGTTTTTTTTCTATTCTGCTGGCGGATTGGTAAGGCGCTGGCACTCAGGAACACAAAAGATACGGAAATTTTTCTTTTTTGGTCTTTTATGGCGGTTATGGCGATCTTGTTTTACCTGATTGGACTGGTGTTGACGATTTCCTGGCTGGACGGGTATATGACTTTGTCGCGAAGGTATTTGTTGCCGGTTTATGTTTTTGCAATGATCCTTTTTCCGGCATGGTTGCTCAGAAGAACGATCTGTTGCCAGGCGTCAGGCTCCTTGAGAGTGTTTCTGGGAAAGGTCTTACTTGTCTATTGGGTGTTTTTCAATTGTTCGGTTTCTGTTACCTGGTTGTGGCAGCAGCACTCACGCGGGAGTGGTTATGCGAGCCGTAACTGGCGGCAATCACCAACGATGCAGGAGCTCTGCCGACTGTCGCGTGAACATGTGATTTTCACCAACCTCAAGGCAGCAGCAGTAATTCATTCGGGTGCCCGCATATTTGAGATTCCGTGGTTGTCAGATCCGATGAACAGCCGCATGAATGCTCATTACCAGCAAGAACTAGAACAAATGGTGCGGCAGATAAAGGCGGGTAACGGCCTGCTGGTCTATTTCGATCAAGCTCCGAGTGACTTGCCGATTGAGTCTGCGCAGGTTCTGACGGAACGGTTGTCTTTGCGCATGGTGGCAAAGTTTGCTGACGGGGCGGTTTATTTGCCGGAATAAAACCCGGCTAACTGGAGCATGAGAGGAATAGATATTCGTTATTGTCTGAAATGGTTATATTTATAGCATTTCTTGCCTGGGAGCCAGCAAATGTATAGTATTCTTTCAGGAAAGGAGAATGGAAAGCCTTTTCTGTTTTGTCTCTGAGCAGCCAACATTGAGTGGTCTTGCTTGACAGCCTTTCTTGTTGAGTGTTAAACTTAATCAGAAAGAGGGGTTATGCTCAAACTATTGATTTCCATTGTTTTGTATTTTTTCTCGTGCGCAGCGGCTTGGTCGGAGGAAATTATTCTGACCACCTTTTATCCGCCCCCTAGCGGGCAGTTTTTGAATCTGACTGTGTTGGGCACTTTGGGTGTAGTGAACATCAATATTACGGGAACACTGACTATCGCCACTTTAAATGTCACGGGGAATGCTTCAGTTGGTGGAACTTTGAATGCTCGCAATACAACGCTTGGCGCAACGCTGAACGTGACCGGGGCCACAACTCTTGCCAGCACCCTGAGTGCCGGAGCCACCTCGATTAATGGGACATTGAACGTGAGTGGGCTAACAACGCTGGGTGCTCTGAGTGCTGCAGCCACCACGGTTAACGGGACTTTGAATGTGACCGGGGCCACCGTAATTACTGGCGCGTTAAATGCTCGGGCGACGACAGTTAACGGGACTCTGAATGTGAGCGGGGCCATGACCAGTGGTGGGATGTCCGCAGGAGGTTTTACGACAGCGGGGACAACCCAATGCGGTTCTTTGAATCTGTATTGAAGGTTGATCTTTTGGGATCTTCTTTTCGGAAACGCCTTGCGTGTGTTTTATGCAAATGTTAAGCTTTGTATTAGAAAGGGTCGCATGGCAAAAATCTGGGGTTTACTGCTTTTTATAGTTCTCTCCGCTAGCAGAGCCTGGTCGGATAACCTGGTTTTGACTACATTTTATCCGGCTCCAAACGGGCAGTATTTCAATATGAATGTAACGGGCACTCTGTCGGCCAATAATCTGACAGTTACCGGAACATTGACCGCTGCCACATTGAATGTGACCGGAAACATGACCGTTGGTGGTGCATTGAGTGTTACCGGGGCCACAACAATCAACGGGACGTTAAACGTAACGGGGGTCACAACGCTGAATGTTTTGAATGCCCGTAATACAACAATTAATGGGACGTTAAACGTAACGGGGGTCACAACCCTTAGCACTCTGATTGCGGCCGCCACAACAATCAACGGGACGCTGAACGTGACCGGGGCCGCAACGCTTGCCAGCACTCTAAGTGCCGGTGCGACAACGGTGAACGGTGGGCTGGGTGTTACCGGAAATTCGACAGTAGGCGGCACGGTAACTGCCACCGGGTTTACAACAGGGGGAACCCTGACGACCAATCGGCTGATTATTTGTCCCTGATTCCATCAAATGCGGGAGAACTTCATGAAGAAATTATTGCAAACGGCGGGCTGGGTCAGGCTGCCGGTTCAAACAGCTGTTTATCCTGTGCAGACAATTTATTCTGCCGGGTATGTTTTTCTAGATCGGGCCTATTTCTATCTGGAACCGGATGGCAAGAATGCTGTGTCCGTATGGATGAGTCCAAAAAAGAAAACAGATGATCTGGAATTGCTGGCCAAGGAGTTTTATCAGGAATTGCTTAATTACGCGCACTATTTTATCAGCCTTAAGTCTAATGGAGATCACGTCAGGCTTTTGTTGCAGAGAGCGCTTTTTTCTGCCGCGCCTTCATTGGTCAAGGAGGCTGAAGAGCGCGAAATTCAGCAACTGATCAAGGAACTGGAGCAGGAGGATTTGTCGGCTTCGAAGAAGAAACAGAGCAAGAAGCCACCCGCTTCGACTTAGAATTGTACTTGTAGCAAGCGGGAACGGGAGTTGATTATGAGCGTTGCGATTGCCCCGGAGATGCAGAATCTTTTTAGCAGGCCGGCAGAAAAATTTGCCAAAAGAGTGGTTGTTTTTACAGGATTCAATTGTTCCAATAAATGCTGTTTTTGTGCGGTTGAGTCTAAGCGTCCGGCCGTAGATAAGACGACCGAAGAAGTTCTGCGGGAGATGGCGCGTGCTTACGAGCGGGGCGCCCGGCAACTGGTGCTTTCCGGAGGGGAATGCACTTTAAGAAAAGATATTGTTGATTTGGTGCGGGCCGCCCGTCAAAAAGGCTTTGTGGATGTGCATATTCAGAGCAATGGTCGAAGGTTTTCTGATATCGGGTTTTGCAAGGAAATGTTTGCGGCAGGCATGAGTTATCTAGGGACATCGATTCATGGCCCTAGCGGCGCGGTGCATGATGATTTGACCGCAAGGCCGGGCAGTCTGCGTGAAGTTGTTGAAGGCATTCATAATCTTAAAAGGCTTGCCCGGGGACGTATTGGCATTGCGATTAACTCGGTCATGGTCCGGCAGAATTTTGCTTTATTACCAGAGACAGCCAGTCTTTTAGTCAGATTACGGCCGGATTTGCTGCAGTTCGCGTTTGTGCATGCTTGCGGCTTTACAGAAGAGCGTTTCAGAAGATTTGTTCCCAGAAAGACGGACGTTGTTGCCTATGTCAAGCAGGGAGTAGATATAGCTGTTGGCGCAGGGATTCCGGTTATGGTGGAGGCAATTCCTTACTGTCTTTTGACCGGCTATGAGAAGCATTGTTCGGATCGGTTTATTCCCTCTACGGATGTGATTGAGCCGGGACGGGAAATTTTGAATTACGAGCAGGTTCGGCTTCGCAGCAGCAAACGCAAGTTTGCCCGTTGCCTGGACTGTCGTTTTGATGCGATTTGTGAAGGGCCGTGGCAGCAGTATCCTGAGCATTATGGAGATGAGGAATTCCAACCGGTAGAGGCAGAGTATGTCAACCAGAGAGCTTGAGTTTTTTGTTGTTCCCTACAACTCGAAGAAAATAGGCCAGCGGCATCTTGTGTCCAACAAGCTAGGCGGGTGGGCTTTTCTTGATCACAAGGACTTTGCGACGCTTTCTTCTCTGGATTGTCAGCCCGGCACGGAGCTTTTTGAGCGTTTGCGAAACGCCGGGGTGGTGGCGGATGTATCTAATATCGGGTCTTTGTTGAGCGGTTACCGCAAAATGAACCAGAATCTTTTTTCAGATACCAGTCTGCACATTGCAGTCGTGACGACTCGTTGCAATTTGGCCTGTCAATATTGTCAGGCTCGGCCAGAGTCGGGCGAGGATATGTCCCCTGAGGTTGCCTCACGTGTCCTGAAATATCTTTTTGATGTCCGCAATCCTTCGGTCATGCTGGAATTTCAGGGCGGGGAGCCGCTAATGAATTGGCCGGTTGTTTCTCTTTTAACGGAGCATGCGCGCAAATTCAATACGTCCGGCAAGCAGTTGCAGATTGCCATGGTCAGCAATTTCTTATTGTTGACCGAGGAGCAGATCAAGTTTCTTGTCGAGCACGAGGTTAATCTTTGTACGTCTCTGGATGGGCCGGAAGATTTACATGATCAGAACCGGAAGGATTGGGCTGGCAAGGGGACTTACAAGGAATTAATGCGCAAAGTGGATCTTGTGCGCAAGAAATTCAACTGGCCGGTGCACATGCTTCCGACGATTACCAGAGCTTCGCTCAAACACGCGCGCCGGATTATCGATGAGTATGTGCGTCAGGGGCAGCTGGAAATCTGCCTGCGTCCAGTGAATGATATGGGGGCGGCGCGTTGTTCCTGGAAGAGTCTGGGATATACGCCGGAAGAGTTTCTTGCTTTCTATCGGGAAGCCTGCGAATATATTTTTGAGTTGAATCGCAAGGGGATTGCCGTTCGGGAGCGAATGGCCAGAGTTCTTATGACCAAGGCTCTTTTTAAAGAAGATCCGCGCTATGTAGATGTGATGAATCCCTGTGGGGCCGGCAGAGTGGTTATGACGTATATGCCGGATGGTGGCTGCTTTCCTTGTGACGAAGCCCGGATGGTAGGCGGGGATCTTTTTAAACTGGGGAATATTTTAAAGGACGACTATAAAGATGTTATTTGTAGTGAGAACCTTTTGAATCTTTTGCAGTCTTCCTGTTCGGATCTTTGGCAAAGCGCTTCAGTTTACAGCCCTTGGACGGGATATTGTCCGGTCGTTAATTACGCGACTCAGCAGAATGTGATTGCAAAGTCAGCCTGTTCCCAGGCCCAGAGAATTTTGGAGGGGCAGTTTGATTATCTTTTCGAGAAACTGGAACAGGGTGGGGAAAACGAAATGTTTTTAAGGGAATGGGCGAAAGGAATGGCGCATGAAGAAAAAAAATAATCAGCAGCAAGCGCGCCCGAGAATTCCGCGTTCTCTGAGGCTATTTATCCGGGATGAAGAGGGGTTTGTCAGCAAAGAAACTATTTTGAATGTCGGATTGACGGCGATAGGTGTGGTCGGGCTGTTGGGAATTTCTTCTGATGTGGTCAATGCCGCGCACTCCAGTCACGCTTCACATTCCAGTTCCGGTGGCGAACATGGCAGCACGACAATACCGGGGACAAGCTATGCCATGACCGCGCATATTAATGATGTTGTCTATCCCGCTACACCGGCCGGAGGATCCTGCATGGAGCTAAGTCCACCGACGCATTCCAATGTTGCGGCAACGCATTGCAACCGGGCGGCTGTGCATGGAAGCTCCATATCAACGCATACGAATGTTACGCCGCATGCAAATCATGACTCGTATTAGCAAAGCGAGAGGATATATGAAAATAGACAAGACCAAAAGCAGGATTTTCAAGGCCCCGCGGACGCTAAAAGGATTTCTTGACGGAGAAGATGGCTATGTCAGCAAGGAAGCTATTTTGAATGTCGGATTGGCCACGATTGGCGTTTTGGGGGTGATGGGATCTTTTTCCGACCCGGCTTATGCCGCGCACAGCAATCATGGTTCGCATAGCAATGGAGCCGGGACTTTTCATGCCAATGCCTCGGCAGGGCATGTCAATACGGCTGTGGCGCATAGTAATCTGCAGCATTATGATGATTTCCCATCCGGTGGGTGCCGCGAGTTGCTGCCGGATCACAACAATATTGCTGCGGCGCATTGCAATGTTGGGGCCACGCATTCCAACATTCCGGGCACACATGGCAACACCAGCGGGCACGCCAATCATTCCTCGTATTGACAAGGCGAGAGAGATTGGAGTTTTGGTCAATAAACAGGCGTATTTTTTGACCATCAGCCAAAGGTTCTCGGATGGATTTTCCATATCTTGATTCTGCTGATACCCCTCAGATTGCGGCATTATGGCTCAGGAACAATTATGCGCCCGCCGTTCCTCGAACCCAATTGATCGAGCATATTCGCTGGAAATATGATTCCCGACGAGCTGTGATTTACAGCCAAAGGGAAGAGGGCCGGATTTTTGCCACAACAGGCTACTTAAAGGGATCTTTCTGCAATGGAAACAGCATTTTTAGTATTGGTTGGGGCATGGACTCTCTGATTGATGAGCCGTTAAGAGATGGTCGTGTGTTTGCCTTTATGCGTGTATTGCGCTCTACCATGCGTTCTGCCGAGCACGAAATTCTGGTTGCTTTTGCCAACAAGAACGTTCACGACACCTATTTACGGATTGGTTTCCAGCCTTGGAATGGTTTTTTCTTTTATCAGGCAAAGCTGCAAGCCGGGATGGTGCTGCCAGTTCGACCCGACAGGGGGTTTGATCTTTTATGGAAAGATGAGCTGGATGTGTCGGGGGCTGAAGCTCTGTTCAGGCGAACGCAGGGGTTTTATCAGGGGATCAGTCCGAGAGACAAGGAATATCTGGACTGGCGTTATGGTCAATGTCCTTTTCGTCGGCATGTGTTTCTGCATGTTTATCGGCAAAGGGTTTTGGTTGGATATTGTGCGGTACGCTTTGTTTTGCAACCGGAATCGCGGACAGGCTATATTGTGGATCTTCTGGATTCTCCCGACGATGATGCCGTGCTGGAGGTTATGTTGCTGGAGCTTATGGCACGTTGCCGGCAGCGAGAAATTGCGCAGATCGAAACTGTTTTGACGAATGGGCGGATTTCACAGGGACTGTTGCGTTGTGGATTTTTTCGGCAGCAGCAGGAAACTGTGTTGGTGTGGCTGAAGAGTGACCGGGCACGCAGGTTTTTTGAACAGGGTTCGACAGGCATGCATTTGACGATGAGTGACGGCGATTATGATATGGAATAAGTTAGGTAGTGGGCAAGGTTCGCAATGGCCCCGGAAGGAGAAGAGTATGGTTGGCGTTCACCGCAAGCCGCTGGATATAGAAGAAATGATGACAACGTGCGGCGGGTTTGTACGCTATTTTGGCACCAATGAACCGGTGTCGCATATTGCCAGTGTCCTGGAGAAAACAGTATTCCGTCGGGTTTTGGCTTGCTGTGGAGGAGGGGATCAGGCTTTGACATTGCTCGGGCTGGCGGGGCGCCCTTCAGAAATTTATGCGTTTGACATGAATCTGGCGCAGCTGTTTGTTCTGGCCTGCAAGGCCCAGCTCTTCAAGGATAAGAAAATGAAGACGTATGCTCCTTCTTTCGATCGGATCAGCCGGTTGAACATGGGAAGAATTCGCGCCCTTCCTAATGATGTTCGGCCCGTGGATACGCTGCTGACTATTCCAGGAGAAAGAAAGATTGCGCTGGAACATGTTTTTGCCGGCCGGTTTGGCTACGAGGTCGACACCGGGATGCACGATTTTCTCAAGAAGAATATTTACTGGGCAGATGATGCGCGTTTTATTTCCAGGATTCGTTCCGGATTGCCGGCGCTTAAAGGAATTCATTGTGATTTGCTTTCCTTGTCGGACTGGTTTGCGCCGGATTATCTCGATGTGATATATGTGTCGGATATCCCTTTGCACAATGCTATTCCTTATTATCTGGAAAGACTGCGTTGCCTGGTGGATTGTCTGGCGCCGGGTGGATTGTTTATTGGCAATCTGGAGGATCAGGCGGTTCTGGATCGCTGCCCGTCGGTGATTGAGGTGATGCGCAGTTATAAGGATTTGTTCGGGTTAGTGGAGTTCAGGAAAACAGGACAAATTCTGGCTTTACGCAAGGTGCGGCCTGTCAGAAGTATTGGATAAAAGAACGATGCCCCGAGAAATTGCTGTCATTTTTTTTGCGCAGGATGACCGTGTTGTGCCGGTGGATTTGGTTGAGGCCATTGCCTGGTTGGAACAGTCGGGAATCAGGCACAAGCTTTACATGCCGGCACGCGGGAAAAGAGGCAGCTGGCGGCAAGCTGTTGCTGAAACTTTGAGCGGAGTCCAGGCGGATGAAGTGTTTGTATGTTTTTTGAATGAAAATCATTATCTGGCAACAGCGTCTTTACTTCAGCTGGTCTTTTGTGCAGAGTTTCTCGGGGATAGAGATATTCATGTCTGCCTGCCGGCTTTAAGTTTGTTTAGGGGGCGGCCTGCGTTGCGGGGGCGTTTTGTCTGGCACGCAAAGAAACTGACGCAGGTTCTTGGTGAACGGCTGGACGGGTTGAAAAAAGAGCGGTTATTCTCACCGGAAGTCCTTGCCGATGTCACGGTTCGTCTCGGATACAGAAGACAGATCCTTTCGGCTCTCTGGTCGCCGGGGTGCGGGCACAGCTGTTCGTTTTGTTTTTCCCGTGACAACGGAGAAATGATTGAGCCTGATGCCGGCATTCGTCAGGAAAAACTAGTTTTTCTGCTTGAGCTGGCGCGTTTAACCGAAGCAAGTTGTTTTAAATTTCGTGATCCTGACTTTCTGGGAGTTCCCGCTAACGCCTGGGAGGCGTTGCGGATTCTTGGTTCTGTCGCTCCGGGTACAGCGTTTAGATGTAACGCACGACTGGAAGACCTCAATAGAGAGGCACTTGTGCGTCTTGCGGACGCCGGATGCTCCCAGGTATTTTCCGGTGTGGAGCATGTTTCGATGCGCCTGGTGGAGGCGACAGGAAAACAGGAGAAAGTTCTCGGTCTATTAGCGGGCGTGTTGGCCCATAAACCCCGCAAGATGGATCTTGCCTTGTCTTTTCTGGCCGGCCTTCCGGGAGAGACCTTGCCGGAGGCGAAGGATAATTTGTGTTTGATCAGGAAGTTAATGAAGTTGAAGGGGGTTAAACCATATCTTGGGTATTATGTTTTGTTTGCCCAAGAGGTCCGGTCAGGGGCTTTTTTCGATCCCTTGCTGGCTTGCCTGAATTTTTCGGCGATTGTTCCCGAGGGCATGTTTCTGGATTATCAGGATTATTGTGGCCTGCTAAAGACAGTTAGAGAAGATGCTTTTTTCAGTTTTTTTGCTGCTGCCCTTAATCGAAACAGCGCTGAGGTTATTCGAATGTTGCTGCGCGAATTTAGCGCGGACGCATGCTTGTCTGAGTGCATGCCGATGGCTAGAAAACTGCTTCTGTTGCGCCCGGAGCTGGCCAATAGAATAATGAGTGAGCTTGGTGCGCCAACGTTTTTGTGCAGGGGGGCTGTGTGATCAGATTGGCTGTTGACAAAAAAGTTTCATTGTCCTCTCTGTGCCCGAAACAGGATTTTTTCGAGGTTCTCAATGGAGCCGGTATCGCGGCTTTTGATGAGCGCGGTTTTTTTAATCGTGTTTATGCGCGGGAGGCCCTGGAGCTTTATCAGCGGCACGAATTGGGGGCTCTCAGGCAGATAGCCAGCCGGGGGGCAGTGCTTGTTTGTGATGAGGTTCGACAGAGACTGTTTCTTGTGGCAGACAGCGCCGGGCATTCGACTTTTTATTATCTGTTGCGGCAGGGAGAGCTGATTTTTTCCAGTCGGCTTCAGGAACTGGATGAGTATTTTCGTTTTGACTTGAGTGAACGCTCTACCGATGAATATCTGGCCTGTGGTTTCATAAGTTCTCCGTTGACCGTTTTTGATGGTGTAGGAAAACTTCCTCCCGGAGGATATTTATTGCTTGAAAATGGCCGGGTTCAGGTTTCTGTTTGTCGAAAGACAAAGATTCCTGCCAGCGATAAAGTATCGGATAACTATCAACGAGAGCTTGAGGCTGCTTTTGAGAGTTGCCTGGCTCGAACGGCGGATGCTCCGTCCGGGTTGATGCTCAGCGGTGGTTACGATTCTTCTCTTTTAGGGGAGCTTCTATTGCGCCGTTACGGTCGGCTGCGGACCTGGGTCGTTGATATGATGGGGTATAATGCGGCAACTGTCCGTCAAGCCCAGGAAATGTCGCGCATTCTGGGGACAGACCATTCTTGTATTCCGGTGAGTGCCCGTGATTATATGGGATATTTCAGAAAGGCGCTCGGATTGGTTGAGGAACCGCTGCTTGACCTGGATTTTCCGGTTATTCGTCAGGCGGTGCTGGCGATAGGGAACAAGGCCCAATATGTTTGGCATGGATTTGGCAGTGACGAGGTTTTGGGAGAAAGGGTTATTGATTTCAAGGGGGCGCTTACTCTTTTTGCCGCACAAAAAGGGAGGTCATCCTGGAAAGGGAAGATATCTGTGCGTCAGATCGGGCAGGCTTTTCTTGCCACCAAAGTTCCCCAGGAATTGCGGGCGCATTATCGTTTATGCGAAGCAAGCGGAACTTGCCTGGTTTTTCCGTTTTTTGAACCGGAACTGATTAGTGTGGCAGCCCGGATGCCAATTAATCTGATGAAAAATAAACGGCTTCTACGAGGGATGTCTTCCCGTCTTCATCAGCTTCTGCCTGTGCAGCCAAGAGAGGAGCGGGGGCAGATGCCGGCGCTGATCAAGCATGTGCTGATTGAAGGGCACAAGGAGTCCTTGCTGGCGGACAGTTTTCTGGCAGTTTTTATAAAGAAGAACGGCGCTTCTGCAATTTTTGAGCGCAAGAGTGAAGATTTGCTTTTACGGATGATAGTTTTTCTTGTCTGGAAGCAGGAAAGAGATCGTCGCTTGTCGCTGGTTTTTTTTGACCCGCGGAGTTCGGGGGCCAGCAGGGGAGAAATAAGTGTTGCCCGCGATTGATCATGTCTGGATATTCATTACCGGCCGGTGTAATGTGCGTTGTGAGCATTGTTTTTTTGCACACAAATCGGAGCGCCTGCGTTTGTCAAGTCGTTCGCAGGACGCTCTGTTTCGCTTTCTGTCTGCTGCCGGCAAGAAACAATTCATTATCTCGGGAGGTGAGCCGTTTATGGTATGGCCGGCCACACGCGCGCTGCTACTGCGGATCAGGCAGGCGTATCCGCAGGCGTATTTGTCTGTCCAGTCTAACGGGTTAATGATGAAGCCGGGACATTTGGTTACGCTTAAATCAATGCGGGCGAATCTGGAGCTTGGCATAGATGGTGATGAGGCGGCGGTGGCCGCCAGTCGGCGGGGGTTGCCGAGGGGCGGCTTTCAGAGGTTATGCGCATCTTTGTCAGCTGCGCGGACGGCAGGGGTTGGTCTGAGCACAACCATGACAGTCACTCCGCAAAATGTGGCGAATTTATCGGATAATTTTATGGCGTTGCTTGGCTTGCGCGCGCGCGCGATTGAGATTCATCCGGCTTTTATGGCGCAGTGGCGGCGGGCAGAAAGCAGGCTTTTTTTGCAGGGATACCGTCGCGCCCTTGCCAGCGAACTACGAATGGGAGAGCGGGGACTGATTAGCAGGGAATACAGCCTGCCAGCCAAAGGGGTTTGGGATATGGTTATTCTTCCTGACGGGAAGGTGCTTGCGAACTGGACCTTTTTGTCATTCCCGGAGCATGTGCGTGAACAATTTGTGGTGATGGATTTATCAAAGAGGGATGGAGAATTCTTGCCGGCGGCGAAGAGCTATTTTTCCGCCTTGCGCAAGTTTCTCGGGCAAGGTTCTGCTCCGGTTTCGTATCGCCGTTTAAGTAATTTTAATGCCTCTCTGGCCATTTCTGCCTGGGGGAATCCGCAGTCCGGACGATGTTTTAAGGAGTATGTCCGCTTGTGCGATGAGATTGAGCAGATTGATCTTGCAACCATAAGGAGACGGCCCGCATGATTCGCTATGAGAGTGTGTTTGTGGAGCAGGTTCTGGCTAAAGAGTACGCAGTGCTGATGCAGGCACTTCTTAAGAATATACAAGGGTTAAACGATATAAAACCTCTTATTCGGGATTTCGAGCAGGAGTTTGCGCAATATATCGGCGTCAGGCATGCTCTGGCCATCAATTCAGGAAGCGATGGTTTGCGTCTGGTTTTACGGGCGGCCGGAGTGCGTCCGGGTGACGAGGTGATTATTCCCGATCTGACCTATCAGGCGGTGGCCCTGGCCGTGGTTTACAGTGGTGCCCGTCCGGTCATAGCGGATGCGTGCTCAGACGATCTAAATATTAGTGCCGCAGATGTGGAGAGACTTGTAACGCCTCGCACGCGGGCGATTATTGCAGCACATATGTTTGGCCGGGCCTGCAATCTGGACGCTTTACAGGACATTTGTCGCCGCCGGGGGATTGTTTTGATCGAGGATGTGTGTCAGGCGGAAAGTTCGACTTATAGAGGCAAGATGTTGGGGAGTTTTGGTGAGTTGGCAGTTTTTTCGTTCTCCTATTACAAGCCGTTGTCCTCCTGTGGAGGCGGTGGCGGAATGGTGGCGTTTAACCGGGAGGAATTTGGTTCGATTGCAGACTGGCAGAATGACTGGCAGGACAAGCCGGAGTTGTTGACTAACGGGCAGCGTTTTGCGCCGCTGTCCTTTATGGATCTGGTGGTGCTCAAAGTCAAGTTTTCCCATCTGAAAAAGATTGTCGATTCGCGCAAGAAAATCAAGGGGATTTACGAGCGAACCTTGAAAGATGTTCCAGGGCTGGAGCTGTATATTGATCCTCCCGCGACGGATTCGGTTCCGCAAAACTTTGTAATTGCTTGCGAATGCCGTGATGAGCTTATGCGTTATCTTTTTGCGAAGGATATTATGGTGCAAAAACCGTATATTCCTTTGCATCTTATGTCAGCCTACCGGACTTTTTCAGGCTCGGATTATCCGGTCAGTGACAGGTATTATCAGAGGGCGCTGCACCTTCCATTGTATTCGTTCATGAGCGAGGAGAAAGCGCTGCGGGTGGTGGCTGTCTGTCGGGCGTTTTTTGGCGCAAAGGCTGGTCAGAAATGAAGGATTTGCGGGGACGGGATCTGTTGCGGTTACGGGGGGTGGCGGCGGGACACCCCTTGATCGGTCCACGTTCGGTTAACATTCATTTGACCAATGTTTGCAATCTTGCCTGTCGTTTTTGCTGGTACCATTCTCCTTTGGTGACTTTTGAGGAGAAAAAGCAAGAGCTGGACATTGCGGTGTTCAAGCGGGTTATTGATGACTGTGCCGCCATGTCAGTAGACGCCGTTGATCTGGAGGGAGGGGAAGTGGTTTGCTATTCACACGCTGAGGAGGCTTTCCGCTATGCCTCCCGGTCAGGGGTAGCTTTGCATGCCTATACCAATCTCGCCTATGGACGCAGGCCCTTGGCTTATATCGCGCTGGCGGATCGATTGAATGTTAATTTCTCAGCGGTGAATCGCGAGTCTTATCGGAAGATGCACGGCGCGGATCATTTTGATCAGGTGGTGGAGAATATTCGCATCTTGACAAGTCTGCATGCCAAAAAGAAGAAGCCGCGTATCTGGTTGACATTTATTATTAACGAAAATAATTTCCGGGATATCGAACTTTTTCTGGCTTTGGCGGACAGACTGGGTGTGGAGCATGTATTTTTTCGTCTGTTTGAGGCTACGCTTGAGATGAAATCCCTGGTGTTCAGCAAAGCATCGGCGCGGGAGTTGGGACCGCTGCTGCTTCGTCTTCTGGGGAGTTCATATAAAATTCCCAATAATCTGGCAGAAATCTCTGCAGTAGTCAACAATGGGCAGTTTCTGAAAAATATTGTCGATATTCCGCGAACGGCACATAATAACGACCGTTTCTTTTATTATCATAACCTGCGTTCTGCCACCACGCGCTGTTATACAGGCTGGTTTTTCTCTCTTATAGACGAAAAGGGTCGGGTGATTGCTCCCTGCGACAACATAGGCGTTTGTATTGCGGGTAATGTTTATAAGGATTCGTTTAGGGATATCTGGTATTCTTCTGAAAAATTCTGCCGTATTCGTCAGGAAGCCCTGCACTGTATTGATACCCGTAAGCGCAAATGGAAAGAATGCCGTTATTGCGGTCACGCCGTGTTTAATCAGGAGATGGATGACTTTATTGCGCAAAGAAGGGGCACGTCATGATTCTTGACGCTGCCGAAACGAGAAAAAGATTTTTGCTGCGCATGGCAGGCGTGCGCGATGGCAAGGCCTATATCGGTCCGGAGATTGTGCATTTGCATATGACCACCCGCTGTAATCTTTCTTGCGCCTATTGTTCGTATCACCCGCCGGGATATAAAATCGGTCCGGATCGCCCGATGGATTTTTCGTTGCCGCTTTTTTTGCGCCTGATCGATGAAGCCGTCAAGTTGCGGTCGAACGCGGTGTATTTGTCCGGGGAGGGTGAGCCGACCATGCATCCACATTTTCGAGAGATGATTTCCGCGCTGGAGAAGGCACCGATCGAGACGACTTTGTTTACAAATGCGACTTATGATCCCCGCCTTTCAGAGGAGTTGGTCAAGGCGGATCGGCTGATTGTTAATTTAAGTGCTGCTAATGCGAAGAGTTATCTTGAGATGCAGGGTCGGGATTTCTTTGAACGGGTGCTGGAGAATTTACGGATTCTGGTGCATTTACGCGATACGCAAAAGCCCGGCTTGAGGGTGGAGATTTCATTTATTTCCAACCGCAAGAATGCAGGAGAGCTTCAAGAGCTCCAGAGCCTGGGAAAGCGGCTCGGGGTTTGCGCTGTTAATGATATTCGGATGCTCCCGACACCGTACAGCGGGGAGCTTGGCCTTGATGTTGACCAGGAGCAGGAGTCTGTCCGGCCCAGGACGGCGTTTCCTTTGTGTTTTAACGGGTGGTTCTATTTTGTAGTTTCGGTCGATGGCAAAGTCAGTCTGTGTTGTTCGATCGACCGGATGGTGAAAGCTGATTTTCGCAAATCGTCGCTGGTCGAGATCTGGAATTCGAAAGAATTCCAGGCCATGCGGGCGGGGGGAACCAGAGGAGTCTTTCATCAGGTTTTTCCGGAATGTCGAAATTGTTTTGCGGATGGGCGCAATCGCTCGGTTGCCAGAAACCTCGGGATTTTACCTGTATATGGATAAACTGCAGCTTGACGGCATAACGATCGAGATTACTAACCATTGTCAGCTCAAATGTGCGATATGCGGTATCGGGGGCGAGGTTTCGCGCCAGCAGATTGCGGCGGATGATTTTGTGTTGATGATGGATCGTTTGCAGGAGCGCTTTGACCTGCAGTGGGTTTCCGTTACGGGAGGCGAGCCCTTTCTGCATCCGCAGCTGCGGGAAATCCTGAGATATCTGGCGCGGTTAAAATTGCAAAGAAGGCTGGAGTCTTTCGGTCTTTATACCAACGGAGTGGCAACCCAAAAAATTCAGACTCTGTTGGCACAGGATCGCAAGTTTCTGTCCGGCATGAGGATTGGTGTCAGCCTGGATGGGTTGCAGCGGGCGCATGACCGCAGGCGGGGCCGGGGGAGTTATTGTAAAACGATGGCGACCTTAAACTGGTTGTCGCGAGAATGTGCCGGTGTTTATGATCTGGAAGTCAAGTTTACTGTCGGGACAGATAATGTTGGCGAAATGCTTCATGTTTATCGCCTGGCAAATGCTCTTGGGGCCAGGTTTTCTCCCAAACTTCTGGAGAGCGGCGTGGGTGCTTATTATCATCGCCATGAAGATGGCTCAGGTCCGCTCGTGCTTCCCTGGGGCGACGAAGAGTGTTTGACTCAAATTCGTAGTGTTATGCGTGAGGACATCGAGTCGCGCCGCAAGGCGGTGGATCTTAAGGCACTCAAGGTTTTGTTGTGCTTGGTGCGTGATGGAGAGAGGATTATACGTCGTTGCCGGACACCGGAACGCTGTCTGTTTGTGACTTCTTGCGGAAAGGTGTATCCATGTCTGTATATGGCACCGGCGGGGACGATTTATTCGTCAGATTTTCCCGGCGAAGATTTTTTTAAGGAACGTCAAAAGCAGATTGCGACAGGGAAGAATGGAAAGTGTTCGCGCTGTTTTGCCTATCATGGTTTTATGAAAGATTTTAATTTTGATCCTGATTTGGGCAATCTGCTTTAGCCGGGATGCTATGTCCGATGCATTCTGAGCTGGGGAATTAAGGTTTCAGGATTTCGATGGTGCGGGCTGTTCCGGTAAACCATTCTTGCGGCGGCGCGGGAAAGTTTCCAGGTTTTTCGCATTTCTCTCGTATTGCTGCTGCCAGTGTTGCGGGTTCCAGTTCGTGATAGTTAAGGACAGTGCTGTTGATCCGTTCCTTGAGTAACAGGGCCCGGGATTGCTGGTCGTTGGCGGGTTCATTCTGGGTTTTATTAATATATGGAACGATTATGCTTTGCGTTCCCGAGGTCAATAGTTGTACGGAAGTGTTGTAGCCGCACATGCTGATTGACAGCTGGCAGGAGCGCATGAGTTGAGCCAGTCCGGGGACGTGGTCAAAGAGGCGGATGCGGCTGCGATCCGATAAAGACAGGCAGGCCTCGAAGAGTTTTTTTTCTTCAGGGGTTGTTGAGGGACCGCAGGCGATGGTCATGCGATACTTTTCACCCAGATGCTTGTGCGCCCGGATGGCACAGGCAATTATATTAGGGTAAACCGCCCCGCCCCCCCGGCTGATAACAATATGATATGGTGCCGGATGCGGCCAATTAATGATTTGTGGCGGGCAGGGATCTTCAGCTGGAAGGACATAGCCGGTATAAGTGATTTTATCCCGGATACGTTCAAAGAACTGGTCGTAGCCTGTCTGCAATTCGGGTTTTGCCAGAACTGTTCGAAGATAAGGATTTTCCAGTTGAGGAGGGGTGTGGATCAGCAACTGGTCATAGAGGCCGATCAGGCGTATGGTCAGATCCATATCGCCCGACTTGGCCAGATTATAGATTTGAATCAGAAAAGGATAGCCGATACTGGCATAGATTTTTTTTCCGCATTGGCGTAGATGGCGTAAGGCCGGCAGCAGTTCCGGCGTGTAGTCCGCCCGTCCGAAAGGAAAAAATTCGGTTACGAAGATGTCAGGATTAACACTGCGGACTGTTTTCATAACGAACTCGCAGCGCAGGGGCAGAGATGTTGCGCTGCGCCCGCCGTGGAAGCTGAGTCGGGAATCGAATGGATAAGGAATTGGGTGCAGGCCAACATTCTTTGGAAAGCGGATTGCGGGTTGCTCGGTTCCGGCCTGCAGAAGATGCACGCGGACTCCTGCCCGGGAGAGTCCATGGCAGAGGGCGTGAACCCGGGTGCTGTGTCCCAGAGTGCCTTTGTGGGTGTAGTGAATCAGTACCGAGGGTTTCTTTTGCATGTTATCGGAATGTTGATTACAATGATGCAACAGCTTGCTGTACGAACGGTTTGATCGGAGCCCCCCGATAATTATAGAGCTTGAGTTTAATTCTATATATTTAGAACAAGGAACATTGGAATCATGATAAACAGTTTTGCGCAAATTGTCATAATCTTTTTGATGTTGTTGTTAAATGCCGTATTTGCTGCGTATGAAATGGCTCTGGCCTCTGTTTCCCAGTCCCGGCTTAACGCTTTATCTGCTCGTCAGGTCAAGGGCGGAGCGGAGGCCGCATTTATGAAGTCCAGGATTGAGGCCAGCCTGGCAGTTATCCAGATGGGGATTACCCTGGTGGCCGCGATTGCAGCGGCAACCGGGGGGTTGAGTGCAGTGGATTCTTTTGCTCCGTGGCTGGTGAAAGAGCTTGGCTGGCACAAGACCCTGGCCGGAATGGTGGCGGTGATTATTGTTGTAATTCCCCTGAGCAGCGTAACGATTATTTTTGCCGAGCTGGTTCCCAAAATGCTTGCGCTTAACTATCGTGAGCGAGTGTGTTTGCGGCTGTCACCATTGATGAAAAGGCTTTTTCTTTTCTTGCATCCGGTGGTCAATGTATTTGAGCGGATTGTCAAATGGCTGGTGCAGGCAGGAAGCAGACATTTCCCCGGACGTTCGTCTGCAGAAGAGTCCCCTGGACTGCATGAACTTCAGGCTGCTGCGGCTTTGGCGCGAACGGCACGCCTGATCGGAGCACATCAGGAGAAAATTCTTTTGTCCGCGGCCCAGCTGTCTGCCCGGCAGGTGCGGGAGATACTTATCCCTTTATCGGAAGTGTCAACTATTCCGTCGACATTTACGCTCAGTCAGGCTTTGGTTCGGGCGCATCTGGATATGCACACCCGGTTTCCTGTCTGTCGGCAGGAAGGCGATTCTCAGAGTATCGACGGGTATGTGAATTTCAAGGATATTATTTCGGCCTTGCGCCTGAATCCGGAAGATCCTTCGGTTTGCGGGATTGTCCGGCCGCTCAAGAGCGTTGAGGCAGAACGCACCATTTCTGCGGTTCTGGAAATCATGATTCAGGAAAAGATGCACATTATTCTGGTTTGTTCGCGAGGTGGCCGGTATCTGGGAATTGTGACGCTTGAGGATATTATTGAGGAATTGGTCGGAGAGATCGAGGATGAGTTTGATCGTCTGCCGGCCTATATTCATGCCTTTGCCGGAGGCTGGATTGTTGGCGGGGGAACTTTAATGGAAAATATTTCCGGCGCGGCGGGTTTGTCCGGGACATTTCTCCCGGGAGAGCGCCTGGCCGATTGGTGTCTGCGACAGATCCCCGGAGGCAATCTTGAGGGTGGGCAGACGATCGAGGCCGATGGGTTGCGTGTAAGCTTGCGCAAGTTTCGCCGGCATAAGGTTAGTGAAGCGGCGATTGCGCGGACACGTGAGGGAATAAAGGATGCACGGATGTAGTTTGTCGCCGATCAGGGGCGGCTTTTTGTCTTGCAACTTTCCGGGGCATAAACAATAATAGGCAGTTGCCGGTTGCTCCAGGTGCTTTATTGAAAGAGGTTGTTATGTTGCCAGATAAAGATGTGGTCGATCGCCTTGTCGACTTGAGGGCGGAACAGGAGCGCACCCTGTCGGCGCCCCCGTTGCGGGCAAATTTCTTTTTGCGATGCATGTTTTTGTCAGTCGATCTTGTTTATGGCAGGCAGCGTACGCTGGCTCGCTTTCTGGTTCTGGAAACATTGGCCAGTTGCTTTTACCAGACATTGGGAAAACTTGAGAGAGTGGAAGCTTTTCTTCTTCGCCCGGATGGAAAAAATTCCCGGGGACTCAGTGCCCGGAATTTGGTCGGCTGTATCCAGCTGGGAAGATCGGGAAGAGATCTTTCCCGCTGGCACTTTTTGCTGCTGACAGATCTTGTCCGGCAGCAGAAGATCAAGTTGGACAAGTTTCGTTATTCATTTCTTCCGGCGGTCATGGCGTTTAAGTATCGGTTATTCCTGAGTATTGTTTTCTGGCTTCATCCGGACTGGCTTTTGGGTATGACGGCGTCTTTTGGGTCCTATCTTGAGCATCAGTATATGTTGCTGGCGCGCGAAAATTCCGGCTGGGATACCCAGGCGGTGCAAAGCCGCTGGTTTGAGTGTTACCCTGCACAGAGGACCCTCGGAGATCTGATTCGCCGGATTGCTCTGGATCAGAGGGAATTAATGCAGTCTTTCCTGAGAAGAGATGCAGACAAAACGTAGGCGTTAAAATTAAAGGTTGGTTTGGATTCCGGATTTTGAAAAGGAGTCTGGCGTAATCAGAGGTTAACAAAGGAGAAGGTGTATGTTGTCTGACCGGATTAAAAAAGGATTGGAGCGGATGCCCAACCGGGCTCTTTTGTATGCGACAGGTCTGCATCGTTCGCATATGGATCGCCCGTTCATCGGAATTGCCTCTTCCTATACAGACATTATTCCCGGACATGTTCACATGCGTTCGCTGGAGCGCTATATTGAGCGCGGCGTCGAGAATGGGGGAGGGACTCCTTTTATTTTTGGTGTTCCGGGCATTTGCGACGGGATTGCCATGGGGCATTCCGGCATGCGCAATTCTCTTCCTTCCCGTGAAATTATTGCGGATGTCATCGAGAATGTGGCAGGAGCCAATGCTTTTGACGGGTTGATTTTGCTGACTAATTGCGACAAGATTACCCCGGGCATGATCATGGGGGCCTTGCGTCTTAATATTCCGGTCATTGTAATGACTGCCGGAGCAATGATGACCGGGCATCACAAAAAGCGTCGTCTGAATCTTATTACCGATACATTTGAGGCGGTAGGCCAGGTTAAGGCGGGGACGTTGACAGAAGAGGATCGGCAGGTTCTGGAGAAAGAGGCTTGTCCGACTTGCGGTTCTTGTCAGGGAATGTATACGGCCAATACGATGGCATGTTTGTCCGAGGCAATGGGGCTTTCTCTGCCCTATTGTGCCACAACGATGGCGGTGTTGTCCGAGAAGAGCCGGATTGCTTACGAGAGTGGACAGCGTGTGGTTGATCTGGTGCGAAAAGGTGTTCGGGTGCGCGACATCGTAACGCCCAAAGCACTTGAAAATGCGATCCGGGTTGATATGGCTTTGGGCGGGTCATCAAACACTGTTTTACATTTGATGGCTATTGCGCATGAAGCGCGGGCAGATATCTCTTTACGTGATTTTGACCGCCTCAGCAAGACCACGCCACATTTGTGCAGCATGAATCCGGCGGGCAAATGGTATATGGAAGACCTGCATTACGCCGGAGGCATTCCTGCGGTTATGCGGATGATTGGCAAGAGTTTGCATGATTTGCCAACTGTCAGCGGGCGCTCAGTCTACGAGATTCTTTCGGCCGTTAAGTATTGTGATGCCGAGGTTATTCGCACTCCAGAGGATCCCGAGCATCAGCAGGGCGGATTGGCGGTTCTTTACGGCAATCTTGCCGAGGAGGGATGTGTGGTCAAGCAGTCGGCTGTGGAAACATCCATGTTGGCGTTCAGTGGTCAGGCGGTTGTTTTTAATTCGGAAGAAGACGCCATGGAGGCGATTTTGTCCGGTAAGATTGTCAAGGGATCAGTTGTTGTTGTGCGTTATGAAGGCCCTGCTGGCGGTCCGGGAATGCGTGAAATGCTAGGGCCCACAGCTGCGATTGCAGGCATGGGGCTGCACAAGGATGTGGCTCTTATTACCGATGGACGTTTTTCGGGGGGGACGAGGGGGCCCTGTATCGGGCATATTTCTCCCGAAGCGGCGGCCGGAGGACTTATTGCTTATCTAAAAGACGGAGATACTATAGATCTGGATATTCCTGGTAACAAGATCAATGTGCGCCTGACCGATAACGAGATTGAGAAGCGCAAGAAAGAAATGACTTTGCTTGCTCCAAGGGTGTGTGAAGGTTTTCTTGGGCGCTATGCGCGTGCAGTCACATCTGCTTCGACTGGGGCGGTTTTACGTTAGTGTCGGATGATTTTTAGTTGGTTATTACGTTTATATAAAAGTAATTCAATTTATTGGCGGACACCCCGTTTTGAAGGGGGGAGTCCGCAATGACTTATAGATGCTTATCATTGTCGCGCAACAACTTACAATCCTGATAAAATCCGGACTAAGGAAGAGCTGCCTTGTTGCGCATTTTTTCTTTTTGAGCGATTTTTGGACACAAGCAGGCAGATTGGTTCTTGGTCAGGACCTCTTCGAAATCCTCCGAAAAACATATTGACGTATGTTTGGGGTGGAGTATAATTCTTGATCGAGACGTAACTTATTTTTATCCAGGCGCTTATCGCATTTTCTGTGATCGGGTTTTTTGGTGTTCCCGAAGGAGGAAGGCATGTCGAAGTCCGAGGAAAAGAGTGGCTTACCCGCCGATATGAGCAAAGAGGATATCAAGCGTTGTTTTCAGGATATTCGGGCTCATTATCTTGCAAAAAATCAAGACAGCGCAACAACTTTAGACAATTTTCATGCCTTGGCCTTGACGGTGCGTCATCGCATTGTTGATCGCTGGATGCGCACCCAGAAAAGCTATCATGAGCGTAATGCAAGGCGGGTCTACTATTTGTCCATGGAATTCCTGATCGGGCGCCTCATGGGCAATTATATGTTCAATCTTGGCAAGGAGAAAGATATTGAGGCGGCCTTGCGCGAGATGGATATAAGCTTGGATGATGTGCGTAACGAAGAGCTGGATGCCGGGCTCGGCAATGGCGGTCTTGGGCGTTTGGCGGCTTGTTTTCTGGATTCTATGGCGACGTTGCGTGTTCCGGCGTATGGGTACGGCATTCGATACGATTACGGGATTTTTAATCAGAAGATACAGGATGGTAATCAATTCGAGCTGCCGGACGAATGGATGCGCAATGGCAATCCCTGGGAAATTCCCCGGCCCGAATATACGGTCAAGATTAACTTCTACGGACGCATTGATCACTCTTCGCAATTCACTTCTCCTTGGGTTGATACTGAAGCCGTTCTGGCGGTTCCCTACGATATTCCAATTCCTGGTTACAAGAATGATGTGGTCAATACCTTGCGATTGTGGTCGGCTCGGGCAACTGATGAGTTTGAGTTCGATTATTTCAACCACGGTAATTACGATCGGGCTGTTCAAAAGAAAATTCTTTCTGAAAGCATTTCCAAGGTGCTTTATCCGAACGACAACGTTAATCAGGGCAAGGAGTTGCGGCTCAAGCAGGAGTATTTCTTTACAGCGGCCGCTATTGCAGACATTATTCGTCGCCATAAGGTAGGCAAAAATGATATCCGCTCCTTGCATAACAAGGCTTGCATCCAGTTAAACGATACGCATCCTACGCTGGCTATTCTCGAGCTTATGCGGGTCTTGCTTGACCAGGAGGGACTCTCTTGGGAGGATGCCTGGAGTATTACCAGCCAGACTTTTGCTTACACCAATCACACGCTTTTGCCCGAAGCGCTGGAATGTTGGACAGTTCCTTTGATGCAAACGGTGTTGCCGCGCCATCTTGAGATCGCTTATGAAGTTAATGCGCGTTTCTTGGCGGATGTTGCCAGAAAATTTCCCGGAGATAATGCCCGTTCTATCCGCATGTCCGTCATTCAGGAGGGGGATATCAAGCGGGTGCGCATGGGGTTTCTGGCCATTATTGGAAGTTTTTCTGTGAACGGGGTTTCTGCCCTGCATTCGACTTTGCTTAAAACAGATTTGTTCAAAGATTTTTATGAAATGTTCCCGGAGCGGTTTAACAACAAGACCAACGGGATAACTCCCAGGCGTTGGTTGTTAAAAGCCAATCCCCGCCTGGCAGACCTGATTACGGAAACTGTGGGCGACAGATGGGTAACCGAGCTCGAAGATTTGCGCGGGCTTGAGCGGCATAAGGATAGTCGGGAGTTTCGCCGCCGCTGGCAGGCAATCAAGCAGGCAAATAAGGTTGCTCTTTCCGAGTATGTTTTTCGCGCTATGGATGTACCGGTTGACCCCAATTCTCTTTTTGATGTTCAGGTCAAGCGAATACACGAATACAAGAGACAGTTCCTTTTCGGGCTTTATATTATTTCCCAGTATTTGAGCATCAAGAACAATCCCGCTGCGTTTGTCCAGCCGCGTACTTTTATAATCGGCGGCAAAGCGGCACCCGGGTATTATTTGGCAAAGCTGATCATCAAGTTCTTGAACAATGTGGCTATGGTTATTAATCAGGACAAGCCTGTGCGCGAGAAAATCCGTTTGGTGTTTCTGGAAAACTATCGAGTGTCGCTTGCCGAAAAAATCATGCCTGCGGCGGATCTTTCCGAGCAGATTTCCACGGCTGGCATGGAAGCGTCGGGTACTGGTAATATGAAATTCATGCTGAACGGGGCGTTGACGATCGGAACTTATGACGGGGCCAATGTGGAGATGTCCGAGCAGCTTAATGGCGAAGACATTTTTATTTTTGGCCTGAGGGCCGGTGAAGTGGCGGATTTACGTGCCAAGGGGTATAATCCCAGAGACTATATCAAGGCGTCGGCATCGCTGCGTGAAACTTTTCGTTTGCTGGAGAATGATTTCTTTTCCCCTGGGCAGCCAGGGCTTTTTGATCCTTTGCTGGATACTATCTATCATGGTGACCATTTTATGGTGTGCGCGGATTATGACGCTTATTTAAAGGCGCAGGATGCCGTTTCGCGTGCTTATAGCGACCGCGATTCCTGGACAGGAAAAACAGTTGTGAATGTCGCCCGTAGCGGATTTTTTTCCAGTGACCGCACTATTCGCGAGTATGCCAGGGAGATATGGCGTGTCTAGAAATATCCGGTTCGCCCGCGAAGTTGGGGTGGCCTGTTCGGAAATAAAAAAACAGATCGTTAGCGCGTTCTAATGACAGGAGACATTATGCAAACGACTATAATCACCAGCCGGCGTAAAAGTGCAAAAACATATTATGCGGCCAAGGTTGCCCAGCCCGCAACGGCTGCGCCGGAAGAGTCGTTTGTTTGCAGTGAACCGGAAATGCGGGAGGACGAAAAGATGTCCTGTCAGATCACCGACTTTGATACCCACCTTTTACGGGAAGGGCATCATTATCGTTTGTATCGTAAGTTGGGAGCGCATATTGTTGTGCAGGACGGTCTCAAGGGTGTCAAATTTGCGCTTTGGGCACCCAACGCCAAGAAGGTTTCGGTTGTTGGTGATTTCAATGGCTGGAAGCGCGGGGCGAATGTGCTGCAGTCCCGTGGAGATGGCTCAGGAATATGGGAGGGGTTTATTCCCCGCCTAGGTCACGGAACTTTGTACAAATACGCTATTCTCAGTCCTCAGGGCTGGCAGTTGGAAAAAGCCGATCCGGTTGGATTTCATTCCGAAGTTCCGCCGAAATCTGCCTCGATTGTCTGGGATACAAGTTATTCCTGGCAGGACGGGGCATGGATGGCCAAGCGATCGCAGTACAATGCTCTTAACCGACCGATGTCAGTCTATGAAGTGCATTTGGGTTCCTGGATGCGTTCGGTTGATAATGGCGGGCGTGCTTTGACATATGTCGAACTTGCGGACAAACTGGTGGATTATGTGCGCAAGATGGGTTACACGCATGTGGAGCTTATGCCGGTTATGGCACATCCTTTTCAGGGGTCATGGGGGTATCAAACTATCGGACATTTTGCTCCGGCATCTTTTTTTGGCAGTCCTCAGGACTTGATGTATCTCATTGATCGCTTTCACCAATATGATATTGCTGTTATTCTGGATTGGGTTCCGTCGCATTTTCCAAATGACGGGCACGGACTCTGGCAGTTTGACGGCACGGCTCTTTACGAGCATGAAGATATGCGCAAAGGTTTTCATCCCGACTGGAAAAGCTCCATTTTCAATTATGGCCGGGTTGAGGTGCGCAGTTATCTTATTTCCAGCGCCATGTTCTGGCTTGACCTTTATCATGCGGACGGTTTGCGCGTGGATGGAGTGGCGTCCATGCTTTATCTGGATTATTCACGTCAGGAAGGGGAGTGGATTCCCAACTGTTTCGGTGGACGTGAAAATCTGGAGGCTATTGATTTTATTCGCAAGCTCAATGAGGCGGTTTATTCCGCACATCCTGATATTCAGATGATTGCGGAAGAATCGACCGCTTGGAGCAAGGTGTCTCGTCCGGTTTTTGAGGGGGGTCTTGGTTTCGGGATGAAATGGAATATGGGTTGGATGCACGATACGTTGGTCTATTTCACCAAGGATCCGGTCTACCGCAAACATCATCATAATCAGCTGACGTTCGGGCTTTTGTATGCTTTCACTGAAAACTTTATGATGTCTTTATCGCATGATGAGGTTGTCCATGGCAAAGGCTCTCTTCTGCGCAAGATGCCTGGAGATGACTGGCAGAAATTTGCCAATTTACGGTTGTTGTTTGGCTACATGTTTGGTCAGCCCGGGAAAAAGTTGCACTTTATGGGTGGGGAGTTTGGGCAGTGGGATGAATGGAACTATCAGGCCAGTCTGGACTGGCACTTGCTGCAGTGGGCACCGCATCAGGGAGCACAAAAGTGGATGCAGGATCTTAATGAAATGTATCGTCGCGAGCCGGCACTTTATCAGCGGGATTTCACGCATGACGGGTTTGAATGGGTGGACTGCGGGGCGTGGGAGGATAGCGTGCTAACCTGGCTGCGCAAGGGAGACGATCCTGCACAAGATGTTCTGGTGGTTTGTAATTTTACGCCTGTTTTGCGTGAGAAGTATCCTGTCGGGGTTCCTCGTGCGGGCTACTGGAGAGAACTGCTGAACTCTGATGGGAAAATGTATGGCGGCAGCGACCAGGGAAATGCTGGCGGGATAATGTCTTCTCCCGTTGAGGTTCAGGGGCGTCCACATTCGCTTTTGATGAATCTGCCTCCTTTGTCGATTGTGTTTTTGAAAAAAGAAAGTTAACGAAAAGGGTTTTCTATGCAAAGCTGGCGAATTGGTTTTATTTTCCTTTTCTTTCTTATGATGGCAGATGCTTTTGTCGCTGCAGACAATTTGCCGGTGGAATCCAAAATCATTTCGGCAGTAGTTTATCCGCAAGGGGCGCGCATAACCCGCAGCACCAGAGTCCAGCTTAAAGAAGGAACGCAAACGATAACTCTGGAAGGTGTTCTGCCCGATTTTGATGAAAATTCGATGTCTGTTTCCGGGGCAGGGACGGCTCTGGCCAAAATTCTGGGGGCGGGTATTCGGACGGTTTATTTGCAGGAATCCTCGGATGTTCGTGTCCGGGAATTGCAGACGGCGCTTCAGCAGGCAGATGACCAGATTGAAGAAGCGAAGGCTGCGGCCTCTGTTCTGGCAGAAAAGAAAGCCTTTCTTGATTCTCTGCGGCTTTTTTCCCAGGGGCAATTGCCCAAAGACCTGGTCACCAAGTTGCCGACGGTTGACGAACTTAAGGGAACTTTGTCTTTTCTTGAACAGGAAAATAAACTTTACCAGGAAGGGCGAATTGCTTCCACTGTTCTATTACGCGAGCTTGCTTCAAAAAAAATGGTTCTTGCGCAAGAGTTAAATCAGTTGAATTCCGGAGTGCGCAAGGCGGAACGTGTTCTTGCGGTGGATGTGGAATGTGAACGGGCGGGCGAATTAAAGCTGGAGATTGCCTACACAGTTAATAATGTTAGCTGGCAGCCAATATATGATGCCCGGGTCAATTTTGAAAAAGCCAAGACTGTTCTTAGCGCTTTTGCAGTGGCCGCCCAGGCTACCGGCGAGGACTGGAATGACGTAGCTTTGACTCTTTCCACAGCGCGGCCTTCAGTCGGGGGGACCATGCCGGAGCTGTCAGCCTGGTATTTGAGTCCGGTTATGCCAATGCCGTCTCGCCGTAAAATGGCCAAGGGAATGATGATGGACGCCGGAGAATCCACTTTTGCTTCGTCTGGGATTGCGCAGGAGATGGATTTCGACAGCAACAAATCAGACAAGCTTGTAGAGCGGGAAGCTGCTCCGGTGTATGCCCAGTCCGAGTCCTCCGGTGTTTCGCTGGTCTATAAGGCGGCTCGTCCGGTAACAATCAAGTCGGACGGAAGTGAAACACGTGTTCCGCTTCTTTCCCAGAATTTTGATGCAGATTTCGAGTATGCCGCTACTCCCAAACTTTCTCCTTATGCCTATCTGACAACCCGGGTGACCAATGGTTCCCAGGATCAGCTGATGTCCGGCCGGGTTAACATTTTTCTGGACGGGACATTCGTTGGTGCGTCGGCTATCGATCGCACTGTGTCGGCAGGGGAGTCGTTTATGCTGCACCTGGGGATCGACGAGGGGGTCGAGGTCAAACGGGAATTGCTCGAGCAGAAAACTGATGATACTTTGATCGGGAATATTCCTTCTCCGACAAAAAAGGTTTCATATGCATACAAGTTCAAGTTGGAGAACAAGAAAGCACGTCCGGTGCGGATCAAGGTTTTTGACCATGTTCCGGTTTCCCAGGATGACAAGATCAAGGTTTCGGGCATCCGTCTGGAGCTTAAGCCTGATACGGACCGTTATGAAGGACGCCCCGGCGTTTATTGCTGGACGCTGACGCTGCAGCCCGGAGAAAAGAAAGAATTTGCGCTGGCCTATGTTGTGGAGTACCCCAGGGATTTGATCGTGAGCGGTTTGTAAGGGCTCTTTCGGAAAGTTGGGAAAGGTTTATCTTAATGGTTTGACAACACGCCTGTGGCGTGGAACAGGATAGAGAAGTGAACAAGTTCGTTTGTCTGCATGGTCATTTTTACCAGCCTCCTCGAGAAAATCCTTGGCTGGAAGAAGTTGAACTTCAGGAATCTGCCCATCCTTATCATGACTGGAATGAGCGGATTACCGCCGAGTGTTATGCCCGCAACGGCGCCTCCCGTATTATGGATCATCAGGGGCGCATCATTGAAATTGTTAATAATTATTCCAAAATCAGTTTTAATATGGGGCCGACGCTTTTGTCCTGGATGGAAAAATGCGACCCGGAAGCCTATCGCGCGGTTATTGAAGCAGACCGTTTGAGTCGCCAGCGTTTTTCCGGGCATGGTTCGGCGATGGCGCAGGTTTATAATCATATGATTATGCCTCTGGCTAATGCCCGGGACAAGCGGACACAGGTGCTTTGGGGAATTCGTGATTTTGAAAGTCGCTTTAATCGCAAGCCGGAAGGGATGTGGCTGGCGGAAGCGGCTGTCGATCTGGAGAGCCTGGACATCATGGCGGAAGAGGGCATTCTTTTTACGGTTTTAGCGCCGCATCAGGCCCGGAGGGTGCGCAAACTGAAAGAAAAGCGTGCCTGGGAGCCGCAGGATGAGGAGCATATCGATCTGCGTCGGCCGTATTTATGTCATTTGCCGTCGGGGCGTTCAATTGCAATATTTTTTTATGATGGTCCGATTTCTCTTTCAGTGGCCTTCGAGGGGCTTTTGCATAACGGTGAGTCGTTGGCCCGTCGAGTATTGGGTGCGCTTGATCAGAATGCCCGGGAGCCTCAGCTGGTGCATATTGCCACTGACGGAGAGTCCTACGGACATCACCACAAGTTTGGAGATATGGCGCTGGCTTATGCGCTGCGTTATATCGAATCCCACAGTCATGCGCGCTTGACGGTTTATGGAGAGTATCTTGAAAAGTATCCTCCGGAATACGAGGTTGAGATAGTTGAGAACAGCTCTTGGAGTTGTATTCATGGTATCGAGCGTTGGAGAGACAACTGTGGCTGCAACAGCGGCACCAAGGCCGGATGGCATCAGGAATGGAGAGCCCCGTTGCGTCAGGCGCTGGACTGGCTGCGCGATCGTGCGGCTAAGGTATTCGTCGAGCAGACGGCATCCTATGTCAAGGATCCATGGGCGCTGCGCGATGCGTATATTGATGTGATTCTTGATCGTAACCGGTATAATGTCGAGCGTTTTCTTGCCCAGCATATCCAGCATCCTTTGCATGCGGACGACAAGAATCGTTTTTTGCGTGCGCTCGAAGTCCAGCGTAACGCCTTGCTCATGTATACCAGTTGCGGATGGTTTTTTGATGATATCTCCGGGATTGAAACTGTTCAGATCATCAAGTATGCTGCTCGAGTTATACAGCTTGTCCGTCGCTTGACCGGTGAAGATTTTGAGCCGGGCTTTGTCGAACTTTTGTCCAAGGCCCGCAGTAATGTTGCCGAAGCCAATAACGGGGCACGCATTTATAAGTCGTATGTTGAGCCTTCGGTAGTGGATATTTTACGGGTTGGTGCGCATTATGCGATGAGCTCCTTGTACCAGGAGTACCCCAAAGAAGCCCGTCTGTATTGTTTTACTGTGCGTCAGCAGGCCTATGAGAAACAGGTGGTCGGCAAGCTGGAACTGGCGGTCGGCCGTGCCGAGATTGTTTCCGAGGTGACTTGGACGAGTATCCCGGTGCAGTTTTGTGTGATGCATCTGGGAGACCATAACTTTATTTGCGGAGTGGATTATTTCCGGGAGGAGCCGGATTTCGAGAAAAGGCTTGTCGAGATGAAGGCTCTTTTTGCCGAAGGAGATATCCCTCGGGCTATTCAGGCGATTAATGCTTCCTTTGGCCTTAAAAGTTATTCGCTGTGGCATTTGTTCAAACAGGAACAGAAAATTATTCTCGATCAGATTTTTGAGAGCACTCTGCGGGAAATGGAGTCTTCGTTCCGTCGTCTTTATGACGACCATTTCTCTCTTATCAGGATGATCAATGAGCACAGCATTCCTTTACCCAAAGCTCTGGCGAATGTAGTGGAGTTTGTGCTTAATCGCGACCTGACGCAGGTTCTCGAAATGGAAGAGGTTCCGCTGGATCGGCTGGATCGGCTGGTTAAGGAGATTCGCCGCTGGGAGTTTAAACGGGACAAGGCCAGTCTGGATATGCTGGCTTCAGAGAAGATTCGCAGCATTATGGCCATCTTCGGACGGGATCCGTCGGATACGCGTTTTCTTGAATATGCTCTGGCTGTAATTGAGCGTTTAAGTGAGTTGCAGCTGGATATTGATTTATGGCATCCGCAGAATGTATTCTTCAGGGTTGGCAAGGAACTTTATCCGAACAGAAAACGACTGGCGGAAAGTGATGATCTTTCCCGCCGGTGGGTTGCCGCATTCGACCGTCTGGGCGAGATCCTGAAAGTGCGCGTTATTTAGGCGCAGGAAGGAGGGCCTATGGCCGCCGGAGTAATTGATATCGGTTCCAATTCGGTCAAGCTTCTTATCGGGGAACCCGGGGACGGCGATGTCATGGTTCTGGAGTCGCTGAGGAATATATCTCCCATCGGGCGCTCGACGTTCCTGAAAGGTTATATTGCCCAGGAACCGATTAATCTGACCATCGAGATTCTGCACAAATATCGCAAGGCCCTTCGGGAATACCAGATCGACAAGGTTTTTGTTATTGCCACCACCGCGGTGCGTGAGGCTTCCAATCGTAATATATTCGTGGATACTGTCCGTCGCAAAACCGGCTTTGAGATCGAAGTGCTCAATGTCGGTGATATTGTTTATTATATTGATGCTTATATTGCCTTCAAGCTCAAGGAGCGCTACCCGGTTCATAACCGGAACCTGTTGATTTGCGAGATGGGGGCGGGCAGCGTGGATGTTTCGTTTTTGAAAAAAGGGTTTACGGTCATGAACACCGGCCTGGCTTTGGGCTCCCTGCGCTTTCGTCAGCTGGTTAGCCGTCTTGGTGGCAGCATGGAAGAAACGACCGAAGCCCTGCAGGAATATATCGAGAACGAGTTTGCTTTTCTGCGCCAGAGATTGCCCTCTGGTGCGATCGATGATATTTTTTTGATCGATGAGAATCAGGAATATTTGCGGGCGATCTTGCCTAATCGCAAGATTGCCAGCAATTTCTTCCAGTTCGGAATCAGTGATGTCGAGCAAATTATCGCCGCACTTACGGGCAAAACCAATGAGGAGATTTCCGAGGTCTATGATATGCCTCCGGAAGGGGCGGACGCGTTGTTGCCCTATATGATCATTCTGAAAATGTTTTTTGAGTTGACCCGTAATCCGCATGTTTATATTCTGGAAACGTCCCTGGCCGAGGCGGTTTTGGCCAATAAACTGCTGGGTCTGGAATTAAGCCGGCGTTACAGTAAAACCAATCAGTTGCTTTCAGTGGCGCACTCCATTTGCGAGAAATATCATATGGATCTGGATCACGCCAAGCATACTTCGCATGCCGCCCGGATTCTTTTTGAGGGCCTTGCGGAGCAACTGGGTCTTGAGCCCAGTCATCAGCTTTATCTGGTGCTGGCGGCCTATTTGCATGATATAGGAAAGTTTATCTCGAATCGTTCGCACCACAAGCATTCAGAGTACATCATCAACTCGTTAAATCTTTCGCGCTTGACCGAGGAAGAAGTCCGGATTATCGCTTGCGTGGCGCGTTATCATCGTCGGGGAGATCCTTCCAAGTCGCACCTTCTTTACAATAGTTTGGCAGAAGACAAGCAGATTCTGGTACAGAAACTGTCGGCACTCCTGCGTCTGGCCAATGCGCTGGATCATTCGCATCGGCAGAAGGTTAAGGGGATGCGGGTGCTGGGGGCGGACAGTGATGATATAACGGTGCAGGTCGATACACGTTCGAATTTTTTGCTGGAAAAGAACGATTTTAATGACAAAAAAGATCTGCTGGAAAAGATCACCGGCAGCCGTATCAAACTGGCGGTTAACGAGAATTTTTAGTTATGGCTGATATTGAAAATCGCGATAAGTACATTCACCGGGATCTGAGCTGGCTGGCTTTTAACAGCCGGGTGCTGGAAGAGGCGTTGGAACCAGAGAATCCGCTGCTGGAGCAGGCTCGTTTTCTGGCGATCTGCGCCAGCAACCTCGACGAATTTCTTATGGTGCGCTATGCCGGCATCCGCAGCCTGCAGGATGCCCGGCATAATCATAAGGATGCTTATGGTTATTACCCGCAGGATATTTTTCGTCAGCTGAGAACCGAGGTAGACGGATTTATTCGCCGGTTGTATGGAGTCTTTGAAGGCAAGATCAAGCCCGGGCTGGTAGCAGAAAGAATTTATCTTCGTCGCTGCAGCGAGCTTAACGGTGAGCAGCAGAAATTTGTTAAAAGATTTTTTGACGGCACTCTGTACCCGGTGGTCACCCCGATGGCCATTGATCAGGGGCATCCGTTTCCGGTTCTGATTTCGCGGACTATGGCTTTTGCTGTGCATCTGGAGCGTAAAGGCGAACCTCGTCTGGCGCTGGTGCCTGTTCCGGCTAATCTGCCCCGGCTGGTCAAATTACCCTCGCAGGCGGACACTCACGAGTTTATTTTGCTGGACGAGATTTTACGAGAACATCTGAGTATTTTTTTCCGAGGGTTTGAGTTGTCTGCTTGCGCTTTGTTCCGGATTATTCGCGACGGTGATCTGGCCGTGGACGAGGAGTTCTCTCCGAATTTGCTTAAATCCATCGAAGAAGAGGTCAAGAAACGTCCCCAGGCGCGGGTGGTGCACTTATGTGTGGAGGAAGGCTGCTCTCCCGGTTTGCTGGAAGTTTTGACCGACGCGCTCAATTTCCCGCTGGAAGAGGTGGCTTTTCTCCGCGGCGAGTTTGACCTGACTTTTCTTTTTACTCTTGCAGGCGTCGTGCCGCGTCCGGAATTGATTTATCCGGCGCTCATGCCGGCCAAACTGGCATACGATAATATTTTTAACCGCATTCGTGAGGGAGATTTTTTGCTGCATATGCCGTACCAGTCGTTTCAGCCGACGGTTGATTTGCTCAAGACGGCAGCGATTGATCCGGATGTGCTGGCGGTGAAGATGACCCTTTATCGTGCGAGTGAGGATTCCGAGATTGTTGCCGCGCTCAAAGAGGCAGCCCGGCGCAAGAAGCAGGTGACGGTCCTGGTCGAGATCAAGGCTCGCTTTGACGAGGAACGCAATATTGTTTGGGCACGGCAACTGGAAGAAGCAGGTTGTCACGTGATTTATGGTATTCCCGGGGTCAAGATTCATTCCAAGATCTGTCTTGTGGTCCGACGGGAGGAGGGGCGAACGCGTCGTTATGTGCATTTGTCCACCGGCAATTATAATGAAAAGACGGCCCGGGTTTACACTGATCTTGGATATTTCACGGCCAATGATGATTTTGCCCGGGATATTTCGGATCTGTTTAATGTTATTACCGGGTATTCCCGTCCGGCGCGCTGGAAAAGGGTTATTTCTTCGCCGAATGATCTGCGGGAATATTTCTTCGAGTTGATTGACCGCGAGATAGCTTTTCAGAAAGAGCACCGTAACGGGTTTATTATTGCCAAGATGAACTCTCTGGAGGATACCCGTATTGTTGACAAGCTGTATGAGGCATCCAAGGCAGGGGTGCGCATTCATTTGATTGTGCGCGGTATCTGTATTCTGGTCGCCGGAGTTCCTGGTTTGAGTGACACTATTACTGTCAAGAGCGTAGTTGGACGTTTTCTCGAACATTCCCGGATATTTCTTTTTAACAATAACTCCGACCACCGGATTTTTTTATCTTCTGCGGACTGGATGTCGAGAAACTTTGATCGTCGCATCGAACTGTTATTTGAAATTCTTCAGCCGGAACTCAAGGAGCATTTGCGTACCATTCTTGAGATGACCTGGAAAGACAATCAGAAAGCCCGGCTGCTCTTGCCGCAAAGGACGTATTCTTTTCTCAAGGCGCATGAAGACAGGCATAGCGTGCAGGGGTTTTTTCTTGGATATTATGCATGACCGCTAAAGGATCCATGGACGAAAAAGAGTTGTATTTTGTATTGGCCGGGGAGCATGTCAGGGCTGTGGAAGCCGAGGTCGCCGGGGTGCGTTCGGCCCGGGACATTGAATGTCTGCACCGGATGCGAGTAGCGTTAAGACGCCTTAAAGCCACACTTTCGGATTTTCGAGAACTGCTGCCGGCGCGTGAATATGTTTCTCTTCTGGGTAATGTGGACAAGTTGCTCAGAGCCCTGGGACAGGCGAGGGATATTGACACCAAAATAGCTTTTCTGAATGCTCTTCTTTCCGGCGGGCAGGCAGAATCTGTTCGTGCGGGCATTCTTGAAATTATTGATGAACTGGCGGAAGATCGCAGCGAGATACAACCTAAAATACTTAAATGGATTTCGCGCTTGCGGCAGAAACAGGTCTTTCGCGCCGCGGTCAAACTCAGGCCCGCGCTTGAGAATACGGGAATGACTTTGGATGAGTGGGCCAGGAACCGTATTCTTGCCCGTTTGGAGAAGTTTTTTTCGCTCGAAGCGTATGTTCGCCGCCCGGGTTGTATCAGGGAACTGCACGGAATGCGGATTGCCGCCAAGAATCTGCGCTATACGCTGGAGAATTTCTCCCGTCTTTATGGAAAAGAAGCTCTGGATTTCGCCGGTTCCGCCATGCTCGTCCAGCGGGCGCTTGGAGAGGTTCACAGTTTTGATATCTGGCTGGGATTACTCGATATCCTGGCGGACAGTTCCGGGCGTGAGCCGTCTTTTCGCCGGGCTGTTGTTTTTCTTCGCAAGGAGTGCCAGAGTCGCCGGTCAGCAGCGTATCAATCTTTTCTCGAGCTCTGGTCGGATCTCAAGCACAAAAAGACCTGGGCGCGGCTGGGTTTCTTCGCTTTGGATCGTTCATGAAAATTGCCCTGGTTTCCGATGTGCATGCCAACCTCCCGGCGCTTGAGGCGGTCATAGCGCATGCGCGTGCGCGCGGGGCGGAAGAGTTCTGGAGCCTCGGAGATATTGTCGGCTGCGGCCCTTTTCCTGATGAATGTGCCCGTTTGCTTTCAGATGCTTTTCGTTATAGTGTGCAGGGCAATCACGATGTGCGGGCGCTACCTTTCTGGCGGGATCGGCGTAAGGAGAAAGAGGCCAGAGATCCGGACAAGGCCACGCTTGTCGAATGGACCAGGACGAATTGTTCCCGCAAAACACGGGCCTATCTGCAGGGCCTTCCTCCAGTCATGACGGTTGTTGTGCGAGGGCACAAAATTCAGCTGACGCATTCTCTGCCAGAAGAGCCGTGGGGTCAGCTTTTGCAGGGCACCGAGCTTGTCCTTTCTGGGCATACCCACGGTGCCAGTGACCGGAGGATGAGGGGTATTCGTTGCATTAATCCTGGGACAGCGGGATCTGCTTTCGACGGGGACCCGCGTGCTGCTTATGCACTGCTGGAAATTGACGATCAGAGGGTGGATGTTGTTTTTGAACGGGTCGCTTACGACTGTGCGCGAGTGGAGCGGGCAATGAAAGAACACGGTTTTCCGGTCCGCAGTATTCGGGCGTTTTCTGCTGCCCGCAGCCTTGACGGGCTGGATCGTCAGGAGATGTCTGTTCTGGTCTGCGAACTTCCGGACCGGGCCGAGCAGATCGGTCTGCGCGAGTCCTTTGACCGGGGCCATGCGCTTAAGGTTTGTCAGTTGGCCCTGAAGCTTTTCGATGGGCTTTCCGCTTACCATGGCTTTGGTGTTCGGGAACGTCTTTTGTTGCAAAGCGCGGCGATCTTACATGATTCGGGTTTTAACCGGAACCCTCGTGCTCATCATAAAATCGCGCGGGATATAATTCTTTGTGACCGGACTTTGCCTTTAACCTGGAAAGAGCGGGTTGTTGCGGCTCTGGTAGCTCGATATCATCGACGCGCCTTGCCGGATCTTCGGCACCGTTATTACGGGGTTATCGGGCCTGCCCGCAGGCGCGTGGTTGATGTTCTGGGAGGGATTCTGCGGATGGCTGACGGAATGGATCGCCTGCATCTTGGAGAAGTTCACGATATTGCTCTGGATGTTTTTGCGCGTCGACTTGAAGTGACCCTGCTGAGCGAGATGCCGGTACCTGAATCAGAGCGCGGTGCCGGGCAGAAATCTGATCTATTGTCTCGTGCCTTGAACCGGATAATCCGTGTCAGGCACAAATTCCTTTAGCCGCAGTGTCCGGGATTCCTGCAACAACAGAAACTTCTAGAGAACAAAAACAATTGTTTTGCGGTCAGAGTTTTTGTTGTACGCCGCCAGGGCCCGGCGCAGGGGCAGAATGCAGAAAGAAATTTTTTTCTTTCTAAGCAGGCGCAGCCCTTTGGGAGAAAACGCGGTACGAACACCCGGGGCACAGGCAATATAAAGACTGTCCGGGCCTTTTTTGCAGAGCCAGGCCAGATTTTTGTCATTAATAATCTGCCGCAGGCATTCTTGCGGCTGTTTGATTTTTCCGTCAGCCCGGACGAGGGTTGTACTGGCAAAAGGTTTGCCGTCAATCCGGATAGAGCCCTCTGTTGAAATTTTTATCTGGGGATAGCTTAGAGTAGCCAGACGAGTATGTCCGGCATTCTGCAGGGCGATAGCGACCGCACCCAGCATGACAGCGTCGTCTCCCAGGCGTGCCGAGATGACGCGGGGAGGGGGCAGTTTTTTGAAGAAAGGGTCGGCTTTAAGAGCTTTTTCAACGCGCGCAAGAATAAAGTCTCCGCAGGCCTCGATCAGGCCTCCGCCAAACAGAAATATATCAGGATTAAAAAGATGGTTGAGAGATACACAGCTGTAAGCCAGAGACTGTGCGGCGGCGTCCATGATCCTGGTGACCAAAGGATCTTTTAACTGCAGGGCGCGGGCCAAGGCGCTGCTTTTGATGCGTTCAAGATTGCGGTCGGCCAGTTCAGTAATGAGGGAGTGTTCGCCTTTTTTGATGGCCGCACGTATATCGCGTTCTATGGCCCAGCGGCCAGCCAGAGCTTCCAGGCAGCCGCGATTGCCGCAGGAACATTCCGGACCCAGCGGGTCTACGGTCATATGCCCGAGTTCTGCAGCGGCGCCCTGGCTGCCGGTCATCAGTTTTCCGTTAATGACAATACCGCCACCAATTCCTGTTCCAGGGAAGATGCCGACGATTGAGGAAGCTTTGCGTCCGGCACCCAGCCATTGTTCACCCAGGACACCGAGGTTCACGTCGTTGCCGATCGAAACCCGGAGGTGCAGGCGTTTTTCAAGGATATTTTTAAGATCGGATTTTTCCAGATTAAGATTGGGTGTGGCCAGTACTCGTCCGGCATTATCGACAATACCGGGTATAGCCAGACCGATGCCGGCGAGTTCCGAAGTTTTTTGGCCAGATTCCAGTAAAAGGGTTTTGACGATTTTGTCTATTAGGGCACAAATTTCTTTGGCTCCGGCTTTGGGCGGTGTCGCCAGTTTGTGCTGGCAGAGAATAACTCCTGCGGGAGTCACCAGCCCGCCAAGAATTTTTGTGCCGCCGACATCGATACCTATGAAGTTTTTTTCATTTAGCATGGAGGTATTGTGTCATAAAAAGATTCGGGAGTCAAAACGACAGATATACTTTTTTGCTGGATATTCTGGAAGGTGGGCGTTCGGGGCAGGATTCCTGCAGTGTTCCACTGTCTGGTTTTCATTTGTTTTATGTTCTATACTTCAATCCAGCAGGAGGATGTGGGCACAACGTATTTGGGATTTGTTATTTTATTCCAGGCGGATTTTTAGTGGGCTGTCAGAGCCCTCCCAAAGACGAATCCACCAAGTTGATAAAAATCCTCCTTGCATCTCTGGCGGCCCTTTTCTAATTGCGATTGTGCATTAGCTGGTCAATCTTTAAGCGGCCTTAAGCACGCAAGAGTTCAGACGGAGTCAACTCAGCCTTCCTGAATATTCAACTTAGTGGTCAGATCTGGATTTTCATTTTTTATGAAAGGTCCGGATTAAATTGTATTTAAGGGCTTTATTTCTATTTATTTCGCTTATTTGACATACAACGCAATAGGTGTTATTTTTTACAGTGTTGTTTTGGGTTCGGGTTTCATGTTAAATCAAAACTTATAAACAGTTCTGAAAGGTTTGCTGATATGGCTAAGCGTTTTCTTTTATTCCGCAGGGTCACGGCAGTTGTGGTTCTAGGATCTTTTTTACTTTCCAGTCTTTTCCCTTCCGATCTGGTGGCTCAGCAGCTTGCGGCAGGCCTGCCGGGGGTATCAGATCTCCCCGCTCCTGGCGCGATGGTTGCGCTCAGTGGTCCGGGGCAGGATGTTCTGTTAAACGGGTTACATGTCGATTCTTTTGACCCTTTCAAATTCCAGTTTATTGCCGACCGTCGACCCGCTTCTATGGGCGATCGTTCTTATGAAGCGGAGATAAACAAAAGTATCCGATATTTTCTTGCCACTCTGGTTTTTCCGGAAACGTCTATTTGGGTAAACTTGTCTCCTTATGAAAAAGACAGGATGCTGGATCCTGGTGTTAGCGAAACTGTGCTTGGGGAAGGGCTTGTTCGTCAGGATTATTTGTTGAAACAGATGGTGTCCAGCCTGTTGCACCCCGACATGGACCTTGGTCGGAGTTTCTGGAGCCAGGTGTATTCGCAAATGGGGGAGAAATACGGAACAACGGAAGTTCCAGTGGAAACTTTTAATAAAGTCTGGATCGTGGCGGACTATGCGACGGTATATGAAGACCAGGGCACAGCCTATATCAAGAATTCCAGGCTGAAGGTTCTGACTGATGTTGATTACCAGGCATACAAAGCTGGATCTACGGAGTTGCACCAGCAAGATGCGTCTTTGCCCAGTCTGGTGGCAACGGATGCAATTCGGGAGGTGATTATCCCGATTTTGGAAAAGGAAGTTAATACCGGGGCGAATTTTGCTAATTTACGTCAAATTTTCCATGGGTTTATTCTGGCGTCCTGGTACAAGAAATCTTTGAAGAATTCATTGCTCGGTCAGCATTATGCCGATCATGGATTAACCGGGGGTGTAGAGGCTGCCGATGCCCGGATTGCAGAGAAAGTTTATGCCCGTTATCTGGAGGCTTTTCGTACTGGCGTGTTTAACCTGATCCGGGAAGACCGGGTGGCAGATGAAATCGTTCCGAGAAAGTATTTCTCGGGTGGAGTCGGGTTCGTTGATGCGGCTCGGTATGAAAGAATGCCGGAGCAATTTGTACCGGCAGCGCAGGCTGTTATTGATACGGAGGTTTTGCCTATAAACGCAGAAAAGGTTCCTTCTGATGAAATTGTAGGGACTGATTCCGACATTACCCGGGAGGACGCGGCCCAGATAACGGCTGTTGCAAATACAGGTTCAGTCCAGGAGTTGTCTTCTTTTAATTTCCTGAAGGTTTCCGAAGCTTTTGGGGCTAAAGCATCTGCAGTCGATTCAAAGGTTATGCAGGAGCTAGTTAGCGATCAAGACCGGGAAGTTCTTCCGGGTATTGGTCAGGTGTCAGTCATGGTTGTTGCAGATGAGAATAAAGGAGACTTGCCGCTGGGATTTGCCCTTGATTCGCAAACAAAGACAATTTATGTGTCTGCGGATTACCTGTCCAGGGTTCGCTCAGGTGGCGATTTGTCAGACAATAAATTTGTTTTGAGAAAAGCGTATGCAGTGTTGCACGGTGGGTCAAGAGAGGGAATCGGTTCTATTTATGCTGATGTCCGTTCCGGGCTTGCTCACGAGCAAGAGATCGTTCAAACCACGTTTGATGAGTTCTCCCGGGACATGGTGGTTAGTGATGATCCCGCCCGTACCGAGGAGTATTACCGGGCCTTGGCCGGACAGGTATCCGGTTTGGAGAAAGAGAAGCTGGATGTTGTTTTGCCGTCCATGGAAATGGTCAGGGGTATGGGGAGGTTGCGAACGGATTTTAAGCGCATGCTTTATGATATTACAGAAAACAGGCTGGATGGCATTACCCGGGCGACGACAGAACAATTTGAAATTGCCCCGGAAGAGCTTGGACAATACTCTTCGGTGGCATTTATTGCTACAAAGTTGGCGCCGCCAACGGTCGTTCACAAGCTTTTGCAGACGGCATTGTCAGCTTATTTTGGCACGGACATTTCAGTTATTGATGTGACGGCTCTTGATTCGCGAAAGCCATCTGTTCAATGGACGCATGCGACGAGAAAACGCCTGGCAGCCCTTACCCTGGAACCGTTAAAAGCATTTGTCAAGATGATCAGAGTGCAGGAACCTGAACTGCAAGGTTTCAATGGGGAGCCGATGTCGTTCAAGTTGCTGGCGCGTTTGCGCACGGCGGGACAACAAACGGGCAAGATGATCAAAAAATATGTCTATCAGGCCGGCTCGGATCACGCCGGAGTTGCTGGCATAAAGGGTGTCCGGGATCTTATTGGGATGGTGACTTATGAGAGTGCGGCCCAATTTCGGGACGGGATTGCGCCGATTGAGGAAAATCCGGCAGCTTATCAGGATTTGATTGCATCTATCCTGGTGCTCGCAGGACCTTCGATAAATATAGATAGTGAGACGGGGTTGTTGAAGGAAGGGCAGGCGCTGCCGCCACTTGTTCAGTACCTGGCAGCACATCCTGACAGCATGGCGGCCAGGATTGATAAGGAACGGAATCGTCTTCTGGAGCAAGTTGGCGTTACATCATATTATCTGGAGCCTGGTGAGCTTTTAGATATCTTACGTCAGTTGGCGGCAGATTCCGGACTGGCCAGACAGGTGCTCAGCGAGATTGCCTCAGAGTTGCAGGTGGTTTATACAGACGCCAAGGAAGCAATAATTCAGATATCGGCGATGATAAACACGAAGAATGAAAAGCGTGTGCGTACAGCTTTGGAGAATGCCTTGACGCACCAGTTGGATAACAAGGAATTACTGCAGTCTATCGGTGATTTCGATATTGATCAATTGCTGGACGAGAGGACAAGAGTGATTGCGCGCAATATTGTTGCCGGGACAGTGGATGTTTCCGGCTTGGATTATCGCAGATTGAACCGGAACCTATTACGGGTCTATTTTGGGCAGGCGGGAAGAAATCTGACATATAGCTATATTGGGCGTCCAAAGATGTTCTGGACGGAAGGCGAGATCAGGAATCATGCCAGAAAAATAGGTAATGAGTCCGGTATGAACGCGACAGTACAACAGCATAAAAGAAGACGGGATATTGTTGGCCTTATTCTGGAAACGCCCGCAGAGAAGCTGTCCGCAGCTTTGGCGGGAAAAAGAGAGCAAGGCAATATTATTGATCTTCCTTACATCGATACGGTGGGGCTTCTGTATATGCTGCAACGCAGCAATCCGGACACACAGATTGTTTTTGCTCACACGGTTCGTCCGGATGCTATGCGAGTCGATATTTTACGGGATTATATTATTAATGAAAGACTGCTTAGTGTTGCCAATGTTCCTCTGGCCGAGGTGCCTGTTGCCGCAACCTGGACCCGGCATGCCATGTTAAGGCGACTGTTGGAGCATACCGGAATAGTTGAGGCTGAGCAGCTGGCCGGTTTCAGATCAGGATCCGAGTGGGATCCGGAGAATATCCGGGGTGTCTGGGAGCGTGTAGGAAACGGTTTCGTGCGATTAAAAGATGCCTATCTGACGGCCACGAAAGAAGAAGTGTCGTCGTATTTCGATGGGGATGTTGAGAGTGTCTGGCCGGTTATTGCTGAAGCCCGGTTGCGAGGGAAAACAACAATTGATCTGGGATTGCTGGCCTCAGCGGGAGATATTCATACAGCTACGGCTGTTTTGTCGGAACCCGAAACGATGAGGACAATATTGGCCGGGGCTGAACAGGGCCTGCCTGCGTTCTTTCCTTCTTTGTGGGATTCCCGGTTGAAAGAAATAGCTGATGTGATAAGCCGGAAAGTTTCTGAAACATACTCTATCGGGCTGGAAGTAATTCTAACGCCTCCTGTTGTAAGTGGCGAGAAGTTTGATGCGGGAAAAACCAGGCTGGTTTTTTATGATGATGGTAAACCGGTTGGACGGATGAGTTTTGATGTGAGGTTTTCTTTTAGTCGGGATGGACAAATAGAGACCGTGCCTGAAGTAAGTACTTTTGAGTTAGATGAGTCCGCTCGAGCAAAGATCCGGGATGTGGATGCGTTTAAACAGAGAATTGCCAGTGTTTTTGCGGGAAAAGAATGGGCCGATGCCAGTATGGCGGCCCCGGGTGGTGTGGATCTTGGAAATCGTGATTTCCAAATGAATATCGAGGCCGGCAGACAGTCGCCTGAGATTACGGATACTGCGATGGAAGCTGTTCTTGTCCGCGATGATTTCGCCGGGTTGAGTTTCCGGGTTCTGGGTATTTCAACTCTTGCAGAGACCCCTTTGTCTATGGCTATAGGTAGATAATCCTAAAGCAGGACCCCATGGGGGGCTTTGTTTCGTGGGGCAGAGATCCGGGCTAACACACAGTCGGGAATATGTATGGGGCGTAGACTAGCGGCATCGTTGCTGGTATTAGTTCTTCTTTTCGAGAACGGGTTGACCCAGGCTCAGGGTTTGTATTGGCTTCCCGCTCCGAACAGAATGATCCTTCCAGGAGCTCCTTTTGCCCCCTCTCTTTTTCAGGGCCTGCGGCTAGAGGCTTCCGATCCGCTTAATTTTCAGTTTTTGCTGGAGGATGGAGAATCTTCAGCGGATCATTCCGAGATTGAGCGTATGCTGCGGTATTTTATGGCTGCTTTGGCTCTGCCGCAGAAAGATGTCTGGGTGAATCTCTCTCCCGGAGAGAGTCGACGTGTGGCTCCTCAGGCACTGGCTCTTACCGAAATTGGCCGTGAGTTGCTGGGGCAGGATTATGTGCTCAAGCAGCTGGCAGCATCATTGCTCTTTCCCGAAAGTGAGGGGGGTCGGGCTTTCTGGGAGAATGTTTACCGGCAAGCCTGGATCCGGTTTGGCACGGTGGATATACCACTAGAAACTCAAAGCCGTGTTTGGATCGTCCCAGGCGAGATTTCACTTTATCAACAAAAAGGTGTTGTGCTTGTTGCTTCAGCGCGTTTACAGGTTTTAGCGGAGGATGATTACCTGCGCTTTAAAGATGGAAAGCCAGAAGGTTCGGGGCAGTCGGATATTCGACGGCTTGTTAGCGATGTTTTTCGCCAAATGATTTTGCCCGAGTTAGAGCGGGAGGTGAATTCAGGCCCTGCTTTCTCTCGTTTACGGCAGGTTTATTATGCCTTGATTCTGGCGGACTGGTACAAGAAAAATTTCCAGATGATTTCGGGCTTATCTTCTTATGTAGATCAGGGGCGATTGGCGGGGTTGGCCACGGAGAGTCCGCATTTGCGTGAGCAGGTCTGGGGTCAGTATATGCAGGCGTATCAGATCGGTGTTTTTAATTTTGTGCGTGAAGAGTCCTCTCCGGATGGCGGGCAGATTCCTCGTAAATATTTTTCGGGAGGGATTTCTCTGGATGTTGCGGCTAATGCCGAAGTAACAGATTCCAGAGAGCTTCCCCGTTACGCGCGCCCACTTCGGTTGGTTAATGTGCAGGCTGTTGACCGGGCCCAGGTCCCGGAAGAGTATTTGTCAGCCGATCCGCGCAGTGCCGGCAACAAGGGGAGAAATCTACAGGCTTTGGATTCGCTTCTGCCGGATATCGTACCGCCTTTTCTGGTGATTTCCGGTCATCTTTACAGTGCGGCCACAGGAGATCCGCAAATGGTTGCGCTGGTGTGTGCGAAAGTTCTTGAAAGGCTGGAAAGAGTGTTGCGCTCTGGAGCCACTCTGGCGGTTCGACCGGCGGGTTATATTAATATGCCCGGGATTTTGCCTACTATAAAGCAGGTCAGGACCCATCAGGAGCTTGTGCAGGCAGTATGGGACATATACAAGGCATGGGAAATGCCGGAGGTTCGCGCCTATCTTTCTACCGAGACCGCCCGGCTTGAGGCCGCACTTGCGATAGACAAGAAATTCCCGGTTGACATTGGGCCGGCGATTGTAGTTCAGCAGGAAGTTTTCTCGGATCGGGGCGCGTATAGCGGTAGCGGTGTTTTTGTATCCAGAAATATCAAGAGCGGGGATTTTCATGTTTCGGGTTCATTAGGGATCAATGTAGTTCCGGAGGATATTCGTAACGGCAGCGTGCGGTCCCTCTTGAATCTGGGCCCTTCTGTGGATGAGCAATTCCCTTCATTTTCTCAAGATGGGGGAGCAGGTTTTTATGCGACACTTGAGAGTGCGGCCCGTAAATTGGAGAAGGCTTATCATTTTCCGGTGGAGGTGGAGTTTGTTGTGGAGCGTGGTAAGCTTTGGGTTCTTCAGGTTAATCATCAGGACATCCCTGCGACAGTTGGAAGTCAGATATTGACCCGAATGGTTTCCGAGGGCATTCTAAGCCGTGCGGGTACGGTGCGGGAACGTGTGCGCATGATTCGCCAGCGTGTTGGCAAGATAAGATCAGGGGTCAATCTTGAGCCTTTGCTGGAAAATGTCAGAGGACTTTCTGTTGGTGCCGTCGATGGCGTGTTGTCTTTCAGCGTGCCGGAAGCCAAACAGATGCGCGCCCTCGGACAAAAGGTTATTCTGCTTTCTCTTGAGCCTGATCTACCCGGTGTGACTCAAGCCTTGATTGACGCGCAGATAGATGGTTTTGTGACGATGTATGGCGATTATCATATGCATAATGCCCGGTTGGCCCGTAATCGGCTTATTCCCGGACTTTCTCTTGTGGGGACATCGGCACGCATTGTTGCCGGAGTGTCGGCCCCCCGATTGCAGATCGGATCCCGGACGTATTCAGCCGGGGATCGGCTGGTAGTCAATGCAGAAGATTTTAATCGTGATGGAGAGGTTTTTCATTCCGGAGGGCTTTTTGTCAACGACCAGGAAGAGAGTGTTATTGACTATCATGAGGAAGCGGTAAATTATCTGGATTTTGATGAACAGCAGGTGCGACAACAGGTGCGTCAACGTTTTGTGGGTCAAGACTATCAGGTTCTGACTGCTTTACACGCATTGCTGAAAGCCTATCTTTTTCTTAAGGTTGATCCGCAGGATTTTACGGTGGATCAGCTTGAGATCGCCACCAATGAACTGCATCAGATACTTGATGAAGCTTACAGAGAGGGAGAGCAGGTGGCGGAATCAGCCGATTATAATGGTGCGCGCGAGGCGGTCTTTGTGCCGATTGTGGAGGGGTTTGGAGATTCCTTTCCTTTTCCGGAGATGCGTACGCTCGGGGATCTTGAAAAAGGTTGGGAGCTTATGGCGTATTTTGTTGAGCGATATCGCGCGATGCCGCCGGCACGGATCGATTATTTTAATTATTCATCCGAGCGCCCCAATCTGGTTGCTGAAAGCTTATCTATTCCACTAAGTTTTTCTGTTTTGTTCAACGACCCTGAGCATATTAACTGGACGTATGAGAATGCGCAATTGTGGGCGCTTGTGCGCCATTTCAAGCCGGAGATTTCTTATAACAAGGACACTCTGGCCGGAAACTTTTTGTCAGCGCCCGCTATTGAGGGTCTGCGTTTTGTGGCGGATCCGCTTAATTCTTCGCAGATTCGGGTGAGCGGCCGAGCCGATGTTCTTTCGGGATCTCCCAGCCGGACATTCTCCCTGATGGCCAGAGACCCTTTGGCCGATGCCTGGGATCGTAAGGTTTTATTCTTTGCGCATCGGGAGGTTCTTGTTGATGTAGCCGATTTCAGGGATTATATACGACACAGGTCTGAAGAAGCGCTGAGCCGGTATCCTCCTTTGCGCAGAGGGAAGTCGCCGTCTTTTGTTTCAGAAGAATCTGTTGCGGAAATGTTGCAAGAGTTTTTTCTTCCCCGAACGTATCAAACGGCGGCACTAAGATCCCTTAAAGGAGGGGATTTTGTTGCAGAAGATGAGCCGGGTGAAACTAAAGACGACGGATACGATATATTAGACGGGGATTTGTTGTGGCGACTTTCCCAGCAGACGCTGGGCTCATATTTTGTCGGGGAAGAATTGCGGCCCGGGATTGTTCGCCCCCCGGATCCGCACAGGACCAGGGAGTCAAGGTTATTGCTTAATCTTTTACGTGAAGTTTTTCCCTCGGGTCGCCTGATTCATCGGGCAGGCCGTCGCAGGGAACAGGGGTTTATGAATCATAATCTGGCAACCGTTGAGACAGTCCATTATTATTCGTGGATCATTCTTGGCGAAGAGGTGGTGGGCGAGTTAGCCAGAGAGTTGTCCGGATTGGCTTTGCGGTATGACCTTTCCCGAGCGGTTAGCGTAGAGGAGCAGGCCCGTGTACTGGATCTTGAAGGACTGTTGTTCCTTTTGTATCTCGACAAGAACAAACAGCTCGAAGATCTGCAGGCTCTGGATCCGGTATCTCCGGTAGGAGGGATTGATCTGAGTCTTTCCTGGGGGACGGGGAGAGACTCTTTGTCTGCAGTTGAGTCTGCGCAAGATGCCCTCGTTCCTGATTTGGACAACGGGTTACTGATTAAAATGATGAAGGTGTGTTTTCTGCCGGATGTGGCCGCTTTTATTCCCGATTTTTCTTTGAAGAAATAAGATCCCCACTTTGTGTAGACCCTTCTTTCGGGCGGGTTTCTATGCGAAAATGCTGTGGATTTACCGGGAATTATTTGAACAGATATGCTATTTTATCCCTGCGCACGCTTTGTTCCGGATTTTTTGTTAGCGATACGGGGTAAATGGTTTATGCTTCTGAATCGATGGGGTATTCTTTTGGTTGTGTTGGCGTTGTCGGGGGCTGCCTCCGGTTGTGATCGTATTTACGGCTTATTGCATAAACCGGGCGGAGAAGAACGCAGCGTCCTGGGGGAAGTTGTTTTTAATGAGTATAATCCCAAAGTCGAAGAGTTGCAGCAGATTCTGAAAACTCTGGGTTACAATATTGGTCGAGCTGACGGCAAGTTTGGCGCGGCGACGCGTGAGGCTGTGGCAAAATTTCAGGCCGAGGAAAAACTTGAGGTGACCCGGTTTGTTGACAAACTCACCTGGGAGCGGTTGCGCAGTTATGCGGACGGGCCATTTATCAGTCAGGGACAGGTTAAGGCCCTTAATGTTCAGCGGGCACTTCTCGCCGCGGGCTATGATCCTGGCAGGATAGACGGGCAGATGGGGACGCGCACGCGCGAGGCAGTCAAGTCCTTTCAGCGTGACCGCGGATTGTCTCCCGACGGACAGGTCGGACTAAGGACGATCAAGCTTCTTGCAGAGTACCATCGCGAATGACAGTTCCGGAGGGGCCTCTGCAGACTGCCGGGGGCGCTTAATTCATGGCAAGATGTATCCGCATAAGAAAAGGCCGCAATCTTCCGTTGACAGGGGAGGCGGGCAGACAATGGCGTGATTGCCGGATTCCTTCTGTTGTCAGAGTTCCTTTCTACGAATTTACCGCGCAGGATTTCCGTTTTCTTGTTCAGCCGCACGACCGGGTTCTTCTGGGGTCACCTCTTCTGCAGAAAAGAAATAATCCAGCGCTGGTTATTGTTTCTCCGGTTAGTGGTCGGGTGACAGGTATTGTGCGCGGTGAGCGCAGGATTCCGGAATATCTTGAGATTAAGACCGATATTCGGCAGGAAACGGTGACGCCTCGTCCGTTTTCTCCGGAACGGTTGCCGCACCTGGACAGAGACGAGATTATCGCCCGGATGCTTGAGGGGGGCGTGTGGCCTTTTGTTTGTCAGCGTCCATTTGGCCGCATGGCGGATCCTTCGGTTTTGCCGCAGGCTGTTTTTGTTCGTGCCATGGACACCTCTCCTCTGGCGCCGGATATCAACATGATTCTTCAGGGACAAGAAGACGATTTTCTGCTAGGACTTTCCCTTGTGCGCCGGCTGACAACCGGATCGACATATTTATGTCATGGTCCCGAGGCAGCTTCCCGGGCCATTGGGGATTTCCCCGGCATCGAGCGGGCTGTTTTCAGGGGCCCCCATCCAGCGGGAAATACGGGAACACATGTGCATCATCTTTTTTCTTTATCCAGAGGAAAGGTGGTCTGGACTTTTGATGTCCAGGACGTTATAGCGGTTGCGCGGCTTTTTCGGGAAGGAGTTTTTTGTCCCTGGCGGGTGGTGGCACTTACTGGTGAAGGACTTCCCCCTGACCGCAGGGGGTACGTGCGGGTTATGGCAGGAACTCCGCTGGAATCTTTAACCGGAGCGATTAATCCTCAGGCCAAGGTTGTTGCCGGCAATGCACTTTGGGGCGTGTTGCGCGAGAAAAGCTCCGGATTGGGTTTTATGACGAACCAGCTGACGATCTTGCCCGGAGGAAGTGGTCGGAAATTTCTGGGTTGGCTTGCCCCGGGAGAAAATCTCTTTAGTTTCCGGCGGTTATTCTTGTCGTCTTTCTTGCCGGGAACGTTCTTTAAAATGGAAATTTGTTTAAACGGCAGCCCGCGGGCCATTGTTCTCAATGATGTTTACGATGATCTGGTGGCGCTGGATGTGCTGACTTTTTTTCTGATCAAGGCGATCCTGGCCGGAGAGATTGAGGAAATGGAGCGCCTGGGAATCCTTGAATGCTCACCGGAAGACTTTGCCCTGGCTGCGTTCGCCTGTCCTTCAAAGACAGATATTCCTGCTCTGATTGCTCGCGGACTGGAGTTGATGGAGAAAGAGGGGATATGAGGTTTTTAAGAAAGATCTTTGATTGTGCCGGGGAGGTGTTTCGTCCGGGCCGTCCTCTGGAACGGCTGTTTCCCCTGTTTGAAGCGGTCGACACGTTTCTTTTTACGCCCGGGGAAACGCCTCGATGCGCTCCCTTTGTTCGTGATGCCGCAGATCTCAAACGGGTCATGGTTACCGTTATTGCCGCACTCTTGCCGTCGGCATTGTTTGGTATTTACAATACCGGTTACCAGGCTATTCTTGCGTCGGGCAAGGAGCCGGCATTGATGGAGGCCATGATGCTGGGCGCACACATTGTCCTTCCGATTATTTTGGTCAGTTATTTGGCTGGCGGATTCTGGGAAGTTCTTTTTGCCTGTGTTCGCAAACGGACGATTAGTGAAGGGTTTCTGGTGACGGGACTGCTTTTTGCTCTCACCCTTCCGGCGACGATCCCTTTGTGGCAGGTGGCTGTTGGCGTTTCTTTTGGCGTGGTGATCGGTAAGGAAGTGTTTGGCGGAACAGGCATGAATCTGGTTAATCCGGCCCTGGCGGGTCGGGCGTTTTTGTTTTTTGCCTATCCCGCTTCCATCTCGGGGGATACGGTCTGGGTTGCGGTTGACGGGGTAACCCGGGCCACGCCTTTGTCGGTGGTGGCCTCGGCTCCTGCCGGAACAAATCCTGTCGAACTTTTGGTGTCCCGCGGGTATGACTGGAGCGCCTTGTTCTTTGGCTTTTGTCCGGGGTCAATAGGCGAAACCTCCCGCCTGGCTTGTTGCGTTGGACTGGGAGTTCTTTTAATCGCCGGGGTAGCCAGCTGGCGGATTGTGGTCGGGTGTGTACTGGGGCTTTTGGCTGTCAGCGGATTGCTTTTGTTTTTTGCCGGGCCGCAGGCATCAGCTTTTATGCGCCTTCCTCCTTATTGGCACATGGTTCTTGGCAGTTTTGCCTTTGGCGCGGTTTTTATGGCAACTGATCCGGTTTCCTCGGCGGCGACATCTTTCGGACGTTGGGTTTATGGTTTTTGTATTGGAGCGCTTGTTGTGGTCATTCGGGTGTTTAATCCGGCTTATCCGGAAGGAACCATGCTGGCTATTCTGCTTATGAATATTTTTGCGCCTTTGCTGGATTTTGTTGCGGTTGAGTGGCACGTGACGCGCCGGAATCACCGTTTGCAAGGCGCAAAGGGGGGGCGATGAGACCGGATCGGGAGAGCGCGGGCTATACATTTGTATTTGCTTTCGTGGTGTGCGTGGCCTGCGGGCTGGTTCTTTCTTTTGTGGCGCAGAGCCTGCGCGCGCGCCAGGAGTTTAACGCGGCGCTGGAAGTGCGAAAAAGTATTTTGCAGGCGGCGCGAGTTGTACCCGGGGCGCTGCAGAAGGTTCCTTTACAGGAGATCAACAGCCTGTTCGAGCGGAACATCCGTTCGGTCCGGGTTGACAGCCAGGGAGGTGTCCAGGCTTTTTCCGGGGCGAAAGATCAAAACCCCTCACAGGAGGGGAATCCTTTGTATATTTACCATGAACAGGATCGACCCGTGGCCTATATTTTTCCGGTGGAAGGCAGCGGATTGTGGGGACAGATACACGGTTTTCTTGCGCTGGAGGCAGACGGGATAACGGTGCGCGGACTGGCGTTTAGTTCCCATTCGGAAACTCCAGGGCTTGGCGGAGAAATAGACAAAGAATCGTTTCTTAAAGGGTTTTATGGAAAAAAGATCTGGGATGAAAAGAGCCGGCAGCTGGTGAGTGTCACGATTGCCAAAGGCCGGGCCGCCGACCGGGTGGGTTCTGAACGCTTGCCGTATTATGTTGATGGCATAAGCGGAGCCACCTTGACGGGAGACGGCATCAATGTTTTTCTGAAGGACACTCTGCTCCGGTATAAGCCGTTTCTTGCCCGGATCCGGGTGGGAGAAAGGCCATGATCCGGTTAACCCGCAAAGAGATGACCGTTTTGAAGGAAGGCCTCTGGTCGGGCAATCCGGTGACTTTCCAGGTTTTGGGGGTTTGCTCTGCCCTGGCGGTCACAGTCAAAGTGGAAACCGCTCTTCTTATGGGGATCGGGCTGACGTTTGTTGCCGCCAGTTCTTCTTTGCTTGTTTCGTTGCTGCGGGCGTTTATTCCGTCGAGGATCAGAATCATTGTTCAGCTTCTGGTCGTTTCCGTTCTGGTGATTACGGTCGATCAGTTGCTGCGGGCATTTTTTTATGCGGTTTCAAAACAGATGAGTGTGTTTGTTGGTCTTATTATTACAAACTGTATTGTGATGGGGCGGGTGGAAGGGTATGCCATGATCAATCCGCCGAGGCGGGCATTTCTGGACGGACTGGCCAACGGGCTGGGTTATGCGGCGGTGCTGGTATTGATCGCGGTGGTGCGCGAGCTCGCAGGCAGCGGAACAATTTTGGGTGGAGCCGTTTTGCCCCGGGAGTTGTATGAGCACGGGTATGTCAATAACGGCCTCATGGTTCTGGCGCCGGGAGCATTCTTTTTGCTGGGTCTTGTGGTCTGGCTGCAGCGGGCCTTGAGCGGTTACCGGGAAAAATAAAAAAGGGAAGAACCGTGGCGGATTATTGGGGGCTTTTTTTCAGTACAGTTTTTGTTAACAATATCCTTTTCTCCGGGTTTCTGGGCATGTGCTCGTTTTTGGCCTGTTCCCGGCGAATGTCCACCGCGCTTGGTTTGGGGGCGGCGGTTGTTTTTGTTCTGACGGTAACAGTTCCTCTTAATTGGTTGCTCAAGGAGTTCCTGCTGCGCAAGGGGGCGCTGGCCTGGGCCGGCCTTCCGGAAACAGATTTGAGTTTTTTGGTGCTCATTGTTTTTGTTTCCAGTATTGCGGCGTTGACGCAGATAGTTGAAATTGTGATTGAACGTTATAGTCCGGCGCTGCATGAATCTTTGGGTGTTTTTCTTCCTCTTATTGCGGTGAATTGTGCCATTCTTGGCACGTCCCTTTTTATGGATCAGCGCGGATACACGTTTGTGCAGGCGGCTGTTTACGGTGCGGCGTCCGGAACCGGATGGGGTTTGGCTATTGTTCTGATGGCGGCGATCAGAAAAAAGTTGTGGTATTCGGATGTTCCCGGACCGCTTAAAGGCTTGGGAATTTCCCTTCTGATCACGGGATTAATGGCTATGGCTTTTATGGCTTTTTCCGGAATTAGACTGTAGATTTCAGGCGTAAAAAGGTTGGAGGAAGACGGCAGTGTTTGTTGTTGTTTTGAGTGTGCTGGTATTTTCCGGGATTATCATGTTCCTGGTGGCGGCTCTTTTTGTGATCACTCGCAAGCTGACCTCTGCCCGGACTTGCCGTATTGGTGTGAACGGTTTTGCGCGATCCATCGAGGTTTCCGCTGGAGGCAAGCTTCTGCCGGTTCTGGCGCAGCACGGAATTTTTTTGTCTTCGGCTTGTGGCGGCGGGGGGGTGTGCGGTCATTGCAAATGTCAGGTGCTCCAAGGCGGCAGCGGGGCGTTGGCCACTGAAAAGGGGCTTTTGTCGCGGGAAGAGTTGCGTCAGCATTATCGGCTGGCTTGTCAGGTCAGGGTTCGCGAAGATATGAATATTCGCGTTTCCGAGCGGGCGTTTCATTCCGGGCCGTTTGTGTGCGAGGTTGTTTCCAATAACAATGTCGCGACATTTATAAAGGAACTGGTATTGGTGCCGTTGGCGTCAGCATCGCCGGCGTTTCGGGCGGGAGAGTATTTGCAGATTTCCGTGCCCGAGTATGATCTTAATTTCCGTGACTTTGTGATTGAGCAAGATTATTATTCGCAGTGGCAGCAACAGGGTTGGCTGGAAGTTCGTGCCGTTAATGATGAGCCTGTGATCAGGGCGTATTCCATCGCCAGTTATCCCGGGGAGAGAGGGGGACTTCGCCTGAATGTGCGCATGGCCCTTCCGCCGGCTGGAACAAAGAAGGGTATCCCGGGGAGGGCTTCTTCTTTTTTGTTTTCGCTGAAGCCCGGCGACCGGGTTATGGTCAGCGGCCCGTACGGGGAGTTTCTTATCCGGGACAGCGACCGCGAAATGGTGTATATCGGAGGCGGCGCGGGAATGGCACCGTTGCGCAGTCATTTGGGCGATTTGTTTTATAACCGGAAAACGCAGCGGCGGATCAGTTTCTGGTATGGGGCGCGATCCCGCAAGGAACTGTTTTATGATGAAGAGTTCCGCAGGTTGGCCTGCGAATTTTCTAATTTCCGTTATGAAACGGCTTTGTCGGCTCCTTTGGCGGAGGATAATTGGACGGGGGCGAGCGGATTGATTCACCAGGTGGTGTATGACCGGTATTTGCAATCTCATGCCGAGCCGGAGGCATGCGAGTATTACTTGTGCGGGCCGACGGCCATGATCGATGCGGTCATGGCCATGCTGGACGGCCTGGGTGTTGCTTCAGAGATGATTTCTTGCGATAAGTTTGGTTAATGCTATGCTTATAGTCTTGGTGTTTTGTGTTCTGGCCATGTGTGTCCTTGCAATGTCCGCGGGCATTCTGGCCGGAGGCAGGCCTTTGCGCAAAAGGTGCGCCGAGCGGCCGGATCAGGAATGTGTTTGCGGACAGGAACAATGCGCCCAAGTGCGGCAGCGCTCCGGGCAGGATGTGGATGAGAAGGAAACAAGATGACTAAAAAGACATTAAAACAGCTTTCACCTGAAGATGAATTGGAAGTTTTGCGTAAAGTGATGGATATTACCACAGCGGAAGTTGAGCTGGATGGGGTTTTGTCTGAAATTATCCGCACCATGTCAGATATGGTGGCCTGCGACTCGGTCATGATTTATCTTCTTGACGATGCGCACCGCAACCTGGTTTTGCGGGCATCCAAAACGCCCCATCAGAAGGAGTTGGGTCAGTTGACACTCAAGATCGGAGAAGGTCTTACCGGCTGGGCGGCAAAAAATGCTAAAACCCTGGCGATCAGGGAGGAGGCTTACAAGGATCCGCGTTTTCGTGCATTTGATATTCTGCCCGAGGATCGCTACGAGGCTTTTCTGGCTTTGCCGGTGGTCTTCAAGGGTAAGCCGATAGGGGTTATCAATTTGCAGCACAAGAAGCCGCACGAATATTCTTCCAATGTGATTGGTCTCCTGGAAATGATTGCCCGCCAGCTGGGAGGGGTTATCGAGCATGCCCGGCTGTTTTCTGAAACTAGGAACAAAGCTTTGCAGTTTGATAGTCTGGTTAAAGTGAGCCAAAGCATTACTTCCGAGAAATATCTGGATGAAATTCTCAGTCTTATTGTTGTGGTTACTGCGGAGATGCTGAATTCCAAGATTTGTTCAGTTATGCTTCTGGATCCCAAGGGGCTTGAGCTTGTTATCCGGGCCACCCAGAGCCTGTCGGAAGAATATCGTCGAAAGCCGAATCTCAAAGTCGGCTCCAGCCTGATCGGTGAGGCGGTCAGGAACAAAAAACCGCTTACTGTCGAGAATGTGCAGTCAGAGGAAAGATATTATTATCGCGAACTGGCCATTAAGGAAGGCTTGACCAGCATGATTGCCGTACCTATGATTGTGCGCGAGAAAGTGGTCGGGGTGCTCAATGTTTACACCAAAGCGCAACACAGTTTTTCCCGTGCGGAGCAGGATGTTTTGCAAATGGTCGCTAATCAGGCGGCGGTTGCGGTAGAGAATACCAAGCTGATGGAAGAGGCTTTCAAGGCCAAGGAAGCGCTGGAAACAAGAAAGCTGGTGGAGCGCGCCAAGGGGGCACTGATGAGTCTGCATCATCTTTCCGAAGATCAGGCTTACCGTATGATCAATAAAAAGAGTATGGATACCTGCAAGAGCATGAAAGAGATCGCAGAGTCCATTTTGTTAATGGCTGATTTACAAAAAGGGCTGTAGAATTTTTCCTTTGCGCAGGTGTAAAAAATCATTTTGACAAAACAGGCTCGGCTGCTTATAATCGAAAAAATGAGGCGCAATGATGTAGCCTGTTACAAGACCGAGGGCATTGAAGTCCTCTTTTTGGAAACATTCTTTCCGAAAAGAGGACTTTTTTCTGGATACGGCAGTATTTTTAATTAACCAGGAGGAGTGTATTATGGCAAAGGCAGTCAAGAAAACACAAAGCGCGGTTGAAGCCATGTATGGCGCAAACGTGTTCAGCCTCAAGGTCATGCAAAAGGTTCTTTCTCCCAAAGCCTATGCATCTCTGAGCAAAACAATTACCAACGGCGGAGCGCTGGATCCGGCGATTGCCGGTGAAGTGGCAGGCGCCATGAAAGATTGGGCCGTCTCCAAGGGGGCGACGCATTTTTGCCACTGGTTCCAGCCTTTGACCGGGACAACGGCCGAGAAGCACGATTCTTTTATTTCTCCTGATGGTCAGGGTGGCGTCGTGATGGAGTTTTCTGCCAAGGAACTTATCCAGGGCGAACCGGATGCCTCTTCTTTTCCTTCAGGTGGATTGCGTGCCACTTTCGAAGCCCGTGGTTATACTGCCTGGGATCCGACCAGTCCTGCTTTTATTAAAGAAGGCGTGGATGGCGCGACATTGTGTATTCCTACCGTGTTCTGCGGTTATCATGGCGAGGCTCTGGATAAAAAGACGCCTCTCTTGCGTTCGATCGTGGCTTTGGCCAATCAGATGGAGCGTGCCGGCAAGTTGTTTGGCCTTAAGCCGGTGACCAAGCCTTACGCGACATTGGGACCGGAGCAGGAGTATTTCCTGATCGATAAATCTTTCTACGAACAGCGCCTAGATCTGGTGCAAACCGGGCGTACTCTGTTTGGTTCCAAACCGGCCCGGCATCAACAGATGGAAGATCATTATTTTGGAGCGATTCGTCCTCGGGTTCTCGCTTTTATGGAAGAGCTGGATCAGGCTATGTGGAAGCTGGGGGTTCCAGCCAAAACACGGCACAATGAGGTGGCTCCTGCCCAGTTTGAGATTGCTCCGATTTTCGAGCGTCTTAATCTTGCCGTGGATCATAATATGATGTGCATGGAAGCCATGAAGCAGATTGCCGACAAGCATGGTCTGGTTTGTTTGCTGCACGAAAAGCCGTTTGCCGGAGTGAATGGCTCGGGTAAGCATAATAACTGGTCTGTGGTTGGTGTTGATGGAAAAAACTGGCTGCATCCGGGAAATAATCCGCATGAGAATGCCAAGTTCCTTTTTACTCTTTGTGCGGTTATCAAAGCGGTGGATGAGTACGCTGGCCTGTTGCGTGCCACGGTGGCCTCTCCCGGCAACGATCATCGTCTCGGGGCCAACGAAGCTCCTCCGGCGATCATTTCTATCTTTTTGGGCGATCAGCTGACTGACATTGTTGAGCAGCTGGAAAAAGGCGAGACCAAGAGTGCCAAGTCCGGTGGCACCATCGAAATTGGCGTGGATGTTCTGCCTGTTCTTCCGCGCGATGCTACCGATCGTAATCGCACGTCTCCTTTTGCCTTTACTGGAAACAAGTTCGAGTTCCGTGCTTTGGGCTCGAACATGAGCACTGCCGGAGCCAACGTGGCGTTAAACACCATTGTGGCCGAAGCCATAGATGAAATGTGTGCGCAGCTTGAAAGTGACATCAAGGCCAAGAAGGATTTTAACAAATCCTTGCAGGCGCTTTTGCAGTCGATCATCAAGAAGCACAAGCGGGTTATTTTTAACGGCGATGGTTATACGCAGGAATGGCACAAGGAAGCAGAGCGTCGCGGCTTGCCGAATGCCAAGACTACCCCGGAAGCGCTGGAAGCTCTCAAGAGCGAAAAGTCGATCCGGCTTTTTGAAAAGCACAATGTTCTTTCCAAGAAAGAACTGCTCTCGCGTTATGAGATTTATATGCATAATTACCAGAGTGTTCTTGGCTATGAAACCGAGTGTGCCCGTACAATTGCAGCGACCCAGATTCTGCCCGCAGGTCTGGAGCATCAGGCAGCGTTGGCCGAAACCATCAAGGCAGTTGAATCCGTGGGTGGTAAGGCTGCAGCGGCACGTGAGCAGTTGGCCGTGGTTTCCGGCCTGGTGGATGAATTGGCGGTTGGCATTAAGGCGTTGGAAGACGCTTCGGTTTGTCATTGCACCGACAAAATGAAAGATGCTATGCAGAAAACCCGCGCGGCGGCGGATCAGCTGGAGACTTTGGTTCCGGCAGACCTGTGGCCTTTGCCGAGCTACGCGGAAATGCTGTTTTTGTATTAATCAGGCAGATATTGCCAAAAAGGCTCAGGTGCGCTAAAGTGCCTGAGCCTTTTTTGTTTATGTTCCGTTTTCGGGCCGCTATTAATTGAGAGGAGAGCCATGGCTTTTCGTCTGGCTTTAGCACAGATCAACGCAACAGTGGGCGACCTTCCGGGTAATCGGGACAAAATTCTTGAATTTGTTTCGTCTGCGCGTGCGGCTGGGGCTTCTTTGGTCGCGTTTCCGGAGCTGGCCCTGACGGGCTATCCGCCGGAAGATCTTTTGCTTAAAACCCATTTTGTTGCCGAAAATCTGCGTTTATTGAGGGAGTTGGCTTCTTCAGTTCAGGGCATTACTGCTGTGATCGGATTTGTAGACCGTTCCCGGACCGGGGAATTATATAATGCGGCAGCACTTGTGGCCGGGGGGCGGATTTGTGGCGTGTATCACAAGTGTGCTTTGCCTAATTATAGTGTTTTTGATGAAAAAAGATATTTTGTTCCGGGGGATAGTCCACAGGTTTTTCGGCAGGCTGATACGGTTGCAGCGGTCAACATTTGTGAAGATTTGTGGGTGGATGACGGAATTTATGTCCGTCAGGCCCGGCAGGGCGCACGGCTGATTGTTAATATTTCCAGTTCTCCTTATGAGGAAGGCAAGCGGGCACAACGGATTGCCCTTCTTCGTCGCCGGGCGCTTGCGACCGGAGCCGCCTGGGCTTATGTTAATCTGGTAGGGGGGCAGGACGAACTTGTTTTTGACGGAGCCAGTCTGGTTGTTTCCCGTGAGGGGCGTCTTTTAGCCTGGGGGAGGCAGTTTGAGGAAGACCTGGTTTGTTGCGACGTGGAGCTTTCTTCCGGCACAAAGAAACGAGTTGTCCTTACGTTGCCTGCGTCCGTTAGCGCTCAATCCGCGCGCTTGCTCTTGGCCAGGCCGGTTGTTTTGAAAGCAGAGGCCGAAATTTACCAGGCGTTGGTGACCGGAACGCGGGATTATGTGCGCAAGAACGGGTTTCAGAAAGTATTGATTGGTCTTTCCGGAGGCATTGACTCGGCTTTGGTTGCGGCGATTGCCACGGATGCGGTTGGTAAGGAAAATGTTGTGGCGGTGTCCATGCCGACGCGTTTTAATGCCGGAGCGACTAAGGGTGACGCCCGGCGGCTGGCCAGGGCCCTGGGCATCGAGTTTAAGGAAATTTCTATCGAACCGCTTTTTAAGGCGTTTCTGGCGGTGCTCGCTCCGCATTTTAAAGGGCACTCATTTGGTTTGGCCGAAGAAAATTTGCAGTCCCGTATTCGGGGAAACCTTTTGATGGCTTTTTCCAATAAATTCGGCTGGCTGCTGCTGACGACCGGAAACAAGAGTGAGATGGCCACAGGATACTGTACTCTATATGGGGACATGTCCGGTGGCTATGCAGTCATAAAAGATATTCTTAAAACACGTGTTTATGCGTTGTGCGAATTTTTTAACACAAAAGAAGGGCGGGAAGTTATTCCCCGTTCTGTTTTCACCCGGCCCCCTTCTGCGGAATTGCGTCCGGGGCAGACCGATCAGGATTCTTTGCCGCCGTATCCGGTTCTGGATGCTTTGCTGCAAGATTATGTTGAGGCGCACCGGTCTGCAGATGAGATGGCTCGCAGAAAGCCTGGAGGAGAGTGGACTGCCCGCGTTGTTTCACTGGTGGACCGCAGCGAATACAAGCGCCGGCAGTCGCCCCCCGGGATCAAAATCAGTAAATGTGCTTTTGGCAAAGACTGGCGGCTGCCACTGACGAATCATTATCGACCGCGGATCGCTTCTGCGAGTGGCAAATAGAGGTTGCCTGGCTCGTCAAGATTTCGGTTGATTTTTCTGACCGCCAAAGATAGAATGCAAGACTCTGTCAGCAATTATGTCCGGGTGCACATTGAGGTGCCGGTTTCATTCTCCGGCGGACGAAGTCCACATCCTGGTGTTTCTTGGTAGAAGAAATCCGGATCAAGCTGGAATATAACTAATAAGTAATATTGGAGTTCTGAACATGAGTCTCGGCGGTTTGCCTCCCAAACAAGGTCTGTACGATCCGCAATTTGAACATGATGCCTGCGGTGTCGGGTTTATTGTCGATATCAAGGGGCACAAGTCACATGAAACTGTCCGCAGCGGGATCAAGATACTGGAGAATTTGACTCATCGCGGGGCTTGCGGCAGTGATCCTTTGACTGGCGACGGCGCAGGGATCACTATCCAGATGCCTGATGCGTTTTTGCGCAAGACAGCGGCGGCGATCAATATTACGCTTCCTCCGGAAAGTGATTACGGCTGTGGCATCATTTTTTTGCCAACCAATCTTCAGGAACGGAATTTGGTCGAAGAATGGACCGAGCATTTAATTCGTGAAGAAGGACAGCTTTTTCTGGGCTGGAGAGCCGTTCCGCATAATAGTAATAATGTCGGGCCTCTGGCCAGATCCGTTCAACCTGAATTAAAAATGCTGTTTGTAGGCCGTGGATCAGCAACCCGCGCCCAGGATTTCGACCGCAAGCTGTATGTGATCCGGCAGCGTCTTTCGGGGCGGGTTCGTCTGTCTGCTCTTAATCAGAAAAGCTTCTTTTATGTTTGCAGCCTTTCTTCGCGTACGCTCGTCTATAAAGGACAGCTGATGGCAGAGCAGGTTGGCACGTTTTTTGAGGATCTTGCTGATGAGCAGGTGGTGTCCGCGCTTGCTTTGGTGCATTCCCGCTATAGTACGAACACGTTTCCTTCCTGGTCGCTGGCGCATCCTTACCGCATGCTGGCGCATAATGGGGAAATCAATACTTTGAGAGGTAACATTAACGGCATGCGGGTTCGGGAGATGCAGTTTGTCTCCGAGGCTTTCGGCCGTGATATTGAGAAGGTTCATCCTGTCATTGAGCCGGGTGGAAGCGATTCCGCGGCTTTTGATAACGCGCTGGAACTGCTGGTGCTGGCTGGATGGAGTCTGCCCCAGGCGATCATGATGATGGTTCCCGAGGCCTGGTTGGGTAACGAGGATATGAGCGCCGAGAAGAAGGCTTTTTATGAATATCATGCCTGCCTGATGGAGCCCTGGGACGGGCCAGCCTGTGTCTCGTTTACAGACGGGCGTTATATTGGCGCGGTGCTGGATCGTAACGGCTTGCGTCCTTCCCGTTATACCGAGACTAAAGATGGATTGATTATTCTGGCTTCAGAAACCGGAGTTTTGCCTATTGATCCGGAGCGGGTATCAAGAAAATGGCGTCTGGAGCCGGGCAAGATGTTTCTGGTTGATACGGTCGAAGGTCGTGTTATCGATGATCAGGAGATCAAGGATTCCTGCGCACGGCAACACCCGTATGCCCAGTGGCTTAAAGACAACATGCTGGATATCAAAGATCTTCCTGAGCCCAAGAAAGTTCAGGGGCTTAACGAGAAGACTCTTTTGGAACGTCAGAAAATGTTTGGCTATACGCAGGAAGACCTCAATATTGTTCTTAAGCCGATGGCCGAGAATGCCGAAGAAGCCACGGGTTCGATGGGAGCGGATAATCCGGTGGCTGTTCTTTCAGAGAAGCCCCAGCTTCTTTACAATTATTTCCAACAGCTTTTTGCTCAGGTGACCAATCCTCCGATCGACGCTATTCGTGAGGAGATTGTCATGGCCGAAAATGTTTATCTCGGCCCTGAAAAAAATCTTCTGGCGGCCGGCCCCGGGCATGCCCGGCGCTTACGTCTGGTGCGTCCGGTGATCAGCAATAAAGAGTTGGAGAAGATTGCACATCTGGATGTCAAGGGTCTTAAGTCGGTGACGATTCCGATGTTGTTTCCGCGGACGGAGGGTGTCGCTGGTCTGGAAAAGGCGTTGGAGGGGGTATGTGTTGCGGCTGACAAGGCTATTGCCGGTGGGGTTAATGTCATTGTTCTTTCGGATCGGGATGCAGGAGAAAAACAGGTTCCCGTTCCGGCTCTGTTGGCTTGTTCGGGGCTGCATCATCATATGATCCGTCAGGGCACGCGGACGCAGGTTTCTATTGTTATTGAAACCGGTGAAGCACGGGAGATGCATCATTTTGCCGTGCTGATTGGCTATGGTGCCAATGCTATTAATCCGTATCTGGCTCTGGAGACAGTTGAGAGCGAAGTTCGCAAAGGACATTACTCCGGAGTTGATCTGGATGTTGAACATGCCTTGCAGAATTATCTTAAGGCAACCCGTAAGGGGTTGTTCAAGATCATTTCCAAGATGGGGATATCGACCATTCAGTCCTATTGCGGTGCCCAGATTTTTGAAGCAGTGGGATTGGGTGAGGCTTTGGTGGAAAAATATTTCACGGCCACTCCCTCGCGCGTGGGAGGGATCGATCTGCCGCTTTTGGCTGAGGAAACTCTGCGCCGTTTTGACCGGGCTTGGTCTTTGTCGGTTGTGACCGACACTTTGCTGGACGAAGGCGGCTGGTACCACTGGCGCAAAGATGGTGAGTTTCATCAGATCAACCCTGAAATCATCGCCACATTGCAACAGGCGGTGCGGATGGGCGATTATAATCTTTTTAAGAAATTTTCTTCGCTGGCAGCCGGAGACGACCGGACTGTGGCCAATATTCGTGGACTGATGCAGTTCAAAAAAGGAAAATCGATAGATATTTCCGAGGTGGAGCCAGCCAGCGAGATCGTCAGGCGTTTTGCGACTGGCGCCATGAGTTACGGATCAATTTCCAAAGAAGCGCATGAAACTCTGGCTTTGGCCATGAACAAGCTGGGCGGTTTTTCCAATACCGGCGAAGGGGGCGAAAACCCCGACCGGTTCAAGCGCGATTCCGACGGAGGATGGCGGCGCAGCCGTATCAAGCAGGTTGCCCAGGGCCGTTTTGGTGTGAATATCGAATATCTGGTCAACGCTGATCAAATGCAGATCAAGATGGCCCAGGGAGCCAAGCCCGGTGAGGGCGGACAGCTTCCCGGACACAAGGTGACCAAAGAAATCGCGTCGACTCGCGGAACCACACCTGGCGTTCAGCTGATTTCGCCGCCACCGCATCATGATATTTACTCTATCGAAGATCTCGCCCAACTCATACATGATCTTAAGAACGCCAATCCTCAGGCGGATGTCAGCGTCAAGCTGGTTTCCGAAATCGGCGTGGGAACTATTGCCGCAGGCGTGTCCAAAGGCAAGGCAGATCATGTTCTTATTTCCGGTTATGAGGGCGGAACCGGCGCTTCTCCGCAGACATCTATCAAGCATGCGGGGCTGCCCATGGAGCTCGGAATTGCCGAAACCCAGCAGGTGCTGGTTTTAAATGATTTACGCGGCAGAATTCGTGTGCAGACGGACGGACAGCTTAAGACTGGACGGGACGTTGTGATTGCCGCCATGCTGGGGGCCGACGAGTTCGGCTTTTCCACCATCGCTCTTGTGACTCTCGGGTGTGTTATGTTGCGCAAGTGCCATCTGGACGCCTGCTCGGTTGGGATTGCCACCCAGGATCCCGTTCTGCGCGCCAATTTCCGTGGCAGGCCGGAACATGTTATCAACTTCTTTTCCTTTGTGGCTGAAGAGGTTCGTGAATTAATGGCCCAGATGGGTTTTCGCAAGTTTGAGGAGATGGTGGGCCGGGTGGATATGCTGGAGTCCAAAGAGGTCATTTCTCACTGGAAAGCCAGAGGACTCGATTTGACGAATATTTTACATCGTCCCGATGTTCCGGCGCATGTGCCAATTCATCATTGTTCTCGTCAGGATCATGGTCTGGAGCGCGCGTTGGACAACGTTCTTATTGCCAGATGCCGTGAAGCTATTGACAAAAAAGTTCCGGTACGACTGGAGCAGGATATTGTGAATGTTAATCGCACGGTCGGAACGATGCTGAGCTCTACAATTGCCCGCAAGTATGGAATGGCCGGTTTGCCGGAAGGGACCGTTCACGTTCGATTTACCGGATCAGCCGGGCAAAGTTTCGGTGCTTTTCTTTCGCACGGAGTGACTTTCGAGCTTGAAGGGGATGCCAACGATTATGTAGGCAAGGGGCTTTCCGGTGGACGGTTGATTGTAAAGCCTTCTTCCAAAGCAGCCTATGTTCCCGAGAAAAATATTATTGCCGGTAATGTTTTGCTTTACGGCGGTATTTGCGGAGAGGCGTATTTCCGCGGGGTTGCCGGAGAGCGTTTCGCGGTGCGTAACTCCGGAGTAACGGCGGTGGTCGAAGGAGTTGGCGGCCACGGGTGCGAATATATGACCGGAGGGCGGGTTGTTATTCTCGGTCCGACGGGACGGAATTTCGGAGCCGGGATGTCCGGCGGTATTGCTTATGTGTGGGATCCCGAGGCTGTTTTTGCCCGGCGTTGCAATATGGGAATGGTGGATCTTTTTCCGGTTGAGACTGCCGCTGACAGAACAGAACTGAAAGAGATGATTAGTAAGCATCTTCAATATACAGATAGCGGAGTTGCGAAACAAATTTTGGATAACTGGGAAAATGAAGTTCTCCGGTTCTCCAAGGTTTACCCGCGTGATTATCGGAAAGCTGTTGAAGCGCTAAAAATAAAAGAGTGATCTGCCGGATGGCAAAAGCACAAGAGGTTGATGGGCTATGGGTGAAGTTAAAGGGTTTTTGAAGTACAAGCGGGAAGAGTATACCAAGTTGCCGGCAGAGGATCGTTTGAAGAACTGGGATGAATTTACCAGTCTTCCGGCTGAGGATTCCTTGCGCAAGCAGGGTTCGCGTTGCATGGACTGTGGCGTGCCATTTTGTCAGTGGGGTTGCCCGATTGGTAACATTATTCCTTCCTGGAACGATCTGGTGTCAAAGGGGCTCTGGAAAGAAGCCCTGGAGCGCTTACATAAAACTAATAATTTCCCGGAGTTTACCGGGCGAGTATGTCCGGCACCATGCGAGAACTCGTGCACGCTTTCGATTAATAATCCGGCGGTCAGCATCAAGAATATTGAGCTGGCCATTATCGAGCGGGCTTACGAAGAGGGGCGCATTTGTGCCGAGCCACCGAAAAGCCGCACGGGCATGAAAATTGCTGTTGTCGGTTCCGGCCCGGCAGGTTTGGCATGTGCAGATCAGCTCAATAAAAAAGGGCATAAGGTCACTGTTCTGGAAAAGAATGAAGTGGTTGGCGGTCTGTTGACTTTGGGTATACCGAATTTCAAGCTGGACAAGGCGGTCGTTGAGCGCCGGGTCAAGCGCATGGAGCAGGAGGGGGTTGTTTTTCGGACCGGGGTTGAGGTCGGCGTTGCTCTTTCTCTGGACGAACTGCGCCAGCAAAACGATGCTGTTGTTCTTTGCGGCGGAGCCGAACAGCCGCGCGACCTGCAGGTTCCCGGACGGGAAATGAAGGGCATATATTTTGCGATGACCTATCTTGCCCAGAGAACGCGGCGTTTGATGGATATCAAGACCGATATAAAGGAAGATATTGACGCAAAAGGCAAAAGAGTGGTTGTTCTCGGCGGAGGAGATACCGGTTCTGATTGTGTGGGTAGTGCTAATCGCCAGGGGGCTTTATGGGTCAAGCAGTTTGAGCTTATGCCCAGGCCTCCGCAGGAACGGACAGCGAATAACCCTTGGCCGCATTGGGCCTTGATTCAAAGAACATCGACTTCTCACGAGGAAGGGTGTGAGCGTGATTACAGTATTTCGACCAAGGGGTTTACCGGTCAGGATGGTTTGTTGACCGGGCTGCAGGCTGTGCGTCTGGACTGGTCGCAGAAAGCGCCCGAAGGGCGGCCTCTAATGAAAGAAGTTGCGGGCAGCGAGTTTAATGTGGAGTGTGATCTTGTTTTTCTGGCGTTGGGATTTCTGGGGCCGGTTCAGAAAGGCCTTATTGCCAGTTCGGGTGTTGCGCTTGATGCTCGCGGGAATGTGCGGGCTGATCGTAACAAGATGACATCAATTCCGGGGGTGTTTACTGCGGGAGATATGACGCGCGGACAATCCCTGGTGGTTTGGGCCATTCATGAGGGCCGGGCCGCTGCGGAAGGCGTGCATGCATATTTAAATGCGAAGTCGATGGAAAAGTCAACAGCAAAAAAGGGCGGTTTATGAAGAAAGCGATGTTATGGTCGGTGCTTGTAGTCTGCCTGTTGGCGGGATGCGCAAAGAATGCTCCAGTCGCCCCGGATCAGGGTGTTGTGGCGAAGAAATTGATTTCCGAAGGGGTTGTTTTTCTTAAGCAGTCAGATCCGGTCAAAGCGGTGCAAAGTTTTGCTGCGGCTATTAAAGCGGCACCGGATTCTTTCGACGGCTATTCCATGTTGGCGCAGACGCTTATTCATGTTGAGCAGTTTCCCCAGGCCGAGGGGGTTCTTCTTTCGGCAGTTAAACGTTTTCCTGACAATGGACAGGTTTATTATTTGCTGGCCGTAGCCCAGGATGGTGCTGGCAATCTTTTGCCGGCGATTATGGCTGCCCGCAAAAGCGTGGATCTTTTTACCGCCGCTGCCGATAAAGAATGGCAGCAGCGTGGCACAATTCTTTTAGCGGGGCTTTTAAGCAAAGGCAAGGCTTTGAGTGAAGAGCAGGCAGTGTCCAATGCTGAAAATGATGCCCGCAAGGCGGTCGAGGCCATTGGGGAATAACCCGGAGCCGGGTATTGTGTTGCGCGTTTTTTGCGGGTCAGCTTTTGTTGTTTTGACCTGGCTGTCTTTTCCTAATATGTTTTTTCGCGAGGGTTGTCCGGCTTTAGGCTGGGTAGCCCTCGTTCCTTTTTTTGTTCTTTTGGAGGGGCTTTCTTTTTGTCGGCGGCTTTTATGGGGCGCGCTGTGTTCGCTGGCCATTTTTCTGTTATTAACAATCTGGATGACCGATATTAGTCTCTGGGCCTGGATGCTTTTATCGCTGGTGCTGGCTACCGGGCCGTTTATGTTTGCCGCTTTCTCGGGTTTGGCTCCTGTTTCGCCTGCAGGACAAGCTATTTTCTGGCCCAGTCTTTGGGTGGTGAGTGAGTTTGTACGTAGCTTTGCGCTGGGCGGGTTTACCTGGTCATATGTTTATTCACAAAGTCAGTTTCCAGCCTTAATTTGGTCAGCCGCCTGGGGAGGGGTCTATCTTCCGCTCTGGATACTGGTTTTTGTTAACAGCGCTTTTTATCTGTTTCTCTCTTTTCGAAGAATAATGTGGGTCGCAGTCGCTACGGCCCTTTTTCTTCTTAATCTGTCCATTGGCCTCCTGATTCTTTCTCGACCTTCGCTCGGGGAAAGTTTTTGGCGTGTTGCCTTGATTCAGCCCAACATCAGCCGGTTGGAAAAAGCAACCTCCGGACTTTATGAGCACAATGCCCGGCGGCATCTGGCTCTTAGTCGTGAGGCTGTTGCGCGGAGTCATCCGCAATTGATCGTCTGGCCGGAAACAGCTTTTCCTGACGATATTCTGGCGGATGTTTCCTGGCGGGAGCGGCTCGAGAGCTTTGCGGGAATGCACCGTTCAAGTATGTTGATCGGTTCTGCTTTGCTGGATGACGGTCGCGATCTTAACAGTGCACTTTTGCTTTCAGATAAAGGAAGTTGGTCGGGAGCATATTTCAAACGCAAGCTGGTTCCATTAAGCGAGTTTATCCCTGTCTGGTGGCCGAAAGGAATACGCGCTTTTCCCCAGGAAGGTTCCGGACATAATTTTTTTCCGGGAGTTGGCAGAGGATTGCTGGGGCTTGATCATTCTGGCTTGTCCGGGCATCGACGCAGGACAATGTTTGGCGTAGCGCTTTGTTCTGAAGAGGCCTATCCGGAGTTGTTCAGGGATCTGTCTGGGCACGGGGCCGCGTTTATCGTTGTGATGTTAAATGACGGATGGTTTCAGAGCAAGAGCGCTTTAGCGATGCATGCGCAAAACGCGGTGTTCCGGTCTCTGGAATCGGGAGTGCCCATACTCAGAGCCGCGAATACAGGAAGAACGGTTGCGTTTGATGCCTATGGGCGTCCGCTCAACGGCGACTTTCCGCTGGATCAGCGTGCGGGATGGGTGGTGGTAAATGTTCCTCTGGCGCGGCGACTTACAATGTACGCGCAATATGGTGATATTTTTGTTTGGATATGCATGGGCTTTGTTATAATCGCAGCATGTCTAAGAAAGTGTCCCCGATGAAAAAATGTATGAATAAATCAGGGGAATCCTGCGCTGCGATACCATGCGCGTTCGTATGGATGGCGACAGTTTTTATTCTTCCGGCATTTCTTGTTTTATCCTCTCGCCTTTCCTTTGCCGCGGCCGCTGTTCAGCGTCGGGTGCAGATGCAGCAGCAGGTGCAGGCCCAAGCCCAGCAGCAGATGTATCAACAGGCCATTGCCCAGAAACAGGCGCAGGAAGCGGCGCTCTATCAGCAGGCGATGGCTCAGCAGCAGGGGCTCTTGCAGCAGCAGGCTTATCAGCAGCAAGCCTACCAGCAGGCAGCGGAATATGCCGCCTACAAGCAGGCGATGCAAGAGGCCGTTGCTAAAAGAAGTGCTGAATTGCAGGCAGCCGAACAAATGAAAGCCATGATTGCTCAGAAGCAGGTTCAGGAGCTGGCCCAGGTTCAGCAAGCAGTTGCCTACAAAAACACCGCGGAGCTGCTGCAGGTTAAACAGGCCAGAGAGGCTCAGTCTGCAGCGGAAGCGCTAGCCTTGGCACAAACAAATGAACAGATTAGTCAATACACCGAATATCTGGCCAAACGCAAGGCGGCCATGGATGTTCAGGCGGTGGCCTCCCAGCAAGCACAGGTGGCTGGCGAACTGGCACAGTACAACGAATATCAGAAAATGCGGGCTGTTCAGGCGCGCGTGGCGGTTCACAACAAGATACAGATTGAAACGGCGCAAAGACTCAGCGGGGCCAGAATGGCACAAGAAGTGCTGGCGGCACGGGAATCGGCGAATCCTCTTTCTGCCGAATCGGGAACAGAACCGGTTCGCGAAACTTTGGTCGACATTGCAGATTTGTGGCGGGCTATGGAAAAGTCGGCACAATCATGGCAGAAGATTGTTGATCGCGAGATCAAGATTTTGACAGTGGCCGAGCATATGGATCGCTTTTCAAGAGCCGGGATCAAAATAAAAAAGGCGCCAGGGCATTACGCCGACATGATTGATTCTATTGCCCAGAATGATCCTTTGTTTTTGTCTGCTCCGTTTGTCAATGTGTTGAGCTATGCTGCGATCATGGAGTCTGATTTCGACAATGGCCAGGACCGTGAAGAATTGGCTCGTCGAGTTCTGGGGGAGCAGAATTATCAGGCCTTCAAAGCCCGCCAGGAGGCAGAGCGTTGAGTGTTTTTTTTCAGGCCCCCGGGTATTATGGGCTATTCTTTTTGAGGCGAGAGCTTACGTAATAAATGGGGAGGACAAATGAAGATTGTATGCCTGGTGGCTGTGTCTGTGTTATTCGGGGCAGCTTTTGTTTCTGCTGATGAAATGGTTCTTACCACATATTACCCCGCGCCCAACGGGCAGTATCTGGATATGAATGTATCGGGTACTTTGACTGCCAATATTTTGAATGTTACCGGTATTCTTACTGTTCAGAATCTGATCGTAAACCAGACATCGACATTGACAGGAAATGTGGGGATAGGTAAAGCCCCCTCGCTTACTCACAAAATGGATGTTTTAGGAAGTGTCAATCTAAGCAGCACTTTGGGCGTGATGGGCAATGTCGGGATAGGAGCGGTGCCCTCAGCTTACAGGTTGGAAGTGACGGGGACGGCCAACGTAACCGGGGCTACGACGTTGAGAAGTACTCTTGGGGTGACCGGAGCGGCGATTTTGTCAGGCACCTTGAGCGTGGCGGGGACATCGGCGCTAGTCGGGAATGTTTCGGCGGGCGGGACGCTCACAGCGAACGGGAATATCTCGACAAACGGCACCCTTCGCTCAGCCGGGAATATCGAAACCGGGGGCAACTCTCATGTCAATGCCCAGGATTATTTTATCCGCGCCAACAGCAGGTGGGCGTCACAACTGGCTACGGAGACAAATCTTAACAACAATGTAACCAATCTGCAGAACCAGATCAATGCACTTAGTGCGGCCATTAGTGCCTTGCAGGCGCAGGTAGCTGCCGGCCATACCCTGACTACGTCTGGAGTATACGATCGAGTGGGGACTTGCGATTATGGAGATATTGCAGTAGGCACAAGATATGTCATGGGCACGTGTGGAACGTATACGTGCTGGTTTACTGTTTATACTCAGTGCGCAGACGTGTCTGTGAACTAACGGGTGATTCTGGAAACAAAATTTGGGGGGGTACTCCCAAGGCGGTATTCATGAGCAGGTCGTCTGCATGGCAAAAAATATATTTTCGTTGAGGCCTCTCCAGTGTCTTGCACTTTTTCTCGTCTTTTTTGCGTTCTCCTGCGTTCAAATCAGCTACATTCTGAATGGTTTGGCCTGGCTTGATTACGGCCTTTGGCTGCTGGTTCCAGCTTCGGTTTTATTTATGGTTGATTCTTTTATACTGGTTGGAACCAGGCCATGCAGTTACGGATTGATGCTTGTTGTGATGCTGGCAGCCAGCCTTTTTTGTATCTATTACAAAACATTGTTTATCTTCGGCATTATGGACGACAACTACCATAATGCAAAAATTATCGCTGCAAGCATGGATAATGCGTTTTTTTCGAAATGGCGCTACCTCCTTCCGGCGGAAGACATGCGTTTTTATCTTCCGGATTTTCTGGAGTCCCTCTGGGGATTGTTCTGGCGCTGGACACGGAGCGATCTTGTCATTATTGTCGTACAGACTTTTCCATTGCTGCTTCTATGGCGAATGCTGACGAACTATTTCGAGCGGCAAGGAATTCAACGGGCTGCGGCTTTATTGGCAACGGTCGTCGTATTGTCCTTGCAGCCTTTCTGGAGCCAGATTGGATCGACATATATTGACAGCACGGCAGGGGTCGTTGGTGCCGTAACCCTTCTGCTTATGGACGAGGCTCTGTCGTTCCACGGGCAACGTCCGCTCCAATTGTTGGCCGGATTGGCTTTTGCCGCCGGCATTTGTCTGATTATAAAGGCGTCGGTTCTTCTTGTCGGAATCACAGGACTGGTAACGGCTTTCTGGTTTGCCTTTCGTCAGCCTGTTCGCCGGGGGAGTCTGCTGGTTGTCGGTGTTGCGCTGCCGGCATTGATGTATTGCCTCTATCATCAGGCCGGGGTGTGGATACTCAAAGGGGATCTGTCTTATCCTTTGAATATCCATCAGGCAGATCAAGGATTCGACGGTTACTATTACTACTATTATTATTCTTCACCCTTGAATGAATGGATTCGGAATTATGCCGGGGATTTCAAGCCGCTCTACATCCTGGCCGGATGGGTGTCCGATTGCAACGGCTGCAAGACTATAACTCCTGACACATGGAGCAAGGGAAACGGATTGGTCTTTGCTTATTTTGTGATTCCCGTTCTTTCGTGTGCGTTGTTCTGGGGAATCAGAAATTTCGCCGGATTTTTTTCCGGGTCAGGCTCTTTCTGGAAAAGTCCCCGCGTTCTGCTTCCGGGATTAATGCTTTTTCAGTATTGGGTATTTAATGGCAGTCCGGGTGAACGTTTCATGCTGGCGTACAGTGCATTGATTCTGGCATGGTGCCTGGCATGTCTCTGGCGGTATCTTGAACAGAGGGAATCGCGAGGGTTTCGGATTGCTGCCGGGATCATGAATGTGATTATTCTTGTTCTGGCTGGAGTTAGTTATTGGCACGCCCTTCCCGGCGTCATTCCCGTCAGAGACAATGACATATCCATGCTGCAAGCCCAGCATCGGGTTTTTCCCGACCATATTGATACCATGAAGGTCAGGACGGACGTTCTGGAATCCTTATCGGGGCATCTCCTTGCCGGATTAGAGTGGCGTGGGAGTGATGCCACCGATAAAGGAAACAAGAACAGTCTCGAATGCCAGGGAGCCTCTTTCTGAGAGGCAGTTTTTAGTAATGACCGCTATTGTTTGTTTATGTTTTGGCCAGGGTCTGGCAAAAGCATACGTGATGTTGTTATCGTTGACTTTTGATGTTAGGCTTTTATCAGGGGGCAAGGTTTTATAGAAGCTGAACCGGAGGGCTTATGAAGATTGTGTGGTTGGCGGCCATGGCCGTGTTTGGGGGAGCGGTTCTTGTTTCTGCCGATGAAATGGTTCTTACCACATATTATCCCGCGCCCAACGGGCAGTATGTGGATATGGGAGTGGCGGGAACGCTGACCGGTAATAATATTAACATGACCGGAGGAATTACCGGCGCAACTTTGACGGCCTCAAGTGCAAACCCCAGCATCAGTCTTATTGCAAGCGGGGCCACCAATTTCTCGGTGAATGCCAGCGGTAATACCGTTATCGCTGGAACATTAACAGCCGGAAATACTACCATTAATGGCACGCTGTCTACAACAGGTAATGTGTCAATTGGCGGGAATCTGGACATGACCAGCGGGTCGATCAGCAACGTGACAACACTGGGGACGAGCGGGAATGTATCGGTAGGAGGCGCACTGAGTACGGTGGGCAATGCGTCGATTGGCGGGAATCTGGACATGACCAGCGGGTCGATCAGCAACGTGACAACGCTGGGGACGAGCGGGAATGTATCGGTAGGAGGCGCGCTGACTACGGCGGGTAATGCGTCGATTGGCGGGAATTTGGACATGACTAGTGGGTCGATCAGCAATGTCACCACTCTTGGGACATCCAGCAATGTTTCGATTGGCGGGAATCTGGACATGACCAGTGGCGCAATCAGCAATGTAACAACGCTGACAGCGTCTGGGAAGATGTATGCGCAGACTCCTGTGGCCTCGGATCCCAACAATACTGTGGCTACTAAGGGTTATGTGGATACGGTGGCTGGCGGCGGTGGGGCTTATAAGGTCTACGGCGGGTTCATGTATGCTGTAATGGAGTATCCTCCGAGTTCAAGCAGGTATGAAAATGTCTGGGGGGCGGGCACCTCATCGGGGAGCTGTACCCAGGGGTCGCCCCGGCTGATTGCCACCCTGCAGGATTGGCGATCTTCGTCGGAGTGGGGATATGTTGCATTGGGTCAAGACACTATCCACGGCGGCCTTTATCTGTGTGTGGGAACATGATTGGTCGGGAGGTTTTATGAAAAGTTTGTGGGCGCTGGCAGTCGCTTTCTTTCTTCTGACAATTCCCGGGGCAGCGGATGAGCTTCTGTTGACCACCTATTATCCTCCTCCTAACGGGGAATATCTGAATTTGAATATTTTGGGAACCCTGACCGGGAACGATATTGCCATCACAGGCAATATTGTCGGAGCCTGGTTGGCTGCTTCAAGCAGCAACCCTTCCATAACGTTGAATAGAAGCGGCACTGTTAATTTCTCGGTGCAGGCCTCCGGAAATACGGTGGTTGGCGGCACGCTGATTGCTGGAAACACAAATGGTACGGGTGCTTTTTCGGCCACGGGGAATGTTTCCTTTGGAGGCAATCTGGACATGACCAGTGGTGCTATCAGTAATGTAACAACGTTAGCCACCAGCGGGGATGCGTCGCTGGGAGGGTTTACGACGGTTGGAAACACATCGATTGGAGGCAATCTGGACATGACCAGTGGCGCCATCAGCAATGTGACTACTCTGGGCACTTCCGGGAATGTTTCCATTGGGGGCAATCTGGACATGACCAGCGGTCCTGTCAATAATGTCACAACCGTCACAGCTTCCGGAAAGATGTATTCTCAGACGACAATTTCTACGGATTCGGCCAATACCGTTGTGACCAAGAATTACGTGGATGCGATGGTTAGCGGCGGTGCAGCCTATAAAGTGTATGGTGGCTTTATGACAGTCGTCAGGGAGGACGGATCCCTGTTGACCCAACGGGAGTGTGTTTGGGGGTCAGGTACATCGTCGGGTACATGTACCCAGGGTTCGCCCCGGCTGATCGCACTCCTGCAAGATTCGCGAGGCCCCTCGGAATGGGGGGGGAGCGGTGCTCCGCCAACTGTTCATGGCTCGGTGTATCTTTGTGTGGAATAAAAGCGTTTCTTGTTTCGGGCGGCAGAGAGTGACTATGTTGACATAGGGGGGCGGTATGAAGAGTTTGTTTCTGTTGTTATTTATGGCTCTGATCTGGTTGCCGCTCTGCAGTGCGGACGAGCTGGTCTTGACAACATATTATCCCGCGCCCAACGGACAATATTTTAATATGAATGTATCCAATTTGCTGACTGCCAATAATGTGGACGTGACCGGAACATTGACTGTCGCCACATTAAGGGTGACCGGGAATCTTACAGTAGACGGAACCCTGAGCGTGCAGTTGACTTCACAGTTGATGGGGAATGTCGGGGTAGGGGCAGCACCTTCGGCTTACAAGCTACAAGTTACTGGGACGGCGGATGTGACCGGGGCAACGACGTTAAGGAGTACTCTGGATGTGACCGGAGCAACAACCCTGGCCAGCACGCTTAGAGTGAATGGAACCTCTCAGCTTATGGGGAATGTCGGGATAGGGGCAGCACCTTCGGCTTACAAGTTGCAAGTCACCGGGACAGCGGATGTGACCGGGGCAACGACGTTAAGGAATACTTTGGATGTGACCGGAGCAACGAATTTGCGCAGCACGCTGCACGTGGTTGGGGATACGACATTGGATGCCGATCTTACTGTTGCCGGACAGGCTGCTTTCGGGACAAACGTAATCTCTGGCGGACATGTTGTCAATATTAACGCGAGTGATCCGAATATGGCAGCACTGCGCTGGTCGGGGGCTGCTGGCGGCGGAGCGGTTGGGTTTCTTGGGTTTGGCACGGCAGCGGATTACGGAACGGCGGGAGACAATGTTCTTGTTGGGGCCTCGGCGGGTACGAGCAGCAACCTGATTTTTCGAACCAACAATAGTCCGCAAATGATTATTACGACAAGCGGCAGATTCGGAATGGGTGTTATGAATCCTGCCGAACGACTGGATGTGACCGGCAATATAAAGGTGACGGGAAATATCATGGCCAGCGGCACAGTGACGGCTACCGGCAAGATGTATGCCCAGACGCCGACGGCGGCGGATCCCAATAATACTGTCGCAACCAAAGAGTATGTTGACAATAATTCGGGGGCTGTTTCAACAGTTACCAGCAGCTGCAGTGCGTTCCGATTTGTTGGTTGTTCAGCCTCTTGTCCTGCGGGGAAAAGCGTTGTCGGTGGCGGCGGAAGCTGCACGCAGCCATCCGGAGCTATCTGGATAAAAGAGTCCCGTCCCAGCGGAGCCAGTACCTGGTTTGTGAATTGTGATGGCGGGTTGGAAAGTGAAACAGCCACGGCTACAGTCTATGCTCTTTGCATGTAATCTTGGAGCAGCTAGCAATCTCTTGACAAAGCCGTCAGCGGTGCTATATTAGCCCCTGTTTTTTCCGCTTCGGTAGGTTTTCTCCGGACGGATCTCCCTGAAAAGAATGGTTCCCCGAATGAAAGACGCGCTTTTATGTCTTGAAGATGGCACCAGCTTCCGCGGTACAGCTCTGAGTACATCCGGAGAGGCCGCAGGGGAGGCTGTTTTTAACACGGCACTGAGTGGCTATCAGGAAGTGCTTACCGATCCTTCTTACGCTGGTCAGATCGTGGTCATGACTTATCCTCTTATTGGTAACTATGGGGTTAACTTCGAGGATATGGAGTCTGATCGGGTGCATGTCCGCGGGTTTGTGGTCAAGGAGTTTTGCCGCGAGCATTCCAATTTCCGGGCCACGGAAAGTCTTGTTTCCTATCTTGATCGTCATCAGATTATTGCGATAGAGGGGGTTGATACCCGGGCGTTGACGCGTCATTTGCGTGTGGCTGGTGCCATGAAAGCAATGATTTCCACAACAGATCTGGATCCTGTGAGTCTTAAGGCCAAATTGGCTCTGGTTCCCTCTATGGAGGGGGCTGACTGGGTGCGTACGGTGGCTTGCCAGAAAGCACATATTTATAAAGCCGTTGCTAAGAAGATGTTTAAGGTCGTGGTTATTGATTGCGGAATAAAGCTTAATATCTTGCGCGAGATGGCGGCTTTGGGCATTGAAAGTTATGTTGTGCCGCCAACTACGTCTGCGGCCGAAATTCTCGCCCAGCAGGCAGACGGGATTTTTCTTTCCAATGGCCCCGGAGACCCTGCGGCTTTGCCGTACATTGTCAAAACCGTCCGGGAACTGATTGGAAAATTGCCTATTTTCGGGATTTGTCTTGGTCATCAGATGCTTGGACTGGCCTTGGGTGGACGCACATATAAACTTAAATTCGGCCACCACGGCTGTAATCACCCGGTCAAGGATCTGGAAAGTGGACGCATTGGTATTACATCTCAAAATCATGGTTTCTGTGTAGATTTAAAGAGTTTGGACAAGAGCCAGATTGAAGCCAGTCATATCAATTTGAACGATCAGACGGTCGAGGGGTTGCGCCACAAGAAGTATCCTCTTTTTTCCGTTCAGTATCACCCGGAAGCCGCTCCGGGCCCGAATGACGCCAAATACCTTTTTACCCAGTTCATTCAGCTTATGGAAAAGTACAAAAAAGACCATGCCTAAACGGACCGACATTAAAAAAATTCTTTTGATCGGCGCCGGGCCAATCGTTATCGGTCAGGCCTGCGAGTTTGATTATTCCGGAACCCAGGCTTGTAAAGCCTTGCGGGAAGAAGGGTTCGAGATTGTTCTGGTCAATTCTAATCCGGCAACGATTATGACTGATCCGGAAATTGCGCCGCATACCTATCTTGAGCCTTTGACAGTAGATTTTCTTGAACTGATAATTGAAAAAGAACGGCCTGATGCGATTCTTCCTACTTTAGGCGGGCAGACCGGGCTGAATCTGGCGGTTGAGCTTTGGGAGCGAGGCATCCTCGAGAAATACAAGGTTGAGCTGCTCGGCGCCAAATATGATGTCATCAAAAAAGCGGAAGATCGCAAAAAGTTCAAGGAATCCTGCCTTAAGGTTGGACTTGATCTGCCTAAAAGTTCTTTTGCTTACAATATGGAAGAGGCTGAGGCAGCGGTAAAAGATATCGGCTTTCCTTGCATTATCCGTTCCAGCTTTACTTTGGGAGGAATCGGCGGCTCTATTGTTTATAGCCAGGAAGAGTTTGAGGCAAAAGCCCGCCGTGGGATCGAAAGCAGCATGATTCATGAGATTTTGATCGAGGAATCCATTGAGGGTTGGAAAGAGTATGAACTTGAGGTCATGCGTGACCGCAAGGACAATGTGGTTATTGTCTGCTCAATCGAGAACCTTGATCCGATGGGTATTCATACAGGGGACTCCATCACGGTGGCGCCGGCACAGACTTTGACTGACCGTGAATATCAGCAGATGCGTGACCAGGCCCTAAAGTTGATTCGCGAAATTGGGGTTGAGACCGGAGGGTCCAATATTCAGTTTGCGGTTAATCCTCAGAACGGCCGTATGGTTGTGATTGAAATGAATCCGCGGGTCTCGCGCTCGTCGGCACTGGCCTCCAAGGCTACCGGGTTTCCGATTGCGAAGTTTGCAGCTAAACTTGCTGTTGGTTATTCACTTGATGAGATTCGTAACGATATCACCCGTGAAACTCCGGCTTCTTTTGAGCCGGTCATTGATTATTGCGTCATCAAGATTCCCCGTTTTACTTTCGAAAAGTTTCCGGAAGCCAAGGATGTTTTGGGCGTTCAGATGAAGTCGGTCGGAGAGACCATGGCTATCGGGCGCACTTTCAAGGAGGCCTTGCAGAAAGGCTTGCGTGGCCTGGAAATTCATCATACCGGGTTTGATAATGCGATGGACTATCGTATCGTGGCGGACGAGAAAATGCTGCTGCGTCTGCGCGAGCCGAACGCTTCGCGTATCTTTTATATCAAGTATGCCCTGCAGAAGGGGATGACGGTTGACGAACTCGAGCGGATCACCCGGATCGATCGCTGGTTTCTGGCGCACATGAAACAGCTGGTAGATTTTGAGCGTGAGATGATTGTGGAAGTCGAACTCTCCCGTACGCTTGCTCCGAGGACTCTGCGTAAGGCCAAGGAATGGGGCTTCTCCGATCCGCAGCTGGCAGAGATTATGGATTGTTCCGAAAGTGCGGTTCGCGATTTGCGCAAACAGCACGGCATTGTGGCTACCTTTAAGGGGGTTGACACCTGCGCGGCAGAGTTTGAGGCCTATACGCCGTATTTCTATTCGACCTATGAAACCGAGGACGAAGCGGTTTTGCGCAATCAGAAGATTGATCGCGAAGTCAAGACTCCCCGCCGGAAAATTGTTATTCTGGGAGGCGGGCCTAACCGGATCGGTCAGGGTATTGAGTTTGATTATTGCTGTTGTCATGCCGCTTTCGCCTTGCGGGAACGTGGTTATGAAACGATTATGGTTAATTCTAATCCTGAGACAGTTTCCACTGATTATGACACTTCTGATCGTTTGTATTTTGAGCCACTGACCTTTGAAGATGTCATGAACATCCTCGATATTGAAAAGCCGGATGGCGTGATTGTGCAGTTCGGCGGGCAGACTCCACTGAATTTGGCCCGGAGACTGTGTCAGGCGGGCGCGCCTATTATTGGTACCAGTGTCGATTCGATTGATGTGGCGGAGAATCGTGAGCGGTTCGCCCAGTTGCTTAATCAGCTTGGCATCGCCCAGCCGCGAAACGCAACGGCTTCTTCTGTTGCGCAGGTTGTGGCGGCGGCTCTTCAGGTGGGTTACCCCGTTCTTGTCCGTCCTTCCTATGTTCTGGGTGGGCGGGCCATGCGGATTGTTTATGATGAAGAGTCCTTGCTTGGTTTTATTGATGAGGTTTCTGACGTTTCCCGTGGGCATCCCATTCTGATCGACAAGTTTCTGGAAGACGCCATGGAAGTGGATGTTGATGCGATTTGCGATGGCAAGGATGTTTATGTGGCCGGGGTTATGGAGCATATTGAAAACGCTGGTATTCATTCCGGCGATTCAGCCTGCGTTCTGCCGCCGCATACTCTTAGCGAAAGTGTGATTGCTGAAATCAAGGATTATACCTGTCGGCTGGCGCTTGCCTTGAAGGTTGTCGGGCTTCTAAATATCCAGTTTGCGGTCAAGGGTGACAAGATTTATGTTCTGGAAGTTAATCCTCGTGCATCCCGAACAGTGCCTTTTGTTTCCAAGGCGATCGGTGCTCCTTTGGCCAAGATTGCGGCCAGGATCATGGTCGGAGAAAAATTGTCGAGCTTTTCTTTGCCGGACATTGACCATCTTGGTCAGGTTGCGGTTAAAGAATGCGTGCTGCCGTTCTCCCGTTTTTCCGGGGTGGATATTATTCTTGGTCCGGAAATGAAGTCTACCGGTGAGGTTATGGGCTTGGCTCCCACATTCGGGGCGGCTTTTGCCAAAAGCCAGTTTGCCGCCAACCAGGGGTTGCCGCGCAAGGGGTCGGTTTTTATCAGCGTTAACGAGCACGATAAACGCAATATTGCTTTTATGGCCAAGCGCCTGCACGATCTGGGATTCAAGATTTTTGCCACCAAGGGCACGGCAAAGGTTTTGCGTTCAAGCGGAGTGGCTTCTTCGATTCTCGACAAGACGGGCGAGGGCGACAATAATATTCTGGCCATGCTGCAGAAAAACGGAATTGAACTGGTGATCAACACTCCTTCCGGCAAGACCAGTCAGTCCGATATGCGCAAGATTCGCGCGGCTGCGATCATGCATAATATTCCCTGTATTACGACCTTGCAGGGAGCGTGGGCCGCTGTACACGGAATTGAATCGACTCTCAAGGAAGGTTTCACAGTCGGGTCTTTGCAGGCTTATTATCAAAAAATGAGCAAGGCCTGATACGGCCCTGATTCCTTCTGAAAGGTGTTATGTGCGGCATTATTGGTATATCTGATCATCCTGAAGCAGCCAAAATTGCCTATCTTGGTTTGTATGCTCTTCAGCACCGGGGGGAAGAGGCTGCGGGTATTGCTACTTTCGACGGGAAAGATATTCATCTTATCAAAGACCGGGGTTTGGTTTTTGATGTTTTCAAGGAAGAGGAACTTTCTTCGCTTGTCGGCCGGGTGGCCGTTGCGCATACCCGTTACTCCACAACAGGGTCTTCCAGCAAGAAGAATTGCCAGCCGTTTCTGGTGACGCACCGCAGCCGCGGGGTGGCTGTTGCGCATAATGGAAATCTGACCAATACCGAAGAGCTTTACCGTAAACTGGAAGAGGAAGGTTCCATCTTCCAGACGTCTATGGACTCAGAGGTGATTGTTCATCTTCTGGCCAAGGCTCCCAACGGAGACTATAAAAAGTGGTTTACCAATGTCCTTTCCCAGTTGAAGGGCGCGTACTCTGTGATCTTCATGGTTCAGGATATGCTGGTTGGTGCGCGCGATCCGCAGGGGTTTCGACCGCTGGTTCTGGGGCGCTTGGGTGAAGGCTATATTCTGGCCAGCGAAAGTTGTGCTCTGGATTTGACCCGCGCTGAATTTGTGCGGGAGATCGAGCCGGGGGAGGTTGTCCTTATCAAGGGCGGCAAGCTGGAGTCCTTCTTTCTTCCTGGAAGTCCTTCCGGTAAAAGGTCGCAGTGCATATTCGAAAATATTTATTTTGCCCGTCCGGATAGTAACATTTTTAACGATAATATTTACCATGTTCGCAAGCGTCTGGGCGCCAGACTGGCCGTCGAGTCTCCTGTCCCGGGCGCTGATCTGGTTATGCCTATTCCCGATTCAGGCGTTTATGCGGCGTTGGGGTATGCCCAGCAAACAGGTCTTCCGTATGAAATCGGAATGGTGCGTAATCATTATATTGGTCGCACGTTTATTCAGCCGACACAGTTTTTGCGAGACTTTCGGGTACGGGTCAAGCTTAATCCGATTGCGGATGTCATTCGGGGCAAGAATGTTATTTTGGTGGAGGACTCGATTGTCCGCGGAACAACCAGCCGCAGTCGTGTGCGCGAGGTTCGCAAGGCGGGAGCCCGCTCCATTCATTTGCGGATCACTTGTCCGCCGATCGTGCATCCCTGTTTTTATGGGATAGATTTTCCATCGGAAGAGGAATTGATCGCCTATGGCAAGACGGTCAAGGAAGTGGCGGACTTTATTGAAGTGGATTCATTGTCTTACTTGAGCCTCGAGGGCATGTTGTCGGTTATGAAAGACGGCAAAGCTTTTTGTGATGCGTGTTTTACCGGCAAGTACCCGGTGGATGTCCCGGCCAACAAAAGCAAATATTTGTTGGAAGGTGGCGTCTGCTAATCTAGAATAAATCCGGCCGGGCAGTGTCCGGGCTGTTTTTTAGACCACTTTTCGAAAGCTGAGAAATGAGCAAGTTCATATTTGTTACCGGTGGTGTAGTGTCCAGTCTCGGCAAGGGCATCGCTTCCGCCTCGATCGGAAAACTGCTGGAAACCCGCGGACTGAAAGTATCGGTTCTCAAGTGCGATCCTTACCTTAATGTTGACCCTGGAACCATGAATCCCTATCAGCACGGGGAAGTCTATGTGACTGATGACGGGGCGGAAACAGACCTTGATCTTGGTCACTACGAACGTTTTACCAACGGCGTTTTTTCCAAAGACAATAACATTACGGCCGGAAAAATTTATTATTCGGTTATTTCAAAAGAGCGCAAGGGCGATTATCTGGGTAAAACAGTTCAGATCATTCCGCATATTACTGATGAAATCAAGGCGGGCATTCGCAAGGTGGCCAAGAACAATGATGTCGATGTCGTTATTGTTGAGATCGGTGGTACCGTTGGCGACATTGAAAGTCTCCCTTTTCTTGAGGCCATCCGTCAGTTGCGGTGGGAAATGGGGGAGCACTACGCTCTGAATATTCATGTGACTCTTTTGCCTTACATCAAGTCCTGCGGCGAGCAGAAAACCAAGCCTACCCAGCATTCGGTGGGGACCTTGCGCGAGATTGGTATTCAGCCGGATATTCTTTTGTGCCGCACCGAGCGTCCTATTCTTGCCGAACAGCGTGAAAAAATTGCTTTGTTTTGTAATGTGGATGTCGAGGCTGTGATTGAGGCTGCAGATGTCAAAAGTATTTATGAATGTCCTTCTGCGTTCAAGAAAGAACATCTGGATACCCTGATTCTCAAAAAGCTGAATATCAAGGCGCCGGATCGGGACCTTAAGTCCTGGGAAGATTATGTGGTCAAGCGTCTGCGTCGTCCAAAACACGAAGTCAATATTGCGGTGGTAGGAAAATATATTCTGCTGCCGGATGCTTACAAGTCCATTTATGAAGCCATGATTCATGGCGGAATAGCGAATGATGCCCGGGTCAACATTATCAAGATCGACGCGGAAGATCTGGAAAAGGGAAAATTCGAAAAGAATTTCAAGGATGTTCAGGGCATTCTGGTTCCTGGCGGTTTTGGAAATCGCGGCATTGAGGGCAAGATTCGGGCCATTCGTTATGCCAGGGAAAAAGATATTCCATTTTTTGGCATTTGTCTTGGGATGCAGCTGGCCGCCGTCGAGTTTGCTCGTACGGTTTGCGGACACAAGACGGCCAACTCCACCGAGTTTGATCGCAACACACCTGATCCGGTTATTTCCTTGCTGGAGGAGCAGAAGCAGGTCACCAATCTTGGGGCAACCATGCGCCTGGGGGCTTATCCCTGCCGTATTGAAAAAGACACCCGTGCTTTTACCGCCTACCGGAAAGAAGATATTCTGGAGCGACATCGTCATCGTTATGAGTTTAATAATCAGTATCGTGAGGCCATGCTGTCCAAGGGGCTGGTGATTTCGGGAGTCAACCTGAACGCCAATCTGGCCGAGATTATCGAGGTCAAGGGGCACCGCTGGTTTTTGGGTTGTCAGTTCCATCCGGAGTTTCGCTCAAAGCCGGACAAGGCGCATCCTTTGTTCCGGGATTTTATTGCCGCAGCTCTGGGTGTTCATTCTGGTTGACAGTTCTTTCCGGTATGCTATTATTCGTTTCCGTTGGTTGAGCTTTTGCGCGGGTGGTGGAATGGTAGACACGTACGTTTGAGGGGCGTATGCCGCAAGGCATGAGGGTTCAAGTCCCTCCCCGCGCATTTTTCTTTCGTCTTTCTGCAGTTTTATTTCTTGTTTCGTATTCAGGTTCTGGCAGACAAAAAATCAAGTGAGGTCATGGTATGGGGCTTAATGTGCTGGTCAGTACCAGTGTTCTTTCCTGTGATTTCGGCAAACTCGCCGAAGCCCTTAAACTTTGTGAAACAAGCGGTGCTGATCGCGTTCATGTAGACGTTATGGATGGCCATTTTGTTCCCAATATTTCTATTGGTCCGGTAATCGTGTCTGCTGTACGTCGTTATACGCGCTTGCCGATTGCTGCGCACTTGATGATCGAAAACCCCTGGGATTATATCGAGTCTTTTGCTTTGGCTGGTGCGGACATCATTGCCTTGCACGCCGAGTGTTATGGCGAGCGCCGCTTGGCTTGTCGTGCTTATGGGGAGTACCCAAAAGAAATCGATTCGCTGGATATTGTGTCCGCACAAAGAGATATTGCTCTGATCAGAAAATTTGGCAAGGAGCCGTGCCTGGTGCTTAATCCCGGTACGCCGTTGTCCGTGATTGATCCGGTTCTGCCTTCTTTGAATTCTGTTCTTCTTATGTCAGTCAACCCCGGCTTTTCCGGACAGAAATTTATGTCTTCTGCTCTGCCCAGAATCAGCAGTTTGCGTTCCCGTTTTCAGGGAGATATTGTGGTTGATGGGGGGGTTAACGAAGCAACCGCCCCTGATGTGGTTCGCGCCGGAGCCAATGTCCTGGTCACCGCCAGTTATTTCTTTGGAAGCCCCGATCCTGCGGCGACTGTCCGCAGTCTTAAGGCTTTGGGACAATAGCAATCGGCGCAACAAAGCCTAAGTATTATGACCTGTCTGGTCTGTTATTCGGGTTTATGCTATATTTGCCTTATGGGGGGGAAGAATGAAGCGTTGTTTGCGAAATAGCGGGCAGTCTCTTCTGGAAAGTCTTCTGCTGACAGGTCTTGTGGCGACGATTGTTATTATAGCCATGACCACACCAGACGGAGTTCTTGAGCAGGTACAGAATGCCTTAAAAGATTATTATAATCGGGCGGTTGAGGCTTTGGTCGGGCAGGATAATCCTTTTACCCCGTCGCCTTTAAATGCCAAAATGAAATCGGGCCCTTTGAAAGCTATCGGGGATGGCAATCCCGAGCCGGTGGATGGCGGATGGTGTGCGCCAGGCATTTGTGTTGGTGGTGTGCAAGAACTTGTCTGTGCTTGTCCGCGCCCTGCTTTTGGCGGGGCGAATTGCCAGGGGGCGCCTTTTCAGCCTTGCGGAGGGACTCAGCCAACGCCTCCGCCAGGATCAGGCAAAATTTATCAGATGGGACCCAGCGGGGATCCTATGGATTATTCCTGGGTATGCCCTCCGGGCACGACGGAGCAGGGCGGGGTCTGTACCGTGTGTGCTCCGGATTGTGCTGGTAAGAATTGTGGAGACGATGGCTGTGGCGGCGAGTGCGGCACTTGTGATGCGGCTTTGGGAGAGGCCTGTGTCAGCAATGTCTGTCAGCCGTGTGTCCCCAACTGTATCGGGCGGGTGTGTGGCCCGGATCCAGTGTGCGGGCAAGAATGCGGACCGGTTTGTGCTCCCGGCTACAGTTGTGACGCAAATGGGCAGTGCGTGACTGGCTGTATTCCTGACTGTGGAACTCGCATGTGCGGGTCAGACGGATGTGGTGGCGAGTGTGGTGTTAATAAATGCGCTCCTGGTCAGTATTGCCTGGCGGGTGAATGTGTCAATGACTGCGTGCCTTATTGTGCGGGGACTTGCGGGTCTGATGGCTGCGGAGGCACTTGTGAGTGTCCCAGTGATGAGGTGTGTTGTTCGACCGGAGCCAACGGTTGTTCTGTCGGAACCTGTGTGGATCGCGATTTTTGTTGTCCGGCAGACCGCTCCTGTGGTCCGGATCTTTGCGGAGAAGGAACTTGTGGCAATGGCTGTGATGATACTGCGGAAGTGTGTCACGGCGCGGGTGGAACGGGGCCGACAAATTGTCTGGGGGGATCGCTGGCGTGTCAGGCCGATACCGATCCAGATCCCTATGATTATGAGACCACGGAATCCCGGCCTGTCTACGGCTGTACGGAGACGCAAGTTGAGTGTTGCCCTGGTTTGTATGTGACGTTTTATTCGTGTGAGGAAACGGGGATCGAGTACATTCGCAGAACCTGCCCGTCAGAGACTCATGAAGGAGGGGATATTACCAATCCTTGTCAGTCGGGAATGTCTTGTATGTCGGATTGCAATAGCTCCTGTCCGGTAGCATCGTGTCCTGTTTGTCCTTAAACAGAAAGCCGGATTGGTAATCAGTTTTTTCTTTGATCTCTCACGTAGTTACTGACGCCTTTGGTTTTGGCAAATTTCTTCAGGTCTGCGCCGATTTCTCCTATCTGGGCCACGTGGCTTATTTTTTGTGTGGCATTGGAAACAATTCCGATAGATATGGACAAAAGGCCTGCACGGGTTTCGTTGCCCTGTCGATCTTTGCCCAGAATATAGCCTGCCTGGCGATCGTCCGCTGAATAAAACCCGGGGGCGGTCTCATCAAATAGTTGGATGACTTTTTCGCTGATGGTGTCTGCCATTTCGTCAGGACAGGCAAAAACAAAGTCATCACCGCCGATATGCCCGACAAAGGTCCCCGGACCTCCGATTTCTTGTGCGGCGCGGACAATAATTTGTCCGGTGGCTCGGATAACATCATCACCTTTCTCAAACCCGTATTTGTCGTTATAAATCTTGAATTTGTCGAGGTCGCAGTAGCCAACCGCGAAGAGTCCACCGGACTGGACTAGCCGCTGAATTTCTTCCATAATGGAGGTGTTGCCGGGCAGACGGGTGAGCGGATTGGCGTCCAGGCTGCGGATGGTGCGCTGGACTATCATTTGAATGCGCGCCAGGAGGCTTTGCGGCTCGAAGGGCTTGATAAGATAATCGTCAGCGCCAGAATTTATTCCTTGTATCATGTCTCTGGTGTCGCCTTTACCGGTAAGCATGATAATCGGGATGTGTGCCATGGTGACGTCAGCGCGTAAACAACGGCAGAATTCGGGGCCGTTCATCAGTGGCATCATGTAATCTGTGATGATAATGTCGGGTTGATGCTTACGGGCCTGCTCCAGTCCTTCACGACCGTTAGCGGCTTTAACCACGTCAAAATGTTCACTGAGGGTCAGCTCCAGAACGTCCAGAATGTCTTCGTCGTCGTCAGTAATCAGAATTTTGTAGCGCTTCATGAGTTCTATCCTGTAGTTTTTATGGGAATTGTTTCCAAGGGTTTGTGTTTGACTGGTAAGGTAAAGTGAAAAGTGGTGCCATGACCGACTTCGCTGGTCACCCACATCCTGCCGTGATGGGCCTGTACAATGTTTCTGGCCAGAACCAGGCCAAGGCCGGTGCCTTTGACTGACATGTTGATTTCGTTGTCAACCCGGAAGAATTCGCTGAACAGACGAGAGAGGTCCTCTTTTTTGATGCCGATGCCGGTGTCTGCGACCTCAAAGACGGCTTCGTCTTTGGGCCAGTTCATGTGGGCGTTGATGGAGATCACTCCTCCCGCAGAGGTGAATTTGGTAGCGTTGCCGATAAGGTTGATAAATACCCGTTCAACCTGGGTCTGGTCGATTTCGATGGGGGGAGTGTCTGCTGCGATGTTGATCTTGATGCTCAGGCCTTTGCCGTTAACTTGAGGCAGAAGCATATCCGCGACACTCTCGATAACTTGTCCAATCTCTCTGGGGATTGTTTTCATTTCCACTCGACCGGATTCGATGCGCGAGATGTCCAGAAGGTCATTGATCAGTTTGACAAGGTTGTCCGAATGAGTGTTGATCTTGCCCAAGCGCTCCTTGACGGGATCGGGAATGGCTCCGACTTTTCCGGTCATTAGTATGGAGGCGTACCCTTTTATCGAAGTGAGTGGTGTGCGCAGCTCATGGGAAACTGCAGAAACAAATTCGGTCTTTTTCTTTGAGATTTCTTCGACGGCCTTGAGCGCCTGCGAGAGTTCTTTGGTTCTCTCATTGACTTTGGTTTCGAGTGTTTGTGAAGACAGGTAGACCTGTTCAAAAAGACGGGAATTTTCCAGAGCCGGAGCCAGCTGGTTGCCAAGAATGGCAATAAGCTCTTCGTCACCGGCACTAATCTGGGGTGAGCTGCGGTCATTGCCGAAAAAAAGAAACCCGGCCAGCTCTCGCTGGGCGATGAGAGGCGAGAGGATAAAGTGTTCACAGTCGAATATTTTACGGACAAGGGCGGCATCTTGGCCCGAAAGGTTGGCGGAGGAAGCGGTCAGACCCTTTTCAAGAGTAGCGATGAGTCCGGTCTCATTTGGCAGAGTGTTGTTGATTATGCGAATCTTGTCGGCAGGAAGTCCGATGTTGGCCCGGCAGATGAATTGGTGATTGTTGTCGATGGTTACGGCCATGGCCTTGGCAAAGCCCAGTTCGCAAACCAGCTGCTGATCAATTTTCTGAAAAATCTCATTTTCGTTAAGACTCATGGAGGCTCGGCGGGCGAATTGTTGCAGAACATTCATGCCCAGCACTCTGCGTTCGAGCTCTTCCTGAGCACGGTTGAGCTCAAGGTCGGTCTGTACGACCAGTTTGGCCTGCTCGTCGAGTTCGTTAAACGAGTCCATCATGCGGTCGAAGGCGTATTTAAGTTCGCGGAATTCTTCTGATTTGCCGATCAGGAAAAAAAGAGAGATTGCCAGCGCGGCCAGCAGCAGCAGGCAGGTGATGACCAGCAGAGTGGTGATATCGGAGAAATTGATTAATTGTGGAGCATGTTGCATAGGTTACCCGATGGCGGTCAGGACAATACTGGTGCTTTGCGGCTGAGTGTCAGGCAATTCCTTGGTCTGACCCAGGGGCGCGATTTCCCCATAAGTATACATACCAAATACCGGAACAGTAAGTCCCAAAATTTCTTTTATGATATCAGTCTGGGTGGAGCGTTCGCGGCCGAAAAGCTTGCGCCGGGAGACGGATTCCATGACAAAAACAAGCTGGGGAGTGTGATTGTAAAGATGGTCGCGTAATTCGGTAGCCGCCAGCCGGACGGCGTTCCGGCAGGTTTTCTTATCGCCGATCATCAGGTGCACGCAGGAGCCAGCCGGGATTTCTCCCTGGCAGACCAGAGCCCCGTCCGCCAGTGCGTCAACCACATGGTGTGGGGCAAAAGTTTTGCCGTCAGAGGTGCGTACTCCGATAGGGTAAAGGTTGGTGAGCTCTTTGAGGCGCAGATGATTGACGCTGCCTGGATCGGAGAGGTCGTTCTTGAAATAATTCTGATAGATCGTGATGGCAGGCTGATGATCAATCGTCCGGATCAAATTGTTTTCGGCTTTGGTCACCATCCGCGGTTTGCCCAGAACTTTCCATCCATGGCGGGCGGCGATAGCGGCACGGGTTTCTCCTCCCCAGACAAGGCCGGCAAAGGAGTCGGTAAGAATTTTATCATTATAAATGATCGGGGCATCGCAGAGTTTTTGGTCGCACGGGATTCCGCCCGAGATGACAAAAGAATGCCCGAGGCCGTCCTGGAGTCCTAGGCTGATCTGGGAATTGTTTTTGGAACAGCTGTTGAGAAAAAAGAGAGATCCGTACCGCTGGTTGACGGACAGGTTGGATTCGGCGTAGTGCGCCACTCTGAAGGCGGTCTCACGCGGAGATGTCAGGCTGACCCGGTCGACAGCCGCCATACCGAAACGAATATCGCTGCTTGTCAGGCCGAGCAGGGCAACTCCTTTGGATTCAATGCGTTCATTGATGATAATGGCAGGAGTGACTGACCCGATCATGCGCACGGGATTAAGTATCCGGCGCAGCAGCTGCAAGCCTTCTGTCCGGGCGTAGGACGGGGTGATCAGAGCGATCACAAGATCAATGACGGGCTGATTCAGCTGGTGTTTCAGTGAAACAGCGGCTTCATTGAACGCCTGTTCCGGATTAAAGGCCTGGGAGAAACCGATACTTATATATGTAGGCATGTTGGTGTTATTCTAGAAGCCGTGGCTTGATGCGTCAATAATTATAGAAAAAGAATGGCAGCTCTTTTTGTGCCCGGGGCCGGTTTGTGTTATTCTAGAGGATTACCAAATTTTCCCGGGAGAAGGCATGGAATTAACGCACGATTCGGTCAGGAAGTTTTCAGGTTCGGCTTTGTTTGCGCGGGGCATGGATTATTACAAGGACGGCAGGGTTCTTTCTGTTAGCTGGATTCGGGGCGGGGTTACAGCCAGCGTCCAGGGATCGCACAAGCGACCTTACACTGTCAGCGCGGCTGTCGAGTACGGTCATCCGGTGCTCAGCTGCACGTGTTCTTCCCGCTGGGGAGGGATTTGCCATCATGGAGTAGCCGTGCTTTTGTATCTTTGCGATCATGGCGGACTCGCTGAGGAAGGTGTGCCAAAGCTGCGGCGCAGCCTGCCTGTCACAGGAAAAACGGGGCGTGTCGGCAGTAAAGAGGACGGGTTGACAGAGTATCTTTCAAGCGCATGTGAACCGCCGCGGCTTCAGTTGCATTTTTCTTTTCGTGAGGAATCCTGGCAATCCGGACGCGCTTTATCTTTGGCTTTGGCGGTCGTCTTTCGCGGGGTTAGTCAGAAGATTGCCGGTATCACTTCGCTTCTTGATCCTTGCTGGAGAACGGCTTCGGCCGGGCTACCTGCCGGCGGCATCCTTTCCGGTGCCCAGAGGAGTTTGCTGGCCTTGCTGGAGCGGCTGTTGGGTAAAGGCAGTGCTGGGGGGGCGTCCGTTCGTCTGCGGTTGCCGACCGAGCATTTTGTCAGTTTACTGGAGATTGTCGGGCAAGGGAACGAGATTGATATTGTTGATGCTGTCACTGGCCAGACGCTTGTGGTTCGTTCAGAGCCTCTGCTTGGACTAAGGGTGATACTTCGTCGTCAGACCGCGGGAGCATTAACGGTGAGGGCTGTGTTAAGTGATTCTCTACAGCCTGCAGCCAGCGCACAGGTTGGGGATTTGCTCCCCGGGCATCCTTTGTGGATTATTGACCGGAAAGCCCTGTGTTGTCGCAGGCTTCATCCGCAGATTGACCGGCAGTTTCTGGAATATTTTCTTGAGCAGGAAAGAATGTTGCAAAAGAATGATGCGCTTTGTTTTGTGGGGGGGGTTTTGGCAGGTCTTAGATCTTTCGCCGAATTCGATGTGGATGATCCGCAGATGACCGATGTGCGCGTCGAAAGCCGTGCACCTTCGCTGCGTTACGAAGTTGATGTGTGCCGCAGCGGACTGGCTGTCAATCTGGTTTGCGAATACGCAGGCCTGGTTGCGGAGAAAGACAAGGATTTTGTTGAGGGGCGCGGAGTTCTTTTCCGGAGAGACCGGCAGGCAGAGCAGATCTCGGCACGGCAGCTGGTTCAGGATTTCGGGATGTTTTTTGATGAAAATACGGGCCGTTTTCATCTTTCGGGTGCAGAGGCGATCTTTGATTTTCTTTCTGTTCGCTCTGCAGAGCTTTCAGTCAGGGGTCAGGTGGTCTTTTCACCGGGGGTTCGGGAAATTTATCGAAGCGGAGAACTTCTGCGGCCGCGAGTGATGGTCAAGGGGACAGGCATTGACTGGTTTTCTTATGATATTACGTTTCTCAATGGGGACGAGCGTGTGGATGTCCCCGCAGAAGTGGTACAGGAATGTTTACAGTCCGGGCGGCGTTTTCTTAGAACAAAGACGGGAAAATTTCTGGCTCTGGATCAGGATGCGCTTTTGCAGGTGGCGCAAGTTCTGGCCGGCCGTGTCCGCAATGGAGGGATGATGGCGGCTCATGTTCCGGGCGTGATGGAGGAGTTGTCTGCCGCCGGAGTTGCCTGTGACGCGGATGAGCCTGCACGTCGGATTAGCGAGGCCTTCAAAGGAGAAACCGGCATTGAGAATGTCGCTTTGCCGGCAGGTCTTGAGGGCGTCTTGCGCCATTATCAGCAGCACGGTGTTAACTGGATTCTGTTCTTGAGGAAATTTCGTTTTGGAGGGATTTTGGCGGATGAGATGGGTCTGGGGAAAACCCTGCAGGCGTTGACGGCCATTCGTTGCGCCATGGTTGCAGGAGAAGCCTTGCCTTCTTTGATTGTTTGTCCGACAACCCTGGTCTGGAACTGGGAAGCCGAGGTGCGTAAATTCTTTCCGGATCTTGCTCCTCTGGTTATCAGCGGGCTGGATCGCCGGGAGAAGATTGCACGTATTGGGCCGGCTTCTATTGTAATTACTTCGTATGCGCTCTTGCGCAGGGATATTGATTATTACCAGAAGCAGGGATTCAATATGCTGATTCTGGACGAGGCTCAGAATATCAAGAACCGGCATACGATTAATGCGCGGGTTGTTCGTTGTTTGCAGGCGCAGCAGCGCCTGGCTCTTACGGGCACGCCGCTGGAGAACGGGATTGCGGATATCTGGTCGTTATATGATTTTCTGATGCCCGGCTTCCTCGGGGGTTACGAGCATTTTCGTACCGGTTTTGAAGTTCCGATTATGCAGGATCATGATCGTGAAAAGTTGCAGCTGTTGGCCCGGCGTATCAGTCCTTTTGTGCTGCGCAGAATGAAACAGGATGTGATCAGCGAGATTCCGGAGAAAATCGAACAAGTGTCTTTTTGTGAGCTGGAACCGGCCCAGGCTAGGGTTTATGCGGATATGGCTGATCGCGCGCGCAGTTCGGCTCTCGCCGCAGTCAAGCGGCGCGGATTTCGGCAAAGCCGGATGCTGATCCTGACGCTTATTTTACGTTTACGCCAGATTTGCTGCCATCCGGAACTGGCGGGATTCAGGTTCGGGCACCGGACGGGTATTTCAGCCAAGACCGATCTTTTTCGGGAAACGCTCGGAGAGCTGCTTTCTTCGGGGCATCGGGTTCTGGTGTTCAGCCAGTTTGTCGGCATGCTGGCAATTCTTCGGGATTATCTGGAGAAAGAAAAAATTTCTTTTGAGTATATGGATGGGAAAAGCCGCAATCGTGGTGAACGAGTGCGCCGTTTCAACGAGGACAAGTCGTTGCAGGTTTTTTTATTGAGCCTCAAGGTTGGAGGGCTCGGCCTGAATTTGACGTCGGCGGATACGGTTATCTTGTATGAACCCTGGTGGAATCCGGCAGTGGAACAGCAGGCTATTGATCGGGTGCACCGGATTGGCCAGAAGAATTCGGTGTTGGCCTATCGCCTGATCGCGCGGGGAACTATTGAGGAAAAGATTATGGAACTGCAGCAAAGAAAAAAATCCTTGCTGGGTTCGCTGGTGTTGGCGGATGAGGGTGTAGCCAAGAAGATGGATTGGGAGGACATTCGGTTCCTCCTGGATATAAAATAATGCAAGTTGAAAAGTGTTGGACGGTAACGGGATATAATCAGAGAGGGTGTTATGGCAACAATTGAAGATTTTAAAAAAATTGAATTAAAGGTCGCCTGCATCAAGGAAGCGGCGTTTCATCCGAATGCAGACAAATTGTTGGTCCTGAAAGTAGATGTTGGCGGAGAAGAGCGTCAGATTGTTGCCGGAATCCGCCGGGCCTACGATCCCGCCGAATTGCCAGGCAAAAAAATTGTGATTGTGGCCAATCTGGAGCCTGCGGTCATTCGTGGCGTCGAATCGCAGGGGATGTTGCTGGCGGCGTCAAACGAGAACGGGTTGTCCTTGCTGGTTCCCGAAAAGGACATTCTTTCCGGCAGCCAGGTTCGTTAAAATGTTTACGGATATTGCGGGGATGCTTTCGGCGGTGCCGACATTCATTCCTCCGGGCTATTGCCTTTCTTGCCGGGGGTGTTGTGTTTTTGCTCACTCGGGAGGGGACTGGTCTCCCCGATTGACTGAGGATGATGTCAGGATGATCGCCGGGCAACACTCCGGGGGGGAGTGGCGTGATGGGGAGATGCGGCTAGTTTTGGTTCCTTCACCTGAAGGCCGGGCATGTTGTTTTCTGGACCAAACGCAACACACGTGCCGCATTTATCCGTCTCGTCCGCTGGAATGCCGCATTTATCCGCTTTTGCTGTCCTCCGAGGCGGAGGGCATCCGCCTTTATGTGCATGAAGCTTGTCCTTATGTTCGAACCCAGCAAGGCACTGCGTCCTGGCGGAGCTATCTGGCCAGGGCAAAAGCGTTTTTCAGTCGTCCGGATGTTCGTCGCATGCTGGCGGCACAGCGTCCTGTCCTGGCAGATTATTCGAAGGCGGCCTGTGAGCTGGAATTTGTTTGTGATGTCCGTACGGTGTTTCCGGATGATCTTTTGTCTTGCCAGTCGCTGTTGCAGGAACGGGCAGACAGAGAGCCCGATCCTTCCTTGATGTTGTCTGCATGGTCTTTTGCTGCCCTTTTTATGTGGCAGGATCATTTTGATTTAATTTTTCACCAGGATAAGGGCGCATTATGGGTGGAAGCCAGGCAGCCGGTGGGGAGTTTTTGTTATTTTGCATCTTCAACGGGAGGGTTTTTGCGATTGCCGGATTCCTGCGGGCGGATGGAAAACGTGTCTGCTTCTGATTTGTCCGGGGTTGATTTGTTGCGCTGGCAGGTGGAACCAAGGGGGCATGAGTATGTCTATCGCAGGGAGGATATTGTTCATTTGCGCGGCAATGCGTTCAAGTCACAGCGGCATGAGCTAAACAGGGCGTTGAGGGCATTCCCTTTGCGTTGGCGGGACTACCAGCCAGGCGACCGGCAAGCCTCTCTTGTTTTACTGGAGCGTTGGCTTGACAGAAAGAAAAAGAAGATACAGGATGATATGTCACTTTTTATGCTGGAGGACGCTAGGGATGCACATGCTGTTTTGTGGGATTACTGTCGGCCTTTGGCTCTGGAAGGGCGCGTGGCGGAAGATGCTTCCGGCAGACTGGTCGGGTATACGTTCGGAGTGCGCCTTAATGCGGCCGTTTTTTGTGTGTTGGTCGAGGTAGCTGATCCGGATTATCCCGGGCTTTCCGCGTGGATGTTTCATTCTTTGGCTGCTGATCCTGCGGTAGAAGGCTTCGAGTTTCTTAATGTGATGGATGATGCCCGTCAGGCTTCCCTGGCGGCACATAAAATGTCCTGGAATCCGGTACGCGTGTTGCCGGTGTGCGCACTGAGGAAGAAGGAAGGCTATGTTCAAGCTTGCTAACGCGGAGTTTGTTTTGTTTGACGTCGAAACAACAGGGTTGTCGCCCGTTGATGGGGACCGCATTATTGAACTTGCGGCCCTGAAGATCCGTAATGGAAAAATTCTCGACCGGCTGGTCAGTTTTGTTGATCCGGGGCGAGCTTTGTCTGCGCAGGAAGTTCACGGAATAACCGAAAGCATGCTGGTCGGGGCGCCGACTTCGGCCGAGTTTCTGCCGCGGATGATCGATTTTGTAGCGGGCGGGGTGCTGGTGGCGCATAATGCCTCCTTCGATATAAAGTTTTTATCTTACGAATTGTCTCTAGCCGGACGCCGTTTGCGCGAAGAAACGCCGGTTCTGGATACCATCAAGATGGCCAGGCTGTTTTTGCCGCATTTGACCAGTTATCGTCTGGGCTATATTGCATGTTCTCTGGGGATTTCAGCGGGAACCGCTCACCGGGCCTTGGCGGATGCCGAAACACTGGCGGGATTGATGAACTGTTTTCTGGCGATGGCTCCGGAGCACAACATTACTTCTCTTACCGGTATGGTCGAGCGTTTTAGTGTAGAGAAACCGGTTTTTCGGACCGCAGTCAGGGAACAGGAGTCCTTGTTCTAGCTTCGTTTTGCGGATGAGCGCTTGCTATTCTTGGAGGCTGCGAATATAATGGATGTCATGATTATTAAGAAAAATTGTTTTTTACTGGTTTGGGGGACACTCTTTCTGGCCGTTGTCTCAGCCAATGCGGTTGAACCTATTCCCGACGGTATGGCCAGGATAAACGGACAAATGGTTCCGGTTAATGCCGATTCTCGCCCGGTTTGGAGAGCTTCGCTGGATAAAATTCAGCAGAGCGCTTCATCCCTGCTGCAGGTTAACAGACAGTTGGCCGATGAGCATCTTGCTTTGTCCCGTTCCATAGCAGCGGTCCAGGCATCTATTGTTGCCCGGGCACAGAGGATGCAGGAAGGGAAAAACGAGCTGCAAAAGCGCAAAATCATGTTAAAAGAGGCTGTTACGGATACGGCTGCCCAGGCGGATATCCGTCTGGCAGAAAAGCGTTTGGAACAAAAGAAGAAAGAGCTGGCGGCGTTAACGGAGCAGGTCAAAGGATCGGATCAAAGAACGGCAACCTTGCGGCTGCGTTTTCAGGAGCTCGAACTGGAACGAAAGTCGCGCCTGGAGTATGGACAGCAGCGCCGCGAGGTTTTTATTGCCGAACTGCGCACGCAGATTGAGGAGTTGCGCCGGGCGGTTGCGGCCTTGAGCGAGCATGAACGGCAAGTGCGCGCGGAGATAGACTCGTTCAAGCCTGCGGAAATACCCGTAGATCAGGAGTATACCCGGGAATTGAGCCGCAAGGAAGAGTTGCTTGAGGCTGAAGCGCTTCTGGACGAAAAAATTCGTTTGGCCACAACGGATTTGGCCAGGCTGCGCAGCGTGAAGTCGGGAGGCGGTTCCCGTCAGGTTCTTGCCCTCGAGTCGACCAAGGCCGGATTGATTGACAGGATTGCTGATCTGGAACGCCGGAAATCTTCAGGTGCCGATGCTGACGCGGGACTGACGGCGGGTCAGCTCAAGACCAGGATTTCTGCTTTGGAAAAACAGAATGAATATATCGAAAAGCAAAACAGGGAACTGAGAGAGAATATTGCGGTTCTGGATGGCCGGACGAACTTCCTGCAGGACAGCCAATCCGCCAAAGATCAGGAGAAACTATGAACGAGATTCTGGAAATTCTTATCAACGACGCGCGTACGCCGGTAGAAGATATTGCCAAGATGGTCAACAAGCCTGTGGCTGCGGTGCGCAAGGTCATCAAGGCGTATGAGTCCGATGGCACGATTGTGCAGTACAAGGCGGTTGTTAATCCTGAAATGGTGCAGGACAAGTCTCCTGCCGCCGTGCGGGCCTTGATTGAGGTCGGCATTCTGCCGCAGAAAGATGTCGGCTTTGACCGGATTGCCGAGCGCATTTACAGTTTTTCCGAAGTGCAAAGCTGTTATCTGGTTTCCGGAAGCTATGATCTTTTGTTGGTGATCGAGGGGCAGAGCATTCAGACAGTGGCGGAGTTTGTTTCCTCAAAACTTTCTCCGATGGAAGGCGTCCGCCAGACAACGACACATTTTCTTCTGAAAAAATATAAGGAAGACGGAAAAATCTTCAGGCAGCCTGTAGGCAATAAAAGGCTGAACATCACTTATTGACATTTACCGGAGCGGCACAGAGTTGCTGGCTCCGGCCGTAAAGGCAGTTATGAATATCTCCAGAACCATTGAATCAATTCCGCCTTCCGGAATTCGTGCCTTCTTTGACCTTGTGATCGGGATGAAGGATGTTATTTCGCTTGGTGTCGGCGAGCCGGATTTTGTCACACCCTGGCATGTGCGGGAACAGGCTGTGTATGCCATTGAGCAGGGGCACACTTCTTATACTTCCAACAAGGGGCTGGCTGAACTGCGCAAAGACCTTGCCCGCTATCTCAAGACTCACCGGGGGTTAGATTACGATTGGGATAACGAAATGCTCATCACTGTTGGCGGCAGCGAGGCTTTGGATTTGTCAATGCGTGCGCTGCTGAATCCGGGTGACCCGGTGATGTATCATGAGCCGTGTTTTGTGGCTTATGCTCCCCTGATCACAATGGCTGGCGGATTGCCGGTGCCGGTTATGACTACGCAGGCGGATGGCTTTAAGGTTGTTCCGGAAATATTGGAGAAGTCGTGGCGTAAGGGGACCAGGGCGTTATTGCTGAATTATCCCTGCAATCCGACCGGGACGTCCTATACGCGTGCGGAACTTATGGCTATCGCCAAATTCGTCCGCAGCAAGGATCTGATTCTTATTTCCGACGAAATATACGACGAGTTGACCTATGACTTTGAGCATATTCCTTTTGCGTCGCTGCCGGGTATGAAGGAGCGGGTGATATATCTCAACGGTTTCTCCAAGACTTTTGCCATGACCGGATGGCGCATCGGCTGGGCGGCTGGCCCGGCCCGGGCGCTTGCGGCCATGACCAAGATTCATCAATACACCATGATGTGTGCTCCGATTGTCAGCCAGATGGCTGCGCGCGAGGCATTGAATAATGGAGGCCGGGAAGTTGCGGCCATGAAGAAAGAGTATGCCCGCCGTCGGAATTTTATTGTGGCCAGCCTCAATGAACTCGGCCTGGATTGTCACGTTCCCCAGGGAGCCTTTTATGCGTTTCCTTCCATAAAAAAGCTGGGAATATCTTCGCTGGACTTTTCAAAGGATCTGCTGGAAAAGGAAAAGGTTGCGCTGGTGCCGGGGACGGCGTTCGGATCGCAGTGCAGCGATTATGTCCGGATTTCCTACGCCTCGAGTTACGCCAACCTGAAAGAGGCCTGTGTGCGTATCAGGCACTATCTGGAGACGTATCATGGCAAAAAAATCTGAACAGGATATCCGCTTCGAGACGGAATTCTTCGAAGGCATTCTCAGTTATAGCCCCGATTTTATCGAAGCACTGGCGGCTTTGGGAGATATTTACACCCGGCAGGGCGAGTATCATAAAGGTCTTGCGGTGGACAAGAAGCTTGCCGGATTGCGTCCTGACGAAACCGTTCTTTATAATCTTGCCTGCAGTTATTCTTTAACCGGGGATTTACCGCAGGCGCGTCAGGCCATGGTGCAGGCGGTCGCCATGGGGTATCGCGATTTCGTTCATCTGGCACAGGATCCTGATCTGGCCGTGCTGCTGGCGGATGCCGAATTTGGCCGGATGCTGGTGCAATGGCAGGCTCAGTTCCGCAAAAATGCCCGCAGGTCGAGGGAGAGCGTGTGAAGTCTTACCGGCAGGAGCTCTGGTTTGAAACGGCCGCGCGTCGAGTATTTCTCAATATTACCGGACAGGTTGACGAAGCTTTGCGAAAAAGCGGGGTGGTTGAGGGTTTGTGCCTTGTCAATGCCATGCATATTTCCGCCAGCGTTTTTATCAACGATGACGAAGGTGGCTTGCATCAGGACTTTGAACGTTGGCTGGAACGCCTGGCTCCGCATGCGCCTGTGGGGCAGTACCGGCATAATGACACCGGGGAAGATAATGCCGATGCCCATCTCAAGCGGCAGGTCATGGGGAGGGAAGTTGTGGTGGCGGTAACCGGCGGGAAGCTGGATTTCGGGCCGTGGGAACAGATTTTCTACGGCGAGTTCGACGGGGGCAGGCGCAAGCGTGTTCTGATCAAGATTATCGGTGAATGAAAGAGGGGACTATGGGCTTGCTGGTTTTGGGGACTGTGGCGCTGGACAATGTTCAGACGCCCTCGGGTATCAAAAAGAACATGCTGGGTGGAAGTGCCGCGCATTTTGCCATGAGCGCGCGTATTTTTGACGAGGTTAATGTGGTTGGAGTTGTAGGCACGGATTTCCCCTCAGTTCATCTGGATTTTATGAAGCGCAAGGGTGCTAATCTTTCGGCGCTGACTATCGCTGATGGCGAGACTTTCCGCTGGACCGGAGAATACTGCAAAGAAGATCTGAATACTGCGCTTACGCGGGAAACCCGATTGGGAGTGTTGGCAGAGTATGTTCCGGTTATCAGTGAAGCGCAGAAAAAAATGGCTTATGTATTTCTGGCCAATCTGGCTCCGTCTGTGCAGGAGAAGATGCTGCGCATGATGTCGGCGCCCGCATTTGTCGGTCTGGACACAATGAATCTCTGGATTACCACCGCTCTGAAAGATTTGCGACGTATTCTTAAAAAAGTTAATTTACTTGTTCTTAATGACGCAGAAGCCGGAATGCTTACCGGAGAACGCAATTGTGTTCGGGCGGCGCGAATTCTCAGGGGGATGGGGCCGCGAATTGTTGTGATCAAGAAGGGTGAGCACGGAGTTTATGTTTACGGCGGTACTTATGAGTTCGGATATCCGGCTTTTCCGATCGAGAAGGTTATTGATCCGACCGGCGCCGGGGATACTTTTGCCGGAGCGTTGTTTGGTCATATTGCCCGAACCCGGCGTTCGGACGAAAAAACCTTGCGCCGTGCGGCTGTTTTCGGTACCGTGCTGGCAAGTTTTAATGTTGAAGGGTTTGGTATGGCCCGAACAGCACCGTTAACCATGCGGGAAGTTGAAAAGCGGGTCAAAGAATATCAGAAGTTCTGCGAAGTTGTTTGATTGAGCGTTAACCCGGGATAAGTGGAGCAGATTATGACAGGTTGGGAATGGTTGGCTATGCTGGCCTCGGTTATTATGCCGATGTGGAATATCCCGTTGATCATCAAGATTCTTCACCGCCGATCCTCGCAGGATCTTTCTTTGCACTGGTTGTGGGGGGTTTGGACTTGTATGGTGCTCATGGTCCCCTGGGGTCTGGTGACCCAGGACAAGGTGCTCAAGGTTTTTACCCTGGTCAACGTACTGCTTTTTTCGGTTGTGGTTTTTGTTGTTATGAAATACAGAAAGGTTTCTGAGGATGCCTAAGGATGCGATGCCTTCACAAGATGGCGCGGAGCCGTTGCTAAAATGCGGCTTTGCGGCCATAGTTGGCCGGCCCAATACCGGCAAGTCCACGCTTCTTAATCAGATCGTGGGTGAGAAAATTGCTATTGTTTCTCCTGTTCCGCAAACGACCCGTCAGGCCGTCAAGGGAATATTAACCGACTCCCGGGGTCAGATTGTGTTTATTGATACTCCTGGCTGGCATAGCGGGCGGGATCACCTGGATCGTTTTATGACGCGCTCCTGTCTTAATGCCCTGGAAGGAGTGGATTGCGTTGTCCATCTGGTTGATGTTAACGATCATGTGGGCGAAGAAGAGGAGCAGGTTGTCGAGAGGCTGCGTCATGTCGAGGTTCCGATTATTCTCGGGCTTAACAAGGTTGACCTTAAGGGGCGTTTTCTTCCGGATTATATTGCATTATGGGAGCGGGTGCGCGGAGTCAGCGCGGCGGAAATGAAAAATTTTGTCATGATTCCGCTTTCGGGAGAGAAGGGTACCCAGGTGGACAAGCTGGTGGATACGATCTTTTCGTTTCTTAAGCCTGGACCGCTTTTTTACGAGGAGGATGTCATTTCTGATACGCCGCGTCGCCTGGCTATCGGGGACATTGTGCGCGAGAAATTGTTTCTTTTGATGCGCCAGGAAGTTCCGCATTCGGTCGCGGTGGTCATTGAAGAAGTCCGTCCAATTAAAGGTAAAACTACGTTTGTCCGGGCCGTTGTGCTGGTTGAGCGTGATTCCCAGAAAGAAATTGTGATTGGAGCCGGTGGACAGATGATTCGCAAGATTGGTGTGATGGCCAGGGAAGATCTGGAAACGCTGATGGAGACAAAGGTGTTTCTTGAGTTGCATGTGCGTTCGCAAAAAAACTGGCGTGATGATCCTGGCATGCTGGAGGATCTGGGTTACTCTTTCCAGGTTTGATACTCCTGGGTGGGCGCGGACATGTTATCTAACGAGTCGATAGGCCGGGTGATCAGGATTATACGCGAAACTCTGCGTGATTTTGCTTCGCCTTCCGTGACGCTGGTTGGCAAGAAATGGCGTAGTCCCTATCTGGTTCTGGTTTCCTGTTTGTTAAGTTTGCGGACAAAAGACGAAACGACCTTGCCTGCTTGCGAGCGTTTGTTTGTTTTGGCAGATACTCCTGTGGCAATGTTGTCTCTTTCCGTGGAGGATATCGAGCGGGCTATTTATCCGGTGGGGTTTTACCGGACGAAGGCGCGGCGGTTGAAGGAACTTTCTGCTGTTCTTCTGGAGCGTTTTGGCGGAGAGGTTCCTGATACCATGAAGGCATTGCTGAGTCTCAAGGGGGTTGGGCCCAAAACGGCCAATCTGGTTCTGGTCGAAGGATTTGGCAAGTACGGCATATGCGTCGATACACATGTGCATCGCATTTCCAATCGTCTGGGGTATGTGCAGACCAAGACTCCGCAGGAGACCGAAGCTGCCCTGCGTTTGCGGCTGCCAAGGAAATTCTGGAAAGATTATAACTCCCTGCTTGTTCTATGGGGGCAGAATGTTTGCCGGCCGGTTTCGCCGAAATGTTCTTTGTGTCCTGTTGCCGGAGACTGTCCCCGGGTCGGAGTGGAGCATAGCCGATGAATAATCCATTTTTTATGAATTTTTCCCAGTTACTGGATCTTCCGGTCATTGATGCCGAAGGATGCCGGATCGGTGTTTTTTATGATTTTTCGATGAGCCTGAATAATGATATTTATACCCGTGCCTCGGGGATCATTGTGCGCCGGGGGTTCTGGCGCAGGCAGTATGCCCTGCTGCCTATTTCCGGTGTTGTTCTGGCTGGTCAGCAGTTTCGCCTGACGGGTCAAAGCGTCGGCCCAGCTTTTTCGTCTGGACGAGTGGAGTGCGAATTTGCCCTGAGGCGCGACGTGCTTGATCAGCAGGTCGTAGATGTAGAAAATCGCAAGGTTGTGCGGGTAAACGATGTTCATCTGCTCAAGGTTGATCATCAGTTTCATATTGCGCATGTGGATGTTGGCGCGCGGGCCCTTGTGCGTCGTCTGGGTTGGGAGACAGCAGTTGATGCGCTGGTGCGCTTTTTATTTCCCCGCAGCGATTATCTGACGCTGGAAGAGCTGATCAGTTGGAAGAATTCCCAGGTTCTGACTCTGGGGAGCCAGAAGAATGTCCTCAAGCTTGATGTGGCCCGGGCCAAGCTGGCCAAGATTCCGCCGACCGAGTTGGCCGAAATCATGGGGGATCTGGACGTTTTCGAGCAGGCCTCGCTGTTTCGTTCGCTGGCATTTGATGTTCAGCTCAAAGTGTTTGCGGACATGACCGCGGATGACAAGGTGGGTCTGATCGAGCAGCTGGAAGATGTCGAGGCGGTTCAGCTGGTTTCTAAAATTCCTTCCGATGAGGCCGCCGATTTTTTGATCAGCCTGCCCAAGGTGCGCATGCATCAGCTGTTGCGTTTGATGGAGAGTCAGAGTTCCCGGCGCTTGCGGGCTCTTTTGGGGTTTCGCAAGGATTCGGCAGGTGGTCTGATGGCAACGGAATATCTGTCTTTGCGAAGTGACGCGCGGGTTGCTGACGCCATGGCCAAGGTGCGGGGAAATGTGGATTATCCGGGGAATCTTAATACGATATATATTGTCGATCAGGCAGGTAAATACCTGGGCACCACAACTATTCGCCGTTTTATTAACGAACCGCCGGAGAGGCCTGTGCGTGAGACGTGCCATCCGCAAAAGGTTTTTGTGCGCACGGATGATGGTATGGAAGAAGTCGCGTTGCTGCTGGAACAATACAAATATTATGCGATTCCTGTTCTGGATGAGAACGATATGCTGGTGGGCTCGATCACGGTGGATGACGTAATGGAAGAATTGATCGCTTTGGCCTGGGGTAAATACAAGGATCAGTTATGAAGTGGCTTGACAGAATCAAACAGCATCCGGCCTGGATCAAGACAGTGCTTTTCTTGTCGATCATGGGCCCGGGAATTATTACCGCCAATGTAGATAATGACGCCGGAGGCGTGACGACGTATTCGCTGGCAGGTGCGCATTTTGGTTACAGCCTGTTTTGGTCGTTTATTCCTATTACTATTTCTTTGGTTATTGTTCAGGAAATGTGCGCACGCATGGCGGTTGCTACGGGCAAAGGTTTGGCGGATTTGATTCGTGAGAATTTCGGGGTTAAGCCTACCTTTTATCTTATGCTGGCGTTGCTGCTGGTGAATCTGGGCAATGTGATGGCCGAGTTTGCCGGAATTGCGGCCAGTATGGAGATTTTCGGGATCAGCAAATATTTCTCGGTTCCCTTGACCGCTCTTTTCGTTTGGATCCTGATTGTCCGGGGAACCTACAAACTGGTCGAGCGTGTTTTTCTTTTTGCCTGTCTGTTTTATATTTCTTATCTTGTTTCCGGGGTTATGGCTCGTCCGGACTGGGGTGATGTTGCCCGGCAGACCATTGCGCCGCAGATTGACTGGTCGCTGCCTTATGTAGTTATGCTTGTGGGTATTGTGGGAACCACGATTGCCCCCTGGATGCAGTTCTATCAGCAGTCTTCGATTGTGGAAAAAGGTGTCGCGCGCGAGGATTACCGGATGGTCCGTCTGGACGTGATTATCGGATGTGTTATTGCTCCGGTGGTGGCGTTCTTTATTACTATGGCTTGTGCGGCCACGATTTTCCAGGCCGGCATCAGGGTCGAGACGGCCAAAGATGCGGCTCTGGCGCTGGCGCCATTTGCCGGTGAGCACGCGACCTGGCTTTTTGCTATCGGCTTATTTGTTGCTTCCATGTTTGCCGCGGCCATTTTGCCTTTGTCCACATCCTATTCTGTTTGCGAGGGAATGGGTTGGGATGCCGGAGTTGACCGGCGTTTTGAAGAAGCTCCGCAGTTCTTTGGGCTTTATACCGGGATGATTGTGATCGGAGCCGGAACGGTTTTGATCCCACGATTTCCTTTGCTGGATGTGATGTATATTTCCCAGGTCGGCAACGGCATCTTGCTTCCGGTCATTCTGATTTTTATGTTGCGGCTGATTAATGACCGGCGCATCATGGGAGATTTTGTTAATTCGCGTTTGTTTAATATTATTGCATGGCTGACAGTAGGCGTTGTGATTCTCCTGACGTTAATGATGGTTGCTTTTATGCTCTTCTATCATGGATAATTCGCAAGGTCGGGATATGGAACAAAGAATTGTCGTACTGGAGAAACAGGCGGCTTTTCAGGAGCATTTGCTGGATCAGCTTTCCGGGGTTCTACGGGAGCAAGGCCGACTTCTCGAGCGCCTGAACAGGGAACTGGCCGAATTAAAGACGAAGGAAGATCTGGTTCGAAACCGTGAGGATGAGGAGCCGCCGCCGCATTATTAGAGCATGTGCCTGCCCGGGAAGAATTGACGGATTATGTTTTCATGTTAAAATGCCCCGAATTTGATACAAGCTCCGGATAAAAGTCGGGGAGGAAGGGATTAATATGGTTAAAATTGAGGCGATTGTCAGAAAAGAAAAATTTGATGACGTTTACCGTGTGCTCGAGAGTTCCGGCATAGGAGGCATGACGGTGACCGAGGCTCGCGGTTTTGGACATCACCGTAACGGGCTTCAGGAGAAGGTCAAGATTGAGATTTATGCGGACGAATTCCAGGTTGACCGGATTGTTGAGGCGATTCGTGAAACTGCCAAAACAGAAACAACGGGTGACGGCAAGATTGCGGTGCTTAATCTGGACAATCTCTACCGGATTCGGACCGGAGAAGAGGGGGCTGCGGCTATTTAACAGCTGCAGCTGAGGTTGCTTGCAACTAGACTTCCTTAGGCCCGGGCTATTGATTTCAGAAAATTAGCCCGGCTTTAAAATCTTATGCATATTTTTTCCCGGGTTGGTGTCGCCCTGGTTGTTCTGGTCGTTGTAGCGGCCAATCTTCTTCGTTTTTATCAGCTGGAGCGAGTTCCTTACGGTGCGCAGGTTGATGAAATGTCGGCCATGGTTAGCGTCGAATGCCTTGTTACGGAAGGAACGGATGCCTGGCTGCGTCCGTTTCCTCTTTTCGCGACAGAAGATTCCGGCCCAAAACCTCCTACGTATATTTACCCGGCTGCTGCCTGGGTCAAGTTTTTTGGCCCGTCCATCGGCAGCTTTCGTGCGTTCATGGCTACAATGTTTCTTCTGGTTCTGGCGGGTTTGTTCTTATTGGGTTGTAGCCTGTATGGTCGTTCTTACGGCTTGTGGGTGGTTTTGGCGGCCAGTATTTCTCCGTGGACATGGAACTTTTCGCGTATTATTTACGAGTCACCGGTAGCTCTGGTGTATCTGGTCTGGGGGATTGCCTTTCTCTTTCTTGCCCGAAAGCGTTGGTTATTTTTTCTGTCCGGTATATTCTTGTCGGGGGCGATGTACTCCTATCCTCCGTTAAGACTGCAGATTATTCTTTCTCTGATACCTTTACTGGCGCTGCGCAGGATTCGCGGGGGGCTGTCGTTCGGGCAGGGTGTCGTGTTATTGGGGGGGGGTGTTATAGCCAGCCTGCCTCTGGCATTGAAGATCGCCAATGGCCAGTTGATGTCGCGTTTCTGGGAATTGAGTATTTTCTCAAAAGATTATCTGGAGTCCTTCGGAATTCCTTTTGGTCCCTTGGCAGTGCTGGTGGAATTTGTGCGGAACTTTGCGGTGCATTTCCGTCCGGATTATCTGTTCTGGAGTGGGGATCAGAATCTGATCCATGCAACTGGTCGTTTTGGTTTGCTCAGCTGGATTGATTTTTTAGGTCTGGGTTCTTTGCTGCTTTTGGCAGGGAGTGGCTATATTTTTCGCCGTCCTGTGGGTTCATTTTTGTCGCGAGAGGACTTGTATTTCTCGGTAACGCTTCTTTTCTGCTGGGGCTTGGCGGTCGTGCCAGCGGCGCTGACGCATGAAGGGTTACCCCATTCCCTGCGCTCTATTGGAGGAGCTCCGTTTGCTGTTTTGTTAACCGGTTTCGGTTTGTTCAAAGCGGCCAGGATGTTTCCTTTTGTCTGGCTGTCCGGAGGTTTTCTTTCCGCCCTGTTCTTTCTGGCGTTATTCCGGACGTATTTCTATGATTATCCGCAGAAAAGCCAGGGCTGGTTTAATATCATGGTTTTCGAGCAAGCCCGGGCCAGTCGAATAAAGGATGAATGGTTGCCTTTTTTGGCTATGTACCGGCACCGGGATGTTACGATTCAGTATTTTTTGATGAGGGAGCAAGGATTGTCTTGCCGTAAGGCCCGGGAGCTTTGGCAAGGGCTGATTCCGTTATGGCAGAGTTTTGAAGGAATATCCCGGACGAAGATACCGGTTGACTTTCCGGAAACCGAAAGGTAAACTGGTTGCACAAATTGCAATATAAAAGAAAAGGCGGGTGATTTGCTATGGTCGAGGTCAGAGTGACCGACAGAAACGGTTTTGAGAAAGCATTGCGTCAGTTCAAGAAACAGTGTCAGCGGGACGGTTTTCTGGTTGAGCTCAAGGAACGGCGTTTTTATTCCAAGCCATCCGAGCGCAAGCGTAAAAAGGGCAAGTAATAGTCAGTCATATCTTTGCCGGCGCCGTCTTGAGTTTTCAGGGCGGCGTCTGTTTTTTTGGTGCTAAGAAATTTCCGACAGAATATTCATCCGACAAAGGCGGTATATGATCAAGGTCAAGCGGGCGCTCATCAGTGTTTCGGACAAAACCGGGTTGCTGGATCTGGCCCGTGGGCTGGACAAATTCGGGGTTGAGCTTCTTTCTACGGGTGGCACAGCCAAGACCCTGCGGGAAGCAGGGCTCAACGTCATTGATGTTTCGTCCTACACCGGTTTTCCAGAGATGCTTGACGGCCGGGTCAAGACATTGCATCCGAAAATTCACGGCGGACTGCTGGCTCTACGAGATAATCCCGAACACATGAAAACCGCTGCCGAGCACGGTATTGGCATGATCGATATGGTCGTGGTCAATCTGTATCCGTTCGAGCGAGTGACCCAGAAAAAGAACGTTTCGCTCGAGGAGGCGATAGAGAATATTGATATCGGTGGGCCGTCCATGCTCAGATCCGCGGCCAAGAATTATCGCAGCGTTGCTGTTGCCTGCAATCCGGAACGCTATGAGGAGATCCTTCGGGAGCTTAACGCTAATAACGGCATTTTACCCGATGCGCTTTTGTTCAGACTGGCGGTCGAGGTTTTTGAACGGACGGCTGCTTATGACCGTACGATTGCGGCCTTTTTGGGCCAGCGTTTTTCGACCGATGCATTTGCCTCGATGCCTGCGAATTTCTCCGCAGAATTTATTAAAGTCCAGGATCTGCGTTACGGGGAGAATCCTCACCAGGCGGCGGCGTTCTATCGGGATGCCCGGGAAGTTTCTTCTCTGGCCAAGATTCGTCAGTTACACGGCAAGGAGCTGTCGTTCAATAATATTCTGGATTTGCACGCTGCAGTTGATATCGCCTATGCTTTTTCTGCCCCGGCAGCCACAGTGGTCAAGCATAACAATCCTTGCGGTCTGGCTCAGGACGATGTTTTGCTCAAGGCATTCCGTTCAGCCTGGGATTGCGATCCTTTGTCGGCGTTCGGCGGCATTATCGGGCTGAACCGCGAGGTTGACGCGGCAACCGCTGCAGCAATTGCCAAAGCGGGTTTTGTGGAGTGTGTCATTGCGCCGGCGTTTAGCGCCGAGGCCATGGCTCTTTTAACCCAGAAGAAGAATGTCCGTCTGGTTGCACTTCCTGTCGAGGATTATGTCAAGGATCGTTATGATTTCAAGAAGGTTCCCGGAGGACTTTTGCTGCAGGAGACAGATATCCGGGAGCTCGATCCTTCTGAATTAAAAGTGATGACAAAAAAGAAGCCGACCAAAGCCCAGATTGAATCCATGCTTTTTGGCTGGAAAGCGGTCAGATTTGTAAAATCCAATGCGATTGTTTTGACTCGCGGAAAAAAGACTGTCGGGATCGGGATGGGGTTGACCTCTCGCGTTGACAGCGCTCAGCTGGCGCTGCGCAAGGCGGGCGTATTGGCCAAGGGTGCGTGCCTGGCTTCCGATGCTTTTCTTCCCAAGCCGGATACGGTGACGTTTGCGGCCAAAGCGGGAGTGGTAGCGATCATCCAGACAGGGGGGTCTGTTTCTGATCCGGATGTTGTCAAGGAAGCTGACAAGCGCGGGATTGCCATGGTGGCAACCGGTGTACGTCATTTTCGTCATTGACCGTCGCCATGGGTTTTTCTCTGGAGGCCTACCTCGATACTTTTCTTAACTGGGAAAAGAATCTCGGCACTGCGTCTGTTGAAGATTTTTCGCTGGAACGCATTGAGCGTTTGTTGCGGGCTTTCGGCCAGCCGGATGACAAATTGCGTTTTGTTCATGTTGCCGGCTCGAAAGGCAAAGGTTCTGCTTGTGCCTGTTTGGCCCATATCCTGCGTTCTGCGGGGTATCGTGTTGGTTTGTACACGTCTCCGCATTTATATTCTTTCAATGAGCGTATCCGATTACTGGAACCGGGAAATGTGGCGGGAGCGTCGGCTGTTTTCGAGGGGGTGGCCTCAATGGCGGAACTCTCTGACCGGGCCAGGTATTATCAGGATCCGGTGGATCATTTGCGTTTCAAGGAAGGCGTCGGGATTACCTGGTTTGAATATGTTACCGTGCTGGCGGTTTCCTGGTTTGCACATAACCAGGCGGATATTGTCGTTCTGGAAACGGGACTGGGCGGGCGTCTGGATGCGACCAATGCGCTGGAGACCATGGTTTGCGGCATTGCTCCGGTAGGGATGGAGCATACCCGTCTGCTGGGGAATACTCTTGCCGCTATTGCGAGCGAGAAAGCAGGAATTATTAAATCTGCCAGTCAGCAGGTTGTTTTAGCCGGGCAACAGCCGGAAGCATTGGAAGTTCTGCGTGCCCGCTGCCGGGCGTTTGGTATTGTCCCCACCGAGGTCGCTTGCGGCACAGATTTTCCGGTCAGGAGTGTTTCTTTGCAGGGGACGGTGTTTGATTTTCGCGGTCGTCGTGAATATCATGGTCTGAGCATTCGTTTGCCGGGAGAGCATCAGGCGGTTAATGCGGCGCTGGCCGTGGCCATGGCGGAAAGTCTGGAGTTTTACGGATTTGTTTTATCAGTGCCAGCGGTCAGGCAGGGGTTGTCCGAGGTCTTCTGGCCGGCGCGTTTCGAGGTCTTCTCCGGAACTCCCATGGCCATTCTGGATTGTGCGCATACGGGGGAATCGGCACATGCCCTGGCACGGACGTTTATGCGTGTTTTTCCGGGGCGGCGTTGTATCCTGGTGTTCGGGATTGGTACGGATAAGGATGCGCTGGCGGTTGCCCGCGGGTTAATGCCTGTGGTGGATCGCGTTGTGCTGACTCGTGCCGAGCATGCGCGGGCGACCGATCCCGCAGAGCTTTTGTCTGCCGGACTTTTTGCGCAAGCCGATGTTAGGCTGTCCGCAGGGGTTCCTGAAGCATTAAGCAAGGCAATTGAACTGGCTGGCCCTGACGGTCTTGTGCTGGTCAGCGGTTCGGTGTTTGTTTGCGCCGAAGCACGGGCTTTGGTTCCGGCTTATTTCCGTTGTTGATAGCGAAGAAGGGCTGCTTTGCAGACAGGAGAGCACATGTACCGTTATCAGGGCCAGGAAGAAACGATTGTGGCGGTGGCGACTCCGCCGGGAACCGGAAGCATCGCTTTGGTTCGATTAAGCGGTGGGACGGCGTTGTCCCTGTTGGAAAAAATGTTTGTGCATTCCAGAGGCCGTTCGCTGGAGGAGTGGCCGAGCCATACCGCGCGGCATGGGCAATTGCTGGATATCGAAGGCCGGATTGTCGATGAAGTTTTGGTGACCCTGATGCGGGCTCCGCATAGCTATACCGGGGAGAATGTGGTTGAGATCGGTTGTCATGGCGGCTCGGTGGCGGCACGTTTTGTTGTGGAGGCGTGTGTGCGTGGCGGTGCCCGTCTGGCCCAGCCGGGCGAGTTTACCAAAAGGGCGTTTCTTAACGGGCGCATGGATCTTGCGCAGGCTGAAGCGGTGGCAGATATTATTTGCGCGCGCACGCAGGCGGCGTTGCGGGCGGGCAGTCGGCAGCTAAACGGAGAGCTTTCCCGTCAGCTGGAGTTTGTGCGTGAAGCGGTTCTGGAGTCTCTGGCCGGGGTTGAGGCATTGCTGAATTTTCCGGAGGATGCGACCGACAAAGGCCAGGTGCGCCAGCTGAGAGAGTCTTTGCAGCGGGCTATTCTGCGGGTAAAGGAACTTTTATCCACAGCACAGGCGGGTTGTGTGTTAAGAGAAGGAGTCAGGGCGGTTATTGCCGGTAAGCCCAATGTGGGCAAATCGTCCCTGCTTAACGCTTTTCTCCGGCAGGAACGCGCGATTGTCACGGATATTGCGGGCACTACACGCGACGTGCTGGAAGAAGCGGCTGATGTGGCCGGATTTCCGGTGAATTTTCTCGATACGGCAGGAATTCTTGTCCCTCGGGACGCGGTAGAAGAAAAAGCCGTGCAGCGTAGCCGTCATTCGATTGAAAATGCGGATGTGGTTATACTGGTTCTGGATGTTTCACGTCCGCTGGCGGCGGAGGATCGGGAGCTTATGGCCACTCCCCGCGGGGGGCGTCCCTGGCTGGTTGTCCTTAACAAGGCGGACCTTCCCCGGAAAGTCGAGTTGTCGGAAGTTTCCGGATTGATGGTCGGCTGCCGGGTGCTGATGCTTTCTTTGCTAACCCGGGAGGGTTTCTCCGAACTGGAACGGGCAGTCGCCGAATGCGTTGGTGGCGGGGCGGTTATCGAGAATGGCGCTTTGGTCACGCATTTACGGCATGTCGAGGCGTTGGATAGAGCCCGACTGCTCATGGAGCGTGCGGCGGCGCTGGACAGTGGAACTCCGCTTGAAATGGCCGCAGAAGATATGAAGATGGCTGTCAGGGAACTGGATCGGGTGACCGGAAAAGACTTTGACGCCGATCTTATTGAGCGAATCTTCAGCGGTTTTTGTATTGGCAAGTAACCGCGGATTGTTTAAGCACGACCGGTTTTTGGCTTGACTGTGGCTGCTCCCCAAAGATTGCCCGCAGCTTCCATCAAGGTTTCTGCCGTCGTTGGATGAGGATGCACTGCAAGTGCGAGTTGGTCAGCTGTCATTTTCGTATCAATCGCCAGAACTCCCTCTGCGATAAGTTCTCCCGCGCCGGCTCCAATAATACCCACACCCAGGATTCGCCTGTTGTCCGGATCGGCAATGATCTTGGTCACGCCTTCCGGGCGGTTCATGGTCAGTGCCCGGCCGTTGGCTGCCCACGGGAACCGGGAAACAGTAACAGGGATGTTATTTTGTTTGGCGGACTGCTCGGTCAGCCCCGCCCAGGCGAGCTGTGTTCGGGTAAAGATGACCGAAGGAATGGTGGGCTCTTCGGGGGCGCATGGGAGCCCCGCCATGATCCGGATAACTTTTCCGGCTTCGAAAGAAGCCTTGTGAGCCAGAAGGGGATTGCCAGCCACATCTCCGATGGCAAAGATGCCTTCTTCGTGCGTGCGGTTGTTTTTGTCGACAAGAATAAATCCGCGCGCATCTGTTTTGATGGCCGTGTTTTCCAGGCCGAGTCCGCAGGTTTGCGGACGTCTTCCCACGGCTGCCAGCACATGACTGTAGGTCTCGCTGAGTTCCTTTCCCTGGCTGTTGGAGAGGACAACCCGTATGCCTTCCGGAACTTCCTCGGCTCGTATGGCTCTGGTTCCTGTCAGGATAGAATGAAATTCTTTTTTAAGGCAGCGGGCAAGAATGTCTGCCAGGTCGCGGTCAGGGCCGTTAAGCAGTTGCGGCAAGCTTTCGACGACGGTAACTTTTGTGCCCAAAGCCGAGTAAACACTTCCCAGTTCCAGTCCGATATAACCCCCGCCAATGACAAGCAGGGATGGTGGAATGCAGGGGAGGCTCAGGGCGCTGGTGGAGTCCCAGACACGGGGACTGGAAGGAAGTAAAGGCAGAGTAACGGGAGTTGTTCCTGTTGCCAGGATGGCCAGGTCGAAAGCTATCTGAATTGTCGATCCGTCAGGTGTAGTGATTGCAGCTTCATGAGAACCGGTGAGTTTTGCTGTTCCACGGATAAAATTGATTTTACGCTGTTTGCACAGCTGATCCAGCCCGGATGTCAGGCGGGAAAGAATATTGTTTTTCCAGGTGCGCAACTTGTCCAGGTCGATGTGCGGCTGGGAGAAGGTGATGCCCATTTTTGCGGCTTCCTGTGCTTCACGCAGGACTTCGGCGGTGTGAAGGAGTGCTTTGGAGGGGATGCATCCTTTGGAAAGGCAAGTGCCTCCTAAAAAAGGGTCGCGGTCAACCAGAGTGACATTAAAGCCGCGATCTGCGGCATTGAAAGCGGCCGAGTAGCCTCCAGGGCCAGCCCCGATAACAAGTAGTCTTTGGGATGAATTCATAGGGTTGTGTTCCTTTGCCGGGTGACATTTTTGCCCGGTATTATAGCACACAACAGTCAGGTTATGCTCAGATGAGCACAGTTCGGCCGGAATCCGGGATAGTGGAAGTTTTCAGTGTCCTTGTGTCGCAGACGGGGAAATTTTCTGCAGACGACCGGAGAGTTCGTCAAGTTCCCGGTCGCCTGTTTCGAGTGACGCCTCGACGGCAGACAGTTCACGTTCGATGTCTGTCAGGCTCCGGTCAACCAGTGCAAGGTCTTTTTGTTGCAGGCTGATGGCTGCATCTTTTTCGTTCATCTGTGTTTTGCGCTGCTCGCTCTGTATCTTGAGTTCAGAAATTTCGTTGGCACGCAGGTTTAGGGTTTCGTTGGCCCGGGTACGTTGCTCTTTTTCGGTTGCAAGGGTTTGCTTGAGGGTTGCGATTTCCTGGGTCAGTTGGACAATCTGTTCGTTTAGCTGGGCAACTGTTTTGTTGCTCTGAGCCAGAGAGTTCTTAAGACCGGACAGAGATTCGTCCCTGGCCGCCGTGTCGGCACGCAGCTTGTTCAGTTCGGCCGAGCGCTCGGCAAGCTGACTTTTAATGTTGTTGATTTCACTCTCCTGTCGAGGGTCGTTATAATTGATTTTTGAACGCAGCTCGCCGAAATATTTTTCAATGCGGTCCACAGCGGCAATCGCTGCGGTTTCAGAGCCTTTGAGGTCGGAATTAATCCGGGTAAGGCTGGTTTTAAGTGCGTTAAGTTGCTCGATATCGGCGGTCACAGATGCATTTTGCCCGATCATTAATGCGCGTTGTTCGACCAGCAGTTTCTGGTTTTCTGCAGAGGACGGCTGGTTCACTACGGTTGTTGCAGAGGCGAGCGGCTGTCTTTTTTCAAGCTCTTTGAGGATTTCTCCTGCACGAAGCAAATTCTGGGGAACACGTTCGGGCTGCAGTTCGGCTGTTTCGCTTAAATATTGTTCGCTATAGGTATTGCCGAACAGTTTCTCTCGCAGCTCCATGACTTCCCTGGTCCGTTTATGCAAGGACATGTAAAGCTGATCGTTTTCGGTAACAAGTTCACGGATCAGTCCGCTCAGCTCTTTGAATTCGGACTCCCTTGATCTGGCCTCCTTGCGAAGATAAGAGAGATCGGCCAGGATCGCAAGCGACTGATCGTCAGTTTTTACGCGAGGGACAAGTCCTTTGGCCGTACGGGCCAGGTAATCCTGGGCTGTTTTGTTTTCAGGGTCGATAAGTAAGATTCGTTCAAAGTCCTTGGTAGACTGCTGGATATTCCCCTGTTCAAAAGCCTGGATAGCGAATGATTCAAGAAAGCGCAGACTCCCGGGGTCGTTTTGGGCTTGGACCGGAAGAGCGCACAGCCCCGGAAACAGCAAGGCTGAGAGCAGGATAAGCAGGCGTTGAGAAAAAAAGTTTATGTTATTCATGTTGTCATTTCCCCTGAATAGATGAAATGTCCTGGCGCAAGGCCCGGATGGTCTGGTTTTTTTGGTCGATTGACGACTGGATAGCGCGAATGCGCTCTTGTATGCGGGTCAGCCGTCTGGCCAGATCAGTGTCCTGCGGCTCTGTGCTGATAATCTTTTCAGTCTTTATTTGAGCAGAGTTTTCTGATTTCAGGCTGACAGAGGAGTTGGGCTGATTTTTCATGCGTTCGATGATCGCGGACATTTCATCGGCCTGACTGCGGCTTTCATCCAGCTTCTTCAGAAGTAATTCCAGATTTCCGGTGTTGTTGGTGCGTAACCCTGCCAGCTCTTTTTCAAGCGCGGAGACATTGTTCTGCATTTGATTGATGATGAGTGTGTATTTTCTGCTGTTTTCGGCCAGTTCTTTACGGGCTTGAACAGCCTTGCGGCTGTGTCGGAAAATCTGTTCCTGCAAAAGCAACCGGTCGTGTTCATAGAAGACAGAGGCTGAAACAAAGTCGACCTGGTTAAAATCCAGTTGTTCACAAGGAAGATTTCCTAGAGTTTCTTCGGCTATTGTCGCGCCCGGAGCGGCGGTGGCAATTTTTTGCAGATGATATTGAGCCAGTTTATTGCTGCATTCCAGTTCCAGAATCCGCTTGAAAGCGTCTGCTGCCTGGGAGTAATGACCGCCCAGATACAGTTCACGGGCATAACGGGTCATTTGCCCGGTGGTTATTTGGCGCACGGTTTTGTGATCAATGTCCGTTTGTAAAGGTGCAGACAGAGCAGTGGTCAGCGGGGCAGCCAGAAAACAAGAGAATAAAGCAGATAAAAATAAATAGCGCATGACGATTCCTGTTTTTGCAGATTTCTCAAGATTTAACGCAAAAGTATAACATCAATCTGTATGAATTGCCAGAAAACGACCCGATAGGCAAAATTATAACCATAATCACCAATAAGTGTCAAACAATAAGAAAATGCTGGTTCGACAGGCATATCGATAATTTTTATTTAAAAAAGCTGGCCACTGAAATCTCCGCTGGACTGATGGCACGAATCAAAGGTGTAAGTCCTTTTTCTAATATAGTTTGCATGCTTTTTGAGAGGGGGCTGTTTTGCGTGTCCTGATTGGTTTCGATAGATATGTCCAGGGAGGAAGGGTCAAGGTCAATACCGCCAGGCGTTTGGGGGGCTTGGGAGCGGTCAATCATAAGCGGGATCGATTCCTCCTGGAAAGCAGTGGCATCTTTTCCGTCCAACTCGCGGAGATAGTCGCGCAAATTATTGTCGATGGTGGCCACTCCGTCAGTAAGTTTGGTTTGTCCTTTAGGCCAGCAAACAACAATATACCACCCTTGTTCCGGGATGAGCCGCGCATAGAAAGCGTAGTTGTTCGCCAAGGTCAGATGATAAAAGCCTTCGTGCAGGTTGTTCTCGGGGTCATTATAAAACTTAATCAATGTTTTGATGATGTTTTCGAGCATGTTCGGTTGTACGGAAACCCAGGTTTTTCTTTTTATAAGGAAAACAGGCAGATCAGCGGCTACTATTTGTGTCTGCGTTTTTTGTTTGGCTCTAAAGGAGCTGGGGGAAATGTGTATGTTCCTGAGTAACTCGATGATTCGGGGAAGAGGGATAATCAGATTATCCGATAGTTCGGCCGACATGGAATCAAAATCATTCCAGAGGCCGTTCTGGATTTTTTTCAGCAAAGATTCTTCGGAGAATGCGTTTGAGAAGTCGCCTTCTTCTTCCTTGCGGATGACATGCTCGTCGCGGATTTCAAGAAAAAGTTTCGCCCGATTTTCGGGGGTCAGATTTTCTTGTGGATTAGGATGCTGCGCCAGCAGAGGCCGTAGAATGCTTGTGATCCGTTTGAACCGTTCGTCTACAGAATATTGATGCATGCCGCCCGCGGCAAGGGCCGCTTTCAGATCCGGATCGGTTTCTTCTTTCAGTTCCCTGAAAAGACGTTGAGAAGATTTGGGATACGCTTTGTCGTCCAGTCGCCAATAAGCCCGGAGCAGTGCCAGATCCTCTTTATCCAGCGTCAATTGACCGGCAAACATTGGCAGGGCCGTTTCAGGTCCGTCAGCGTTGATGATCGGTAAAAGTGATCTGAGATAGATGTCGCGCAGAACGTAGAGAGGGATCTCCGCGGGGAATTTCGTGATGCCGGCGGTCTGTTCGAGCGATTTTGTAAAGGTACCGGCCTGTTTTTTGGAGAGCACTATCGGGACGCTGTCTATTTCAGTACGAATGGCATCGTAAGCAGAAATACTCCCGTCGGACTCAAGCGGGGCATCGTTCAGAAGATCGCGCAAAGCGGCAATATGATTGTTGATTTGCAGGAGGAAGACGGATATGTCCGGACTTTTTTTGAGCCAGGGGGTCATGTTGTTGCGTATGGCCGACAAAAGTGTGTTGAACGTATTGGGTGCGACAGGTTTTGTGCGTGATCCATTTGTGTTTTTCCTGGTGGCCGGAGGCTGGGATGCATCCTTGACCGGTTCCAGGATGACGGCTGCCCGTCGATATTTTCTTTCGGGTACTTCTGCCAGGTCTATCAGGATCGGGTCCGGCATTTGCAGCTGCAGACCTCCCGAGGTGTATTTGCGGACAATCATGTCTCCTGTAAGCGGATCCTGGTCTTCCTTGATAAACGAGTAAGCTCCTTGCCGAAAGGCCTCCATGTACTGTTCCCACAGGCGCTGAGGGGTTCGGCTATCCGTACTAGCCACTCCCCGGATTTTATTCTGGTCAGCGTATGCTTTGGTTAGAAAGGCCGAGCGGAGTTTGTGTTTAAACCAGGAGGCCAGAACAAGGCTGGATGAAATTGAGCGCAGTGGCGCGAAACGGGCATCGTTATTGACTTGCTCCTCGAGATACGGCAACAGGATTTCGCGTAAAAGTCCTTCTGCCAGGGCATCCCGCCGGGTTTGCCGTTCCTGGTCGCCAAGAGAAACCCTTGGAATATCCGGATCGGTTTTAAGGAGAACTTTCAGGCGCACAGCCGATACAAAAACGCCGTTGCGGCTGTTTTCGTGCAGCCGAACCTGGTCAAGTGTAATCCATGCCTTGTGAACCAGATTGACGGGCATGTCAGCGGTTTCTCCCTGTTCGCTGGCCAGGGTATAAAAGCGTTTCCAGAAAAGATCTCCGACCGGATGCCCGGGCGCCAGTGCCAGGGAAACCTCCTGTTTCAGGGCCTGGTCTTGTTCAAGCATGTCCCGTCCCATGATGGTTTCTCCCAGCGATGGAGGAATAATACGGTCTTGTTCGTTGGGGGAAAGGTTGACCCAGAGCTCTTTTTCAGGAACGGTCAGGGCGGTCAGAAAATATTTGACCAGCCGGGTGGTTTCGTTTTTAAGTGTTAAAGAAGGCATATGGGTATTGTCTTCCAGAAGGAAATCCAGCCGGAGTGGATGTTCAGGGGCGATTTTTATTCCACATAGTCGAAGAGGGGTGTTGAGTGCTGGCAAGGCTACCGGCTCCGGAGATAATGCGGCGCTAAGAGAGGGCAGAGGAATCCCGCCAAGCGGTAGAAATAAAGCCAGAAATACACAAAGAAATAAACGAATCGGGGAATATAAGAAATATTTCATTATTTAAATATAGCATCTCGCGAGAGCTTAAAACAAGGAGGGATTAGGGGGGCCGGGTTGTTTTTGAATGAAGAATAGGTTTATACTTGTAACGTCTTGTTCACATTATGGAAAAATATTTCAGGTCAGGCATGCAAAAATTGTTGGTTTGTATAGTTTTGAGTGTGTACTGTTCGGGGCTATTTTCGCCTGTGAGCGTGGCCGCGGTCGCTTTGCCTCCCGCAGGCGTTCCGGTACGCGGCAGCGAGCTTTTTGTTCCGGCTCTGCTGAAAGGTGTTCGTTTCTTTGCGGATGAGCCCTTTAGGCTGGAATTTTTTGTTGATGCGGGTGATGGAATTGACAATGACGCTTTGCTTGAAGCTGAAACAGACAGGCTGATTAAATATTTTTTGGCCGCCTTGACTCTTCCTGAGCGGGATGTGTGGGTGAATCTTTCGCCTTATGAGAGCGAAAGGATTGTACCGGAGGCTTTGGGGAGGACTCAGCTGGGACAGGATCTTTTAGCCCAGGATTATGTCCTTAAACAATTGAGTGCTTCTTTAGTACATCCTGACGAAGAGGGCGGAAAGCATTTCTGGCGCGAGGTTTATCGAGCGGCGAGAGAGTTGTACGGAACCAGCGATATTCCGGTGGATACCTTTAACAAGGTCTGGGTTGTTCCGGCCACGGCTGGGGTTTATGCCACAGAGGGTGGGGTCTTTATTGTAGATTCTTCGCTCAAGGTGCTGGGAGAGGAAGATTATCTGGCGCTGAGTCAGGCCGGACAGGCTTTCGGAGATGACCTTCAGAAACAGCTTTCATTGTTGTCCGGTCAGGCTTTGCGGACGGCGATTTTACCGCTTTTGGGGCAAGAGGTGAATCACGGTCGTGATTTTGCGCCGTTACGTCAGATTTACAGTGCCGTTATTCTTGCGGTCTGGTTCCGTCGACATTTGCGCGATACAATTCTTGGCCGGGCATACGCCGACCGGGGACTGGTGCGCGGAATTGAGGCGGAGGATGCTGATATGAAAGAAAAGATTTATCAACAATATCTGGCCGCTTTCCGCAAGGGTGTCTTTGACTTTGTGCGGGAGGAGATCGATACCGACGGCACACTTCTGCCCAGAAAATATTTTTCCGGGGGAGCGGAGTTTGGGCAGGTGTCGCTGGAGGACAGGTCGCAGTCGGCATTTGAGTTGGTCGGCGGGGCAAGGATTTTCAGGGGGAAGATTTTTCGGGCTGTAGCCGATCTGGTTAAAACAAAGAGTGAAACACGTTCTCCTGGTGAAATAAAGCCAATTCGGTGGGAGGGCGTAGAGTCGATCCGGGAGCTTGACTATAAAGTTTTACGTATGATCGGCAAAGATGTGTTTCGTTTGGGGAGAGCGGAGATAATAAATAAATCCGGACCGCGGAATTCTTTTTATTATCCGATAATAAATCCTGATACCGGGGAGCCTTATGAAAGACCCGTTGGTTTTAGTGGCGAGTTTTTTACAGACAAGCCTTTAATTGTTGATTTGAACCTGAAACTCAACAAGTTCGGAACAGACAAAAAGAGTGAGCCTTTGCTGGGCAAACGGTTAGGGAGCTCTTTTCTGCGCCATTTGCTGGCTTTGAGCCATGACATGGTTATTGAGGGTGGAGTTGAGAATCTTCCGACGAGGAAGGCCTTGGCAGAATCCTGGAAGCGCGGGGAGGTTTCTTCAGAGAATGATTGGCGCCATGTTTTTATCCGTACGATTCTTGGAAAGTCTTTCCTGGGTGCGGGAGTAAAGCCGGAAGAGATCTTTATGACTTATTACAGGGACGCTTCTTTCTTGAGAGGGGCTCCGGCTTTGGAAAGCATGTTGCGGGACTGGGAAATGGGTCTTTTTATTTATCCGGTCGGATTTCATATTGAGAGAGGTGCTGCGCAGGATGCTTTTGATGCTTCCCAGAAAGAAAGTAGCGGCCGGGATGTGCGGCGATTTTTGCAGCGGCTTGATAATATGACTTTAAGGGAAGTGGACGGGGAGGTTTATCGACTGGGCGAAGTCCGTATTACGCCATTATCGAGGAAGGAATACAAATTTTCGTACCCCGTGATTGATCCTCGCACCGGCCAGCCCTATGAAGATCCGCTTGGTTTTAGCGGGGTTATTGAGGCCGGGGCTGCAAAAGTCAAGGATCTTGATCTGCGGCTGCAGGATCAGAATGCCCCGGCAACAGGAAATTTTTTGCTGGGCAAGGGGCTGGGGAATGTTTTTCAGAGAGAGTTGCTGTCGCTTCATCCGCAGATGGTGATTGAGACCAGTATTGAAAATGTCCCGACAATGGCGGCGATCGATACGGCGATAGAGCAGGGTCTTATACGTACGGCAGATGATTTGAAACAGGTGTTTCTTTCTTCGGTCCTGGGCAAGAGTGTTCTGGCTTCGGGGGCAAAACCGCACGAAGTCGTGATGACATACTACGGAATAAGTTATTTCCGGGACGACATTCTTCCTGAAAATCAGCAGGCGGTTGACCAGTTGCTTGCGGATCGTCGTGCCGGAATGCAGTTTCGGGTTGGCTACAGGATTGACCGCCGGTTGAGCCATGTGGCATCTGCTGCGGATGCGGTCAAAGGCGGTGTCGATCTTTCTTCGGCGCTCGTACCGCTGGATGTCTCGGGGCAGAAAGATTCAGTCCTGAATCAGGCAGAGATGGCAGAACTAACGCAGATCGAGGGTTTGCGTCCGGTTATCTTGCGGATGGAGAAAGTGGATGATCCGGCGGTTATAACCCGTGCGCTTCGCCTTTGAAAAGCGTGCAAGTCACAAGAATAGTTGTCTTATCCGGCAGGGTTTAAATTTTCCAGCGGATGTGATATTATCTGTCACTTATGGAACCTGCCGTGACCCCTATGCTCAGACAGTATCAGGAGATCAAGTCTTCTCACCAGGACTGTATTCTTTTCTTTCGTCTGGGCGATTTCTACGAAATGTTTTATGACGATGCACGTACCGCTTCTCGCGTGCTTGAGCTGGTGTTGACCGCGCGCGGATCAGACGGTTCCGGCAAGGTGCCGATGTGCGGCCTGCCTTTTCATTCGGCTGATAATTACATTGCGAGGCTTGTTCGGGCCGGGCACAAGGTGGCGATTTGCGAGCAGGTCGAGGATCCCTCCCAGGCCAAAGGCATTGTCCGCCGGGAAGTGGTGCGGATTATTACAGCCGGGACGTTTCTGGATGATGCCGCCGAAGCCCGGTATATTGTGGCCATTGCTCCGGGTACCGGAAAGACGGGGTTGGCTTTTACTGATACCGCTACCGGAGCCATTGCGGCCAATGAGTTTGCCGGGGTTCACCAGATTCTTGAAGTTTTGGCCAGAATTCCGGTCTATGAATGTGTGTTTCCCGAATCAAGCGCGCAGCAGGTGCGTGGACTTTTGTCGCATCCCATGCTGAGACTCAAGGCACCGGTATTCAGTCCCTTTCGCGACTGGGCCTTTGATCCGGGGCGGGCGGGCAAAACCCTCACCGGTCATTTTGACACACACAGCCTGGCGGGTTTTGGTATTGAGGGGATGCCCCTGGCGCAGGCGGCGGCCGGTGGACTGGTAGAATATTTACGGGAGATGAACAAGGCTCCGCTGAAACATATTGACCATATTTCGCGTTATGACGATACCGGGTATGTTTTTATTTCTCCGCCGGCTTATCATGGGCTGGAACTCGACTCTCTGGTCAGGAATCTGGATCGCACCGTCAGTGCGGCAGGTCGCCGGTTGTTTCGTTCCTGGCTCACGCGTCCGCTGAAAGACCCTTGTGCGATACGTTCGCGTCAGGATGCGGTTATTGTGTTGCGGGATTCTCCCGGGTTAGGAGCGGGATTGGCCCGGGTTCTGGGTGATATGCCTGACTTCGAAAAAGCTCTTTCACGGATCAGTTGCGGAAGCTGGGCTGCACGCGATTTACTGGCTGTGCGCCAGGCCTTGTCGTGTGCTCCGCGCCTGCGGGAGGCGCTTGGCGCGGCAACCGTTTCGGATCCTTTGTTGCAGGTCAGTGATCCGGCGGCTGTGCGCGAAAAACTGGAAGCCGCCATTGATCCGCAGATGCCGCTGGCCAAGAACGAAGGCAAGGTTATTCGTCGGGGCTTTAATACCGAACTTGACGAACTCAAAGGGCTCGAGGAGAATGGCGTCTCCTGGCTGCAGAGTTACCAGGCCAAGGAAATTCGTCGCAGCGGGATCAATTCGCTTAAAGTCGGTTTTAACCGGGTGTTCGGTTACTATATCGAGATCACCAATGCCAATCTGGCTTCGGTTCCTCCCGAGTATACGCGCAAGCAGACGCTGACCAACGGGGAAAGGTTTATAACTCCCGAGCTAAAGGAATACGAATATAAAATCCTGACTGCGCAGGACAAGATTCTCAAACTGGAAGCTGAAATTATGTCGGCCCTGGCCAGGGAATTGATGGCGCATATTTCAGTTTTGCATGCTTTTGGGCGCGAGGCGGCGGCTATTGATGTTCTGGTTTCCCTGGCCGCACTGGCCGCTCGGCCGCGCTGGGTTTGTCCCGAATTTGTGTCCGGTCGGGAACTGGTTATTGCCGAGGGGCGGCATCCGGTGGTGGAGGAACTGACTGGCAGCGATTTTGTTCCCAATGATACGGATCTCGATGGAGAAGCGCGGTGCATGGTTATTCTGACCGGGCCGAACATGGCCGGAAAATCAACCTATATCCGGCAGAACGCAGTTCTGGTCATTATGGCGCAGATGGGGTCTTTTGTTCCGGCCGCGTCGATGCGGTTGGGCTGTGTGGACAAGATTTTTACCCGCATCGGTGCGCACGACGAGACGGGCAAAGGGCAGAGCACTTTTATGGTTGAAATGACCGAGGCCGCGGATATTCTTAACAACCTGACTGCTGACAGCCTGGTTATTCTTGACGAAATCGGGCGGGGTACGTCTACTTATGACGGCTTGTCTCTGGCCTGGGCGATTGCGGAATTTTTGGCGGACAAAAAAGCCAGGACGTTTTTTGCCACCCATTTTCATGAGTTGACCCTGCTGGCGGAGCAGCGTCCGGGGGTTTGCAATTATAACGTGCAGGTGCGCGAATGGGAAGACCGGGTCATTTTTATGCATCGCATTGTCCCCGGAGGGGTGGACGACAGTTATGGAATTTATGTGGCCAAGCTGGCCGGCATGCCGGCGCCGGTCTTGTCCCGGGCCAAGACCGTGCTGGCTGAGTTCGAGTTTGGTGGCGATCTGAAGGAACGTTTGCGTAATCCGCTTTCGTCGGAAGGTGTTGCACCGGTGCAGGGGGATCTTTTCTCCGGTGTGCGCACAGATCCGCGGTTGGAGCTTTTGCGCGAGCGGTTGCATGCGCTGGATGTTAACCAGCTGACGCCGCTTAAGGCGTTGCAGACGCTGGATGAACTCAAGAATGAATTCGGGAATTGAAAGGTCTTTATGTCCAAGGTACATGTTCTTTCTCCTGAGGTAATAGCCCGGATTGCTGCCGGTGAAGTGGTTGATCGTCCGGCGTCGGTGGTCAAGGAGCTGATGGAAAATTCTCTTGATGCCGGTGCTGAGCGGGTGGATGTCGAGTTGCGCAGTGGAGGCAAGGATCTTATTCTGGTCAGGGATAACGGCTCGGGGGTAGAGCGTGCCGATCTGGAGTGTCTTTTTGCCCGGCATGCCACCAGCAAGGTCAGGTCTTCCGAGGACCTGGAGACGCTTACATCATTCGGCTTTCGCGGGGAGGCGTTGTACAGCATCGCTGCTGTTTCCGATGTGCGTATGAGGACGGCCACTGCAGAGTCCTCTGATGCGTGGGAGATTTGCCAGAAAGGTGGCGAGCGTGTTTCCCTGATGCCGGCGGCACGCACCGGACAGGGGACGGAACTGCGGGTTGAGGATATTTTTTTCAACACTCCGGCCCGCAAGAAGTTTTTGCGGGCGGATTCTACCGAACTCGATCAGGTCATTCATGCATTTCTGCCGTGCGCGTTGTTTTATTATGGCTGTTCTTTTACACTTACCAATAATGGCCGTGTTTTGTACGATCTTAAACCTGCAGCTTCGCGCGCTGACCGGGCCGCGGCAGCGCTTAATCTGGATTTGCCCTATATTCTGGAGGCCGGTGAAGATGTTCCCGGTGACAATGTTCGTCTTCAGCTGGTTTTGGGGGATATCAATATCCAACGTCCGCGGAGGGATTTGCAATATGTTTTTGTTAACGGTCGTCCGGTTCAGCACAAGGGTATTGCTTTTCAGGTCAATGATGTTTACCGGCTGATCATGCCGCAGGGCGTGCATCCGTTTTTCATGATTTTTTTGGATGTTCCTCCGGAAGATGTTGATGTGAACATTCATCCCCAGAAGCGCGAGGTGCGTTTGCGGCAGGAAGGCCGCGTTAACAGTATTCTGCGTTCTGCAGTTGAACGGGCGCTCATGGCTAAAAGTGGCGCGCGGCAGTTTGCTCCGTCACAGGATGAGCCTGTTCTTTTGCCGGCTGATCAGGGCATTTCCGCAGACCGGATTCTTTTTCATTCCCGTCAATCTGGCGGTTTTTCTGGTGCTCGCGAGAGCCTCGGGATTCCCCGTCCTTTGGCTGTGCCGGAATTTTCCCAGGAGAGGTTGTTTTCTTCTCCACAGGAAGGGCTCAAGGAACGTCTGGCAAGGGGGCGGCTTATCGGCACATTCATGTGCAAGTACCATCTTTTCGAGGAATCCGATTCTTTGTTTCTTGTGGATCAGCATGCGGCCCAGGAGCGTATTATTTTTGAGCGTATAATGAGCCAGGTTAATTCGGGCCGGGTTGAAGTCCAGCGCCTGCTGGCACCACTGGCGGTGAGGTTGACCGCCGTGGAAATGCTGGCCTGGGAGAGGTTGCACGGACTGCTTGATCAACTGGGTTTTGAGACTGCTCTTATAGGAAAAGATGCGGTAGCAGTTTCATCGCATCCGCTGTTGCTGTCCGCGCCGGAGAATGTGTTGCGTCAGCTTCTCGCTGACGAGGGGCAGTTGAAGGCGGATACAGAGTCTGTGGCCCGGCGAGCCTGTCGGGCATCGGTCATGAGCGGAGATCGTATGCAGGCTGTTGCCGCGGAGAATCAACTCAGGGAGCTTCTGGCCTGTGCGGATTCCATGACTTGTCCGCATGGTCGTCCGGTTTTTATTGAGATGAAAGCCGACATGCTTGACCGGCAGTTTTTTCGTCTTTAGGCAGGGAAAGCGCTATTTACGCTTGACGCTCGGCTTCAAATCAATGACAATACTTTGTTCCAGGCGGTTGTGTCGATTCTCCGTCAAAGGTTTCTATGATTCGGATAATTTCTTCATGAACAGATATCTTTTTTCAAGTTTTCTTCTGGCCTTTTTCACGGGCGCTTCTTTTTCTATGGCGCAGAGTGAAGGTCCGCAGCTGATAGTCGAACGTTCCGGATTTATCGACGAACTTTCCACTCGCGATCAGGATGTGCGGGAGGTTATCGAGCTTGTTGCGCGTAAGGGCGGACTTAATGTCATCAGCGGTCCCGAGGTTAGCGGCAAAGTTACGATTATTCTGCGGAATGTGGACGCTAGGGAAGCGCTGCGGACGGTGCTGGAGTCGTGTGGACTGGCGTACTCCGAGGATGGCGCTATTTTGAGGGTCATGACCGCAGAAGAGTATTCTCTGCGCTATGGGCGTTCATTTGGCCGGGATAAAATTACGCGCGTGATAGGGTTTCATTATATTCCGGTGCAGAAAGCCGCAGCACTTTTGCAAAGCATGAAAAGCGAAAGCGGACGAGTCATCGCGGACGAGGCGACCGGCAGCCTTGTGATCACCGATGATCCCGATAAAGTGCGTGCCATGGAAGAGGCCGCGCAGGCGCTGGACATTGAGCTTACCGAAAAAATCCTGACGCTCAAATATGCCCGTGCGGAAGATGTCTTTGAAGCGGTTCGAGATATGGTCACCCGCAGTGTGGGCAGCGTTCAGTGCGATGTCGGCGGTAACCGGCTGATTGTGAACGATTCACCCTCCAGTATCGAAAGGATACGGCGTGCGGTGGAGCGCGAAGATGCCCGCAGTCGTCGGGTTATCCTTGAAGGCAAGCTGGTGCATATTATTCTGGATGACGAACATCTGGGAGGAGTGGACTGGGCCGGGATTCTGGATGATTACCGGAACCTGCGTCTGCGCGGCAGATATGATTTTCTTGATGGCGATTCGCAGGACAGGGTTCTTAGCCTCGGAGTTATCACTAATGGCGACTTCGAGCCTTTGCTTGAAGCGCTGGAGACAGTGGGAGATGTCCGGGAATATCCCTTGAGCAATGTGCGTTTGAGTCAGTCCGACAATGCCCGGGTGACGGTGCATTTTGACGAGCCAGCCCTTAGTCTGGTCAGCACCAGAGATGAATCGTTTACGCGGGGTACGCAGGCGGCGGCCATGGATTTTGATGTCCGCTTGAGTGTCGATCCGCAGGGACAGATCGGAGCTAGTGTTATTCTTTCGGATCCGGGCCAGGAACAGTTGCCTTTTTCCAAGGCTTCGGCGGGGGCGCTGGAATTTTGTTCCGGGGCCACCGTGGTGCTGGGAGGGTTAATAGCCACCGAGAAGATTGCTACAATTCGCAAGATTCCCTTAATGGGGGATTTGCCGATTTTCGGTTTTGCTTTTCGTTACCGGAACAGTGCTGTTCAGCGCGAAGAGTTTGTGGTATTTCTTACGCCTCGGCTGGTGGTCAGGGATGATGCCGGCGAGATCCTTGAGAAAACCGAAGTCTTGCAGGGAGGCAATTGATGCTGCTTCGCCGACTGTTTGCGGTTCTCATTTTGCTGTTATCGGCCGGATGTGCGTCGGTCCCCAGAAAGCCTGTTGTGGATATTCCTGCGCATGGTCTGGTTCTGGTCGAGATTTGCCGCCGGGACGGGATCACTTGTGAGTGGGACGGGCTGGGACAGACTGTTGCGGTAAGTTCCCGGGAAAACAGGGTTCTGGCAATGGTTGGCAGTACGCTGGCATTTTCCGGTGAACGTCAGGTGACTTTAAGCGCTCCGCCTCTTTTGTTGTCCGGCGCTGTGATTGTTCCGCCGGATCTGGAAGCCATGATTGTTTCATCCGCCGGGAAGGCCGAGGTGCCACGCTGGATCGGGCGTGTGGTTGTAGACGCCGGACATGGCGGCAAAGATCCCGGCGCGTTAGGCGTTAATAAGGCCAAAGAAAAAGAAATCGTACTGGATATTGCCAGAAGAATCCGGGACGGACTGGTTCGGGCCGGCATCGAGGTGATCATGACCAGAGACGACGACGAGTTTATTTCGCTGGCGGATCGTTCTCAGTCAGGCAGCCGGCCGGAAGTGGATATTTTCTTGAGCATTCACGCCAATGCGCACAAGAATCGCAGTGCGCGTGGCATTGAAGTTTTTTTCTCCGGTCCGTTAAATTCGACGGATCTTGCGGATGACCAGCGTATCCGCAATGGGCGGCTCATGCTTTCTTCCCTGGGGTTGGAGAATTCTTCGGCTGAATTGCGCCGGATTGTTTTTGATATGCTGTACGCTTCCAAAATGTCGGCAAGCCCGAGATTGTCGGCGGCTATCTCCCGGCATTTATCCGGAACGATTCCGGATAGTCGTAATCGCGGCAGCAAGCCTGCCCGTTTCTTTGTTTTGCGGCATACTTTGACGCCGGCGGTTTTGATCGAGACTGGATTTGTCAGTAATTTGAGAGAAGCTCGCCTGTTGACCAGCGAGTCCTACCGGCGCAAGCTTGCGGACGGTATTGTAGAAAGTGTTTTGGAGTTTCTATATGATCAGGGATTGTGACCGTCCTATCGGGGTTTTTGATTCGGGCATTGGCGGATTAACCGTGGCCCAGGAGATTACGCGTCTTTTGCCCAACGAGCAGATCGTTTATTTTGGCGATACCGCCCGGGTTCCGTATGGCACCAAGTCGCGGGAATCCGTAGTGCGGTTTTCGCGCGAGAATATGAATGTTCTGCTCAAGCACGGGGTCAAGCTCGTGGTGATTGCCTGCAATACATCGACCAGCTGGGCGCTGGGCGCTATTCGCAAGGAGTTTGCGGTTCCGGTTATAGGTGTTATCGAGCCGGGGGCACGCAGTGCTTTGAAGGTCTCCCGCAAGCGCAGCATCGGGGTTATTGCGACGGCCTCGACCGTGGCCAGCGGCAAGTATGCGTCCACGATCGAGCGTCTTGCGCCGGGGGCTCATGTGGTGTCCCGGGCCTGTCCGCTTTTTGTTCCTTTGGTCGAAGAGGGCTGGCTCGAAGGAAAAGTTACCGAAAGTGTGGCGCGGGAATATCTGGCTCCCTTGCGGGACGCCGAGGTAGACACTCTTATTCTGGGGTGCACACATTATCCTTTACTGAAAACCGTTTTGCAGAAAGTGATGGGGCCGGGAGTGGTGCTGGTGGATTCCGCTGCTGAAACGGCCAAAGAGGTCAAATTTTTGCTTGAGAAGGAAGGGTTGGCCAGAAGCGTCCGGCGGCCTGCACATCACGAGTTTCTTGTTTCCGATGAGCCGGAGCATTTCAGGGCACTGGCCAAGCGTTTTCTCGGCCACGATCTGCCGCATGTCAGGAGAGTCAATCATGTTTGAGCTTACGGTCAGGGACGATTTTTCGTCAGCACATTTTTTGCGGGATTATGACGGGCAATGCCGAAATCTGCACGGGCATACCTGGAAAGTCGCGGTTACGGTTTCCGGCAGTGAGCTTGACCGTATTGGGGTTATGGCGGATTTTGTCAGCATGAAAAAGCATCTAAAAGCCATTCTTGACCAGTTGGATCACGCCTGTCTGAATGATCTGGATTTTTTTAAGGAAAACAACCCGACGGCCGAGAACCTTGCCCGGTATATCTATACAGAATATAAACCGCTGATTGCCCCCGTTCATCTGGTCAAGGTCCGGGTCTGGGAGTCAGAGCGAGCGGATGTTGTTTATTATGAATAAAAAAGCGATTGTACTCTTGTCTGGCGGGTTGGATTCGGCTACTACCTTGTATTACGCCCTGAATGAAGGCTATAGCGTCGAGGCCCTGGTCTTTGATTACGGTCAGAAGCACAAGCGGGAAATCCGTTGTGCCCAGGCTCTGGCGCGGGTTGCCGGAGTTCCGGCTTTCAAGGTCAAGATTGCTTTGCCCTGGCGCGGGTCGTCCTTGCTGGATCCCGGAATCAAGGTTCCGGACAAAGGGGTGCGCAAGAATACTATTCCCTCAACCTATGTTCCGGCGCGCAATATTATTTTTGTCAGTTTTGCCGCGTCCTGCGCGGAAGCTGTTGGAGCGCGGACAGTTTTTATCGGGGCCAATGCGGTTGATTATTCGGGTTATCCGGATTGTCGTCCCGAGTTTTTTTCGGCTTTTCAGAAGGCGCTGGATGCGGGGCTTAAGGCCGGGGTGGAGCACCGGGGTATTCGTATTTGTACGCCTTTGCTCAAGCTTAGCAAGGCCGGGATTGTCAGGCTGGGAACACGGCTTGGCGTTCCTTTCGAAAAAACCTGGTCATGTTACAATGGCGAAGGTGTTCCGTGCGGAGTGTGCGACAGCTGCCGTTTACGTGCCGGCGGTTTTAAGGAGGCAGGGGTACGTGATCCTCTGGTAAAGAATTGATGAAAGCCAGAATTGCCGAAGTGTTTCATTCTATCCAGGGCGAAGGCCGTTATGCGGGTGTTCCCCAGGTGTTTGTGCGTTTTGCCGGATGCAATCTGAATTGTTCCTGGTGCGATACGCCCCAGGCCCGTGATGTGTGCGCGGGCAGTTTTAACGAGTTTGACCCGATTGAACTTTGGGTGGAAGTCGAAAAAATTTGGCGGGGAGCCCACTCGGTCAGCCTGACCGGCGGCGAACCGTTATTGCAGGGAGAATTTCTCAGGGAATTCCTGCGTATTCTCAAGGTTTATAAAGTGCGTACGTATCTGGAGACCAACGGCACTCTTCCCCGGGAACTGGAAAAAATTGTCAATGATATTGATATTGTTTCCATGGATCTCAAGCTGCCCAGCTCCACCGGCTGCCACGGTTACTGGGATGAACATGTGGATTTTCTGCGGGTCGCCTGGGGGCGGGAGCTGTTTCTCAAGACGGTCATAAGTCATACAACCTCCATGGAGGACATTGTCCGGGCGGTTGAGATGATCTGTAAGGGTGACCCGTCCATGCCTTTGTTTTTGCAGCCTAATTATTTCGATATAGAAAGCGGCATTATGGAGCGCTGCCAGGAGCTCCAGGAATACTGTCTGAATTATCTGACAGATGTCAGGATTGTGCCGCAGATGCACAAGTTTATGGGGATCAGATAAACGGATGCGGCTTTCGCATCAGCTTCGGGGAGGAAATATGAACAGTTCATATGAAGGCAGGCAGGACAATATTCGTGCTCTCAAGACCCCGCTGATCGAGGTCTGGAAGAACCAGTACGCCGGGAGGAATTACCGTATTCATCTGGAGATTCCGGAATTTACGTGTGTGTGTCCCAAAACCGGTTTGCCGGATTTTGCCGAGATCAAGATTGATTATTGCCCGGCAAAAGATTGTCTGGAGCTCAAGTCGCTTAAGATGTACACGCTTTTTTACCGGGAAGTAGGAATTTTTCATGAACATCTGGTCAATAAGTTGCTGGATGACCTGGTCAAAGCTTGTCGTCCCCGTTGGATGAAAATTCTGGTAGAGATGAATCCCCGGGGAGGGATTTACACTTCGGTAGAGGCGGAATATAAGGGGAGAAAAGCATGAAGCGGATTGACGGACGGGCTTATGATCAGTTGCGCCGGGTAACGGTGCAAAAGAATTATCTCAAACACGCCGAAGGTTCCTGTCTGATCGCTTTTGGTGAAACCCGTGTTGTTTGTTCTGCTTCGGTTGAAGAAGGCGTGCCTCCTTTTTTGAAGGGCAAGGGGCAGGGTTGGGTGACCGCCGAATATGGCATGTTGCCGCGTTCCTGCACCCAGCGGATCAATCGCGAAAAGGGAGGGGGTTCGGGTCGCACCCAGGAGATTCAGCGCCTGGTTGGCCGGTCATTGCGCGCGGTGGTTGATATGAAGCTTCTGGGCGAGCGTACGGTAAAAATTGATTGCGATGTTATTCAGGGCGATGGTGGCACCCGGACAGCGTCTATTACCGGAGGGTACATTGCCTTGGCATTGGCTTTGCAGAAAATAAAAAAGAATGGCCTGATCAAGAATATTCCACTGACGGAACGGGTGGCGGCCATTAGTGTCGGCATAAAAGACGGCCAGGCTATGCTTGATCTTTGTTACGAGGAAGACAGCAAGGCGGATGTGGATATGAATGTCGTTATGGTTGGTGCAATGAATTTTGTGGAAGTGCAAGGAACGGCAGAGGGGCAATCTTTCTCAAAGAAAGACATGGATGCCATGCTGGCATTGGCGCAAAAAGGGATACGGGAACTTTTTGTTGTGCAGGACAAGGCTTTAAAAAGCAGCAAGCGCTGACTGTTTCAGGCAAGAAGCAGAGAGGGAGACCAGGTGGAAATAAAACAGCTCTTGATTGCCACGCGTAATCAGGGAAAAGTCAGGGAGTTGCGCGACTTGTTGTCACCGATGGGGATTTCTGTGCTGTCGCTGGCGGATATCAAAAATGCGCCTGCGGTTGTGGAGGATGGACTGACCTTTCGTGCTAATGCGGCAAAGAAAGCGGTGGAATTGGCGCAATTCACCGGTGCGCCGGTTATGGGAGAAGATTCAGGGCTGGAAGTCGACGCCTTGGATGGCCGGCCGGGAGTTTTCTCGGCCCGTTATTCCGGCGAGAATGCCACCGATGAACAGAATAACGACAAGCTTTTGCAGGAACTCGCCGGGGTGCCCATGGAGCGGCGCCGTGCCCGCTATCGCAGTGCCATCGCTTTTGCCGATCCGCATGATCTGATAGATGTTGTCGAGGGCAGCTGCGAGGGTGTTATTACAACAGAGCGGCGGGGCCAGAATGGTTTTGGCTATGATCCGCTTTTTCTAATTCCGCAGTACCAGAAGACTTTCGGTGAGCTTCCGTTGGAAGTCAAACAAACCTTAAGTCACCGCGCACAGGCGTTCCGGCTTTTTCTCAAGGTTCTCGAACGTTATCTTGTTGCCTGAACGCTGCCCGGACAATTGTGGTAATCCAGGCCGAATTCCGGTCGTCACTTGTTGTTTTTGAGCGGCTATTGCACGGTTCGGGGCTATTCAAAGATTTTCAGCAAGCCTCCGACTGTATTTTGCAGGGTCTTTTTGATCAGGGCAGGGGCTCCCAGATCGTGCTCAATCTTTGGTTTCGAGAGTGTTCCGCTTACGCGGATATTGATCAGCCCGTCGGTCGGATTGATGGCGGCGCCTGCTTCGGTCAAAGGTTCCAGCCTGGGCGTGATATTCATATCGATGTTCTGGTTCCAGTCGAGCCAGCCTTCTCCCAGTATTGAGACCGACCGGCTTTTGAGAGTCAAATCATTGGTGGTAATCTTTTCGTCCGCGAAATCAAGAGTGGCGCTGGCGTCGGTGATGATAATGTCTCCGCCCTGGAATGTGGTCGAAAGGATGTTGAGCACGCGGGAGAGAATCTCGAATTCCCACAAATAACCTTCTGTAACAGTAACCCTGGCCTGACCGTTCATTTTTTGCCATTTCAGGGTTTCGCCTTTGAGTTTCCCATCGACAGAAAGGAACCCGGAAATCTGCTTCTGGCTCAGAGGAGTGTCTTTTTTGAGCAGGGCCAGATCAGTTCGGTCGAGTTTGATAACGGTAGTAAAGGGCATATCGGCCTGGTCCAGGCGCAGACTCGCATCGAGCATGAGGGCCCCGTTGTAGAGGTTGCCTTCGAGTGAGAGTGGTTCGATCAGCCCGTCTTTCTGTTTGGCCTGCAGGGAAAGATTCTGCAGTTTGTAGCCCATAATTTTGACCAGAGAGGATTCAATACTTAATGTGCTGCTGTATTTCATCCATTCGGCTACGGGGCCTTTGATGTCTCCCTTGATCAGGAGTGTTCCCGATGCCTGGAGGTTTTTAAGTTGTTCTGCTTGTTCTGTGGGCAGAAGTCCGGGCAGATCCTGCAAGGAGAGGTTGATTTCTGTATGTATATCCATCGAAGGATTCTGGCCAGCCGGGAGGCTTATTAGCCCGTTAAGGGTCAGCGTTGAATCCAGGGCAGAGGCGGACATCTTGTTAATGTGGACAGTATCTGCGGTTTTGCGCGCATCTATGCCGAGGACAATGTCTCCGGTTTTGAGGGAGGCGCTGATGTCGGGATTTGTTATCAGATTTTTGATGGTGCCATTAATTGTAAATGGTCGGTTCTGGAAGGTTGTAGTTAGTTCCTTGATAGTCAGAGCGCCGGAGAGGTAAGTTAGTGTTCCGGAGAGATTCTCGAGTTTTTGCGCAAGTTTATCGCTTGAAATCCAGACATCAGCGAGGATGGCCTGGGCATCTATTTCGGCGTCCATAATTTTGGCCAGAGAGCCGTTGATAGACGCCTGGGCCTGGAGGGTTCCTTTCAGGGCAAGCTGGTGCTCCTTGATTAGTTCGGGAATCAGCCGGGTAGCCATGGCCAGATCAAAGCGGGGAACAGTTGCCTGGATTTTGAGCAGTGGATCAGCAAAGCGGCTGATCTCTCCGGTCAGGCTGATGTCAGTATCAAGAGTGTTCAAAGAGAGGCTGTTAATGGTCAGCTTGTCGGTTGTAAAAGTAGCCCGGGTGCTGATCGCCGAAACCTGGTCAACTTGAGGGACTTTACTCATGCGGGCATTGTCCAGAGATACAGAACCTTCATAGGCCAGGGGTTGAGGATTGCCGGGATCGAAAGCCAGTCGGATCAGGACACGGGGTTCGCCTTCGAAAGTCATATCCTGTGGCATGGTCATGCGCGTATTCCGGCAGTCAATCCGGGAGGTAAGAACCGGTTTGCCGTTTACGGTTTCCAGGCGGGTTTCGTTTGCGGACACGGAGGTCTGGATAGTCAAAGCATCGATACTGGCCAGCAGATTTTTGATTTCGATATTTCCGGTTGCGGCGAGTCCGGCGGAGCCGGATTTAAACTGGATATCCGCAATGGCCTGATCAGCTTTAAGATTTTGGGTCTTGCCGAGAGTCAGCAGCAGGTTGGTGATTTCCACGCCTCCGGAAGCGGATATGTCCGCTTCCTTCATGGTCAGTGTGGCAGAGTTGACTTTGAGTTTTCCGGAGACGGACTGCTGCGCGGGCAGGTTAAGCGAGGTGATTTCGGCTTCCAGACTGCCTTCGGTCTTAAGGCCGTTTTTGTCCAACTGCAGCGAGCTGATATCCGCGGACAAAGAGGCACTTAAAGATATGTCGGGGCTGGCGCTCAGAAGTGTTTCTGCCGTTTTGAAGCGGCCCTGCAGGCTGATAGCTCCATCACTTGTCATGGTCAGAAAAACATCTTTCATATCCAGAGCTGTTTTGATTGATGTTTTGGGGGCAGGATCGGCGTCAAGCGCTGCGATGGCGGCACTGCCTTCGAGTTCCAGTTTTCCTTTGGCCCAGAAAGCCGTGATCCGTGCGGAAGTAAGATCCAGCTGGCGGATGGTGAGCGGTAGCACCGGAGCAAAGCGCAGATATCGTCCGGCTGAAAGTCCGGCGATTTCCAGCGTTCCTTTGAAGGACTCTTCTTTGATCAGATACCGGGCCTCCACTCCCAGCGTTCCCTTGGTTGCCGGCAGACCGATGGTGCCAGAGAGGGCTATTGAGCTGTCCAAAGCCAGCGAACCTTTCAGATTCACCGGTTCGATGGTTTCTTCAAAAGGCTTCTCTCCGGAAAGATCGCTGATCTGGATGCGTCCGTTCGTGAGGGAAAAGCCGCTGACAATAATTTGAAAAGCGGGGGTTTCTTGCTTCGCGGTTTTTGAGGGAGCGGGCAAAAGGTCACTGAAGTTCCAGAGGTTTTCGCTGAAATGGATAATTCTGACAGACGGGTTGGTGACCTGCAGGTTGGGGATTACGATCTTTTTATGAATCAGAGGCAGAAAAAGAACTTGCGCCGAAATTTCATCCAGGCGGACAAAGGATTCGTCATTCTTGTCCTTGGAGCGGATATCAAGATCGGTGAGGACAAAACCTTTGAGCGGATGGTAGTAGAGGCGGTCAAAAGTTAATTCGCGTTTAAGCTGTTCTTTGAGGCTGCGCAGAACCATGTCCTTTACCTGAACCGGGATGAGTATCCGGTTAACGTACAAGACGGCGGCGGATGCCAGTGCAACAATGAGTGCTGTGGTGACAAGAATTCTTTTGAGCATGGAAATGTTCCTGTTGTTTTGTTTCGAAAGACGCTTTTAAGAATATTGGGACTTCGGGATATTAATTCAGACGCAAGGTATTATATCATAAAGGAAAAGGAAGGCACTGGATCAGGGGGCATTTTTATTGGTCCGTATGAAATGCTCTTTTTGTCTACAAATCAGCCGGATGATAAGCTAGAATCGGAGACGTTGGTTTTGGTCATTCACAGCTTTTATACACCGCATACTTGTCGTTACCGGACGGCTGTTGCGTAACTCGGGTTCAGGACGGAGGGGTTTATATGAAAGTCATCAAGGAGAAATACGCCCAGCTGATTGCGGCGCAGAATGATCCCAAACGTTCGTCCTGGGCAGGAGTCAATTCCGTCACCGGGGCCGGGTTAACCAGTGACGCCGTGAATCTTATTCTTGCCGAGGCGATAGCCGCGCGCACCAGCGATATTCATATCGAGCCGTTTCAGGACATGATGCGGATCCGTTTTCGTGTAGACGGGATTCTTTATGAAGTTTTGAACGTGCCGCATGCCCATAATGTGAATATTGTGGCCAGAATAAAAGTTTTGTGCAATTTGCCGACTGACGCTATCGCAAGCCGCAAGCCCATGGACGGGCGTTTTTCAGCCAAGATTGGCAAAGACGAGTTCGATTTTCGCGTGGCCACATTTCCTACGCTGCTTGGCGAAAAGATTGCCATTCGTGTGTTGAGCAAGAAGCATGGTCAGGTTAATCTTAACGGGATCGGGATGAATCCCGAAGATTTGTCCAAGCTTGAGCGCATTATTGGTTGTGATAACGGACTGTTGATTGTGTGCGGGCCGACCGGCAGCGGCAAGACCACAACCTTGTATTCGGTATTGAACTATCTGCACTCTCCCCGGCTCAACATCGTCACGCTGGAAGACCCTGTTGAGTACCAGATTTATGGCATTAACCAGTGTGATATTCGTAAAAAAGGCGATGAATCTTTTGCTTCGGGGCTTAAAGCGGTTTTGCGCCAGGATCCGGATGTTATCCTTATTGGCGAGGTGCGTGATCTGGAAACCGCCGAGATTGCTATCCGGGCGTCGATCACCGGACATCTGGTTATGACAAGTATTCATGCCAACAGTGCCTTGGGGACAGTTGTCCGTCTGGTGAATATGGGGCTGGAAAGGTATATGGTTTCCTACGCTGTTATCGGGGCAGTTGCCCAGAGGCTGGTGCCCCAGTTGTGCGAGAAGTGCAGGAGCCCGTATTCAATTGAAACTTCGACGTTGCGTGCTTTATGTGAACAGTTTGACCTTGATCTTAATCTTTTTCTTCCTGCGGCCCAGACGGCGGTTCGGGAAGGAAAGATGCGGGAAGTTGGTCAGGCATATGCCGAAGCGATAGCCGCCTCGACCGCGACTTTTTACAAGAAAAACGGCTGTGAGCATTGCAATGGAACAGGCTATATGGGACGAGTCGGAATATTTGAGGTGATCATGTTCAGTGAAGAGTTGCGCGACGCCATTGTGCGCGGGGTTTCCTTGACTGATCTTGAGGAGATTGCCCGCAAGAAAGGCAATCGTTCTTTGGCGATGGATGCGATAGAAAAAGCCAAGCTGGGGCTGGTGACTATTGATGATATTTACCCGATTTTGCTGGAGAAGGGCTGATCGGGCGGGTATGGTCCTGAAAAACAAATAAGGAGTCAAAGATGAAACAGGTTGCAGGGTATGTTCTGGTTCTTGGCTTGGTAGCGGCGCTGGCAACGGAAGCAGGAGCGGCAGATACAGAAGGCCGCAGGAAGAGCCGGGGCGGGGCGGCTAAGCAGCATATGCAGCAACAGCGGGAGGAAAATCAGTCTTTTCGTCAGACTTTGACGGATAAAACGCCGGAAGAGCGTCAGGAAGCTATCAAGGCGCAGCGGGCGGCTCAGCAGACGGAGAACAAGGAGTTTTTCGCCGGTCAGCGCGACAAAAACAGGGCGGAACTCGAGCAGAAGTTGTCCCAGAACACCCAGATGACTCCGGAGCAAAAGGCGCAGGTTCTGGCCGGGTTTGATCAGAAGTATGCCGAAGAGAAGGCTTTCTGGGAACAGATAACCAATGACTCTTCTCTTACGGCAGAACAAAAAAAGGCGGCGATCAAGGCGCATAACGCAGAGCGCAAGGAGCAGAATCAGGTTGCACGCGAGCAAAGAAAAACGAATCGCCAGACGCAGAAATCTGTACAATAACCTGCAGAACAAGTCTTTCTCGACAGTTTCAGGAAAGTCTGCTATAACGTATTTCCATTTTGTTGTATCTTCCGCATTATTCGAGTTTTTTCGGGAAGTAGCGCAGCTGGCTAGCGCACTTGCTTTGGGAGCAAGGGGTCGAGGGTTCAAATCCCTCCTTCCCGATTAATATTTCATTGAAATAAAGAGGGATTTGAAAAGGAGCTTCCTGTTCTCCATTTTCTGAAAATTTTGTAATGACCGCGCCCTTTGGTCGACCAACACTCATCACATTAAGGGCATAATTAATAACAGGAGGAAGAATATGTCAGTTTTGGTAGGCAGGCCGGCACCCGATTTCAAGGAAGTTGCAGTCCAGAACGGTAAAGTCATTGAAGGGTTTTCTTTGTCAGCGCTCAAGGGCAAATATGTTGTCCTTTTCTTTTATCCGCTGGATTTCACCTTTGTCTGCCCTACGGAGCTTCATGCTTTTTCGGAGAAATTTGACGAGTTTCGCAAGCGCGGAGTAGAGGTTGTTGCGGTCAGTGTCGATTCACATTTCAGCCACATGGCCTGGATGAACACGCCAAAGGCAAAGGGCGGCATTGAAGGCGTTCAGTATCCGATTGTTTCCGACCTTAACAAGACTGTTTCTCGTGCGTATGATGTGCTGGCGGAAGAGCGCGGTATTGCTTATCGTGGATTGTTTCTGATCGATAGAAATGGAATTGTCCGGCATCAGGTGGTTAATGACCTTCCTCTGGGGCGCAGCGTGGATGAGGCTTTGCGCATGGTAGATGTACTTCAGCATTTTGAAGAGAATGGCGAGGTGTGTCCTGCTAACTGGCAGAAAGGCGCCAAAGCCATGAAGCCCGACCAGAAGGGGCTGGAGCAGTATTTCGGAAAATAATTATTATATTTTGAATCAGTTGAGAATAATTTTTCGGGGACCCGCAGGAGCAACAGCTCTCTGCGGGTCTTTTTTTAACTCTTTAACCCTATTTGTATAAATCTGATATAATCCCGTTGCGCTCTGCCGGATGACCGGTTCGCGCAATAAAATATGAAACGCGACCATTCCAAACTCATTTGTGATGTCAGCGAGATCGCCGGTGTTTTCACCAATACGGCTGATCTGGGCGGTCTTCTGCAGAAGATTGTCGAGATGATCGCCGTGCATATGGACGCGGATGTTTGCTCGATTTATCTTTTTTATGAAGATTCACAGGAACTGGTTCTTAAAGCAACCTGCGGACTGGATTCTTCCTCGATCGGGCGCGTGAGCATGAAGATCGGCGACGGCCTGACCGGGGTGGCGCTCAGGGATTTGAGGCCAGTCTGCGAGGGGAATGCCGCCAGTCATCCCGACTACAGGCATTTTGAAGGAACCGGAGAAGAAAAATATCCTTCCTTCATGGCGGTGCCTATTCTGCGGGGCCGGGAGCGGATTGGCGTCATGACCTTGCAGAGCCGGCAGAAAGATTATTTCTCCGAGCCGGATGTTAACGTGTTTCGGGCTATCACGTCACAGTTAGCCACGACTGTCGAGATGGCCAATCTCCTGATTGCCATTGAACGTGCCCGCCCGGAGTCGCCCGGACGAGGAAAGGGTCCCGATATAAAATTTGTCAAAGGACTGGTCGGCGCCGAGGGCTTGGCTGTCGGCGAGGCACTTGTCATTGCACGCAATTCACTGGACGAGTTGCTTGCCCGTCAGGTGCCCGGAGCAAGTACTCTGGAGGATTTTCGCCGCGCGGTTGCCGCGACCGAACAGGAACTTGAGCAGGTTCAGCAAGGCGTCGAAGAAAAGCTGGCCGATGTGGCTTCGCTTATTTTTTCAGCGCAGATTCTGATGCTTAAGGATCGATCCATGCTGGGCGCGATGGAAGAACTTGTCGGGCGGGGACTATCTCCGGCGGACGCGGTCAAAAGAGTTGTCAGCGATTATGTGAACCGCTTCGACCGGATGGGCAATGCCTATGTCCGCGAAAAGAAATATGACGTGCTTGATGTCGGCTTGCGTTTGCTGGATCAGCTGGCGGGAGAGGGTTCTTCCCGTGCCAGTTACGAAAGCAAGATTGTTATTGCCCGGGAACTGCTGCCTTCCGATATTTTGAAACTGAGTTCGCGCAATGTTGCCGGTGTGGTTCTGCTCTCCGGAGGTGTTACCTCCCACGCCGCGGTACTTTCCCGTTCGCTCAATATTCCGCTGGTTATTGCCGATGATGCCCGGTTGTTGTCGGTAGAACTGGGAACCAGGATGATTCTTGACGGGGCGCTTGGCAATATTTATGTGTCGCCTGACGACGAAACTCTTGGCCGTTTTCGCGAGAAAGAAGCCCTGCGCATAGAAGCGGCCAAAACTGCAGTACATCTGCGGGAAGAGACCTATACAACTGATGGAGTGCGGGTTCATCTGCTGGCCAATATCAATCTCTTGGGAGACTTGTCCGTGGCCCGCGACTACAAGGCGGAAGGGGTAGGCCTTTACCGGACAGAGTTTCCGTTTATGATCCGCAGCGACTTTCCCACCGAAGAGGAGCAGTTTGTGATCTACCGCCGTTTTGTTGAAAGCCTCAAGGGGCGGGAAATGACCTTTCGTACACTGGATATCGGCGGCGACAAGATGCTGTCGTATTATGATTACAGTAATGAAGCCAACCCTTTTCTGGGGATGCGTTCTATTCGTTTTTCGCTCAAGCATCTTGATATCTTTTCTCGTCAACTGCGGGCAATTCTTCGGGCCGGGTTTGATAGCGAGATAAGGATTATGTTCCCCATGATCTCCTCGTTGGACGACTTTGACGCGGCCCGCGGCGTGGTTGCGGACTGTCTGGCCCAGCTGGGCCGGGAAGGCCGGCCTCATCAGAAGAATCCCCGGCTGGGGGTTATGATCGAGCTGCCTTCGGCGGTCGAGATAAGTGATGGTCTGGCTCGCGAGGCGGACTTTTTTTCTGTCGGGACAAACGACCTTATCCAGTACATGCTGGCCGTTGATCGTACCAACGAGAAAGTGGCCGATCTTTACCTGCCCTATCATCCGTCAGTTCTAAGAGCACTTGGCCGCGTGGCCGAGGCGGCCTTGCGGCACAAGCGCGACATCTCGGTTTGCGGAGACATGGCTCACGACCCTCGGTATATTTTCTTTTTGCTGGGGCTGGGGATACGAAAGTTTAGCCTGGATGCGCGCTATCTGCCAAAAGTTCAGCAGGCTGTCATGTCTGCTTCCTGCCTGGAGGCTGCGGACTTTTCCCGTCGTGCACTTGCAGTCGGGCGGGTAGCGGAGGCCAAAAAATTGTTTGAGACCGGAATTTTGCGACAGGAGCGCGCATGAAATGTCCAAAGACTTATGAAGTGGATTTAAGCGCCATCGCTCGCGAAGCGGTGGCGCGGTATGGCTTTGCGGTCGGGTATTCGTCTTCGGTGATCAAGGAGGTAAAAGCCCTGAAAGAAAATTTTGTCATGGCTGACGAGAAGCGCGGACTGCGGGACCGGACCGACATTCTCTGGTCCTCGATTGATAATGTGGATTCTCTGGATTTGGATCAACTTGAATATTGCGAGCGTGGGCCCCGGGGGGAGATTCAGGTCAGTGTGGCTGTTGCGGACGTCGATTTGTTCGTTCCGCGTGGCAGCAAAACCGATCATCACGCGGCCGCCTGCGGGAACTCGGTCTATACCGGGATCGAAACTTTTCCCATGTTACCGGAACGGCTGTCAACCGATCTGTCCTCCCTGAGGGAAGGCGTTGACCGCCGTGCGATTGTGGTCGAGTTTGCCGTGCTTAAGAACGGGAATATCCGTCAGGGGGAGGTCTATCCTGCACTGGTTCGTAACAAGGCCAAATTGATTTATGAAGAGATCGGCGCCTGGCTGGATGGGAAAACTGCTGTGCCCTCCAGAGTCGCGGCAGTTCCTGGGCTGGAAGATCAGCTTAGGTTGCAGGACGAAGCTGCTCGCAGGTTGAGGGATTTCCGGGTCGAGCAGGGCGCGCTTGAGCTGGAGAGTCTGGAGACCCGGGTGGTTAAAGAAAACGGTACGATAGCCGCACTGGTTTTACCGCAGGATAACCCGGCCCAGCGGCTTATTGAAAATTTTATGATTGCGGCCAACCGTACGGTTATGGATCGTCTGGGCAAGGCGGGGATGCTGGTCATTCAGCGTATTGTGCGGATTCCCAAGAACTGGCCCGGGATCAGACAGCTGGCCGCGGAGTCACACGAGTTTCTGCCGGTCGAGCCAGACGTCAAGTCATTGTCGCTGTTCTTGCTCAAGCGTAAAAAGGCAGATCCGTCTTCTTTTGCCGATTTGTCTTTGACCGTTATCAAACTGTTGGGGCCGGGAGAGTACGAGCTGCTGGAGCCGGGTAAACCGCCGGTTGGGCATTTTGGCCTGGCCGTCACGGATTATACTCACGCCACCGCACCTAACCGCCGCTATGTGGATTTGGTCATCCAGCGCTTGATCAAGGCCGCCATTGCTGACCGTCCGTGTCCGTATTCCAGACGGGATCTTATTGAGCATGCGGCCTGGTGCACGGACCGGGACAAGGCGGCCAAGAAAGTGGAACGTTTTATGCGCAAAGTGGGCGCGGCTGTCCTGCTTGAGGGAAGAGTAGGCGACGAGTTCGAGGCGATTGTGACCGGGGCTTCCGAAAAAGGTGTTTACGCCCGGCTGGTGTCGCCTGTTGTCGAGGGGCGTGTGGTGCGCGGAGGAGAGCGGATGGCGGTTGGACAGAAAGTCCGGGTGCGTCTGGTCGATCTTGATCCGCGTCAAGGGCATATTGATCTGGTCAAAGTCAGGGAAACATGAAAACAATACAGCGGCCGAATCGTTCAAGAATTATCCGGAATCCCGAGGGAGTTCGTGACCCCCTGGAGCTGAAAGACACTTTTGACTGCTTTCAGGTTGTTTCTGTCAGCAGGCAGGGCGCTTTTCTGGACTGGGGTTTTGAGGAAAATCTTTTTGTTCCTGCCGACCAGCAGCATGCCAGAATGGAGCGGGGGGAGTTTTATGTTGTCTATATTTCCAGTGAGCTTACCGGAGGACGAATGACCGGAACATCCTTTGTGGACCGGTGGTTATATGAGGAGTGTGCGCCGGATATCCAGCCAGGAGATGAAGTTGACCTGCTGGTGTGTGCCCGGACGGATCTTGGTTTCAAGGCAATAGTCAATAATACCTGTCTGGGGTTGCTGTATAAAAATGAAGTTTTCCGGACGCTGTCTTATGGCGAGCGGCTTAAAGGATTTTTGCGAACGATACGTCCTGACGGAAAAGCTGACCTTGCTCTGGCTCGCCAGGGTTATGACGATGTCGGCGGACTAGCCGGTCGCATTATGGCGCATCTGCAGGCCAGCGGAGGCAGCAGCCAGCTTAATGACAAAACTCCGGCGGAAGAGATTTATCGTTTGTTTGCGGTCAGCAAGAATAAATTCAAGATGGCGCTCGGGCATCTTTATAAACGTCGGCTGGTTGTGATCGAAAACAACGGGGTTCGCTTGGTGTCCCAGGGCAATTCCGGGCGCAAGGCACCGGGAGGGCGGGCATGATTACGAATAATGATGTGTTAAAAAAATTGCGGGTGGCCCTTAAACTGCGCGATTCGGACATTATCGAGATCTTGCGGCTGGCCGAGTTTGAAATTTCTCCCACCGAGTTGTCGGCTTTCTTTCGTCGGGAAGATCATGAGCATTATCGCCCGTGCGGTGACCAGATCCTCAGGCGTTTTTTAGACGGGCTTATTGTCCGCAATCGCGGGAAGAAAGAAGCTTTGCAACCGCCGCAGAATGAAACGGTGTCGCAGTCTGGCGGGTTCGTACCAAAATCCGGAAGGGGGTGAGAATATGGGGAACAAGGACAAGGGTAAGGAAAAGAGCAAAAAGAAGCCAAAGGCTGACAAGAAATAATAGCAGCAGGCCGGCGTTGAAAAGGAAGTTATCTTTTCGGCGCCGGTTTTTTATTTTCCCGGCGTCGCCAGGCAATGCTGACCAGAACGCACAGTGCGCCGAAGAAGAGCAGCAGAGCCAGTCTGGTGGCCAGGATGTAGGGGTGGTTGGCGGCGGAGATATTGCTCATCAGAATGATCGGTAACCATTCCTGCCAAAGCTATGCACCCAGAATAATGCTAAGTTGGGATCCCCATTTTTGGCGTGATTTTTGCATGACTGGATAATTATATGGGCACCGTTCGGGAATGCAAAATGAAATAACAAGGAAGGAAGTCTGCTGGACAGTCGGGTTTGTTTTAGTTAAGATTTTTTATAACAGCCCGAGCCCGTTGCGTAGAATTTTTCATGTCACAATGATAATTGTTAAAACAGGGGGAAGAGATGTCAGAAGAAGAGTTTTATGTGCTGGCGGCCTCTTCTGTCGGTATTTTTCTTTTCTGGGTCCCCTGGATAAGAGACATCATGGTGATTTATGACCGCCGGGGCCGGTATGCCGGCATAGCGGCATTTTTTGCGCCTTTCTTTGCTCTGGGCATTCTTTTTCTTGTTCTCAGGAATTTTGCCTCCCTGGATGTCAGAAACAATCCTGTTTATATTGTTTTCTATATGGCATTTGGTCTGGCCTGGTGCGGTCTTATGACAAAATGCTTTTCGTTTCTTGGTCTGGATTTCCGGCATGATGTCGCCGAGCAGGATAATTATGCGGCGGATGTGGCTATCAGCGGGGCAGTCCTCGGGAGTATGCTGTGTTTCTCCGGCGGCAACATTGGCGACGGGCCGGGTTGGTGGGTTGTGTTCTTTTGTGCGGCTGTGGCTACTGTCGTGTGGATGTTGGTTTGGGTTGTGATTGACCAGGTCAACGGAGTCTGTGAAGCAATTACGGTTGACCAGGATTTGGCAACGGGGGTCCGGTTCGCCGGATTTCTTGTCGCTTCGGGGCTGGTTTTCGGACGAGCTATGGCAGGCAACTGGGTGTCGGCTGCGGCTACATGGACAGACTTCTGGAGAGTGTCTGCGCCCCTGGGGGTTCTGGTTGTTGTTGCGCTTCTTCTGGACAGGCTTTTTTGCCTCTCGAAAGAAGTTCCCAGACAGAATGTTTTTGTGGCTGGTTTTCTCCCGGCGGGGATTTATATATTCTTGTCCGCTTATTATGTGTTGCGCCTGGGGGCATGGTAGGTGGAGGCGCTTGTTGCCGGAAGAGAGTTATCGATCGAGGATCGCTGCCGCATTCGTCGGCGAATGATGTTTGATCATTTTAAATGGGACCCGCAAAGTGGAGACCAGGATGTTCTGGCGGAATATCCTGTTATTCTGTCTGCGGACTTATGGGCTGAACTCAAGTGCAAGGCAGAGGCTTTGGCCGCCGAGCTTTATGCGGCTGAAAAGGAAATTCTTTGCAGGCCAGAACTTTTTTGTTCTCTGGGTATCCCTGATCCGATTATCAGGGCTATATCAGGGAGAAAAGCCTGTGGCGTGCTGAACCTGTCGAGATTTATGCGATTTGATTTTCATTTGACCCGCAGGGGCTGGATGATATCGGAAGTAAATGCGGACGTGCCCGGCGGGTTTATCGAAGCGTCGGCGCTGACGGAGTTAATGCTGGCATATTTTCCGGACTGTGTTTCTTCCGGTGACCCTTCCTTAAGGTTGGCGCAAAGCATCATGTCGAGGATTCCTGGCAAAGGGGCGCTGGCTTTTGTTCATGCAACGGCGTATGCGGATGACCGCCAGGTCATGGAGTTCCTTGGCAGGTACTTCAGGGATCGGGATTTCCGGGTGTTTTTCGCGGGCCCGCGGCATGTGCGCTGGCAGAAAGGCAAAGCCTCGCTCAGCGGGCCATTTGGCCCGGTTCCGCTGGATGCGGTGATACGCTTTTTCCCCGCCGAGTGGCTGATGAATTTACCGTGGTACAGCCGGTGGGAAGATTTCTTTGCCGGGGGAGAAACGTTACAGGTCAACCCTCCGGAGGCTCTGCTGGTGCAGAGCAAAAAATTCCCGCTTTTGTTCGATCGACTGCAAACTCCGTTGAATGCGTGGAAAACGCTTTGTCCTGCCGCCAGGGAGATTGCCGACGCGCCTCTCGAATCCGGACACTGGGTGGTCAAGCCTGTTTTCAGCCGGGTAGGGGAAGGTCTTTTTATCCAGGGGGTGAGTGACCCGAAAGAAAACGTCAAGATATTAAAGGCGGCACGCCGCAACAGCCGATACTGGGTAGCGCAGGAACGGTTTGACGCGGTTCCTCTGGCTGTCGACGGAGTCGATAAGTATCTTTGTGTTGGTGTGTATGTGATCGATCAGGCTGCTTGCGGGATTTATGGCCGGATCGCAGATCGGCCCCTGATCGATCACCGCGCAAAAGATGTTGCCGTGTTGATCAGAAAGGGTTAACTATGGATGAACAACTGACTTACGGTGAGCAGCTGTTTGTGGACTGGGCTCCGGACGAGAGCGTGTGGACCCCGTGGGCCAAGCCGGTGCTGTTTAACAGCCCGGCGTTGTCGAAAAAAGGACTTTTTAGTCCGTCTGCCGTAGAAGGCATACCGGAGCTGGAGACGTTTGCTAACCCGACTGGCCGGGTGGTTATTGTTGATCTTCCCGGAGTCAATTCTGTCCGGGCGGCTGTTACGCTGGCCGGGTTGGGCTATCGACCGGTACCTTTATATAATGGCTGCGAAGGGCCGTCCGCGGTGATTCCTGTGCGGGAGTTGATGGACGCGGTTGAAGGGGCGACTGCACAGATTAAAGACAGAGGACTTTCATTCAACGCTCCGCCGGCGTTCCTGCTGGACAGCCGGAGAATGTCGGGGTTTCCTGCATTTGGAAATTTTGACAATCGCTGGCTGATTTTTCCACAGGATTTTCCCTCGGGTAATCTGCTTCTTTCAAAAGGGTTCAGCGAAGTTGTGCTGGTTTCCTTGCCGGACGGAGCGGTGCAGAAGGACTTGGCACATGTTCTTCTGCGCTGGAAAGAATCCGGGCTGGCGGTCAAATTTTTCTCTTTTGCCACTCAGGATGCGCTCCCGCTAAACGTTCCCCGGTCGGCGCAATATAAATTGTTTTTTTACCGGGCACTGGCCAAACTCGGCCTGCATCCAAACAGCGCCGGAGGATTCGGTGATGTGATTGCTACTCCCTCAGAAACATCCCACGGGGGTTACGGTTAATAAATTTCAATTACTGCTGTTTATGATTCTGGTGTGTGATATTTTGGTTTCGTTGTAAATAGGCGAAAAAACAACTTATTTGAATTTGTTTTTTGAAATTAGGGCAGGTTTTAAAAAAGAAAAAATTGTTGCTTTCAGCATGAAAATAGTTAAAGCTACTACTGTCAACTGTTTATGGTTTCTTTTGGGCTCTCACGCCCGGCGTTCGGCTTCGGCCAGAGTCCGTACTTACGTTCAGGGGCCGCATTAAGGCGAAAGGATTGGGGCATGGCAGAGCATAAAGCAAGTTCTCTCCTTGATTCAAATGCCAATGAACTGGAAATCATAGAGTTTTCCATTAATAGCGCTCTTTACGGCATTAACGTGGCCAAAGTTCGCGAGATTATCAAGGCCGGGGTTGATTTCGTGCCGGTGCCTGATGCTCCCGAGTCTATACGTGGGGCGATCAATCTCCGCGGGGCAATCATTCCGGTTGTTGATCTGGCCAAACATATCAAGATGGAGCCGGACATTGATCCTAAGCGCAGTCGGATAATTATTGCGGAGTTTAACCGGATCTGCCTGGGTTTTCTGGTTGGAGCGGTTTCTCGCATACATCGTATTTTCTGGAAATCTGTTGAAGTCCCCTCGCAGATGTTCCAGACGGGCGGGGGGTATGTCTCCGGTATTGTACGGGTCGAAGAAAAGGTTGTTTTTCTCCTGGATTTCGAGAAGATCGCGGTTCACATTAATCCGCATGCCAATATTCAGACTCCTCGCGCAGGCGAGTATGGTGCGGCAGGCTTTGACAGAGCCTCAAAGAAAATCCTTGTTGTGGATGATTCGGATTTTACACGGCAGATGATTGTTCAGCATTTGCAGACGGCAGGATATCAGACAGAAACGGCAATCAACGGTGAAGAAGCGTGGTCGCTGTTGTCAGCGCTTAAAGGCCGGGAGGGTTTTGGCAGGGTCGCCCGGTTTTATCATTTGATGGTGACCGATATCGAGATGCCGCGTATGGACGGCTTGCACCTGATCCAGAAGATCAAGGAAGATCCGAAACTCAAGGAGCTGCCTTGCCTGGCGTTCTCGTCGATTATTTCCAGCGAAATTGTTCTTCAGTGCCGCAAGGTCGGGGCAGACGGAGAAATATCCAAGCCCGAAATAAGCCGGCTGGTTTCGCTGGTGGATTCCAAAGTGCTTTGAGGGGGTTGTGTTGGTAAAGAACGGCGGATTAACCGAGGGAGATAAGGGGGTTGCATGCTGGATAACATCAAATTGGGAGTGAAGCTTATCGGCGGGTTTGTTTTTGTCGCAGTGATTGCGGCGATTGTTGGTATATTTGCCGTGTTCGGGCTTGCCGGCTTGATGGAAAAGACTGATCAGATTTCCAGGGTTGCTCTTCCTGCGGTTGAGCAGGTGGGCTCAATCAACTTCAATATTATGGCGATCAAGGCGGGGATGCGGACTTTGAGTAATCCTGATATGAGTCAGGAGGATGTGCAGAAAGCCATCGAACTTATAGGTAAGCGGCGTTCAGCTTATCAGAAGTCAGACGAAGCCTATGCCAAGTTGACGAAGAATGCGGAAGAAGAGGCGGCTTACGCCGAGTTTAAGACAAAGCTGGGGGTTCTGCGCGAGAGCAATCTCAAGTTAACCGAAACGATCAAGACTGCTGCCGCTTTGCCCAAAGAGGATCCCAAAAGAGCAGAGCTTTATGCACAAGTTTATGCAATAACGATGGGCGAGGCTAATGTTCAGAATGTTGAGGTTGAGAAAGCGCTGGAGAAGCTGGTCGACCTGGCTGGTCAGAAGGCAGCGCAGGCGGATGTGGATGCAGATAAGGCAATGGAAGCTTCCAACATGCTTATTGTTGTTATTACAATTATCGGCTTTATTCTGGCGGTGTTGGCTGGTCTTTATTTGACAGGCTCTATCACCAGGCCGGTTGCCAGCAGTGTGGACGTTATGGGGCATATGGCAGAAGGGGATTTGACAAACCGTTTGCAGACCCAGCGTCAGGATGAACTGGGTGTTATGGGAAGGGCGATGGATGCGTTTTCCGATAAATTGTCCGGTATTATTGCAGAGATCCGGGCTTCTGCAGAGCAATTGATGATGGCAACGGGAGAGGTTTCTTCCGCTTCCCAGCAGATTGCAGACGGCGCCCAGCAGCAGTCGGCCTCATTTGAAGAGCTGTCAAGTTCGGTTCAGGCCAACGCCGAGAATGTCAGAAATGCCAACCAGATTGCCCAGAACGCTTCGGGTGATGCCCAGAAAGCCGGCCAGGCCATGGAAAGTAATGTCGAGGCCATGACCGGGATCGAAAAGGGGTCCAAGCAAATGGCGGAAGCCGTTGAGCTAATTACCGACATTGCTGACCAGACCAATCTGCTGGCATTAAATGCCGCCATTGAAGCCGCCCGTGCCGGAGAACATGGAAAAGGCTTTGCAGTTGTTGCCGACGAGGTTCGCCAGCTGGCCGAACGTTCGGCGACATCGGCCAAGGAAATCCAGAATCTTATTAAAGCCAATCTGCGTCAGGTCGAGAATGGTGTAACCATCTCTAAAGAAGCCGGGGAGATGGTTCGCGGGATTACAGAAGGGATCAAGCAGATCGCAGAACAATTGCAGGCAGTGGCTAATGCGACACAGGAGCAGGCTGCAGCAATGGAGCAAAATACCTCGATCACGGAGTCCAATGCTTCTGCCTCCGAGCAGTTGGCGGCCTCGGCGGAGCAGATGTCGGCACAGGCAGAGTCGTTGCGCAACCTGGTGGCGCAGTTCAGAACACTGGATAGCGGGGCTTCGGCTTCGGCAGCAGTTCCGGCCAAAAAGGCCGCTGCAGGGCAGAAGAATCCTGTGGTCAAGCACTCTGTCAAGACGGTCAGAAAAGAGAATGGCGGGCATAAGAGCGATAAAGGTGACGAGCCTCTTCGCATTTCATAATTGCAGGCACCTGTTTTTGATCTCCCGGGGGGCTTCTCCCGGGAGATTTTTTTGCATAAGGATGTTTTGATAAAGACTCGTTACCGGATGGAGGGCTCATGCCAGAGAATGCCGAAGCGTTGGTAGAGCGTTCAGCAATCGACAAGGGCGGGATCAATGGCCTTATGGCCTTGTCCGGCGAGCTGGTGATCATTCGTTCCCAGTATGTCAGGACGGAAAAGATGTTGCAGCAGGATCTTTTTCGGCAGAAAGAGTTGCTGCAGGGGGTGGGCGCGGCAAAAGTTCTTTTGAACGGCGCAATAAAAGATCCGGGTCGTTTCCAGAAAGCCGTTGTGGAGTTGGAGCAGTTGTTTAATTCTCTCGAATCTTTGGCCCGGCACGATACACTTGCCGTGCTTGTCCAGGGGATGGGACATACCACCGGCTCGCTGGAGAAAGCTTCTTCAGAATTGCAGTCCGGCATTGTAAAACTGCGGGCCGAAATCCTGGGCAGCGAAGCAGACGGTTCTTCGGCGATGGCGATTGTTCCCGCCTTGCTGGTTGTAGTAGGAGAAGAGATTTGCGCGTTTCCCTTGGCGTCTGTTACCGAAATCGTCAATGTTCCCAAGGAAGAAATTTATACAGTCGACGGGAACACGACCATGAAGTTGCGCGACCACGCGCTTTCATTAATCGAGCTTTCGCGAATTATCCAGTTTAAAGCCAACAGCCAGGAAAATGATGCTCCGAGCCAGCGGGTGGTGGTTATTACTGATGGCAAAGAGCGGCTGGGTGTTGTTGTTGACAGGCTTCTGGGGAAAGACGAGATTGTGTTTAAAGCGCTCACCAGTCATTTTTCGAATGTGAGGGGCATTGTTGGCGCCTCCATTCTTGCCGACGGAAACGTTGCGCTCATACTCGATCCTGCGGCCATCATGCAACAGTCCCAATAATCCCCGTTTCTCTGCCCTGAGCGCAGGAACAATTCCATTGACGGAATGCGTTTTGTTTAATACGATACTGTAAAAACCAATACAGTATCAACAGTTCGTATTAAAGAAAGATAGGCTGATGTCAAAACAGGAGTTAACAAGGGAGCGGATTCTGGACGCGGCTATGGTCAGGATGCTCAAGTTTGGCTATCGCAAAGTGACAATGGACGAGATCGTTCAGGATCTGGTAATGAGCAAGAATACGGTTTACAGGCATTTTGAGAGTAAGACCGAAATAGCCGAAGCCCTGTTCGGCCGCCTGGAGAAAGAGATCAATCGCGAACTGGTTCTGATCAGGGAAAGCCACAAGGACCCGGTCGAGGCGATTTTAGAAAGCATATTTTTTCTTCAGCAGCGGGTGACGCCCTGGTTTGAGCAGTTTTTGGGTGACATTCGTCTTGAGCTGCCGGATTTGTCGCAGCGTTTTCTTGCCTTTCGTGATGAAAAGCTGGCAGGGATCAGGGCTTTGCTGGATGCCAGTATAAAGAAGGGAAAAATGCGCAAGGTTAATTCGTCGCTCGCAATACGAATATACATGGGGGCGATTGATCGGGTGCTGGATCCTGTATTTCTGGAGAAAGAAAAGATTTCGTTTTCCGATGCCCTTGAGGGCGTTCTGGATATCTGGTCAAATGGAATGATCGCAAAGAAATAAAGGAGGGGCTGATGAAAATCCTGTTGGACAAAACCAGGACAGGGCTGGTTGTTTTGTTGTTTTGTCTGTTGCCATTGCTGGCAAAGGCAGAGGAGGTTACGGTTGCTGCTGCGGCAAATGTGCAGTTTACTCTGGATGAGCTTAAGGCGGCATTTACCCAAAAGACAGGCATTGAGGTCAAAACGATTATTGGATCATCCGGCAAGTTGACGGCCCAGATCGAGAACGGAGCTCCGTTTGATATTTTCATGTCAGCCGACACCAGTTTTCCCGAGCGACTGTTCAAGGGGGGATTAACCCTGGAAGCCCCCAGGGTTTATGCTTACGGTTATCTGGTCCTGTGGACTTTCAAGGATATTGACCTTTCGCGCGGTCTGGCCGGACTTACTAATAGTGCAATTGGAAAGATTGCAATTGCTTCGCCGCAGACGGCACCCTATGGCCTCCAGGCGGTCAAGGCCATCAGACACGAGAATTTGTATGAGCAGATTGAGTCAAAACTGGTGTATGGTGAAAGCATTTCGCAGGTCAACCAGTTTGTTACAACGCAGGCAGCGGATGTGGGGTTAACCGCCAAATCGGTGGTTATGTCTGCGAATATGATCGATAAAGGCAAGTGGGTGGCTGTTGACCCGCAGGCGTACGAACCGATTGCCCAGGCAATGGTGCTTCTGGAAAGTGCCAGAAAAAATGAAGCGGCGGCCAGGAAGTTCTACGACTTTATGTCTTCCCCGGACGCCCGGGAGATTTTTGTGAAATATGGTTACACACTACCGTAACGAGGAGCGTTATGAACAAGCTGGTTGGCACAGTGACTGAAATGCAGTCGTCAGGTAATATTTCAATTATCAAGGTCCGGGTCGGCGAGGATGTTTTCAGTGCCATCATTCTGGAATGCGGGCGCGAGTCGTCCAGTTACAGGAAAGACGATGCCGTAACGCTTCTGTTTAAAGAAACCGAGGTCGGGCTGGCCAAAGATCTATCGGGCCTGATCAGTTTCCGGAACCGTTTCATGGGGAAGATAAAGAAGATTGACGAAGGACAGTTGCTGACGCGCGTGACACTTGCGTATCAGGATCGTTTTGTACAGGCGGTTATTACAACACAGGCGGCCGCCGAGATGGCGCTCAGGGAGAAAGAGCAGGTGGAGTGGATGGTCAAGACCAATGAAGTCACACTGATGAAGAATCCGGCATGATGATTGACCCGGCTCCCCTGGTATTGACCTTCAAGCTGTCACTGGTGACGACAGTCATTCTGTTTTTTACCGGGGTACCGCTGGCGTACTGGCTGGCGTTCAGCGTCCGCAGCTGGAAATGTATTGTCGAGCCGTTGGTCAGCATGCCTCTTATTCTGCCGCCGACGGTTCTGGGATTTTATATTCTGCTTGTGTTCAGCCCGCGGTCGTCTTTGGGGGGCTTTCTTGAGACGTTTCTGCATATAAAAGTTGTTTTTACTTTTCTCGGGCTGGTTATCGGTTCGGTTCTTTTCAGCCTGCCGTTTATGGTCAATCCGGTCAAGGCGGCTTTCCAGAGTTTTCCCAAATCATTGATCGAGGCCTCGTATGCGCTGGGGAAATCCCGGCGGGAAACCTTATTCAGGGTGATCCTGCCCAATATCAGGCCGGCGCTGCTTTCCGGAGTTGTTATGGCTTTCGCCCATACTGTCGGAGAATTCGGGGTTGTCCTGATGGTGGGGGGCAATATCCCCGAAGTCACACGGACGGCGTCTATTGCCATATTCAATGATGTCGAAGCCCTGAATTACGCGGACGCCGGTGTTTATTCAATGGTTCTTTTTGTTATTGCGTTTATGATCCTGTTTGTTCTGGATCGTATTAACAAGCGCACAGTCAGAGCGGTTTAAATGATACGTGTCAGCGTTAAAAAGCAGCTGGTCACCGCCTCCGGCCCCGTCAGGCTTGAGGTGGATTTCAGGATTCCGGGCACAGAACTGGTAACGCTTTTTGGTCCTTCCGGGGCGGGCAAGACAACCATCCTGCGCATGATCGCCGGCCTGACTGATCCCGACGAAGGGCTTGTTCAGGTCGATAACGAAACATGGTTTGACAGTGCCGCCGGGATCAACAAACGTGTCCAGGACAGAAAGATCAGTTTTGTTTTTCAGGATTACAACCTTTTCCCCAACATGACGGCGCGCGAGAATCTGCAATACGCCCTGAAAGACAAGAAAGATGCCGGGCTGATCAATGAACTTCTGGAGATGGTGCATTTGACGGAATTGGGCCATTGCCGTCCGGAAACTCTTTCCGGCGGGCAGAAGCAGCGGCTGGCCTTAATCCGGGCGTTCCTGAGAAAGCCGAAGATATTTTTGCTGGACGAGCCTTTTTCGTCGCTGGATCTGGAGTTGCGCCTCAGGCTGCAGGATGAAATACTGGGCATGTATAATCGTTTCCGGATTCCAACTATTGTGGTTTCCCATGATCTGGGGGAGGTGTTCAAGCTTTCCAGCCGGATTATGGTGCTGGAGCAGGGCAGGATTGTTCGTTCCGGCAAGCCGGGAGAGATCTTTGCCGGAGACTCCCTGAGCGGCAAGTTCAAGTTTGCGGGCAGCATTCTCATGCTGGAGAAAGAGGACTTTCTTTATATTGTCACGGTGCAGATCGGCAATAATATTACCAAGGTTGTGGCAACCGAGGAGGAGTCGGCCGGATGGAAAGTCGGCGACCGGGTTGTTGTGGTTGCCAAAGCTTTCAATCCCATTATTTTCAAAGTATGAGCAAAGATTATTTTCGCCGGAGCGTATCTGGAAAAGTGTAAACAAACGGGAGCATAAAGATGGCAGATCGACGCAGGCCGCCGGTTAAAAAAGCGGACGAGATACTGGAAGATGTTTTTGCCGGGCATAGCGAGGCTCTTATTGATGGCAGCCAGAGCGGGAAGCGGTATTTGCTGAATTTTCTTGAGAAGTTTAACTCAATTCCCAACTCGGTGAAGTTCTTTATTTATGACCTTCTGGCCGAGGATGCCTATCAGCTCGATGACCCTGTTGTGTGCAGACAGGCTGTCGAGCGTGCCAGGGAATATCTGCCAGAAGCGAGGGAAAAGCATACTCGCCAGTTATCCCAATATTTGCCCGCACTGCGTTTTATTGAACGGGGCATATCGATTGCGGTGGAGGCGGGTGAGTATGAATCGGCGCTTTTGTTATGTGATCTGGCCATTGAAAATGGTTTGGGCAAGGCGTATGCCGCCAAAAAGGCGTCTATAGAAAGAATGCTGTAGTGAGGGTAACATAAATGCGGTCAAAAGGAGATCCCCGCTATGTTCCTTGGCAGAACAATGACAGCTTGAGTTCTGGACGATTATCAATAAATCTGTTATAAATGTGCATCAAAACTTTGGTATTTCTGTCCCTGTAGCTCAGTTGGATAGAGCAACAGCCTTCTAAGCTGTGGGTCGTGCGTTCGATTCGCGCCAGGGACGTTTTTTATTTCCTGCGGAAAACAATCCGGTATGAAAATTCTTGTCAGGGTTCTCTTTGTCCTGTTGGCTGTTGTGGTTCTGGCGGTTGGGGCAGGATGCCTTTATTTATTTTATAACGGACGTCAGTTGATCAGCCAGCAGCTTGAGCGTGCGTCGGGCCGGCCAACGACTCTGGAAAGCTTTCGTTTGTTCTGGCCTCCGGCACTCGAGCTTGGCGGGGTGCAGGTCAAGGGCATGTTGTCCTGTGTCCGGGCGCGGCTAGAGTTTAATCAGGAAGCGCTTTTGGGCCGCAAGATAGTGGTTACTCTGCTCGAGCTGGATCATCCGGTGTTTTTTCTTGAACGTACGCCCGAGGCGGAGCTTGTTTTTGCTCCCTATGCGGGCGGCGATTCTCCCGCTAAACCGCTCTTCCCGGTTCCTGTTTCCGGGGTTTCTTCTGTAGCCGGTAAATTGCTGGTTCGTGAGGGCGAGATCCGTTTGCATGACCAGCAGGGTGCGGGGGTGTGGATTTTGTCCGGAGTTAATGCGCAGGCATTCAATCTGCCGCTGTTGCCTGTCGATATCAAAACCGACTTTTCTGTAACGGGCTCCCTGGCGCAGATGGATCTTCCTTTCCTGGGTTCTTTTGTCAAAGGGCGCGGCTGGATAAATTTTTTCAGAAAAGACATGGATGCGGTGTTGCAGACGGTTGACGATAACGGGCATGAAAGCCTGGATGTTCATTTGCTCGCGCAGGCCAATGATCTGGCGGTGAGCGGTAAAGTCCGTCTTAACGGCAAACAGCAGAAACAATCCTCCGGAGTGAAGGCTGGCCCGGTTGAAAATGTTGTGTTAAGTTTGCTGGAGGCCTCGGAGACCGAGATTGAGGCTGATATAAGTTTCACCACCAGGCTGGACCGTTTTGAAGTGGGTCCGGTCAAATTTAAAGGGAAGGTGAAAACAGGGTTGCAATCTGATGGCTCTTCGGGTAATATTGTTGACGCTTTGAAAGAGCTGGGAGCGGCCTTGTTAAAAGATGATGCTTCCGGTCAGTCTTCACCTTAGGCAAGTCATTTGCAGTATCCGGGCAAGGATCGTGCGCCCGTAACAGATTCACGGTGGCTATAGCTCAGTTGGTAGAGCCCTAGATTGTGGTTCTAGTTGTCGCGGGTTCAAATCCCGTTAGCCACCCCATTTATGTAAGTTATTGCAGCGCAATGACTTACAACACAAAAGCCCGGCGATGAATAATCGTCGGGCTTTTGTATCTCGCCACGTTTCAAAGGGTTACGGCATCATATTTTCCGTCGATATTCGATTGTTCCCGCCATCTTATCTCCGTCGATAAATAGAGAGCGCTGAAGGCCAATATTGTCGGCCCAATTGGCCCAATCCTCTCCTAGTTTCTGGTCGCTAGTTTAAGCAATATTACTTATATAGGGCGGGCTATTTCAGGCAGTAGGGTGGCCGTAAACTAGGAATTGGCTGGTTTTGCAGAGAGACCGGCTTTTTTGGCACATGAACAATGTAGTTGACTACTTCGATGTTGTATGCTACACTTTCAATTAAGAGGTGAAAGGAGTTATTTATGCAGACTGAAGAATATTCATTGAGGGAAAAACGAACTGCACGGTTGAAGGTTGCTTTGATGCAGACTTTTATAGAGAAGCTCAAGAGCAGTCGTTTTGATGATGTCTCTATCAGGGAAGTTTGTCGGGCGGCAGAGGTGGGGGAGACAACTTTCTATAATCATTTCCCTGACAAGATCGATGTTATCGGGTATTACCTGCAGATTGCAACACGAAATGTTATTGCACGGGCTGTTCGCAAAACGCCAAAAGGGAAAATGATTCCGTTGATCAATGGCGTCTTTTCTTTAATAGCGGCTGAGTTTGGTAATGCCAATATGCTTTACCAGATCATCTCTGTTTTTCTCATGCATAAAGAGATGCCCCGAAAAGTGGAGATTTCTTCTTTCGAGGTCAAGCTGGCTTTCCCTGACTATGTGGACATTGATTCAGACGAGATGCGGTCTGCCTATATTGATGAGTTTTTTGCTAAAGCTGCCGCATGTGCTATCAAAAACGGTGAATTACTTCCGAAAACAAAAGTTGAGGATGTGGTTGTTACTTTGATGACAATTTTGAGCGGTACACCCATCGCCGTCAAGTTCGGGGATGAAGGCAGCCGAGGTTATCACTATAAACGTCAATTGAGAGCCTTTTGGGCTGATATAACGGGGAAAGAAAATGGAGACGCGTTATGAAGAAATTCTTTTTTCTTCTCGGGATTGTTGTAACGCTGGTCCTGTTCGGGGTATCTCAGGCGCTGGCTGTTGAATCTGCGGGAAAGGGAGCCAAGGTTTCCGATATCCTTCAGACACCTGAACAGGTCGAACAATTTATGCGTTTGGATAATATCGCTTCGTTTAGCCATGAAGGGATGTTCCTTGATGATCAGGAGTTTTCAGATCCCGGCAGACTGAAGTTGCGTGAGGCTGTTGATCTGGGATTGAAAAATAATCTGGTTAGTCGTACGGCTAAGGAAAAGGTTGCAGAAGCCTTGGGGCGCAGATGGCAAATGTTATCTGGCCTTTTGCCGCATGTGGAGGGCTCCATCAGTCAGGGAAGGACTTTTAAAGAGAATCTTGAAGCTATCGGATTCAGGGGCCAGGGTGCTATTGGCCCGTTCAATACTTTTGATGCGCGTATTCAATTGACTCAGGAAGTGCTTAATTTAAGCGTCGCATCCAATTTTCAGGCGGGCATCAGGGATGTTAACGCCGCGCGTTATGAAAAAGAATTCGCCAGGCAGAAAGTTACACTGCTTGTTTCGATCGACTATGTAAACGCTTTGCGCGCCCAAGGGGATTTCAAAGCCGCTGAGTCCAATTGGCAGTTAAGCCAGAAATTATTAAAGCGGGCACAGGATCAATTTGAGGCGGGGGTTGCCAATAGCGTTGATGTTGCCCGTGCGAGAACCCGTTTGGCACAAGACGAATTTCGTTTGGCGCAAACACGTACCAGCGTCCACGATGCCTATCTCGATCTGCAGCGCAGTACGGGCCTTCCGTACAACGGTGTTGTGACGCTGATGAACACTCTTGGGTTCATTCGTGAACAGGTTCCTGATTTGGCTGTTGCACTTAAGACAGCGGAAGAAAAACGCCTGGATCTTCGTGTTTCTAAAGAGCGGGTTCAGGCTGCGCAATACAGGGTAAGCGGGGCCAGGACGCAATTGTTTCCGAAGATCGAATTCTTGGGGGACATTGGTTCCAGTGCTAACGAGATCCACGAGAACGACAGGACAACGAGCAGTATCATGCTGCGGGCGAGTATGCCGATATTCGAGGGAGGCAAGATCCTTGGCGAGATCAAGGAGGCCAAAAGTTTGAAAACGCAGATTGAACTTTACGACGAGGACTTGAAGCGTCAGGTTGAAGAAGACGTGCAGAAAGCCTTGTGGCTGCTGGATACCGGGATAGGGCAGGTTGATGCCGCGAGCCATGTGGTTGGCCTTGCCGAGCATGAATTGACGCTGGCCAGCGATAGATTTACGCAAGGTATCGGAGACAATATTGAGGTTGTAAATGCACAGACGGCGCTGGCTGAAGCCAGAAGCCAGTATGTAACTTCCCTGATGCAGTATCATACCGCCCGTATTAATTTTTATTTTGCCTTGGGTGAGACAGAGTCATTTTATTTACAGGATGTTCAGCAAAAGAAGGAGCAATAACTATGGAAAATAATGCTAATGACCCAAAGGCAAAAACAGAAGAAAAGCCCAAGATCCCTCCGGCAGTTCTTGTGTTTGGCGGTATTCTGATCGGCGCGATCTGCGTGTGGTTCGGGTGCCGGAGTTTCTGTTATGTGGATACGGATGACGCTTTTATTGAAGGACATATTGTCGCCATTAGCCCGAAGGTGTCGGCTCATGTTCAAAAGGTTCTGGCCAAGGACAATCAGCGGGTAAAGACCGGAGACCTTTTGGTTGAGCTCGATAGTCAGGATTTTGAAGTGCGGGCGGCAATGGCTAAAGCGAATCTGGAAGCCGCCAAAGCTGAGGAGGAGCAGTCCCGGAGAGATGTTGACCGGTACAAATTGCTTGTTGAAAAAGAAGAAATTTCCAAGCAACAGTTCGATAAGGCGGAATTGAGATTACAAACTGCAGCTGCGCAAAGAGCTGCCGCTGAATCAGTCTTGAAACAGGCAGATCTGGATGTGTCTTATACGAAGATATTTGCTCCTGTCGATGGACACATTACAAGAAAGTCTGTGGAGCAGGGGGCTTTTGTTCAGGTGGGTCAGCCTCTACTGGCTGTTGTTTCTGATGAAATGTGGGTGGTCGCAAACTTTAAAGAAACGCAGCTGAAGGATATGCGCCCCGGTCAAAAGGTGCGGATAAAGGTTGATATGTACGGCAAAGAGTTTGAAGGGCATGTTGACAGCATCCAGCGCGGGACGGGTGCAAAGTTCAGCATGTTTCCACCGGAGAACGCGGCAGGGAATTTTGTTAAAGTCGTTCAGCGTATCCCGGTCAAGATCGTGTTTGATGAGACCACGGATGAGAAATATCCTTTGCGGGTTGGGATGTCTGTGGTTCCGGAAGTCAAGGTGCGGTAATGAGTACGGAGCAGGTCTCTTCAGCAACTGTGCAAGAATGGCGTCCCCGTGCCAATCCGTGGTGGATCTGCGCTGCGGTCATGCTGGCAACGATCATTGAAGTGTTGGATACGACCATTGCCTCGGTGTCTGTCCCGAATATCGCCGGGAACCTAGGGGTCACGAATCATGAGGGGACTTGGGTCATCACCAGTTATCTGGTGGCTAATGCGATCTTGTTACCGGCCACCGCTTGGCTGGGAAGTTTTTTCGGTCGGAAACGCCTTTTGTTGATTTGCATCTTTATTTTCACGCTAGCTTCGGTCATGTGCGGACTGGCCAACAGTTTTGGTTTTCTGCTTGTTGCCAGAGTATTGCAGGGTTTCGGCGGTGCCGCTTTGCCGCCGCTGGCTCAGGCTATCCTTATGGAAAGCTTCCCCAAGGAGAAACGCGGGATGGCCATGGCTGTCTATATAACAGGACTTGTTATGGCGCCCATTCTTGGTCCAATTCTCGGCGGGTGGCTGACAGATAATTTTTCTTGGCGCTGGATCTTTCTGATCAATATCCCGATCGGGGCATTGGCATTATTTATGGCCAATGTGTTTGTAGAAGATCCGCCGTATCTCAAAAAAGGCAATGCCTCGAGTATTGATTATGTCGGGTTCTGTTTGATGGCTCTTGGGCTGGCGGTGCTGGAGATCATTCTGGATAAAGGACAGACTGAGGACTGGTTTCAAGCGACATGGATATGCTGGTCTGCTGTTACTGTGGTTGTTTCCCTGACATCATTTGTGATATGGGAATTACGTCAAAAGCATCCGGTGGTTGACTTGCGGGTTTTCAGGGACAGAAATTTTTTCTCAGGGCAGATCATTACATTTCTTCTCGGGGCGATTATGTACGGGGCGATAACCGTGATCCCGTTATTTTTTCAGACATTGATGGGGTATACAGCTTATTTAAGCGGAGTGGCACAACTGTCCCTCGGGTTGGGGATGTTTCTTGGATCGATGGTCGTTGGAGTATTAATGGGCAAAGTAGACGGACGGTTGTTCTTGCTGGCCGGATTGTTGCTGATCTGTGCCGGGTGTGGATGGATCGCGGCGACGATCAATCCGGGAATAGGTATGGAGCATATAGCGTTGCCCTTTTGCGTTCTTGGGATGGGAATATGCGTGGCTTTTGTCCCTTTGACGACGTTAGCCCTGGGGATGCTCCGCAATGAAGATATGGGAAACGGGTCAGGTATTTTTAATTTGATGCGGAATATCGGCGGGAGTGCCGGTATCGCTCTGGTTACCACGGTCATTGCACGTATGGGACAAGTGCATCAGGATTCTTTGGTGTCGCATTTAACGCAGTATGATCCGGTTTATCAGGAGGCGATCCGGACGCAGGGTCAGAATGCGTACGGATCGATGTATCAGGAACTCATGCGGCAAGCCATGATGCTTTCCTATATTGATGTATTTATCTGGATCGCGATTCTTGCGGCTTGTTGCATGCCGTTCGTGCTGCTTTTTCGTAAAGTCAGCGGAGCGGTAATGGCGCATTAAGCGTTCAGGAGAAATATTTAGGTAGATACAACGTCATGTAATTAGCTAAAGAAAAAAAAGGGGGGTATGGTCGATAAGAGCAGGTTGCTTCAGGATAAGGATGTGCTTGGGGAGATAAATCGGCACAAATGGTTGCAGAGTGAGATGGCCGGGCATGATATTGGTTTTGATGAGGCAGCTGATGATTGGATCAATAAATATTCCTCTGCCTGGCTGGCTTCCAGGCCCAAGCCAAAGAGAAAGTAGCTTGTTTTAATGTTCAGGCATTCCATCAAGACATGTGCTTGAGAATATAGAGTGTTTGACCGCAATAAGATGGTTCTTTTTTTGAATTTGAGTTTGATAAAGCGGTAAAGGGTTGTCCGTAGCGGAAAGCTCCACTGGGTGTGGATCTGCTGCAGGCTGGCGGGATGGCGTGTCAGTCATCGACGGCACATTTTTGTGTCTTAAAAAGCAGGATACTTATGTTACATAAAGAGTTGGGTTCCGATGTTCTTATCGTTCGAGCGAGTGAAGAGGATCTGCCGGGCATTCTTGATCTGCAAAAGATCGCGTTCCAGAGCGAGGCCAATATTTATGGCGCTTGCGCTGTTCCTCCGTTGTCACAGACCATTGGCGACATCAGGGTGGAGTTCCAGTTAAAGGTATTCCTGAAAATGCTGATTGATGGACGATTGGTTGGTTCAATACGGGTGGCCAGAAATGAGGATGTCGTTCGTTTGGAAAAGTTGATTGTGCATCCGCAAGCACAGGGTCATGGTTTTGGGGGGAAATTAATTCAGGCGGCTGAAGCTTTGTTTCCCGAGGTGCGTATATATGAATTAATGACGGGACAGAATAGTGCCAGGAATATTCATATTTACCAGAAGCGTGGCTATAAGATCGTCCGGCAGGAAGTAAAGTCCGGGATTATTATGGTTTGGTTAGAAAAGACACGTTAAGTGGAACCCGATTATAGCGAGAAGCAACCTCTCCGATGGATTTCAAGCGCACGGAATCTGAGCAGTTTTTCGAGGTTTTTATGTTGAATGACAGGATTTGGAGAGTTGTTGAGGTAAAGTTCAGGGTTGTCCGCCTTTTTAACGCGGACAATGATCAAGTCGTTGCTCGCCAATAAGTTATATATTATTGCCCCTTCAGAAACAGGACATTTTGGACAACAGTTTACACAGAATCGGTCTCTCTTTTGTGGATTTCGGCTGATATTGCAAATTCTGTTTTGGCGCATTCGTCCGAAAAATCAGAGAGGTTATTACTCACCGCCCCACCCCGGGACCCCATTTATGTAAGTTATTGCAGCGCAATGACTTACAACACAAAAGCCCGGCGATGAATAATCGTCGGGCTTTTTCCATCTCGCGCTGTTTCAAAGGCTTACGAACGCCCATCTTTAGGAAATATTATCGTCGGGGTATTCATTATTATCCGTCGGTAATGTGAGAGGCATAAAGTTTGATATCGTCGGGAAAATAGGCCAATTCCTCTCCTAGTTTACGGTTGCTAGTTTATGAATATTGCCCCAATGGGTGCATGAGCGGGAGAGAGTATAAAAGCCATAAAATAGAGAGGCCATTTTACATGGCCTATTTTTTCCTGAATGTTCACTCTTTTGAATTGTTCACTAAATAGTGAACAATTATTCCGACGAGAACCTTTGAACGGCTGTCATAATTGAACACGCGCTGTTCAATTATGACAGGATTGCCACAGCTATTTTTCCATTAAAATGCGGCCGTTACTTTTATAGCGCCTGTAGTGCTCTTGAAGGTGCTTGATTTTTTTCCTATGGATGGTATTATTGTAGTGTTTCTTATTGGAAACATGTGTTTCCATATGGAAAATAACATATGTTAAAAGAATCTGAACTTAAAGTTTTGGATCATCTGAGCCTTTCTTTTGAAGGGAAGGGGTTTATTTCCCAGATCGCTCGTGATATCGGGATGAGTAAGGGGGAAGTGAGCAAGGCGGTCAAGGTGCTTAAACAGGGCGGGCTTGTTCGTTCGCAGTTGAGCGGGCGTAATGTGGTCTGTTTCGTTGACCGAAATTCGCCGGTTGTGGCCCGCTTGAGAACGGCGTTTAATCTTTTGGAGATCATTCCCAAGATTGAGCCTCTGCAAAAGCATGCGGCAAAGATTGTCTTGTTTGGTAGCTGTGCACAAGGTGCGGATACGGCGGACAGTGATATTGACCTATTCATCATTTCCCGTGACAAGGAGAAGGTGACCGGGATGGTTCAAAAGATCCGGTTATCCCGGCCTGTGCAGTGGGTGATCAAGACGCCGCAGGAATATGTGATCTTTAACAATAAAGAAAAAGTCTTTGCCGAGGAAATAGCCCGAGGCATTGTTTTGTGGGAGGTTTATGAAACTACCGGAGTTTGATGATTGTTTGCAGAAAGGCAAGATCGTTCGATTTCCTGCGGCCAAGAAGCTTGCATCCAAAGAGCTGGATGTTGCCCGAGAAGATCTGAAGACCTCGCAGCAGAGCTTGAAACAGAAGAGTTATAAATGGGCAACAGTTCAGGCGTATTACGCCATGTTTCATGCGGCCCGTACGCTTTTATATCATCAAGGCTATCGGGAAAAGAGCCACTACTGTTTGATCCTTGCCATGAAGGCGTTTTATGTCAGCAAGGGCGTTCTTGAAATGCGCCTTGTTGAAAGTTTGCAGATGGCAAAAGCACTTCGTGAGGGCGCGGATTACGAGAATACCTTTGATCCGGAAAGTGCCAAAGCGCTTGTGGCACAGGCACAGGAGTTTGTTCAGGTCGCTGAAAGCGTGATTGAACAGGATTGAGAGAATGAAAGCAGTCTGGCTCACAGATATACATCTGAATTTTCTGAAACAAAAACAACTGGATTCTTTCCTTAAGGCGTTGTCCGGTGAACTGGCGGATTGTTTTTTTATTTCCGGCGACATCGCTGAGGGAGATGGTGTCATTAAATATCTTAAGCAGATGTCGAAAGCGTTAAAGCGTCCGATCTATTTTGTTTTAGGCAATCATGACTATTACGGTAGTTCGATTGCGGCGGTCAGAGTCAGGATTTCCGATCAGACTCAAAAACAGAGCGGTTTGATCTGGTTGAATAAGGTCGATTATATCAGTTTGACCAAAGAGACTGCGCTGGTCGGGCATGATTCCTGGGCTGACGGGCGGCTTGGTGATTTTGGGTGGAGTTCGGTTGATTTAAACGATTTCCGCTGCATTGATGAGCTGAAACTGTGGGATCGCGCGGAACGTTTGAAGGCCATGCAGGGATTGGCGAATGAGGCCGCAGAACATTTGCAACGGGTTCTGCCGATGGCGTTAAAAGATCATCGCCATGTCATCGTGCTGAATCATGTGCCGCCTTTCAAAGAGGCCTGTTGGCATCAGGGCCAGCCCTCAGGGGATGATTGGTTGCCGTTCTTTTCCTGTAAGTCGGTGGGCGATGTTTTGAAAGATGTTATGGAGAGGCACTCTGATGCCGAGATGACGGTTTTTTGCGGGCATACGCATGGGGCGGGAGAATGTCAGGTTTTACCAAATTTAAGAGTGGTGACGGGCGGCGCGGAATATGGTCTTCCACAGATTCAACAAGTGCTTGAAATTAAATAAATGTTGTCTGGGGCCCCTTAGAATTGGCGAGGAAAGCGTCTGAATATGCAGAAAAAAGCGTCTTTTTGAAGAAAACAAGACGGATTTTTCTCAAAAGCATTCAGAGAGGATAGGTTCAAATCCCGTCAGCGACCCCATTTGTTGTAAGTTATTGCAGCACAATAACTTACAACACAAAGCCCGGCGATGAATAATCGTCGGGCTTTTGTATGTAGCGATGTTTCAAATGGTTAGGGCATTGTATTTCCCGTCGCTGCTGGATTCTTCCTGCCATCCTATCTCCGTCGACAAAAAGAGAGTACTGAAGGCTAATATTGTCGGCCAAATTGGCCCAATCCTCTCCTAGTTTATGGTCGCTAGTTTAAGCCATAATACTTATAAAGAGCGGACTTCTGCCGTCGGGAATGTGGCCGTAAACTAGGATATTGGGTTACTTCTTAGTGAGAGAGGTTGTGTTGTTTTTCTCTTGTTGGCGGATGTTTTCGGTATAATACAATTACCTTTTAAAATATGAGAACCGAATTATTGGAGACGGCAAATGGCAGATACGCGCCCCACAAAATTGCGTTTGTTTTATAAGATGTACCTTTGTCTTCTTGTAATTGTGAATCCACGTCGATTCATTGAAGAAGAAAAGAAGGATGAGGCCAAAAGGAAATCTTTCCCTCCAGCGCAAGAGCAGGAACATCGGGTATATATTGTTCGACGTGCATTCTGGATTTCATTATATTCGATTATTTCTTTCGGATTAATTGGGGCAGTGGTGGGGCTTTTGCTTCGGGATGTTTGTGGTCAGCCATCGACAGGCATGATTAAAATCCTTCAGATTATTGGCGCAAGTTTATTGTTATGGGGCACCCTTTTTGTAAGGGGCTGGGACATTCAAACTTTTTGCGGTGTCACGCTTGGAGAGCGAGTTAATCAATGGATATATCGGGGCCTTTACTGCATCGGGACAAGCATCGCGGTCGCTTCACTTATCTGGCCGAAGTAGCGTTTTGGTGCGTTTATTGATTAAAGCAATTCTTTCCAAACCGCATCTTGTTTCTCCCAGTCAACCTCGTCGGTAATATTCCGCAATTTGTACTCGGGAATATTCTCAATCACATCTTTCGGGGAGAAGAGGATCTCTTCCTGAATCTTCGGCGATAGCATCAGGCAGTTTGTGATTTGGTTGATCCTCTGCGGGCTCATGTTGAGCCATCCGGCGATCTCCTTCAGGTCTTTTGCCCGTCCATCCGCCAGAACCGTTTGGATCTGGTGCGCCAGGATCAGGTTTTGTCTCAACTGCGGTTCAGCCTTGATCTTCTCGGAGTGGGGCGGTTCGTTTACGCGCTTTAGGTCCTTGAGTTCGACTTTGAACACATGGCTCTTTTGGTTCTTTTTGAGGATGATCTCAAGAAGTCCGTTGGGCGCGTCGTAATGAATGGCTTCCACATGTGATTTGAGGATGAGGACTTGCTTTTCCATCGGTGTTATTTCCCATGAGTTGATACCAATGGCTGGATCTTTAACGATGGTGCGCAGACATTCCATGACTTTGGCTTCGGTCATGTGGCCGTTCACAAGTTTTGTCGGGCAGATGGTGTAGCCGCGCTTGCTGGCGTTCAGACAACAGTAATAGCTGTAGCGTTGTCCGCCTTTGTTGGCATAGGTGCTGTACATGCTGCTGTTGCAGGTCTTGCACCGGATAAGTCCGCTCAAAAGGCCAAGGATCTTCTCGCGCTTCTTGCTGCTTTCAAAAGGCTGTTTGGCCGTCATCACTTTCTGGACGGTCTCAAAGGTTTGTTCATCAATGATCGGCTCATGCTCGCCGGGATATATGGTTCCCCGGTAGTTGACCTTCCCTGTATAGAGGACGCTCTTGAGGATATGCGCAACGCCGGTGCACTGGAATTGCACATCGCCAAAGGTGCGCCCGGACTCTGAAACATGCTTCTTGGTGCGGAATCCTTTATGATTCATGAGTTCTGTCACCGCGATGATCGATTCTTCCCGGAGGTACAACTCAAAGATCTTCTTAACAATCAGAGCCTCGGGCGGGTTAATGATTAGTTTATGGTTTTCCCGGTCAATGACGTAACCCAAGGGCGGTCGTCCGCCGATCCATTTGCCTTTGACGCGGGCAGCGCCCATCTTGTCGCGGGTGCGCTCGCTGATAATCTCCCGTTCAAACTGAGCGAAGGACAGGAGGATGTTGAGCGTGAGGCGCCCCATGGACGTGTTGGTGTTGAAGTGCTGTGTAACGGAAACAAACGCGACTTTGTTTTTGTCGAAGAATTCTAGCAGTTGACTGAAATCAAGCAGTGAGCGCGATAGGCGGTCAACCTTGTAGACCACGACACAGTCGATCTCGCCAGACTTGATATCGGCAATAAGTTTTTGCAGGGCAGGGCGGTCCGTGTTTGCGCCAGTGAACCCGGCATCATCATAGTGCCCGGGGGAAAGTATCCAGCCTTCGGATTTTTGGCTGGTGATGTAGCTTTCGCCGGACTCCCGCTGGGAATCAAGGGATGTGAAATCCCTTTCAAGGTTGTCGTTGGTCGACACGCGGGTGTAGATAGCGCATCGAAGCGGTTTCTTCTCTTGGGTCTTGGTATCCTCCATGACGTTTCCTTTACAGGTTGAAGAACGAGTAGCCGTTCCAGTGTGCACCAGTTAATTCCTGCGCGATCGCGGTCAGGGTGCGGTAAAACTTGCCGTTGTATTCGAAGCCTTTTTCCAGCACCTTGACCCGGATTTCCTGGCCTTTGTAGTCTTTGCGGATGATCGTTCCGGGGATCGGCAGGCGCTTATCCCTTAATGAGGGAAGCGCCACGACCTCTTTTCCGGCAGTTGTAACGCTCGGGCGCAGGGCCTTGTTATTGATCGGGTCGTATTCGTTAATGAGGAAGGCCAGCCGGTCCTTGGCCTTGGGGGATAGCCCGCCATATTCCTGCTCTTGTCGGTGGTAGGCGATCTTGCGCCACAGAAAGACCTTGTTGCTGGAAGGGGCCTCATTGACGCCGAATACCTCTTTATAACGCGCCGTAAGGGCCTCTAAAGGCTGGTTTCTGAGGGCTGTGATCTCGTCGGCAATATCTCTCTCCATAACGCTCCTTTCGTTAGTCATATACAGCCATACGTTTGGAGAGATAGCAAGTCGTATTGTCAGTAGAGAGGGTGTTCGTGGCGGGTTCTAAATACTGGCCATTCCAAGGGTTCCGATTGTTAGTAGCGGAGGTGTGTGGTATAATTTCGCAACATCAATAATCGAAAAATGAGAGATTTAGGAAATGACGAAAGCCGCCGATCATAGAGTGTAAATATTTGAAGCCGGGACATTGTGCCCGGCGTTTTTATCTCGCGGCATTGAAGGCGGTAGATTTTTATGGCAACACCATTACAGCCAACTTTTAAGAAGCGTATAAACGATGCTATTGAGTCGTTAATTCAGAAGCAGGTGACGCCGTGGTCATTTCTTATGACGGGACATCCACTTCGAGTCAGGTATTTGAATGGAAAAGAGATATCTTATCAGGGTGTCGGATTTGAAGGTTCACCGCGAGAAGTGTTCTGGTCGCGCTATATTGAGCCTTTTTTAGAAGATCTTTGTGTTTCCGAGATAGCGGCGGCAGTTGCGATGTCTAAGGACCGAGGAGTTGACACAAAGCAATTGCTTCTGGAGCTTCAAGATATGCTTTTGGATGGCATACGGATGGTTTATGGGCGAATGGCGAGTGTTGACAGAGGGTTAATGGCCAAAGGTTATCCCGATAAAGTTAAAATGAGATCTGTGGATCGGGAGATTGATGCTATGCAGCAGTTTCTTAATGAGCGGGTTCAGGCGGAAATAGTAATGTGTGGGTCTGGGTGGAGCCTTGAGGAATGGTATAAGAGGAATCAGTTTTTAACATGGACGGTTGGTATTGTTTTGGCAATTTTGGCCATTGTCTTTTCGCACTAATTTAGTTTGTGGAAGGGATTAGCATGTTTGAACAAACGTTTAAAAATATTGACGATATCCTTCACAAGGATGCCGGGTGCAGTAGTGAACTTGATTATGTCGAGCAGACCTCGTGGGTACTCTTTTTGAAGTATCTTGATGACCTTGAGCAAGACAAAAAGAAAGCTGCCAAGCTGGCGGGAAAGGCGTATACGCCAATTATTAGCCCAGAGTATCGCTGGGAAGTTTGGGCTACACCGAAAGATAAAGATGGCAAGTTGGACCATCACAAGGCGCTCACCGGCGACGATCTCAGGGAGTTTGTTGACCTTAAACTTTTTCCTTACTTGAAGAAGTTTAAGGTTAATGCTGAAAGCCCGGACACCATTGAATACAAGATAGGTGAGATATTTAGCGAGTTAAAAAATAAGATTCAGAGTGGCTACAATCTGCGTGAAGTAGTTAATCTGATCAATGATCTTCGCTTTCAGTCTCATGCTGAAAAGCACGAAATGTCTCATCTTTATGAAGACAAGATCAAGAATATGGGCAATGCCGGACGTAACGGCGGTGAATATTACACGCCCAGACCGTTAATTAAAGCCGTTGTGCAGGTGGCTGCTCCAAAAATTGGCGACAAGATCTATGACGGGGCTGTAGGATCGGCAGGGTTCTTGTGTGAAGCCTTTGAGTATCTTAAGGCGAGCAAGAATCTGACCACAAAAGATGTCGATACATTACAGAAAAAGACTTTCTACGGAAAAGAGAAAAAGTCGCTCGCCTATATCATTGGGACCATGAACATGATCCTTCATGGTGTTGAGGCGCCAAATATTGTGCATACCAATACTCTGGCCGAGAATCTTGCTGATATTCAGGAAAAAGATCGTTATGACGTAGTGTTGGCCAATCCACCTTTCGGTGGTAAGGAACGTAAGGAGGTTCAGCAGAACTTTCCTATTCGTACCGGGGAGACGGCGTTTCTTTTTCTTCAGCATTTTATTAAGATCCTTAAAGCCAGTGGTCGGGCAGGTGTTGTCATCAAGAACACTTTTCTCTCCAATACCGATAATGCCTCTGTGAGTCTGCGGAAGTTGTTGTTGGAAGATTGCAACCTTCATACCGTCCTCGATTGTCCGGGCGGCACCTTTCAGGGGGCAGGCGTGAAGACGGTCGTCTTGTTTTTTGAGAAAGGCGCACCAACGCGCAAGGTTTGGTTTTATCAGCTTGATCCCGGTCGCAATATGGGGAAGACCAATCCGTTGAATGATGAAGACTTGGCCGAGTTTATCAAGCTGCAGAAGACGTTCGCGGATTCACCCAAGAGCTGGAGCATTGATGCAAAAAGTATTGATCAGGCGACTTTCGACCTTTCTGTGAAGAATCCTAATGGTGGCGAGGTTGTTGCTCATCGCAGTCCGCAAGAGATCATGGATGAGATTGTTGCGCTGGATGCTGAGAGCGCAAGGATATTGAAGGATATAAAGGCGTTGATATGAAGAGCGGATGGCAGGAAAAGGCGCTGGGTGAGATTTTGCAGGAGACGGAGACGATCAATCCGCTGCAGTCACCGTCTGCTGAGTTCGAATATGTAGATGTCTCAAGTGTTTCGAATGTTACTTTTCAAGTTCGAGAAACACAACGACTAAAAGGTGCGGAGGCTCCAAGTCGAGCTCGACGGCTTATTAGAGCCAATGACGTATTGTTTGCAACGGTTCGCCCAACTTTGCAGCGTATTGCTATTGTGCCGGGACGGCTCGACAATCAGGTTTGTAGTACCGGTTATTTTGTTCTCCGTCCGAAGAATGAAGTTGATCATCGCTTTGTGTTTTATTTTCTTTTTACTAATAATTTCATGAAGCAAATGGAGAATCTCCAGAAAGGTGCAAGTTATCCAGCGGTAACTGATGGCGATATGAGAGCTCAGATAATGCCCATTCCGCCGTTGTTTGAGCAGCGGCGTATTGTTGAGACTCTCGACAAGGCATTTGATGGCATTGCCACTGCCAAGGCTCATGCTGAAAAGAATCTTCAGAATTCAAATGCGTTACTTCAAAGTCGCTTGAATGCTATTTTCGCCAAGCGTGGCGAGGGATGGGTGGAAAAAACTTTAGAAAGTTGCTGTGAGCAGATTTTTGCCGGTGGAGATGTCCCAAAAGATCGTCTTTCGCAAGAGCGGACTTTGAAATACAGTGTGCCGATCTTTTCAAATGGTGAGAAGGACAATGGTTTATATGGGTTCACAGATGTAGCGCGAGTGACGAAGCCGAGCATCACTGTTTCTGCTAGAGGCACACTGGGTTTTACAGTAATCAGAACTGAACCTTTCTTGCCCGTGGTTCGCTTGATTGTCCTAGTCCCTGATGAAAAGCTGATAATGTTGTCATTCTTGTATTATGCAGTAGTGGGGATGGATTTTGGGAATACCGGTACATCGATACCGCAATTGACCGTTCCCAATTTTAAGGAGTCTAAGCTCTCCGTTCCTTCACTCTTGGAGCAAAAAGTTATTGTGGAAGAACTAGATGAGCTTCGCGAAGAAACCAAGCGACTTGAATATGTTTATCAGCAGAAGTCGGTTGCATTGGATGAATTAAAGAGGTCTATTCTTAAGAAGGCTTTTGAAGGAGACTTATAAGTTATATGAAACTTGATATTGAATATATAAAAGAGATGCTGCAAATATTTGTTGAAAGCGATAAAGCTTGTTTCGGGCTTAATGATTTGTATAAAAGTATGGCGCTTATCTCGAAAGATGATGAAAAGTTTGTTTTTCACTATCGCCTACTTTGCGATGATTGTTTAGTGGAGGCGTTTTCTGATCAAGTCAGTGCCAGTTCGGCTATTGTTCGGAATCAGTCTGGAAGTTATACGATTTTACCTACACCTTTGCGATTGACGAAAGATGGCATAGATTTATTCGGAGCACTTAATGAAAGTAAAGTCCTTGAACAAATAAAGAAAGTTCCTGCTATGGCATTTTCTATTTTAAGAGTTGTGGCGATGGATTTATTAACGGCATACATAAAGAAACAAGCTGGGGTGGAATAGGATCTTATGAACGAAGCTGAAACAAGAGCAGAATATATTGATCCGAAACTAAAGGCCAGTGGGTGGGGCGTTGTTGATGGATCAAAGGTTCTCCGTGAATATAAGATCACTGCCGGAAAGATTCAGGTCGGTGGCGGTCGTGTAAAGCCTTTGATTGCGGATTATGTTCTTGTTTACAAAGGTCGTAAGCTGGCGGTTATTGAGGCCAAGAGTGATGAGCTTCCGGTTGGCGAAGGTGTTGCACAGGCTAAGGAGTATGCATCGCGTCTTTCTTTGGATATAACCTACGCCAGTAACGGCAAGGAGATCTACCAGATTTGTATGAAGACGGGGCAAGAGGGGGTCGTAGTTGACTTCCCGACACCGGATGCGTTGTGGGCCAGGACCTTTGCTGTTCAGAATCAGTGGCGGGAGAAATTTGATCAGATCCCATTTGAGGATTTGGGTGGTTCAAAAGGGATTCGTTATTATCAGGAAATCGCGGTTAACAACACATTGAATGCCGTTGCGGATGATAAACAGCGCATTCTTCTCACGATGGCAACGGGGACGGGTAAAACGTTCATTGCCTTTCAAATCGTGTGGAAACTTTATCAAAGCCGTTGGAACCTTAAGCGCGATGGCAGTCGTCGTCCGCGTATTTTGTTCTTGGCCGACAGGAACATTCTTGCCGATCAGGCGTTCAATTCTTTTTCTGCATTCCCTGAAGATGCTTTGGCGCGTATTAAGCCGGATGAGATCCGTAAGCATGGGCGTGTTCCCACCAACGGCAGTATTTTCTTTACCATTTTCCAGACGTTTATGAGCGGTCCGATTAAGGACGGTAAGCCCAGCCCATATTTTGGTGATTATCCGCAGGACTTCTTTGACTTTATTATTATTGATGAATGTCACCGTGGTGGCGCAAATGATGAGAGTAACTGGCGCGATATCATGAATTATTTTGCGCCAGCGGTTCAACTGGGGCTTACGGCTACGCCAAGGCGTCAGGATAATGCCGACACATATCGTTACTTCGGCGATCCGGTTTATATTTATTCTCTCAAGGAAGGGATCAATGATGGATTCCTGACGCCCTTTAAGGTCAAGCGCATCAAGACGACGATGGATGATTACATTTATACGTCGGACGATCAGATTATTGAGGGAGAAGTTGAAGAGGGTCGGATTTATAAAGAGCCGGACTTCAACAGAATCATTGAGATCAAGGAGCGCGAAGCGAAGCGTGTGAAGGTCTTCTTGTCGGAGATAGATCAAAAGGAAAAGGCCATTGTCTTTTGCGCGACCCAAGAGCATGCGCTGGCGGTGAGGGATCTGGTGAATCAGCACAAGAAGAATCCTGATCCCAAGTATTGTGTCCGCGTAACGGCGAATGATGGCGCATTGGGCGAGCAGTATTTGAGGGACTTTCAGGACAATGAAAAGACGATCCCGACGATTCTGACAACATCCCAGAAACTGTCTACAGGCGTGGATGCCCGGAATATTCGAAACATCATCCTGATGCGGCCGGTTAATTCGATGATCGAGTTTAAGCAGATCATTGGCCGTGGAACGCGCCTGTTTGATGGGAAAGAATATTTCACCATCTATGATTTTGTGGATGCGTATCATCATTTTGCTGATCCTGAATGGGATGGCGAGCCTATTGAGCCAGAGCCGCCTGTTGGCCCACAACCGCCCAAGCCTCCGAAGCCGCCGGTTGTATCAGATCCGCCACCGAGGGAGCCTTGTCCTAAATGTTTGTCGGTTCCTTGCGTGTGCCCCAAGAGGGTTAAGGTGAAGTTGCGCGATGGTAAGGAGCGCGAGATTCAGCACATGATTTCGACATCCTTCTGGAGTGCCGATGGCAAGCCGATCTCGGCAGAGGAGTTTTTGCAGAGCCTGTATGGCAAGCTCCCGGAGTTTTTTAAGAGCGAGGACGAGTTGCGGAAGATTTGGTCCAATCCGATAACGCGTAAGACCTTGCTCGAGAAACTTGCCGATGCGGGTTATGGCTTGGATGAGCTGATTACTTTGCAGAAGCTGATCAATGCCGAGAAGAGCGATTTATATGATGTGTTGGAATATGTTTCTTTCTCGATGACGCCGATCACAAGGGAAAAGCGTGTTGCGCAGGCGCAGTTAAAGATATTTGATGGCTTGGACAACAAGCACAAAGAGTTCCTTGAGTTTGTGTTGTCGAAATACATTGAGACCGGCGTTGAGGAGCTCGATCAGGAGAAGCTGCCTGATCTTTTGACCTTGAAATATCAGGCGCTAAGCGACGCGGAAGAAATCCTCGGCGATGTGGACAGTATTCGTTCGACTTTTATAGGGTTTCAGAAGTATTTGTATGAAGAGGTTGCCGCCTGATTAATGGCGAGAGATGAAATTTGTGAGGCCTTATGACAAAAGTACATGTTACTGCTAAACGCGACCATCTTGAATCTATTGCTACTGCGCGACCTTTAGCGGCGTTGGCTGAATTGGTTTGGAATGGGTTTGATGCTGGGTCTAATGAAGTCAGAGTTTGTTTTGATTTGAATTCTATAGGCATTCCAGACACTATTCGGGTGCAAGACTTTGGCGATGGCATAGTGTATGAAGAGATTGAAAAGTATTTCGGTAATCTCGGAGAGTCTTGGAAAAAGAATAAAGGTCGGCATGGTGGTCGTGCTTTACATGGAAAAAGTGGCAAGGGCCGGTTTAAAGCATTTGCCTTGGGAACGCTCGTCGAGTGGGTGACTACTTATAAGAAAGAGGCAGGTTCTTATACTTATAAAATTATTGGGAGTGCGCAAAGTTTAGAAGATTTTGAAATCGTTGATTTGAAGGCTTCCAATGGTGCAGCCTGTGGGACAGAAGTTATTATTTCAAATTTGAGGGGTACGTTCCCATCGTTAGTAAAAGGTTCTGCTTCTCATGAGTTGGCCAAAGTTTTTGCAGCGTATTTAACCGAATATCCCAATCTAAAATTACAGTACGACGGGCAGGAAATTGATCCCAAAAGTGCTCAGGCGCAGTCTAATGAATACGATTTAGGACAAGTGACATTAGAGAGCGGAGTCCAGGTCCCGGCTTCAGTTGCTGTCATTGAGTGGAAAATACCTACAGATCGAGCCGTGCACCTATGTGATTCCAAGGGCATTTCGTTGCAGGAGTTAGATGCCAGTGCTATTCGTGCTCCGGGGTTTCATTTTACTGCTTATGTTAAGGCGGACCATTTTAGAGAACTAGATAAGCAGAATATACTGGGCGTTAGTGAAATGCATGCTGATGTTGCATTGATTCTTAAGGCGGCAAAGAACAAAATAAAACAGCATTTCAGACGGCGATTTGTTGAGAACCAGTCTAAAATTATTCAGCAGTGGAAAGAAGAAAAGATATATCCATATATTGAGAAGAATGATCTCAGTTCGGTTGAGCTGGCGGAACGTCAGGTGTTTGATATTTTAGCTGTGAATGTTCAAAGCTATCTTCCCTCATTTGATGAGTCCGATAGTAAGGCCAAGAAATTTACATTTCAGTTGCTTGCGCAGGCTATAAAAGAGAACCCGGACTCGTTGCAGAGTATTATTTCTGAAGTGCTTGGCTTAAAGAAGGAGGAGCAGGATGAATTGGCTGAGCTTCTTCGTAAGACCACTCTGTCATCGATTATTAGCTCCGCAAAAATTGTTGCTGATAGGCTGAATTTTCTTGTTGCTCTTGAAGGTCTTGTTTTTTCGGAGTCGAGCAAGAAGCAGCTTCTAGAAAGAGACCAGTTACACAAGATTTTAGAGAAAGAATCATGGCTTTTTGATGAAAATTTCTCCTTGGCAGGTAGTGAGCAGGGTTTGGATGAGGTCTTGCAGAAGCATTTGGAGTTTCTTGGTAAGCGGGAAGATGATCCTGATCCTGTATTGTTGCCAGACGGCAAGACAGGCCGCGTCGATTTATTCTTTCATAAGGCGATTCAGCCTCGGGCTGGTGAGTATGATTATTTAGTGGTTGAGTTAAAGCGCCCATCGAGGAAGATTGATGCGGATGTTATAACACAGATTAAGAAATATGCTTACGCTGTTGCGGCAGATGAAAGATTCCAAGGTGTAAATATTCGTTGGAAGTTTTTAGCGGTTTCTAATGACTTCGATGGATTTGCCAAGAATGAAGCTCAACAGCATGAGCGCCCCAGAGGATTGATTGCGACAAAAGATAATACAACCGTGTGGATAAAGACTTGGGCTGAAGTAATCAATGATGCGCGAGCCCGATTAAATTTTGTTAATAAGTATCTTTTATATGAAGCAGATCGCGATACGGCGAAGGCCTATTTGAAGAAGACGCATGAGAAGTTTATTCCTGTCGCGGAATCGAATGATCATGTAGAGGAAGAAAACGATGGGGATGGGAGAGATTCGGTGCATTTATAAAAATATATTGAATTGAGGCGTGCTATCGATAGTGACGGGTTTCAAGAATATGAAACAGTAACCCTAGTGGGGATTAAAAACCCTATTAGGGTTTTTTGCTTTGTGAGAGGGTATTGAGTCAGTTTAATGCGGAGAAATGTCAGTCATGACAGAAAGCTTGGAGTCTTAAATGAGTAGAAAACGTTCCAATGAGAAAAAGCATAAACTGAACGTCTTTCTTTTGAAGGAAGGATGTAATGATTTTAAGGAGGCGCTTAAGGATGAAGATCTTCTTGTGGCGCATTCTCTAGTTGATGCAGATCAAGCGAACAGCCGTCTTTTCGTAAAAACATCGGAATTCTTCCCGCCTAAGTGGCTTGAATTTTTTGATGGATTCCTTGAGGTTAATATTGAAAGAGTTTTCAATTCAAGCAGCTCTGCGGTTTTATTTATAAGAAGCGCTGGCAGGATTTTTGTTTTTTCCTTTGGTTATGGTAAGGGTTTATTGAATTTGGATTTGGTCGAAGATAATTTTGGTTTAAGAGTTGCGCTTAATAGCATTAATGTCGATAAAATTAGAAGTGTCGATATTAAAAACCTGGATACTGTGGTTAGGCATTCAAAGGTGCAGACAAGCCAGGCAGGAACTTTTGATAATTTTGGGTTTAATATCGATAGAGATATTCTTAACGCTGTGACAGGGGTGTCAAATGATACTGATTTCGGAAAGCGAATATCTGGTTCGACTTCTTTTCATCTTAGCATCGCCGTCAAGCCGGATCGGTTAGCATTCTTATGTGGGAAATTATTGGAGAAATTTCTGGATGTTACATATAAGGAGAGATTTCCTTGGGTTGACCACATTAGTGAAGTAAGGAATAAGACAATTGTTTTAGAGCTGGATTCGTTGCTCCTCAAAATGCTTCAAGAAAGAAATTTTGAGCAAATATTTCTGTCTGTGCCTGAGATCATTGATTGGGAGCAGGTGCATGGTTTCAAATACGCTGATATGGATAAAGAAGTTAGGGAGGATATCAGCATTGAGGATGTTCTGCCGACGGGTGATGAAATTATTAAAGTAAACTTGGCGTGGCTCGAACGCAAGCAGGTTTTATGTATTGGTGCAAATAATGATGATGTTGTTAATCGATGGACATTGTATAAATGTCTTAATTGTGAGTTGAAGAAGGGGAACGAGGCATTTCTTTTAACGGGAGGTAAATGGTTTAAGATCGACACGGCCTATGTGAAGACTGTTTCAGAAGAGATAGCGCAGATCCCGGAGTATGCAAATTTCTCTTTACCGAAATCTAAAGGTGAAAAAGAAGCCGAATATAACAAGATGGCTGCGGATTCAGATACAAGTCGATGCGTCTTAATGGATAAGAAGTTGATTCCTTATGGAGGAGGGCATAACAAGATTGAGTTATGTGATCTCTTTGTCGATAAGCATGATTTTATTCATGTTAAACGTTTTAGGGGTTCTGCCTGTTTGAGCCATTTATTTCAGCAAGGGCATAACGCAGCATTTCTTCTGCGTGCTGAGATGGATTTCTTGAAGAAGGCAAATCAGCAGCTTCCTGTTGGTTGGAAATTCGATGAGAATAAGTCTATAAATCCGTCGGAGTATGAGGTTGTTTTTGCGGTTATTAGCAAGGTTAAGAAGCAAGTTAGGGATGTTTTCCCATTTTTCAGCAAAGTTTCATTGCAGCAGGTATATAAGCAATTAAAGGTTTACGGGTATAAAGTGTCTATTGCAAAAATTGAGATGCAATAATACCAAAATAGAATGGATATTCTTATGCAAATAGGACGGAGCTATCCTCAAAGGGTTAGGGATAATATCTTGCCACTTTCGGTGGCGGGGACGCTTCCTGAGGCTTTTAAGGAATGGGCTTTTACTGAAAATACAGAAGATCATGAAGATGCAATAGAGGTTTGTCAGCTTTGTGAGCATGAAGATCTTCGGTATCATTTTGAAATCAAGAATGAATTTACGAACAAGACGCTTTGGGTTGGGTCTCAATGCATTCTTAAATTTAATCTATCTGTTTTTGAAAATACTCAGCGTTTAACGCCACAAGAGGCAAAGAAGAAGCTTGAACGGTTGACTCAGCAGATGAGGCAGGAGTCTTGTTTTAATGCATTGAGATGTTTAGCGCAAAAAGAGGACAATCAAATATTGTCGAATGCTCTTCAATTCTATGAAAAGAATAAGTATTTAACACCCAAGTTTGCATTTGTTGTTCTTTGGCGATTGGACCATCTTAAAATTGACCACAGTGCTTCTTTTTTTAAGGTTAATTTGAAAAAGGCAAAATATAAAAATGATTTACAGGACATGGAGTCAAGTCATTTGAAAATGATATGGCCTGCGTTAACCTTCGCGCAGAAACAGCAGGCGATGAGATTGCGGACGCCCGCATAATTCAGAACAGTTAAAACAACACTTGACACATGTAACCTCATGTGTTACTATTTAAACATGGATGAGATAGAAATACTAATACAAGAAATTAACGATCGCATCAAACGGCTGGGCCAGTTGGCCGGAGAAGATGATACCAAGAAGGTGAAGGCCTACGCGATGATGCTTCGGGCTTTCAGGGCAAAAAACAGGTTGACGCAGGATGATTTGGCCAAGAAGCTGGAAGTTAACAAGATGACGATTATCAGGTGGGAAGGGATGAAGTCAATGCCGAGTCAACCGTATCTTAAGTTGTTCAGAGAGATGGGGATTATCACCGAATAAATTTTTTTGCCCATTCAAGTTACATATGTGATTACAAGTTAAACTTATTAACGGTAGAGAGAAATGAAAGGAGGTGGGTCTTCAAGAACGATGGCTAATTTTTTTTGTCTTATAAGGTAGCATGTGTGGTTACAAGTGAAAACAAAAAGGAGAAAGTATGGACATCCAGAAAGTGAAAGTCAGTTCGATTAACCCGGCACCGTACAATCCGCGTGTGGATTTGAAACCGGGAGATGAAGAGTACGAAAAGCTCAAGAAGAGCATCCAGACTTTTGGTTACGTTGAGCCTTTGGTCTGGAATAAAAGTACCGGGAATCTGGTTTCGGGGCATCAGCGCTTCAAGATCCTGCTTGAGCAGGGAATGACCGAGGTGGAGGTCAGTGTTGTTGACCTTTCTCTGGCGCAGGAGAAGGCGCTCAATTTAGCGCTCAACAAGATTCGCGGCCAGTGGGATGAAAACAAGCTAGCGGATCTTCTTTCCGAATTGCGCGGTATGCCGGACTTCGAAGTCGATCTCACCGGATTTTCTATGCCGGAGATCAGCGAGGTTTTGGATCGCCAGAAAGAGGATGAGGAGGATGACTTCGATTTTGAGAATGAGCTGGATTTAATCAAGGAGCCAGTCACTCAGAAAGGCGATGTCATCGAGCTTGGAAAGCATCGGATCATTTGTGGGGATTCTTCTAATGCAAGTGATGTGCAGAAACTGTTTCAAGAGGAGAAGGCGAGTCTTTTGCACTGTGACCCGCCGTATAACGTGAATTACTACGGTGGCAATCGTCCGCATGGAAAGTCGCGTCCGAAAAAGTCCAAGCATTGGGAACGGATCTATTCGGACAACATGACCCAAGAGGATTACGAGAAGTGGCTCAAGCAGATCTTCACCAACATGACGCCGTTTCTGGGTGAGGGCGCTCCGGTCTACATTTGGAACGGATACCGTCAGTTCGGCCCCATGACCAGCATGCTGGAAGGCCTCGGGTTTCATGTGGCGACGGTAATCACATGGGCCAAGCCGAGTTTCTCCATCTCGTATGCCGACTACAACAACCAGAGTGAATTCTGCATGTACGGTTGGAAAAAGGAGAACGGTGCTCATAAGTGGTACGGTCCAACCAATGAAAGCAATCTGTGGGAGATCAATCGCGATCCCGCAAAAGCCTGCGTCCATCCGACGCAAAAACCCATCGCCATAGCGCAGCGCGCAATTCGCAACAGTTCGCAGCGTGGGGAAGTTGTTCTGGACCTGTTTCTTGGGTCTGGGTCAACGCTCATTGCAGCCGAAACCCTGGAACGCCGCTGTTTCGGTATCGAGATCGATCCGAAATATTGTGATGCGATTGTTCGTCGGTATCTGGCTCTTGTTGGGCATGAGAATGCTGATTCTGAACTGGTGCGTAAATACCGGAAGGAGGTCGAAAATGTCTGATATCGAAAGAAATGAGGAATCAGCTTATGACTTCTTGCAGAGGTTAAAGAATGGGGAAATCGATCCTTCGACGATTTCTGTTGAGCAAAGACGCGGGTATGTCGAGATTCTTGTTCTCGAGGGGTATTCCGTGCTGCAGCTGGCCCAACTGTTTAAGCGAACGGAACACACAATCAGGGTGGATCTGAGGGAAATCCGCGATAAGAACAGGTTAAAACCAAGTGTCGAACTGGCAGAGAAGACTATTGCTGAGCTTGTGACTTATTCGCGGGTTCATCGAGATCATCTTATGCGCTTGGCTCGAAAAACTGACGCTTCTGTTTCTGAACGGTCGCAAGCGGAGTTTTTGGCCTTTAAAGTAGGCTCTGAAATGTTTGTTCGGCTTCAGTCGGTTGGGTATTTACCGTCGAAACCGGTGGCAATTGTGGGGGATATTTTCCATCACACCGGAGATTTGGTAACTCAACTCGATGATCTTAATCGTCAGATCGCGGAACTTGGAGGAATGGCCGATGGGGATGACCCTGTTTCTCAAAGAATTAAGGGCGATGTTGAAGTAATTAAGAAGTTGGTTGATGAGATAAAAACTCAAACGAATGAAAAAACAGAGGAGAACGATCATGGAAACGAATAATCAGGCTCAGGATAAAGTTCTTGCTTTGAAACAGGCAGTGGCCGATAGAAGAAAGGCTCTTTGTAAGGATTTTTCAAAATTCAGAGAGCATTATTTTAAGAGTTATCATCGTTGTCCAGATGCAGAATTCCATACTGAGATCAGCAGTCTTTTGCAAAAAATCAGTGAGGAACGCGGAGCTCGTGTTGCGATCGCCGCCCCTCGTGAAAGCGCAAAGAGCACGCTGATTACGCTGGAGTTCTTGATTTACTGCATTTGCTACAAGATTGAGCGTTTCATTGTGATCGCCTCGAATACGAAGGAACAGGGCATGAATTTCCTGAGCAACATTAAGAGGGAATTTTTGACGAATTCAAAACTTCGTAATGACTTTCCAGAAGTGTTTGTTGGTGATGAAAAGCCTAAACGTTCCAAGTTGGGACAAGAAGAGATTATCACCTCGACAGGAATTCTGATCATGGTGAGGGGGACGTCTCAGACACCGCGTGGTTTCAAGAATCAAGAAGATCGCCCCACGCTTATTATCCTTGATGACGTCGAGGGCTCTGAACTGAGTTTGGATGGTCTCTATAAGCTTGAGGACTGGGTCATGAAGGACCTTTTCAAGTCTGTGGCTCCCGGTGCCAATATTATCTGTGTTGGGACTATACACCATCAGGCTTCGTTGCTGGCCAAGTTGACCGATCCAAATCAGTACCATGGATGGTATCAAAAGATATACCGTTCCGTAATTGTATGGGCCGATAATGAAAGGCTATGGGAGCAATGGAGGCTCATCTTCCGTCGGCGTGAGCAATATGATGGGGCTGACGGAGAGGAGTCCGCTCTCAAGTTCTTTGAAGCCAATAAGGAAGAAATGCTTAAAGGTGTTCAAGTGTTATGGCCGGAAAGTAAGAATTACTACTCCTTGATGGTCATGATCGAGAAGGAAGGGATGGATTCGTTTAGCAGTGAGATGCAAAACAATCCTTTCGATGGCCGAAGTCAGTATTTCAATATAGATGAATACCATTATTGGAGCGATCAGTATCCTTCGATTGAGGAGCTTTTGTCGGCGTTGCGGAGTAAGTCCGATATCAGCATTGTTGGTGCGTGTGATCCGAGTATGGGAAAGATCAATGGCGACAGGTCTGCTATTGTTTCAGTTGTTAAAGACAATATCACTCAGAACATGTATGTGATTGATGCAGATATTTGCAGAAGAAAGTCGTACAAGATTTATGAAGACATAATTAGTTTTTATAGATGCCGACAATATAAGCAGTTTGGGTTTGAAGCGATACAAGCTCAAGATGCAATGGCAGATGTTCTTGAAGAGCAGGCCAAGAATGCGGGTGTGCATTTTAAGGTTGAGCGCATTCAGCACAATGCAACGAGTAAGATTGCCAGAATTCAAGCCTTGCAGCTGCCGCTTCAACAAGGGCGTTTATTGTTGTGTCGTCAACATGTGACGCTCTTAGACGAGATGAAATGTTTTCCAAAGGGGCAGTTCGACGACGGACTTGATGCTTTGGCCATGGCCGTCAAGATTGCGGAAGATTGCCAGGGGGGAACCGTGGGCTCGGTAGAGCCAATCTATCCAGTTTCTCCCGGCTATCCTGTTATTGAGGGACTTCCGTATCATTCCGAAGCGTTGGATCTCTCGGAACTGGATACTCGTATAAGGGCTCGTGATGATCTGCGGTATGAACGGGAAGGTCGGATGGACTAAAAAGGAGAAAACAATGAACGCATATATAAAAGCAAAGAATCTGGTGAATCCTTATTCCCAGATGTTTTGGACGGTGATCTATAAGGATCATCAGAAGAAAACATGCAACCCGGGTCTTTTTATTTCGGATTTATCCGTATATGAGGAGATCAAGGCAATAACAAAAGAGATGAGAAAGGAGGGCCGTGATGTCTATGTGATGCGTACTGGCGAATATCTTGATATGAAGGATATGCCAATGGTTGGGGAGCAGCTATGCGGGTTGCGGAAAATGGGGTTCTTGTATGACCCGCTTTTAATGTGGTAAGCCGATGAGGAAATGGAGCCGGTCTTGGAGGGGCGTTAAGCTTTTCTGGGACCGGCTTCTACGTTCTTGATCAGGTAGCTCATGGGCTTTTTGAGTCCCTTAGAAAGCTTCTCAATATTTACCAGCGTGATGTTCTTCTCGGCGCGTTCGATCATGCCGATATAAGTGCGGTGCACTTCCGCTAGTTCTGCGAGCTTTTCCTGAGACAACCCCTGCCGTTCGCGTTCCTGACGAATTACAAGACCAAACTTTCTGAGGACTGAGTGCGTCGATTTCATTTGACTTAATTTTAAGTCAATGCTAACTTTGGTTCGACATACTATAGTTAGCAATTTAAAAAGGCTATTGATGTAAGAGTTTATAAAGGAAGGGGTTGCGCTTAACCTATTGGTCTTGGTTAAGAGCTGTTTGATGGCCAATATTTCGAAGAAAACGCGTCAACTTTCGCCTGTTTTTATGGGCAATCTCCAGTCCGGCCTTTTCAGACCGTTGGTAGATCTCGTCAAATCTGACACCACTCTTTGCCTTCAAATACGATCCAACTACATCAATATCTATTACCGTGGCGGGAACCTGATCAGGATTTCTGAACAAGGCAGCGCCTATATTCCCAGCTTTGATGAAAAGTATTTTGCAGGTCGTCCTGTAAAGATTCCGGCGCCCCGGATTCTTCAGTCTCCGGCCGATGTTGATGCATGGATCGAGGGAGTTCCATATTTGAAACAGGCCATGGATCTTTGGTTCGGGCAGAATTCAAAGGATGAGCGGGAGTTTCAGCAGCTTGTTTGGCGGGAGAATAATGGCGCGAGCATTGGGAACGCTACGGATTATTTCATCACGGATATCGAGTACGATAATCACAACGGGGCCAGGTTCGATATGGCGGCGTTGCGCTGGGATTCTCGCGGCCCTTGCCGTAAAGACCCGGGGAAGTTCAAGCCTATCCTGACGCTTGTTGAGATGAAATACGGCGATGGTGCGCTGGCGGGTAATGCCGGGATTGTTAAGCATATTGAGGATATGCTGCGTTATGTCCGTAAGGAAGGGTTCGCGGGGATCAAGCAGGAGATGCTTGGCAGTTTCGCCCAGCAACGGGAGCTTGGACTTATTCCAGCGCTATCCCATAACCGCAATTCTGTTGAGACGCTGGATGATCAGGTTGATTATTTATTCATCCTCGCAAACCATGATCCTGACAGTGATAAACTTCAGATGGTGCTGGATGAAGTTGAGGAAAGATTCGGGAGTGAGGACTTGGGGCTCACCATCAAGTTTTGCGTGAGCAATTTTATGGGCTATGGGATCTACAGGGATAATGTTTATTCCCTGAAAGAGTTCCGTGAAAGATTCGGAAGGCAGATCGCGTGCAGATCATAATTCATCGGGGGACAAGAGAGATCGGCGGAACATGCGTCGAGGTTGTTTCAGGCAAGACCCGTATTCTGCTTGATTTTGGGATGCCGCTGGGCGACGGGCGAGGCGGTGAGTTCGATGAACGCGCCCTTGAGGGTAAGCCGACGAAAGAGCTGATTGCCAAGGGCATTCTTTATCCCATTCAGGGGTTGTACAGGGACGATGCTCCGCAGATCGATGCTATTTTGATCTCTCATTCCCATAAGGATCATTACGGGTTTCTTAAATTTGCTCATTCAGATGTTCCAGTCTATGCTAGTGCTGGTGCTCAGAAGCTGATCGATGTGCTCAATGTGTTTATCAGGAAAGAAGATCGTCTGCAGTTGCCCAAGTCAACGGTCACTGTTCAGGATCGCAAAGCGTTTGATATCGGCGGGCTTTCGATCACGCCGTATCTGGTTGATCATTCTGCTTTTGATGCCATGTCGTTTCTTATCGTTGAAGAATCATCCGATCAGAGTCTTTTTTATTCCGGAGATTTTCGTGCTGCCGGATGGAAAAGCAAGCTGTTCGACCGTTTCGTGGCTAAACCGCCCAAGGATCTGGACTGTCTTTTGATGGAAGGTACGATGATGGAGCGCGAAGGCGGTAAGTATCCGACGGAACAGGATGTTTATGCGCGTACGACGGAGATCCTTAAGGATATGACCGGCAAGGTGGCGTTCGCCTGCTGTTCCGGGCAGAACATTGACCGGATCGTGAGTTTCTATAAGGCAGCGCGCAAGGCGGGAGCCGTCTTGGTCATTGATCCGTATATGGCCTGTGTTCTCAACGCCATCAAGTCGCCGAAGACGCATATTCCTCAAATGGACTGGGAGAATGTTCGCGTATTTATTGCCAATTACTACGGTCATGGTGATGTTTATGTGAGCAAGATCGCGGACAGTGCTTATAAGAACCTTTTGCCGGATCTGGCGCATGCCAAGATCAAGCCGGTCGATTTCGCCGGGCTGGATCAAAAGGCGCTTGTTCTTATGCGCACGTCCATGATCCCGGCGCTGGAGAAGATCCCTGGTATCAGGGGATCAAAGATGATCTATTCGCAGTGGAAGGGCTATTTAGATAAGGGCTCAGCTGATGCGTTGAAGTTTAAGGCGTTTCTGAACAAAAATGAGATGGATCTGGAGCATGTTCACACCAGCGGGCATGCGACGGTTGATAAGTTGAAGATATTTGCCGAAGCGCTCAATCCGGCATGCCTTGTGCCGATCCATACGGAACATGCCGGGCGGTATCAGGAAATGTTCAGCCGTGTGAAGATGCTCAAAGACGGCGAGACTTTTGACCTGGCCTCCGCAAGGGAGCAAAAGTGAAGTTCCTGCCATTAGGGAAGAAGCTGACTATTGCCATTGATATCGATGGAACGGTAGCTGATTCGTCCGGGATCGATTTTAACAAGGCGGATGACAATCCGAATGAGTTGATGAAGGCCGTTCCGCGCGCTGGGGCGGTTAAGGCGGTGCAGAAACTGCACGACCAAGGGCATACGATTGTTTTTCATACCGCACGCGGTAATGACTGCAAGAAAGTCACAGCGCGCTGGCTGAAGAAGCATGGATTTCCGTTTCATCATCTGGAATGCGAAAAGTTCGTGGCGCATGTGTATATTGATGACAGAGCGGTGAACGGATGTGATTGGAAGAAGGTCATGCAGGAAGTCCGAAAGCCGACCTTGCCGGGGAGAATTGCTCGTCAGAAATGCCAAATATGATGAGAGTTACTTACGGGTAACTTCGCTCTTGTTTATATAACTTTTTATGCAGGCATCTTTTAAGAATGAAAAGTTCTCGTCGATAATTACTAAATTAAAACTTTGTTTTGTCATGCGAGTTGATGGGTATTGAATGGCTTGAATTTTTGCTTGTCGACAACAGTCTGCAACAAATCTTGAGAATACATATTCTGGTTTATGCCACCCTTCGGAAGATTGTTTAGCGCTTGTTAGTGCCGAATAACATAATGATGAGAGCGCATTATAGAAATCTTCGTGAGACTTTTCAGAGTCAACAAGATCTAAAATGGTTAGGGGTTTTATTATTTGAATTTCTGCGATTATGCATGTTTTCATTCGCATTTCAGAATGACACGTTTCGAGATCGCTCGCTAAATACAAAACTGGGTTCCCGGCATGGTTGTAGCGCCCTTCTGTGGTTCGGTCTTTTGGGGGAGGCTGAAAACAAGTTGGAGATTCTTTAACATCAGCCCCCACTAACCGCGCACGGTACAAATATTCTTTTAGTTGCGTTGGTTGTATTGTTTTTGAGATGTTAGTTAGCATCTCGAAGGTTTCTTTTGCGAAAGGATGGTTTAGAAGTAGGAATGGGGTTGATTTTGCAATTTTGCCGAGTTCTTGGATCGACCGTTCAATGTCATCTGGGACAGTAAATGGGAAATTGTAGGGCCAGATATTTGCTTGCAACGATGCACCGCATCTAGGGCAAAGGATGTGTCTTATTAATTCATCAAATTGTTCCTTAGTGAATGTATCACGAAGATAAGACCCAGAATAGAATGAGTCTAGATCAATGGAGGATTTCTGGAATGTGGCATTATCCGCTGAGTAAGCATGCGGCCATATTGAAAGAAAATCATCATAACATTCATCACAACATGCGATCTCAGATGAAAACCATGATTCCAGCTCGTGCCAGAAGATCTCCTCGAACATATTTATGTCATCTTTTGAAATCATGTATATGCCTCAATAAAATTAATTTTATCAGATAATTGGGGTGGCTATGAAGATAGTTTGTTCCGGCTGTAAATCTGTCTTGGGGGAGCAACGCCCTTATAAGGATTCTTCCGAGATTGAGGCTAAATGTCCCACTTGTCTGGCTGCGGAGAAAGAGGCGGCGCATAAAGCGATTAAACGACCGCCCAACCCGGAAAAAGAACGGGAAGTTGTGTTTGAGAATGGCTGGCGCGGTGTATTGTCGATTGCTGGCAAAGAGACCGAGAAGCTTTCTTTTTGGGACATGATCGTTGCAGGTCGGAAGTTCTCCTGTTCCGAGAAAGATATGGATGAGGTCGCGGGGATTTTGAACAGCCTTCCTGAAGATGAAGTGGATGTGACGTTTTTCCATTCCATGAGCATCAAACTTGATCCACCGGATGGTCGCCGCAAGAAGAAATCAGCTGAAGCCGTTGAAGAAAAGAAGCCGGATGACAGCATTCAGTATAATTGCACTGTCAGGGTTCCTAAACGATGCGTTCTCCCCATGTTTCATGATAAGGCCGAAAGGATGCGGCGTATCGCTGAAATCCTGGCTAACGCTGTTCATAAGGATTATCAGGAAGAATGTAAAAATGCTGTGAGAACCAGTGCTGAGTCGTTGAATAAAGTCGATAAAGCGGGGCAGATGAAGCCCAAGAAATCACCTTGTCCACCTCCAAAGACCGGACATTGATCAAGTAGTTCTCTCCCAATAAGTTACGTATTTTTGACCCCTCAAAAACAGGACAAATTGGACAACAATTAGCGAGAAATGACTCTCTGTTTGATGAATTCTGGCTGATATTGCACGTCTTGCTTCTATAGGATTGCTTCGAAAAATCAGAGAGGTTATTACTCACCGCCCCACCCCGGGACCCCATTTAACGAAGTAAAGTAAAAGACCTCCATAACACTATGGGGGTCTTTGCTTTTGTGGGGTTCGAACCGGTTGCAAGAATGTGCGGTTTTAAGGAGCCCCCTGAGGGGAGTTCTAACCGCTCGTCTTTTTATGGCAGCCAACACTTATGGTATCATGTAAAAAACTGGAGGCGGGTATGGATGCTTTGATTTTACAAAATGAGTTTCAGGGAAAGCGTGTTTTGGTAACTGGCGGCACAAAAGGCACTGGTAAAGGTATCGCTGACCGCTTCCGGCAGGGGGGCGCTACAGTTATTGTAGCCGCACGGTCCGAGCCGGAGGAAAAGACGGATTATTGTTTTATTCAGGCCGATGTCTCCACGGTTGAGGGTGCAACAAAAGTTATTAACGAGATACTTGGACGTTTGGGCGGTGTCGATATCATGATTCATAACGTGGGGGGGTCATCGGCCCCCGGTGGTGGATTTATTACGGCTACCGATGAGATATGGCAGCAAAATCTTAACCAGAATTTGTTTCCTGCGGTTCGGCTGGACCGTGGGCTTCTGCCTTCCATGATTGAGAGAGGTTCTGGTGTAATCATTCATATTTCATCTATCCAACGGAAACTTCCATTATATGATTCAACTCTTGCCTATGCTGCTGCAAAAGCGGCTCTTACAACTTACAGTAAAGCCTTGTCAAATGAAGTGAGCCCAAAAGGGATTAGGGTTAACGTCGTATCTCCCGGATTTATTGAGACCGATGCTGCCGCAAGAATGATTCAGAGAATGGCAGATAAAGATAAAAGCGATTGCGCCGCCGCCCGACAGAAGCTTATGGATATGCTTGGCGGCATCCCTTTGGGCCGTCCGAACAGACCCGAAGAAGTGGCAGAGCTTGTTGTGTTTCTTGCTTCGGACAGGGCTTCGGCTATCACTGGGAGTGATTTCATCATTGATGGCGGGACAATTCCGACAATTTGATAATGAGTGTTGTAACTCGGAGTTCGGGTTGAGGGGCAGTGTAGGCGGGATTGAAAATGAAGCCAAATCTGGTGATGATGGTTTAGCGAGGCCGGCAAGTGATCTGATCGGAGCTGGACAAATTTCTTTATTCGGATCTAATCTTCGCTCAGTTTTTGCAGTTTCCGAATAGCGTCTTTTAAATATGGCATCCTTGTCGTGGAGGCGCTTCCATGACAAATAAACAAACGCTTTTCAAAACATCACTTATCCCGAAACAGTGTCCTTGTTGCAGAAGAAAGTTCCTCCCCCGTACCCGCAATCAAAAATACTGTTCCAGCAAGAAATGCCAGACCAAGCGCAAACGCTCCAATAGGCGAACGTGGCGAAAGAATCCCGAGAATCATAAATTTATCCGAGCGCAACAACGCCGGTGGCAGAAAAACCATCCGGGGTATATGAAGCATTGGCGTGAAGAACATCCAAAATCTGCGAAACATAACCGTAAGCAAACGAAAGCGCGCATGCAGCGAAAGCGCCGGAAAGCGTTGTTTGAAAAGAGTAACTCGTCTATTTTGCAAACGATTGGCAATAAAGGGGATGTATTCACAAATCTGCATGCCACATTTATTTTTATGCGTTTGAAAAGAGGGCACAGCTTGTCGAAGGCGTGGCGGAGCGGATATGCTTGCCAGCGAATTCGATCTGGTCCGGTCAGGCTACCGCAGGGGCGGTTGTACAAGGTGGCCGGCCCTCTTTAAGCGCGGAGAATTTATGCAGGATAAAGATGCGATCAATCAACGAATTTTACATTTATGGGAAGTGGAGAAACTTTCGAAGCGGCAGATAGCCATGCAATTGGAGGTTGACCGCGGGCGGGTACGCCGGGTCATTGATCAGACAGGACAGCCTGCGGTGCCGGCGATCAGAAAGAATAATCTTGATCAGTACAGGTCACTAATCGCTCAATGGTATGAGCAGTACCCCCGGTTGCGGGCGCTCCAGGTCTATGAGCGGTTAAAGAATTACGGATATACCGGGCGTTATGACAGCGTGAAGATAGGAACGCGTGAGTACCGCAAGCCGTCGAAGGAGGCTTTTCATCCGCTAATATTTAATCCGGGCCAGGAGGCGCAAGTGGACTGGTTCCACTTCAAACATGAGACGATCGGCGCGGTGGCCGGATTCCTGTATGTATTGGCCTGGTCACGATATGCGTGGGGCATATTTTATCCACGAACGACGTTTGAGTTTTTCCTGGCCGGGCATGTGGAATGTTTCAAGCACTTGGGCGGACTGGCACGCACGGGCCGTTATGACAATCTCAAGAGCGCGGTTCTCCGGCGGAAACCGCAGACTGAATATAATCCGCAGTTCATGGACTTTGCGCGATTCTACGGATTCTCGGTGCATGCGTGCAATCCCTACAGCGGCAATGAGAAAGGCCGCGTTGAAAGAATTATACGCGACGCCAGAGTTTTTCTTGAAACGGAAACGTTCATTGACCTTGTGGATCTGAATCGAAAGTTCCAGATGTGGCTTGTGAAGCGCAATAACACGATCCACCGCTCTACAGAACGAACACCAAAAGATCTGCTGAGTCAGGAGCATCTTCTAAAGCCGCCGGCGAATGCGTATCCGGCCAAACGTTCTATTCCAGTCCGGGTATCTAAAACGGCATTAGTCGAGTTTGACGCCAACAAATATTCAGTACCGTCGAGTTGTGTTGGCAAGATGGCGGATATTGCTGCATATCCCGGACATATCGAGGTGTGGCTTGAGAGCCAAAAGATTGCCACGCACAAACGTTGCTTTGGTCGGCGTCAAATGATTCAGAACCCGCTGCATGCCGAGCGTCTACTGAATCGTTCGCCGCAGTTCCGGCAGAAAAGGGTTCAAGAATCGATCATCGCCATGGATCCGGCATTCAAAGTGTTCGTTGAACGGCAAGAAGATGAAGAGATGCAACAATCTGCGGCCTATCAGATATACCAGCTGATCAGAAATCATTCCCGGTCAATGGTATTGTCGGCGGTTCGGGAGCTTAACGGGATGAATTGCGCGAAGATCAAGGCGTTAACGAGTCTGTTACGCGTGCCGTGCGCGCAAGAGCCTCCGGCGGTATGGCCCAAAGACCAGCGATTATTAAACCTTAATTACGAAGAACGGAAGTTAACTGATTATGACCCAAATACAAAACCTGTACAAGACGCTTAAATTTACCTCTGATCCCTCAACGCTTACAGAGTCGCAAGTCAAAGCACTGATGCCCGTGCTGTTGGAAGAGGCCAAAGCGCGCGAAACCAGTCGGATTCAACGGCTGCTTGACCGATCGGGATTAAGACCCATTAAACGAGTGGAAGACTTCGATTGGAAATTCAATCCAAAACTCCCGCGCGAAGAGCTCATGCGCATGATCGAAACTCCCTGGGCAAAAGAAGACCGGAACTTCATGATGATCGGCCCAACCGGCGTAGGAAAAACCCATCTGGGCAATGCGGCTTGTTATAAGGCCATCTTACAAGGGATCCCGGCGGCGTTTGTGACTTGCGATGCCTTGATCCAGAAAATCGAGCGAACACGCAATAAAAACACGGTTATGGATTATTATTCAACAGTCAAATTGTTATGTATCGACGAGATCGGATATGTTTTTCCAAAGAAGGAAGAAGCCGACAGAATATTCCAGATTATCTCCCGGCGCTCTGAACTGACTTCAACGATCGTTACAACAAATCTGTATCCAGGTAAATGGGGCGGTATCTTTGAACCAGGCACGGCCACGGCCATTCTTGATCGTCTAAGTTTAAACGGCAGTTTTATGAAATGTGAGGGCCCTTCTTATAGAAGTAAAAAATAGTCGCCCTCGCGCGTCGCGCTTATTGCCAAATAAACTTCTCAGGAGGAGCACTGTCTAAAAAACGCCTCACTGCGCGCAAGACCATGCGTACTCAGAAAACAGCATCACCAGGAGTGGCTGTATTTAAAATCCCGCTAACA
>CAJARJ010000022.1 GCA_903944345.1 Candidatus Omnitrophota bacterium
ATGGCGCAAGGAATCCGTGACCCATTGGTCACTGTCGGCTTTCAGATCCGGAAAATTCTGGCCTACTTCCCTCGCAAACTCCCACATATTCTCTAAACTAATGTTGCCGTTATTAAGACTGGGTATTACAGTTTTAAAATTAGAAGCTGTTTGTTGGGCATTGGCAGTATCTGTTCTGTCAGTATAGGCACGCCGAACTCCGGCAGTTTCCAGTCTCACTTCCGCCAGGTCAATTTTTCCTGCCTGAGCTGTTTTATGCATTACTGTGACCATGCTGTTATCATGGGTCACGGCAACTTTGACGCCTCGTTCGAATCCCCCCGAGAAATATTTGCGGGGAATTAATTCCTCACTGGAAGTTTCAACATCTTCCCGGATCAGGTTAAAAACGCCTTTCTGAAATGCTTCGACATATTGCCGGTAAATTTCCTGGTTTTCGGCCGGATTGTGATCAACCCCTTTTACAAGAGCCTTGTCGGCGTAATTCTGCCCCAGAAAAGATGCCCGCAGGGTGTTTTTGTACCAGGTTGCCAGGATCATGGCGCTCACGATCTGGCGCAGATTGGAGAAATTCTTGCCCGCGTTGACTTCTTTTTCGAGTGCCGGCAGAAGGACTTCTCTGACGGCTTGCGAGGATGCTAGTGCGGTGTCATTCTTTTTGATGTTATCCGGGTTTTCGTTGGCCACTTCACGGCTTAATGCATTGTTTTCGATAGCAATATAGTCGCGTTCAGTCATGACTTTAAGGTGGCTCCGGACGATGATAGCGCCGTTGCCTTTTTCGTATACCTCTGCCTGATCAGGAAGGATCCAGACCTTGTTGAACGTATCAACAGGTATATCCGTTGTGCCATAGTTATCCCAGAGGCGTGCGTAAACGAGTTTCCAGAAATTTTGTCCCAGATCAGTGTCAGGATGCATCAGAGATGCGGTTAATTGTTTCAGAAAATAATCCTGAGCGAGCAGGTCTCGCCCCATTCGGGTCAGCCCGAAACTATCGCTGATGATCCGGCCTCCTTCATAGGGGGACAGGTTGACCCATTGTTCGGTATCCTTGATAGCCAGTGATGCCAGAAAATATTTGCCGAGACGTTCGTACTCGTCTTTCTTTTCGTCTTCGGACAAGGTCGTATCGCCCTTTCGGATCAGGAAACTAAAGGCAAAAGGATCCTGGGGGTCCAGAAGTATCCCGCTGAGCAAGGCCGGCTGGAATGGGTCTGAAAGTGATACCATGTTGCCGGGCAGTGGTTTAGGGATTGCCCCGGTCAATGTCTGGGACATGGCTCCGGGACAGGATGTAAAGATCATCATAATGGACAGAATTAACCGCAACACCCTGCAGGCCGCCATAATCCCTCCTTGATCAATTCTTTGCAAGTATATATGCTTGGGAGAAGAATGACCAGAAAGGGCAGAGTAGCCAGAGGGCAGTCATCAGAGGGCGGACATGAAAAAAGCCCTCGTTCTGGACGAGAGCTTTTTGTTATTTGGTAGCCCCGGACAGATTTACTTTGAAACAAATACTACAGGAAATCGAAACGATCTTCGCCCTGCGCGAGTTCTTACCGGCAAATATCGCCGTTCCCGCCTTTGAAAGTGCCAAAGTTGGAGTCGACTGACCGGATCCGCCGATCTTTATTACCTCCCCAACGGGGTTATAACTCCTGCCTATGCGGAGAAGCGTTCTTTTAATGCCGTTTATTCGAGCGGGATTAAGCTTTTAAGCCGAGTTTGAGACAGATTCAAGGCGGGGGGCGTTTAATTGTGGTGACAGCGTCCTCACAATTGATCGCAATTGTGCAGACAGTGTTAGCGCAATCTTAGCCTGTCTTTTAAAGCGTCTGTTGATATATTTTTTCAAGTTCCAGATCCGGCCCGGTGTATTCATAAACATTTCTTACGCGCTTTGTGGGCCCGGCGTTGCAATCTCCCTCTTGATGAACGTACATATCAACGATCACCTTGCCGTCTTTCTCTGTGACCGAATTTACTTCAGCCCAAACATCCAAACTTAGCGATACTTTATGAATCAGTTTCGTACCATCATTGATCAGAAATGCCAGTTCATATAAATCCGCGTTACCACCGGTGTTTTCGCTGATAACAACGGCCGCGTCTTTGAGCCCGTCATGGTTGAAATCGCCGTAAGCGTATTTATTTTCATAACAAACACGAAGATTTTCATCCTGATAAGCGCCATTTATCAGCGCGGCCACTTGGGTATCAGACTCATTCGCAAAGAAATAGGTCATATTTCCAAATTGTTTGAATGCCTTGTCTGAAGCACATCCGGTGATAGAAAAAAGACTTATCGCCAGCAGTATCCCCAACACTATTCGCATATAAAAATATGGTGATGGTTTTTTGTGATCCAGTGACCTTTAGTGCATTGGATCTTTGGCTTAACGATCTTTCTGTCTTTGGCTTTGGCATCTGCCGGGGACTTTTTTGCGAACTCAGCTTGATACTTCAGTGTTTTTGGGACGTAGTTCCGGATCTCGATAATCTTATCTGCTTTTACCCCGGCTGCTTTTAGAAAAGTTTTAACATCATCCCAAATAGCCGGATTCTTTCCGGCCTTTTGCGCGAGTTGTTGCGCTTTGGCAATAGGTGTGGGGCCAGCGTTATATGCGGCAAGATCAAATTTCTCACGTTCAACAAGATCAGCCACTGGGGCTGTGCGCACTTTTGCCGTCAGGATCGTTTCTTTGGAGAATCCATAATCAATATCTTTCAAATATCGTGCTGCGGCAATGGAAGCATAATCAATATCAAAACGCTGGTCATTTTCTTTAGACACGTTCAGACCATATCGTTCCGCCGTTACCTTGTCGAAGTGGAATTCTCCGGCAGCATTGATAATACCTCGGGTTCTTAATGAATCACCAAAGCTGCTTTCTTTCGCATAAACAGCCTCCAATGTATGGACATCCATGACGTCATTATGGTCAAAATAAGTGGACGCGTTCTCAAGAGCTTGACGGATATGCTCGTTTTTCTTCTCCCGGTCGATCCAAATGTCAACATCGCTCGGTTTCTTGGGCATAAACTAGCTCCATTTCTTATTTGAGAAGTCTCAAGTAATCCATCTGCGTCTCCAGAACAGCCCGGGCGATCAGCTCGATAAAATCCTTATCATCAGTATGTGCCTTTTCCAGCGAAGCGATGTAATCCCGGCGGATAACCGGCGGGATGATAACGATATTATAACCTTCCTGCATCAGCAGCAAATTGGTGAGGAGTCGGGCCACGCGGCCATTGCCGTCCACAAACGGATGAGTGAACACAAACTCCTTGTGTGCCAGCGCGGACACCTCCACCGGATGCTTATCCTTGCGCCATTTCTTGATCTTGGGCATAAGACCCTTCATGAGGGTTGGAATCTGGGCTGGCGTGGGGAGCGGATACTTTGAGCCGGTGATCAGGGCCCGGACTTTCCGATAAACACCCGCTTTCTTTTCATCGATCCGCTTGTAAAACAGCTTGTGAAGGTTCTTGATGTCCCCCTCTCCAACGCTCCTGGCCTTGGCGAGGGTATAGAGAAAATCATAGGCCTCCGCATGGCCCAAGGCTTCGTAATGGTCCTTGAGGGGCTTACCGCCGATCGTGATGCCGTCCTCAAGGATGACCTTGGTCTCGGTCTCGGTGAGGGAATTACCTTCAAGCGCATTACTGCTATAGGTGAGGCCAACCTTGTAATATGCCCGGATCTGCGTCACCAGCTCCTTGGGCAGAGGGCGCATGGCGTTGATCTTCTTTTGATGCTGGTCGATATCGTTGAATATCGTATTCATTTCGTTCTCCTGCGGATAGTTGTCTTTCTTAATATTTCAATAAATCATAATAGTTCTTTAACTCCAAAGCCCTTTGCTTGACCAAATCGTTATAATGGGCTGCTCGTATGGGAATCCACATCGTTCCTGCCTTAGATGAAAAAAACGTTGAAATATTTTTGATCTCTTTATCACGATACTCCAGCCACGCTCTTTGGGCTTGTCGTAGCAGCTCAGCCTGTTCTTTATTCAGACTTTTTATCAAAAGACCATAATACTTATTCAATTCCTGATCCCATTCCACTTCTGCCTGCTTTGTACAATTAGCCATCCCCGCAGTTGAGCTGTCCGCTTCAATGCAACGGGCCTCTTTCAAATCAATCGAATGATCATCCTCCGCGAATGCAGAAATTGCGAAAAGGAATATTAACCCAACCCCCAAAGTCAACTTCTTCTTCAATGACTCACCTCTTTAGCAGTCCATTTGATTGTAAGCCTTTACAAGATTACTAATTATTCTCAACAAGATCCCAATTTACCCCGTCCTCGTCACTTCCAACCGGTTCAATGTCTTTTCCATCAGGACTCACCATCCAAGCCAAATCATACGCTGGCCCCCATCGGAAATACTTATGTCTCTCAATAATAAGATTACCTTCAAGCTCTCCACTTTGGATGACATACAGCGAATTCCCGTCAGTCACAAAGTTTTCCCCCGTCCCATCAACATTAATAACATTGACTGCGCAAGACGTCTCCATAATGATTAAACAATCAAAAACTTATTGTGGATATTACCCCGGACATCATGTTTTAATAAAGTATCCGCCAGTCTTTGCACTCCCTCTATACTCGACCTTTGACTCTGACTTGAGCTGACTCAACCAGCGCTCCAAGGTCTTAGCAGGCACCTTAAGGACTTTGGATATTTGAGGAACCCTCTTGCCGGGATTCTTTTCAATGTATTGAAACAGTCCTTCAATATCCCCGGTTACACCCTCATTTACACCCTCAATTACACCCTCATTTACTCCCTCAACCGGCTTGATCTTTGTCCTCTGGAATTCGATAAAAAAGAACTCGTCGCTGGTGATCGTCGGGAAGGGAAGACCAGCGGCTTCCATATGTTCCCGGATCCTCTTGTACCCCGAACCCATGCGCTCAACCCGGTGCATGCGGGCAAAGATATCCGCAATCAGCTCATTGCGCCTCACCGAGAGATTGCCGAGTTTGTCCTGACTCATCCCGTTGGGGAACCCGCCGGGGTTCTTGATGATCACTCGGTCTTCGTGAACCTCGACCATGATGCTGGTCCCGCGGACGTTGTAATCCCGATGAATAAGGGCATTGGCCACGGCCTCTCGCAAAGCCTCAAGAGGAACGTCATAAATATCCTTGCGGTCAAGCCCCTTGATCTCGGTTCTCACATTCAAATGCTTGCGTAAAAAGATCATGCTGTCCTTGTACTGCGTCCAGAGGTCATTCTGGATTTCATTGCGATCAAGAATATCGACACGGTTTGTGCCCTTGAAGGAAACCGCTATGGTTTCACACTGGAGAATATGACGGCGAGGATCCTTGGCAAAGAAAAGAACTCCGGCATTCTTGATGCCTTCTTCCGTGGCAAGGCCGAGGCTGATGAGCACATCCTTGACGTTGATCTTGCCCACGGAGATCTGGGCCTCCTTGAAGAACGCCCGGATCTTTTCCTTCGATATATCGTTCCAGCTGACATCCTTGTGAATACGCTCTTCGAAAGACACCGTGTGAGTATTGCGGAACAAAAGGGCGACTTCTTTTTGAGTCATCTTTTGCGTGATCGCATCAAGTCGACGGAAATAACCGGAAGAGCAGGAATAGGGCTTTTCGTTTCCCTCTTCAACCGTGACAACGACGATCTTGTCGACCTGATTTACATGCACGTCAATCGCCGGATCGCACTTGCGCGCCAGATCAACGATCTCAGCTTTCATTTTATTGGTCAGAACCTCTCCGACGATCGCGCCAGAGTCGCCGACACCAAGAAGAATATGTCCGCCTTTAGAGTTAGCAATGGCCACAATGTCACGGTCGATCTTGGGCGTGTATTTTTCCTTGAACTCGACCGTTAATCCTTCGCCTTCTTTGATGAGGAGATTCAATTCGTTTGAAGTCATTCTGAGCCCTTGCTTAATAATTTTGTCTCACTTTAATAAATGCCCCGAGATCTTCCGTCCGGAGGTTCCACCGGATAATTTTGAGAAAGTGGGGATGTAATCATTGTAGGCAAGTCTTGAGGCCAGGTCAACAATATACAGGCATTCATATGTGCGGGGATGCTGTCAATTTAAAAACCCCCTTTGCTGTCGCAAAGAGGGTTTTTATTTGGTAGCCCCAACCGGATTTGAACCGGTGTTTGCTGGCTGAGAACCAGCCGTCCTGACCAGGCTAGACGATGGGGCCATGAAATTCAGCGATTATTATCCTTAAAGAACGCAATTTGTAAACAAATCTTTCGCTGTCACTGCCTGGCAGCCGTCTGCAGGCACTCTTCCGACGCTAAAAGTTCAATCCAGCGCGCGGGACAGAACGGCGATGGCCAGGATGCTCCCGATAAAGATCAGAAAAACCCCGAAATTGATCTTGCGGGCAAAGTTCATGATGGCACTGATTGAAAGAATGCCGACTACAAAGGCGGCTAAAACGCCGGCCCATTGCGGTCCCCAGGAAAGAATGGCCGCATGGTTTTTGACTATGTTACCCAGAAGAATGACCGGGAGGCTCATCAGGAAGCTCAGTTTGAGTGCTTGGTCTTTGTCGAAATTCCTGAAGACCAAGGCGGCAATGGTGGTTCCCGCTCGTGAAAGTCCGGGCAGAGTGGTCATGGCCTGAACCAGTCCGAGGATAATGCCATCCACCGGTTTGACATCGGCGGCCTGCCTGCGTCCGTTGGATGTGGATTTTAGCTGAAGAAACCCGGCCACTATAAGCAGTGCGGCAATAACACTGGTCAGCGCTGTTTTGGCGTGAGGTGCTGCGTAAGTCAGGGCGGACACCTTGGTCACGATAAGCTGGCCCAGCGCGGTCAGGCAGGTGGTCAGAAAAAGGAAAACCAGGATTTTGCGTGCGCCGGTTCCGTCGTCTTGGGATTGGAAGGCGCTTTTAAGGATTTGGCTGATATCTTTGTAGAAATAAATAACCGCGGCAAAGAAAGTTCCCAGATGCAGGAGCAGCGCGTAATTGATCAGCTCGTTAAGGTTGTCCTTGCTGTGAAAAAAATGCACCTTGGCCGCGATGACGCAGGCTTTCGAGCTGATAGGAATCCATTCAGTAATGCCTTGTATTGCTCCAAGCACAATGTGTTCGAACATAAAAGCTCCGTTTCAGGGGGAGATTCTGCTGTTTTGGTCGTCTGCCGTCGGGCCGGATTTTATTATTATGCCTGGCTGGCAGGGTGCGGTTATCCTAGCATTGAAGGGCAAAACTTCATAATATAATGTTATGAAGTTTTTTTTCTTCATAGTAGAATGCCGGGAATATGTTCAGCCAGACAGATGAAAAGTTTATGCGCATGGCACTGGAAGCCGCACGGCAGGGAATCGCTGCCGGGCAGACTCCTTTTGGCGCCTGTATTGTCCGCGAGGGCCGGGTTCTGGCCTGTGCGCATAATGTGGTCTGGCAGCAAACCGATATTACCGCTCACGGTGAAATCAATACCATCCGCCTGGCCTGCCGGGCAGCCGGGACGGTTGATTTGTCCGGTTGCGTCATTTATTCGACGACAGAACCTTGCCCGATGTGTTTCTCCGCTATTCACTGGGCCAGGATTGCCCGTATTGTTTTCGGGGCTTCGATTGCGGATGCGCAGAAGGCCGGGTTTCATGAATTGACAATTTCCAATGAGCTGATGAAAAAAGAGGGTGGCTCAGAGGTTGCGGTTGAAGGTGGGTGTCTGAAAGAGGAATGTGTGCCGCTTTTTGCCGAATGGCGGGCGGCCGGAAAGTCGAAGGTCTACTGATGAAGAATATTTTTTATTCGCTGGCGCTTGCAGTACTGGTGTCCGGTTGTGCCTCGGTTTCAACTCCGCCGCCGGCAGCTCCGGTCAGGGCCACTGTGTCTTTGCCGGATGAACCGTTTGCCAGTATTGTGCCGGGGATGGATTATCAGGCGGTTGCCGCCTTGTTGCAGGAAGAAGTGGTGACCGGCTATGAGGCTGATTCGCTCACGGGAGAATTCAAACCGGTTTATTCGCGGACACTGGTGTCCTCCGAGATTCTTCAGGCGGGCGGGGAAGATTATCAGGTTGATATGTATTTGCCTCAAGGCGAATCTGTTCCGGTGCCTTTTATTTTCAGGAATGGCGTGCTTTCCGCAAAAGGAACTGCGGCTCTGACGGCTTTGCGGGCACGCGTTGCGGCGGATCATGCGAAATAAACACGTTTACGGGTCTCTGCGCTCTTATGTCGGCAGTGTGGCCACGATTTTTCCTTTTGACCGGCAGAAGCTTTTTGGCCGGCAGGCTCCGCTGGAGATCGAAATAGGTTTCGGGACGGGAGAATATCTCGTCGGACTTGCTCTCCGGTATCCGGACCGGGATTTTATCGGGTTTGAGCAATGCGCAGGACGTATCGTCAAGGCCTTGCGAAAAATTCATCTGGCCGGGGTGACCAATGTTCGTCTGTTAAACCTGGATGTTATCCAGGCTATGCGTTATGTTTTTGTTCCCGGGTCGTTGCAGACTGTACATTGTCTTTTTCCCTGTCCATGGCCGAAAAAAAGGCATGCCAAACATCGTTTATTTTCAGCAGCTTTCTTGCGTCTGCTTAACAGCCGCCTGGAGGACAGGGGGTTGATCAAGATTGTTACTGATCATCATCCTTACAGTGCGTGGATTGCCGAACAGCTCGCGGAAACCGGACTCAAACTGGAACAGCGCAGTATTCCTCCTTGTTATGGAACAAAATTTGAGCAGAAATGGCAGGCTGCCGGGCAGGCGGATTTTGATGAGCTTGTCCTGACTTCGGTCAGGGCGGATGCGGTACCGGTTTATCAGGGGGTTGATGTGAGAATCTATTATCTCGACAAGCTGGATCCTTCGCAGGTGCAATGGAAAGGACTCAAGGGGGCTCTTTCAGTGCAGTTTCGTGATTTTATTTATGACCCTATGCGGGAAGCGGGGATGGTCCAGGCGGTTATTTCCGAGGACGGATGCATGCAGTATCTGGGTATCGGGTTTAACCTGGCTTCGGGGCGCTGGTGTGTTCGTCCGGTTCCCGGAAGCGGAGTTCTTCCAACCGAGGGGGTTAACACTGCTTTGCGGCTGGCTTTTGAATCGCTGCAGGAAAGTTGTCGGAGTAAAGCATGAGGGCGTTTACGCGGTTGTGGGCCGGATTGGTTCTGGTGTGCTTTCTGGCTGTTTTTGCTGCCGGGGTTGAAGCCGCGCCGAAATCGTCCGGGAAAAAGAAAAAACCCTATAGCGTGTCTGCCCGGGCTGCCATCCTGATTGAGGCGGGTCACCTCAAGCGTCATTATGAAAAAGAGGCCTCCCGCAAAGTTCTTCCGGCGAGTACAACCAAGGTTATGACTGCGATTCTGGTGCTTGAGAAGTTGCGGTTGGATCAGGTGGTCACGGTGAGCCAGCGGGCGGCTAACGCTTTGCCCAGCAAGTTGGATATGAAAGTCGGGGAAACCTATCGCGTTCGGGATTTGTTGGATGCCATTCTGCTCAAGTCTGCCAACGATGCTTCAGTGGCTTTGGCCGAGGCGGTAGCCGGATCGGAAGAAAAATTTGTTGATATGATGAATGCGCGGGCCGCCAAGTTGGGCGCCAGGCATACCCGTTTTGCCAATTCACATGGATTGCCAACCAAGCAGGAGCAATACACTACGGCTTATGATATGGCGCTCATATTCCGGGAAGCGCTTAAGAAATCTTTCTTCAAAGAAGCGATCGCACAGCGATATGCTTCAATTTCCTCACGGGAAGGGAGAAAAATAAATCTGAAGTCGCATAACTCCTCTCTTTTCAAGGGCTGGAAGCAGAATGTCCGAGGGAAAACGGGTTATACCAACGCGGCCGGTGCCTGCTTCGTCGGGTATATTGAACATAAAAAGAAGCTTTTTATTATTGCAGTTTTTAATAGTGGTAGCCGTTGGGATGATGTAAAATTTATCATCGAACGTTATACAGGGGCAGATCTTTAGTTTTGTGCCGTTTCTTCAGAGCCGCATGGGTAGACTCTTACGGTCAAACAAGGTTTAATAACAGGAGAAAACAAATGCAGGAGAAAACAAAAAACATGCTTTTGGCGATTGTGCTGGGCCTGGTCATCGGGCTGGGGCTGCTGGTGGGGATCAGCACGGTGGTCAGCCAGGCTATCGAGCCTCTGACCGAACGTATGGTTGTTTTGACTGCAGGACAGTCGCGATTGGAACAAAAGATTGTTGAGCTCGACAAGGGAATCAAGGCGTTGGCGGTGTCCGCTCCATCTAAAATGCCTCCGCCTGCACCTCCGGAAGACCTGACGGTTTATGATATTCCGGTAGGCAGATCTGCTGTTCTTGGTAACGTGAACGCTCCGGTGACGATCGTCGAGTTTTCGGATTTACAGTGCCCTTTTTGTGCCAGATTCCACGCGCCTTTAATGGAAGCGGTGCAGGCTTTCCCCGGTCAGGTAAAGGTGATGTTCAAAAATTTCCCGCTGTCTTTCCATCCCAATGCCCGTCCGGCCGCCAAGGCGGCGCTGGCGGCAGGTGTACAAGGAAAATATTATGAGATGATTGCGATGATCATGAAGGATCAGGCCAATATGACGCCTGAAAAATACAACGAGTATGCCACTCAGCTTGGACTGAACATGGAGCAGTTCACCAAGGATCTTCAGGAAGGTGATGGCATTCTCGATTCATGGATCAGAGAAGAACAGGAGTTGGGAGTTAAGGTCAATGTCCAGGGGACACCGACGTACTTCCTTAACGGAAAAAAGACCAAGGCTCGCTCGGTGGACGAATGGAAGAAGGCTATCGCGGATATTCTTAAGGATGGGAAGTCGGAATAGAATTTGGGCGGATTTTGTGCCTGGTGTCGAAAAAACTTGCTTAAAACTGATTTTATAGTATATTTATTTGTCTTTCGCTTGATCAAGGACGCGGGCAGATATATTTCAACCGGAAGTTGAGGAGTCGTTATGGGTGGTAAAGTCGGTGGGTTGTCCCATAAATGTTATCGTGAAACCAGCGGGATCAAGGTTTCCGGCGGACAGCAGGTCAAGTCGGGTTCTGTTCTTACGCGCGAGGGCGATCGCTGGAAGGCCGGGCTTAATGTGGTCGGTCAGATGAAACTGACAGCTCGTTGCGCTGGTGAGATTTATTTTACGCGCAAGCGTAACAAGTGCCGCAAGGTCGTGACATTTGTCAATGTTCGCGCGGCGGTACCGGCTGTCAAAGAGTAAATTTGTCATTTTACGGCCGCGATTTTCTATCTTCTCGTTATGAGCAGGGAATTCGCGGCCGTTTTTTGTTTGATCAAGGAGTCCTGCTATGTGCGGAATCGTCGGCTATATCGGCAAACGCGAAGCGCTCGGGTTCCTTCTTGAAGGACTGAAGAACCTGGAATATCGTGGTTACGACTCCAGCGGGGTTGCGCTGATTTCTTCCGGCGAGCCCAGAGTTGTCATCCGCAAGGAACAGGGCAAGATTCGCGAGCTCGAAGCCCTGATTGCTCAACAGCCAGTTCCTTCTGCTTTTCTTGGAATCGCCCATACTCGTTGGGCCACTCACGGCGCGCCTTGTCGTCGCAATTCTCATCCTCATTCCAACGCCGATGAAACCATAGCGGTGGTTCATAACGGCATTATTGAAAATTATCAGTCTTTGCGCACCTCTCTGGTGCGTAAAGGATACAAGTTCGTTTCCGATACGGACACTGAAGTGGTTGTTCATCTTATTGCGCAGTATTTTCAGGGTGATCTGGTTCAGGCCGTCAGGCAAGCAATCCGGGAGCTGAAGGGGGCTTTTGCTTTCGGTGTCGTTTCCTCAAAAGATCCTTCTCTTCTGGTCGCAGCACGCGTGGGCTCTCCGCTTGTTATTGGCGTGGGAAACGGAGAGAATTTTATCGCTTCTGATGTTCCGGCTATTCTCAAGTATACTCGCAGGGTGATATATCTTAAGGATGGAGAGATGGCTGTTTTGCGCAAGAATGGTGTCGAGGTTACATCTTTCGACGGGCGCAAAGTGCCTTGCAAGATCGCCACGGTGACCTTCAAGATGGATGCCGCACAGAAGCAGGGGTATGCGCATTTCATGCTCAAGGAAATTCATGAACAGCCCGAGGTTCTTTCCAGGATTTTCTCCGGGAGGATCAAGGCCGGGCGTGTTGTGCTCGAAGGTCTGGGCCTGACCGACAAGGCACTGAAAGCTTTTGACCGTATCAAGATTGTGGCTTGCGGAACCGCGTATCATGCCGGGCTTGCCGGAAGATATATTATTGAAGAACTGGCACGGATCCCGGTCGAGGTTGATGTGTCCAGCGAGTTTCGTTACCGTTCTCCTATAGTAGACAAAAAGACGTTGTTGATTGCGGTCAGCCAGTCCGGGGAAACGGCCGACACCCTGGCGGCCGTGCGCGAGGCAAAGTCCAAGGGCGCAACGATCATTGCCATCTGCAATGTGATCGGATCTTCTCTGACCCGTGAGGCTGACGGGGTTCTGTATACCTATGCCGGACCGGAGATAGGGGTAGCCTCAACCAAAGCTTATACAGCGCAGCTGGCAGTTTTTTATTTGCTGGCGCTGAAACTGGCCGGAATTCATGGTGCGCTTGCCCCTAAACAGCGTGCGCTTCTGGTCAAGGAACTGCAGCTGATCCCGGCGCTGATCGGAAAGTTTTTGAAAAAGAATGCCGCTGTCGCCCAGATCGCCGGGAATCACGCGCATTACGGTTGCTTTCTTTATCTCGGGAGGAATGTCAATTATCCTTCCGCTTTGGAAGGTGCTCTTAAACTCAAGGAAATATCCTACATCCCTGCCGAAGGTTACGCGGCCGGTGAAATGAAACATGGGCCGATTGCCCTGATTGACGAGTATCGCGGGGTGGTTTGCATTGCGCCGCGTACGGAGACGTACGAGAAGATGGTGTCCAATATCCAGGAAATTCTTGCGCGTAAGGGCAAGGTGATCGTGATTGCTACCGAGGGAGATGAAGAGATTCGTGCGCATGCGGCGGAAGTCATCCATGTCCCGGCGACACATCCTTTGTTGACTCCGTTGACCGTGATTATTCCGCTGCAGCTCCTGGCGTATCACGTGGCGGTCAACCGTGGCTGTGACGTGGATCAGCCTCGCAATCTGGCCAAGTCGGTCACCGTCGAATAATCTTCCTTCCGTTTTGCCGGGAAAGGCCGTGCATGCTTTTTGTTGTATCCACACCGATAGGTAATTTGAAAGATATAACCCTGCGGGCGATAGAAGTTCTGAAATCTGTCGATTTGATTGCCGCCGAAGATACTCGTCATACAGCCGTTTTGTGCCGCGAATATGGAATTACCGCTCCTTTGACCAGCAATTTTGATCATAATGAGCAGGGCAAGGCCAAACATTTTCTGGAACAGTTAAAAGCCGGGAAGAATATTGCTTTGGTTTCCGATGCCGGAACGCCCGGGATCAGTGACCCGGGGTTTCGTCTGATCCGTCTGGCTCATGAGAACGGAATCCCGGTTACGGTTATTCCCGGGGTTTGTGCGGCGGTTGCGGCTTTAACGTTGTCCGGATTGCCGTCCGATGAATTTGTTTTTAAGGGGTTTCTGCCAGTCAAGCCGGGAGCTCGCCGTAAGCGTTTGCAGGAGGTCGCTCTGGCCGGCGGAACCGTGGTTTTTTATGAGTCCCCGCACCGGATTGTCAAAACGCTCGAGGACGCACGAGAGCTTCTGGGGGATCCGGTACTGGTTGTGACGCGCGAACTGACCAAAAAGTTTGAAGAGCGCTTGCAAGGTCGCGCCAGCGAATTGGTGGCGCATTTTACCCGGCATAAACCGTTGGGCGAGTTTGTTCTTCTGATTTCTCCAACCGCTGTCAGCATTCCGTCGATAAAATAAATTCACATTGCGCAGAAAACTGGCGATATTGAAAAATCGTCCTCGAACAGGCCCGGCCATTGTTTTTTGCAAGCCGATGTGTCATTATTGACTTTAATTTGCCATATAATACGTATTAATTTATAAAGGAAAGCAGACAATCCGCAATATGTTCATACTTTTTCGAAAGAGCATTCTGTTCAGGCAGTTTTTTGCGGCGGTGCTTGTGGGCGTGTTAATCCAGGCCCCTGTTCCTGCCGGGGCTGTGGAGGCGTTGTTGCAGAGTCTGCCTGCAGGGGTGCACCCTTTTCAGGGATCTCTTGCGGGGAGTTCGTTTGAGCTGGAGGGGATAAGGTTCTCGGAAAATGCGCCGTATCATGTGGATGCCATGTTTATACAAGCGGATCCCGAAGCCGTAAAGGGATTTAGCCTGCGGCAGGAGTCGTCCCGACAGATGCGTTATTTTCTGGCGGCACTGGCTGTCCCCGAAGAAGATCTTTGGGTTAACCTTTCGCCATGGGAGCCGGAACGCACAATTCCTCCTATATTGGGCATGACCGAGCTTGGCCAGGATATGCTGGCACAAGATTACGTGCTTAAATATATTACAGCCCTTCTTATGCATCCGGACACATCATCCGGACGTGAATTCTGGCAGCGGGTCTATGCCCGGGCTTATGCAAAGTTTGGGACTGTGGACATCCCTGTTAGTTCTATCAGTAAGGTATGGATTGTGCCGCAGCGTGCGGTGGTGGCTCAAGGCAAGAATGCTGAAGGCATTGGCGGTGCGGTGGTTACCCAGGCGCGTCTGAACGTCATGGTGGATGCGGATTATCAGTTTATGCGCAAAATATCTGCCGTGCCAGGAACGGAGGAAGGTTTAGATAGCCTGGCCAGAGATATACTGCGTGAGGTTATTGTTCCTGTGCTTGAACAGGAAGTTAATGAAGGAGAGGCTTTTGCCCGGGTGCGCCAGATTTACAAGGCTTTGATTCTGGCACATTGGTTCCGGCAGCATATGCATGCGGGGCCGGTTGCAAATGGTTATGTCAGTCGTAATGGAATTCGGGGGATTCGTTCTGCGGATGCCGGTGCGGTCGGTCAGGTCTATGCGCAATATCGCTCTATTTATGACAAGGGTGTTTATAACCTGATTCGTGAGGAGCTTCGGGAGGCAGGAGAGGAGCCTGTAGCCCGTCACTATGTCTCCGGGGGACTCGTATTTGGCTCGGATGCCATGGCCACTGCCTTTGAGGAATCCGGTACGCTGGACATGGCGCAAGAGTCGCAAAGGTTTTTTGTAAGCTTCAACCTGCGTCCGCGGGATGCGGCGGATGCTTCGCAGGCACTCCCGGAGGAGCTTGCGCCTGCCATGGTGTTGTCCCGGGAACAGGCGGCCCGCATCGTCGGGTCAATGCAGAACAGGGGTTTCTTTGATGTGTGGGAACAATGGCGTGATACCAATCATGGTGCGTTTGTTTATCAGCAGGGTGTTTTGCTGGAGAGGTATGATATAAGGATGATGCTGCGTAATCTGGAGACGGAATGCAGGTTGGCAGGTGTGGAGCTAAAAGACTATCTTGGGGATGAGCTGTGGACGCTCATGCAGGCATCGCGAGAAAGACTGGATCAGCTTAATGTTTTTTTGAGCAAGGGAGCGGTTCACACACAACTTCCTAATGAGAATTTTGTTTATAACGGGGAGGCCATAGACACGGCACTCCTGTCTGCGCCGGGTTTTATGCGAGTATTGGAAAACGATTTGTATTTTGAGCCGCGGGAAGCGGCGCGATATATTGCAAATACAAGAAAAATGCTTCAATCTGGACAACGTACCATCGATCAGCGGTTAAACCGTTTTGTCAGTAAACCGCAGGCCAGACTAACTGTTGATGATGTGAGAGGTGTGTTTAATTCCTTCATTGATGACAATACTCCGCTTGATCGCAGTGTTATTGAGGATGTTTTCGCAATCCTGCGGGCGCAGGGGCGAGGTTTCCCCGAACGCATGCAGGTAGTGTTGGAGGGGTTGACAGCAGAGGACAGGGATTTGAGTTTACAGGAGCGTCGATGGGGCCGCAGGTATGTTCTGGAGATCCTTTATAATCTGGGGAAGGCTCCGGATATCAGGGCGGAACGTGAGCGTCTTTTGCGTTTATATTATCAGGATGTTTATGTGTTGACCCGCCTCACGGATGTGGCTCTTCTTGCGATTTTGCGGGCGGTTGAGCCTGAGCAGTCAGAACCTGTGGACATTGCAGATCAGTCTGATCTTGTTTTATTAAAGATGACAGCGGGCTATGGTATTGATCGCGGGCGGAGTCTGCTGCATTTTAGCGATGAGCATCCGGGATACAGGATCGCATTGTCACCCTCCCGGGATATCAAAACATATTTCAAGGATGACCCCAAGAGGATGCTCACGGTTTTTATTGCGGCAGTCAGGCATCATGCAATCCTGTCACCCGAGATGCGGGATGCGATGGCGCAGGCGATTAACGGCTGGTGGCATGCCGGTGGCGTGGCTCTCTCCGGGGAGGATCAGATTGAATTGAAACAGGCTTTCACGGAGCTGCTTTCGTCACCGGAAGATGTTGCTGATGTTCTTCTGGAGATGCTGGAATTGGGGCGGACTCTGGAGTCCGACATGATCAAGCCGGGGCTGCTTGGCATGCTTCTGCCGGAACTGGCTGACGCAGATGGCATGCTGGTTGAAACGTCGCACACGTTTTCTTTAAGTTATCATACACTTTATTTGCTGAAATTCCTGGAGATGCTGCCGCATACAAATGAGATGACGCTCAGGAAATTTTCTCCGGTCTATGCTGATTTTATGAGAGATTCCCGGCATCGCCTCCAGCTGCGTGCGGCGATACTGTTTCATGATCTGGGCAAGAATGTTGCTTTTGATACGTTTAATCGTCCGCATCCTCTGGGGGGCGCGGCAAGCGTTATTCCCGAGACGCTCAGGTTTCGCATGAACGTTGACCACGTGGACGAGAATGTGATCCGGTGGATTGTTTTCAATCATCATGTTCTTTATAACCGTTACACCCAGCTTTCCACCCAGATCAGGTCGCAGCTTCAGGACATACCGGCGCGCGAGAAACATTATCTGGCCGGAATCCTGGGCCCGGAACTTGATGCTACAATCTGGGATATGCTGGTGCTTGTTTCGCTGGCAGACGGTTTTTCTTACCGTCCGTATGTTGACATGAAAAACAGGAAGTTTGCCCAGTCATTGTTTGTTTATCATGGGGCACTCAGGGAATTTGCTTCACAACCGCTGGATGAGCGTCGAGTGACAGAACGGGCATGGTTGTCGGATCAGGACGATGCCAGATTGATGGAAGAAAAGTTCATAAAGTTGGAGGGATACATTCAGACACAGCATCCGGCTGAGCAGGGGGTCGATTGGCGCGGCCTTTTCGAGACGTGGACGGCCAACAATCATATGGCGGTGTGGGATATGATCTGTCTGAATGAAGGAACGATTTATTTGTATCTGAAAACACTGCATGTGCTGGCGACGTCGAATACGCCGGTTTATGTTTCGGTCACAGGAGAAATGTCAGACTACGGAAAGATGCTACATATTACCGTGGGTGTCGAGCAGGATCGTATGGGGGTCTTTAGAGATATCAGCGGGATCCTGGCCCTTTTAGGGTTCAATATTCACCGGGCGACCATCGCGGATATTCCCTATGGAGGCAAAAATATGGTTCTCGACTCTTTTACAGTCTACCGTTTGCCGGGTTCGCCATCGCTGGATGAGTGGCGTCGTGTCCTGGCTAAAAGTGCGGGTGTGTCTGGTTTTCAGGCGGCGCCCTCGCCTCTGGGAACAGATATCTTTGAGTTTTTGATGTACAAAGTATTGACGGGTAGTGTAACAATTGACCAGTTATTTGCTTTGCCTTTGTCCGTGCGAGAATTCAGGAGGGATGAGCCGCATGTTGGCAAGGATGAAGTTGCTGTCAGCTGGAATGACGGTGACGGGTATTCCATGATGAGACTGGATGCCCCGGATCGCAACGGGTTGCTTTATATTGTTTCCCGTCTTTTTACGGAACGTTTTGATCTGGATATTCGGTTTGTTCCTGTGCGGACACGTGAGGATGGTATTGTAGACATGTTTGCTCTTTCCGACAGCGGGAGAGCACTCTCCCAGACTACAAAAGGTCAGGTCGGAGAGCTTTTGAGTTCATTACTGGTCAAGCCTGTGATCGGACCAGGCACGTTAGAGGTTTTATCGCAAGCCCGGCAGGGAGAGACTGATCCGGCACAGGTTTTTCAGAAGGGTGGTATTGACATGACAGGCGCTATGATGCAATATGCTCTGGAAATGACGGATATCCCGTTGCCTTCTTCAGAGGCCGGAATGTTCGGGGGCAGATGGGATTTGCGTGCTTTGCGTCCAGAGGTGCTTGCCGGCAGGGCCGGTCACATGGCGGAGTTTGTGAGCTTTTTACCGTCTTCGTCAGCAGTCTTTTGACTCCGGAGACTCTTTGTGTTAGACTACTTTAGTTTTTGATTCTTTAAATCAGCCCGGGAGGCTGGCAAGGACGTTTGATGCATTACATCGAAGCGACTCAGAAACAACACCCTTTGTTCCGCGACGGCGGGGCAGAGGGTTTTTTGTTATAAAGAAGGGATGGATATGTCAAGTGTCAGGATCATGGATGAAGATCAGATCCGTCGTGCGGTAACCCGCGTGGCGCATGAGATTCTTGAGCGTAATAAAGGTTTGGATGGAGTATACCTGGTGGGTATCCGCACGCGCGGAGCTGTTCTGGCCGAACGTCTTCGGCAGGCTATCCGGAATATCGAGGGGCGTGATGTCCCGTGTGGGATACTGGATATTAATCTTTACCGTGACGATCTCGCTTTGGTCAATAAGCAGCCCGTGATCCGGGAAACGCTGATTGATTTTGATATTACTGATAAGACTGTGGTGTTGGTGGATGATGTGTTGTTCACCGGGCGAACCATCCGGGCGGCGTTTGATGCTCTGATTGATCTTGGCCGGCCGGCTTGTATTCAGCTGGCCGTTCTGATTGACCGCGGTCATCGCGAGCTTCCTATCCGGGCGGATTTTGTCGGGAAGAATATTCCGACCGCCAAGGGGCAGCAGGTACGAGTGCGTCTGAGTGAGTCGGACGCAACCCAGGACAGTGTTGTGGTGGAGGGCTGATTATGGGGGACTGGACACACAAACATTTGCTTGATTTGCAGGATGTCTCCCGGGAGGATATCGAGCTTGTTCTTGATACCGCCCGTTCTTTTAGGGAAGTTTCCGAGCGTGAAGTCAAAAAAGTCCCGGCCCTGCGTGGACGAACCGTAGCCATGCTGTTTGCCGAACCCTCAACGCGTACACGTGTTTCGTTCGAGCTGGCGGCCAAGCGTTTGTCGGCGGATACTTTAAGCATACAGGCTGCGGCCAGCTCCCTGACTAAGGGAGAGACTATTCTGGATACGGCTTTGAATATTCAGGCCATGAACGTTGATCTTGTTGTGGTACGGCATCAGGCTTCGGGGGTTCCCCAGATGCTGGCGGCCGGGACCAAAATGGCGGTGGTTAATGCGGGTGACGGGTGCCGGGCGCATCCCACGCAGGCATTGCTGGATATGTTTACGATCAGGGAGAAGCTGGGAAGGTTGGATAACGTTAAGGTGGCCATTATTGGAGATATTCTTCATTCAAGGGTGGCGCGTTCGAATATCGCAGGCTTGACCAAGATGGGGGCCAAGGTGACTGTTTGTGGTCCGTCGACATTGCTGCCGATCGGGATTGAGGAAATGGGGGTTGAGGCTGTTTATGATATCAACCGGGCATTGAAAGATGCAGATGTGGTGATGGCCTTGCGCATGCAGAAAGAGCGTCAGCAGCAGTCTTTTCTTCCGTCAGTGGCTGAGTATGTTCGTGAGTTTTGCGTAACAGCAGACCGGCTCAAGAAAGCTCGTCCGGGGGCTTTGGTCATGCATCCTGGCCCGACGAATCGCGGCATCGAGATCGCGGCCGAGGTGGCCGACGGCCCGCAATCGGTCATATTGGAACAGGTCACTAACGGGATTGCGATTCGTATGGCGGTTTTGTATTTGCTGCTGGGTCGTAAAGTTTAGTCAATAATGGAGATGTACTCATGAGTATTCTGATTATTAATGCCAGGGTAGTGAATGCTTCCGGAGAATCCGCGGCCGCGTGTGATATACGGATTGACAATGGCCGGATCGAGCGGATGGCTCCGCAGATCAGCCGTAATGGTGAACAGATTATCGATGCTGTCGGAAAGCTGGTTCTGCCCGGTTTCATTGACCTGCATGTGCATTTGCGCGAGCCGGGACGCGAGGACAAGGAGACCATTGCAACGGGTTCGCAGGCCGCGGTCAAGGGCGGGTTTACCTCGATCTTTTGTATGCCTAATACTACTCCTGCGATTGATACCGCGCAGGTGGTTCAGTATATTCTTGACCAAGCCAGAAAAGTCGGGCTGGTCAATGTGTATCCGGTAGGAGCCATTACCAAGGGACGAGCTGGTGTGGAGATCACCGAGATGATGGACTTGCGCCGGGCGGGTTGTCTTGGTTTGTCCGATGATGGAAGAGGCTTGATGAACGCCGGGTTGATGCGCCGCGCGCTGGAATATGCCCGCATGTCCGGTCTTCTGATTATGCAGCATTGCGAGGACGAGACTCTATCGAATAAAGGGGCGATGAACGAGAGTGCGGTATCAACTTTGCTGGGGCTCAAGGGAGATCCGCTGGTATCCGAGACGGTGATTATTGCCCGTGATATCGAGCTGGCGCGGTATTTGTCCGCGCGGGTGCATTTTATGCATATCAGTTCGGCGCGTTCGGTTGAATTGATCCGCCGAGCCAAGGCCGAGGGAGTCCCGGTGACCTGTGAGGCCACGCCGCATCATTTCGCACTGACCGAGGATCTGGTAAAAACTTTCAATACTGCGGCCAAGGTTAATCCTCCTTTGCGTGGTTGGGATGATGTGGCGGCAATCCGGGCGGGTCTTAAGGACGGAACCATTGATTGTATCGCGACGGATCATGCGCCACATACCCAGGAAGACAAGGAAGTCGAGTTTGATGCGGCGCCTCCTGGCCTGATCGGACTGGAAACGGCTTTTGGTCTTGTCGTAAAAGAACTGGTTAATCCGGGGATTTTGACCATGGCCCAGGTTGTGGAGCGGATGTCCGGTGCACCCGCGCGGATCATGGGTCTGGAAAGCAAGGGAGTGATTGCCGCCGGAAAAGATGCGGACATTGTGATTGTTGATATGAACCGCGAATGGACAGTTTCTCGCGAGGATACGGTCTCGAAATCGAAGAATTCGCCGTTTCTGGGACAGCGTCTTCAAGGCCGGGTTGTTGCAACGATTTGCGGCGGACGCGTGGTGTACGAGGAATAAAATGCCGGAACTGCCCGAGGTCGAAACAATTTGTCGTGATCTTTTACGTTTGGTCAGGGGGCTTGTATTCGAGGATGTCCGGATCATTGACCGCAGGGTTATCCGTGGCGGAAGCGGGGCCTTTTTTCACCGGAGTCTTGTTGGAAGAAAGATAGTTGATGTGCGCAGGCGCGGCAAGGCCGTGGTTCTGGATCTTGGTGGTCTATGCCTGGTGGTTCAGCCGATGATGACCGGACAGCTGGTTGCCCGATCCGGCCCGGCGGAGGATGTTCTGCTGAAAGAAACAAAGATTGTTTTCCTGCTTTCCAAAAGAAGGCAGCTCCTTTATAATGACCAACGTCTTTTTGGCCGGTTGCAGATCGTCGCCAGGGAAGAAGATCTGGACTATATTCGTCAGTTGGGGCCTGACCCGCTGGATAAGAATTTCACTGTTGAAGTTTTGGCCGAACGTCTGCGGCAGCGCCGACCGGCGATCAAGACCGTCCTTATGGACGGGCGTTGCATAGCCGGCATAGGTAATATTTACGCATCCGAGATCCTATTTCGTTGCGGGATTGATCCCTGTCAGTCGGCCATGCGTCTTTCAATGCCGCAGATGATGCGTTTGCACAAGGCTGTTCTTGAAGTGCTCTGCGAAGCCGTGGCCATGGGCGGGACAACTGTGCGCAATTATCGCAGTGGTGACGGTCAGTCAGGGCAGTTTCAGAACGTGGTGCGGGTTTATGGCAGAGACGGTCAACCCTGCCAGGTTTGCGGCCGGGAGATAGTCAGGATTGTTCAGTCCCAGCGCAGTACTTTTTATTGTTCCCATTGTCAGAAATAATATTATGCCAGAGACTCAGCATAGCTGTCAGGTTATCGAGAACAGGAAAGTCGGATCGGTTTATTACCGGTTGGCATTTGACGCCCCGGTTTTGGCTGGAGCGGCACAGCCTGGGCAGTTTGTCCATATTCGGGTCTCGGAGGGACTGGAGCCGCTTTTCCGCCGGCCTTTTAGTATTTATCGTGCCCAAGATGGCCGGGTGGAGATTTTTTACGAGCCGGTCGGCAAAGGTTCGCGTCTGCTGGTGCAGAAAAAGAAAGGCGACCTGCTTAATGTGCTGGGTCCGCTGGGCCGTTCGTTTACTCCTCCGGGCAAAGATGTTAGGCAGATTGTTTTTATCGGCGGAGGAATAGGCGTGGCTCCATTCATGCTTTTCTCTGACCGCATCAAGACGCACCAGGCGGGGAAAATTCTTTTGTACGGCGGGCGCAGCAAGGCGCATACTTTTGCCATGACAGAGTTCCGGCGTAACGGCGTGCGGCCGTTGATTGCTACGGATGACGGGTCGGTGGGGGTCAAGGGGCGGGTGTCCGAACTGTTTTCGCAGATCGAAATTTCTCCGGAGACAATGATTTATACTTGTGGCCCCAGACCCATGATGGCGGCTGTTGCCGCTTTCGCAAAAGCCAATAGTCTGCGGGGCGAAGCATCAATGGAAGAGGTCATGGCCTGCGGTTTGGGGGCGTGTCTGGGGTGTTCTATTCCTACCAGCCGGGGGTACCGGACCGTTTGTCATGACGGGCCCGTTTTTCCGCTTGAGGAGCTTGTTTTCTAAAGGGACCAGATGAAGATCGAAGTGCAGATAGGAAGTTCGGTTTTCCCCAATCCGGTAACAGTCGCTTCGGGGACTTTTGGCCACAGCGAGGAACTGTATCAGTCGCCGGAAGTAAAGTGCCTGGGGGCGCTGGTTCCAAAGACGGTGACACTGCATGCCCAGCAGGGCAATCCGCCGCGGAGGATTTGCGAGACCCCGGCGGGGATGATCAATGCCATCGGGATCGAGAATCCCGGTATTGACGCATTTATTGCACAGAAATTGCCCGCTCTCAAGAAGACCGGAGTGCCGCTTGTTATCAGTATCTCCGCTCATTCTCCGGAAGATTTTGTTTTCATGGCGGAGAAGCTTAACGCGGCCGGAGGATTGGCCGGGGTCGAGCTTAATCTTTCCTGTCCGAATTTGCAGAAGAAGGTGCTGGTTGCCCAAAGCGAGGAAGCCACACTGGAAGTTGTCCGCCGGGTCAAGGCGGTTGTCAAATATCCGCTTGTAGCCAAGCTGTCACCCAACGTTACTGATATTGCCCGTATCGCGCAGGCCGCGGAGGAAGGCGGGGCTGATGCGGTAAGTATGGTGAACACTTTTGCGGCGATGGCTATTGATATTCGCAAAAGGCGTTCTCGCATCGGGAATTTTACCGGAGGGCTTTCGGGGCCGGCTATTCGTCCGATTGCGGTGCGGATGGTGTGCGAGACTTTCTCAAGGATCAGGATTCCGATCATCGGCATGGGAGGAATTACCTGTGCGGATGATGCTTTGGAGTTTCTGATTGCCGGAGCAACAATGGTTGCGGTGGGGACATATAATTTCGTTGAGCCGCAAACGTCGCTTCAGGTGCTGGCTGGTATCAAGGCTTACATGAAAGAAAATAGAATGACGGACATCAGGGAACTGATCGGGAGCGTGCAGAAATGAATTCGCAAGACAGGTTGATTGTGGCCCTGGATGTGCCGGGCTTTGAACAGGCCAGGGAACTGGTGGAGAAACTGGGCGATACTGTTGGAACCTATAAAGTCGGATTTCAGCTTTTTACGGCGTATGGCCCTTTTATTGTTCGTTTTCTGCAGGCGCAGGGCAAACGGGTTTTTCTGGATCTTAAATTTCATGATATTCCCAACACCGTGGCCAGTGGGGTCGCGTCGGCTGTGACCTTGAGCACTCCGGTTCATGAGGCGCTTGGGCTCGATGCTATAACAACGGGAATATTTTCTCCGTTATTTATGCTGACTGTGCATACCCAGGGCGGTGTCGAGATGATGCGCGCGGCGGCGCAGGCAGCGCTCCGGCGTTCTTCCGAGTTGGGAGTGGCGCGGCCTTTTATCGTTGGGGTGACTGTTCTCACCAGTGATGCAGCGGCGGATAATATGGAGACCCTTGTTCTTGAACGAGCGCGTATGGCGCAGGCGGCTGGTTTGGACGGAGTGGTGGCCTCGGCTCGGGAAGCGGCGATGCTGCGAAGGGAGCTGGGAACTGATTTTATAATTGTTACTCCCGGGATTCGTCCTTCCGGGGGTGACGTTGGAGACCAGAAGCGGGTGGAAACCCCTTCAAGCGCGATCCGGCAGGGGGCCAGCTATCTGGTCGTGGGGCGTCCCATCGTTCAGGCAGAAGATCCGGTGCGCGCTGCAAACGAAATTCTTGCGGAAATACAGGCAGCCTTGTAAAAGCCGGCTTTTTATAAAGGAGATTTTCCATGTCCAGCAATGTTCAGGAACTGATCAGTAAAATCAAGACCGAGGGTTTTGAAGAAGCACAAAAGCAGGCCCAGGCGATCGAGGATGATGCCAGAAAAAAGGCCGCAATGATTATTTCCGATGCTCAGGCCCAGGCCGTCCGGATTGTTGAAGAGGCCCAGGCTACGGCGCACAAACTGGATGCCGCTACGCGACTGGCACTGGAGCAGGCGGCGCGTAATGTTCTTCTGGCCTTGCGTCAGGACATTCTGGATTTGTTGAAAAAGCTTGTTGCCCGGGAGGTTTCGCAGGCACTTACCGGAGACCATCTGGTAAATTTGGTTGAAGTGGTCGCGCGCAGCGCTGCCGGCGCGGTGCAAATGACCTTGAACGAATCGGATCTGGCGGCGCTTAAAGAAGTTTGTCTTGCCAGGCTGCAGGCCGATGTTCGCCGTGGCGTAACATTGACTGCTCGCAGTGGGAGAGCCAAGGGGTTGACTATCAGTTTTGATCAGAACAAATCGTGTTTTGATCTGACCGAGGGGGCATTGGCAGATTATTTTACCGGTTTTGTCAGCGAGCAGATTGGGCAATTGCTCCGGAAATAAGGTGGTTATGTCCCGTAAATATTATTATTTTCTGGCGTCGCTGCCGGAATTGACATTTGGACAGAAGCCTTCGATGAGTGTCGCCCAGTATCTGGAGGCCTGCGAGTCCCAGTTGCACCAGGAGGATGCCCGCGCTGTGCGTGCGGCGGTTCTGGAGGAATCGGGAGAACATCAGGGAGTGGCTGCGCAGTGGTGCGAGTCGCGCCACGCGCTCAAGAACGAGCTGGCTTACGAGCGGGCTTTGCGCGCAGGCAAGGATCCGGCAAAATATGTCCGGGGGGATCATTCATTCGACCGGGTGGCTCGTGATGCTGCTGTTGAGGCGCTGAATGTTCTGGATCCTCTTGAGGCTCAGCGCGGTCTTGACCTGAAAGCCTGGCATTATCTGGATGGCCTGGAGGGTGGCGGAAAGTTCGACGCCGATCGTGCGGTTATTTACGGACTTAAACTGGCAATTCTGGAACGTCATGAAGATATAGCTTCTGCCCGAGGCAAAGCGGTCCTGGCAGAGTACATGAAAGATGAGCGTCTGGCTGCGGTTTACGCAGCGGTCAATGCTTAATGTTTAGCTAAGGAGAGCTTGTGAGCGAAACACGGACAGGACGGGTTATCGGAGTTAACGGCAACATGGTTGCCGCGGGCTTCGATGCGCAGGTGATGCAGAATGAAGTGGCTTTTGTTGTATGCGGATCAGACCGGCTGAAAGCTGAGGTTATCCGCGTGCGCGGCAAGTCTTGCGATTTGCAGGTTTTCGAAGATACCGCGGGAGTACGGGTTGGAGACCGGGTTGAGTTTGCCGGAAAGTTGTTAAGTGTCGATCTCGGTCCGGGTCTTTTGGGCCAGGTTTTCGATGGTTTGCAGAATCCGCTGGAAGGGCTTGCGGCCGGGCACGGATTTTTTCTCAAACGGGGAGTTTATCTTCCGGCTATTGATCGTGAAGTTGTGCAGGAATTTACGCCGCTGGTCAAAACCGGCGACCGGGTGCGTTCCGGAGATCGGATTGGTACAGTTCCGGAAAAGATTTTTTCTCATGCAATCATGGTTCCCTTCGGGCTTGAGGGGCAGTGGCAGGTGGTTGACGTTGTCACCAAAGGCACGTATTCCCGCAAGCATGTGCTTGCCCGGGTGCGCGACGAACAGGGTGAAACCGTCGAGATTTCCATGGTGCAGACCTGGCCGGTCAAGATTCCGATCAAGGCTTATGATGAAAAGCTCAAGCCCGTCAAGCCGCTAGTGACCAAAGTCCGTATTATTGATACTCTGGTTCCGGTAGCTGTTGGCGGGACCTTTTGTACTCCCGGGCCATTTGGCGCCGGCAAGACGGTGTTGCAGCACAAGCTCAGCCGGCATGCCGAGGTGGATATTGTGATTATCGCCGCTTGCGGTGAGCGCGCCGGGGAGGTGGTCGAAGTGCTCAAGGAGTTCCCTGAGCTTAACGACCCGCGGACCGGACGCACGCTTATGGACCGGACTGTTATTATTTGCAATACCTCTTCCATGCCGGTTGCGGCAAGGGAATCTTCGGTTTATACCGCAGTGACAATCGCCGAGTATTATCGGCAAATGGGGCTGAATGTGCTTTTGCTGGCCGATTCGACTTCGCGCTGGGCGCAGGCCATGCGCGAGATGTCCGGACGCCTTGAGGAGATTCCAGGAGAGGAAGCTTTTCCGGCTTATCTGGAAAGCCGTATCGCGTCTTTTTACGAGCGGGCGGGACTGGTTCGTCTGCGTGACGGATCGACAGGATCGGTGACCATCGGAGGAACTGTTTCTCCGGCTGGAGGGAATTTTGAAGAGCCTGTGACCCAGGCCACGCTCAAGGTGGCCGGAGCTTTTCACGGGCTATCGCGTGCGCGTGCGAACGCGCGGCGTTATCCTGCCATTGATCCGCTGGAAAGCTGGAGCAAGTACAAAGGGTTCGTGCCGGAAGCCCAGGTGGCCAAAGCCCGGTTTTATCTAAAAAGGTCAGCTGATGTGAACCAGATGATGAAGGTCGTGGGGGAAGAAGGCACTCCGGCTCTGGATTTTGTGGATTATCTTAAAGGTGAGTTTCTGGACGCTGTTTATTTGCAGCAGAATGCTTTTGACAAGGTGGATGAAAGTTCCAGTTCCGAGCGCCAGACATATATGTTTGCGGTGCTCGAAAAGATTCTCGACAAGGCGTATGTTTTTTCTTCCAAAGACGAGGCGCGCGCATTTTTCCAGGGGTTACGCCAGGTTTTTATCAACTGGAATTCCAGCGAGTTTATGAGTGAGGATTTCAGGCGGCTGGAGCGGGAAATCGCCGCGAAGATCGGTTAAGGAAAGGCGCATATGGACAAGGTTTATACCGAGGTTATCAAGATCGCGGGTGACGTTATTACGGTTGAAGCCGAAGGGATCGGTAATCGTGAGCTGGCTGAGGTTCGTTCCCGTTTCGGTGTTTCGCTGGCCCAGGTCATTCGTATGGACGGCCAGAAAGTTTCCTTGCAGGTTTTATCCGGAAGCCGGGGGATTTCGACGGACGCCAGGGTGCGTTTTCTTGGTCGTCCGATGATGGTGTCTTTTTCAGATGATCTGCTCGGACGGGTGTTCACCGGCAGCGGTGAGCCGCGTGATAACGGGCCGCGCATGACCGGAGAGATGGTGCCGATCGGCGGACCTTCGGTTAATCCTGTGCAGCGGGTGGTGCCCAAGAATATGGTGCACACCGGTATTCCGATGATTGATGTTTTTAATACGCTGGTTGAATCGCAGAAGCTGCCGATCTTTTCTGTCGCTGGAGAGCCGTATAATCAGTTGCTGGCGCGCATCGCAATGCAGGCGGATGTGGATGTGATTATTCTCGGGGGGATGGGACTGAAGTTCGATGATTATCTTTTCTTCCGCGATACTTTGGAGAAAGCCGGTGCTCTGCCGCGTTCGGTCCTGTTTGTGCACACGGCTTCCGATCCGACGGTTGAATGCCTGCTGGTTCCGGATATGGCCCTGGCCGCAGCCGAGCAGTTTGCGCTCAAGGACAAGCGGGTGCTTGTGCTTCTGACGGACATGACCAATTTTGCCGATTCGCTCAAGGAGATCGCCATTACGATGGAGCAGATTCCCTCTAATCGCGGCTATCCGGGGGATCTTTACAGCCAGCTGGCCGCGCGTTATGAAAAAGCGGTGGATTTCAAAGGGGCGGGTTCGATCACGATTCTGGCGGTGACGACCATGCCCGGAGATGATGTGACGCATCCGGTTCCGGACAATACCGGATATATTACGGAAGGTCAGTTTTATTTGAAGGGCGGGCGTATCGAACCTTTCGGGTCACTTTCCCGTCTGAAGCAGCAGGTCAATGGCAATACACGGGAAGATCATCGTGCGATCATGGACCGGATGATCCAGCTGTTTGCAGACTATCGCGAGACGCTGGAAAAGCTTTCCATGGGTTTTCAGATGAGTGCCTGGGACAAGAAGCTGCTCAAATATGGCGAACGTTTCGAGAACGAGTTGATGGATTTGTCGGTTAATATTCCTCTTGAACAGGCGCTGGATCTGGGTTGGCAGATTCTGGAGGACTGTTTTACGCCGCAAGAGGTTGGCATGAAACTTGCACTGATCGAAAAATACTGGCCCCGGAAATGAGCAAGATCAAGCTGACTAAAGGTGAGTCAAAGAAGCAGAGAGATGCCTTGGCGCAGTTCTCCCGTTATTTGCCTACTCTGCAGCTGAAGAAACAGCAGTTGCAACTGAAGGTGCGTGATATCAAGCTGGCGCTGGCCGATGCCCAGTTGCGTTCACGGGCGTTGGCCGATGATATTGCCCGTTGGGACGGGCTGCTTGGGGAAAGGAATATTGATCTGCGTTCTTATATTCTGCCTCGCAGGATTGTGACGGATCAGCAGAACATTGCCGGCACTGTTATTCCTGTTTTGCTGGATGTCGAGTTTGCTGATGCGGATTATGATTATTATGCGATGCCGGTCTGGGTTGACCGGGCTGTTGAGAATTTGCGTGCTTTTATGAAAGTCGAGTGTGAACGGGTGGTGCTGGCAGAGCAGGTGCGCCGTCTGGAGCGGGAGTTGCGCACAACCTCCCAGCGGGTTAATCTTTTCGAGAAAGTCAAGATCCCGGAATGTCAGGAGAATATTCGGATTATCCGTATTTATCTGGGTGATCAGCAGGCGAATTCTGTAGGAATCAGCAAGGTGGCAAAGAGCAAGCTTTCTCTGGCGGAGGGGCGATGATTGTACGCATGAAAAAAGTGCATCTGCTTGTCCGGGCGAAAGAGATTTATCCGGCTTTGGATATCTTGCGCGGGCTTGGGGTTGTGCATGTCGAGCCTCTCAATGAGCCAAGAGGGGGGCGTTCAGCACTCGTTCGCGAACATTTGATCGAGCTTGAGAAAGTTTTTGCCCTTCTGGAGCAGAGCAATGCTGGGGAGGTTTCTGCTGCCAGGGGGGAAGACGCGTTAAGTGTGGTTAATCGGGTGCTTCAGTTGGCAGGATCTATTGATCAGGTGCAGGAGCGGCTTCAGACAAGGGCCGCGGTTATTGCCCGTTGGGCGGCCTGGGGGGATTTTGACCCGGCAGATATTTCTTTCCTTCGGGAACAGGGATTATATGTTGGTCTGTATGAAAGTTCCGGCACGGATATTGGCAAGCTGCCGTCCGAGGCGATTGTTAAAGTGATTGACTCCTCGTCCGGGCGGATCCGTGCGATTGTTATTACACGGACACCTCTGGAGCTGCCAGGAATGGTGCCGGATTTACCCAAGGAGCGGCTTTCGTTGCTGCAAGCTGCACAGGAAGCTGATCAGCGGGAGCTGGTGGCTTTGCAGCAGTCGCTCTCACGGCATCGTTCGGACAAGCCGGTTTTGATACGGGCCATGACTGAATGGACGCAGGCTTTGCGTTTGGAGGAGGCTGCGGAAGGGATGCTGGGAGCCGGGCCGCTGTCGGTGCTTAAAGGATTCTGTCCGGAGGAGAAAGTATCGCAACTGCAAGCCAGGGCGCAAAGCGAGGGCTGGGGCATTCTTTCGGAAGACCCCGCAGCAGACGACCGGATCCCGACATTGTTGCGTAACCCGGAATGGGTGCGCGTTATTCAGCCGTTGTTTGATTTTATGACGATTATCCCGGGGTATCGCGAGGCGGATGTCAGCTTGTGTTTTCTGGTTTTCTTTTCGCTTTTCTTCGGGATACTTATAGGAGATGCCGGCTATGGGGCCATTTTCCTGGTCGGAACCTTTTTCCTGCGCCGCAAAGCTGCCCGCGATGTTGACCCGGCTCCGTTTCGGCTCATGTATCTTCTAAGTGCCTGTGCCATTCTTTGGGGGCTGGCTACTGGAACAGTTTTCGGTTCTTCTTTGTTTTCCGGATGGGTCAAGCCGGCGGTACCCTGGCTGACCGAAACTAGGAATGTTCAGCATTTGTGTTTTATGATCGGAGTTGTGCATCTGACGATAGCGCATGTCTGGCGCGGGATCAGGAAATGGCCGTCTCTTTCGGTGATCGGGGAGGCTGGCTGGATTGCGCTTTTATGGTGTGCGTATTTTTTAAGCTGTAAGATTATTTTGAATTATGCGGTGCCCGCATTTATGATGCCTTTGCTTTGGAGCGGGGTGGCTTTGGTTATTCTTTTTAATCAACCTGATCGCAATCTGCTCAAGGCGATCGGGATGGGCACGGGAGACTTGTTGCTGGGGATCATGGGGGTTTTGATTGACCTGATTTCTTATATCCGTCTTTTTGCCGTCGGGGCGGCGGGGCTGGCCCTGGCGGAATCATTTAATGCGGCGGTGACGTCGCTGGGGTTTGGTAATATTTTTGTCGGCTTGGGCACCGCCCTCATTTTGGTGCTGGGGCATGCGCTTAATATCACCTTGAGCATGATGGCGGTTCTGGTGCATGGACTGCGTCTGAATATTTTAGAGTTCTCGGTGCATCAGGGCATAGAATGGACAGGGGTCAAGTTTGACCCGTTGCGAAAAGAGCAGACGATTAACATTTGACGGCGGCGCTGGCTGCCGCTATATTGGGCAGGCCGTAACGACAGAGGAGGAGTCAGGATGGATGCAAATACGCTGGTTCAGTTCAAGGATTTAGGTCCGGTAGCGGTGCTTGGTCTTGCCGCTGTTGGTTCGGCGATGGGTATCGGTGCGGCCGGGATGGCAGCAGTTGGGGCCTGGAAGAAAGGCTTCCTAAGAAACAAGCCGGCTCCGATGGTGCAGCTGCTGGCCTGTATTGGCGCTCCGATTTCGCAAACCTTTTATGGCATGATTTTGATGGGCGCCATGCTTCCGCTGGTTAACAAGGGTGTTATGTTGTGGAGTGTAGGGGTATTTGCCGGAGCGGCTATTGGTGTTAGTGCCTATATGCAGGGTAAGATTGGCGCAGCAGCAGCCGATGCTTTAGGGGAGAGCGAGAAAGGTTTTTCCAATTATCTGGCTGCGCTAGGCATTGTTGAATCTGTTGCGGTGTTTGTGATGGTTTTTACGTTGCAGCTTCTGGGGCAGCTGGCGGGATAAATTTTTTGGTCGGTTAGCTCAGTTGGTTAGAGCTCTTGATTTACATTCAAGGGGCCGCAGGTTCGAGTCCTGCACCGACCATTTTAAGAATTTATATTGAGAGGCAGGACTCGAAAGGAGCCCCGCTGGATGCGACCGATTAGGGAGCATCCTTGAGGCGGGGCGGAG